>VXQZ01000014.1 GCA_009838735.1 Chloroflexota bacterium
CCCCCCCCCCCCCCCCCCCTCTTTTTTTTTCCCCCACACCCCGGCATACCATATCTCTCCGGGCCGCGTGGGCTCGGTATGTGTAAACTTCCCAGCTATGGGGCTGTGGGGCTGTGGGGCTGTGGGGCTGACGAAGGCTGGCCATAGGGGTGGATTGCAAGGGGAGCGCGTGACGGGCGTCCGGGTAGCTGCGGACAGTACGAGTCTCGGCTGAGTTATCACCATATGTCAGGTTCCCATCATCGCTTAGGCGGCTTTCTTTGGGCCGGTACTCGCCTGAAGCTACGGCCCTTGCCTTGCCGTCTTCGGAGTCACCAGCACCTGCCGACTCCTCCATTCGCGCGTCTGAGACGGACGGCATCCTGAGATTGCCGGTCCGGGTCTAAGTCGTCGCCGCCAAGCTCCACCACCCAGCACTCTCACATCGCCATGCTCGACCTCACATCTCACCCTCAATTCCTAATGGTCCCAATGGACGCACACGCTAGGCGTCCACTACGGCTCTGCCCGAACACAGGTCCCTTCCGGCAGAACGAACCGAAACTGCGAGATATCCCGATCGAGATCAAACACCTGTGCCGCCCCCCTGTCGACCAGGGATCCGTTTCCGCCGTAGAACCGCTGGCAACCATCCCTGAACGGATCGACGCTGAACAGGTGCTGATAGCCGCGGAGGTCGCCGCCCTCGCTGCTCTCCCCGCAGCAACCGATCACCAGATCGAGTTCGAACCGGCCGTCCGCGTCTGTGAGCGTTGAGGTCCAGGTGATGCTCCACGGGCCTCTCGCCAATCGGTCGGCCATGACTCGCGCGCCCGCCAGCGGCGTTCCGTCGCTCCACTCGACGCTCCCACTGACCGTTCCGCGCGGCAGTGTGAGGAAGTACTCTTCCGAGCTGTTGCTCACCGGCACGTCTCGTATCGCGTCCTCGTACGCGGGGTAGAACCCACTGACGGGGAGCCCGAACGCGCTCTCGAAGGCTCCTTGCCAGGAGTCGGCGCCCTTCAGTTCGCACCAGAACTCGATGAACGCCCCCACCGGCTCGCGGCTGTGCAGAAGCCGCGATGCCACGGCGCCGACGTGGTAATCCCAGCCCGTGAACCCGTACCAGGAGGTTGCCTCCAGGCTGGGCGCCATGGAGTCGATGACAAGTTCGTGCTGAGCCAGCGACCTGTAGTCCAGATACTTGTTGTCCATGTAGGTCGCCGTCCCCTCGACCAGCCACACGGGCGGCCAGTTCCGCCCTTCGGACAGGGCGAACTGCAGCACGTGCCAGTACTCGTGGGCGACCAACCGCGCCCCCTCCGTCAAGCTGAAGCCAACACTCTCGCTGTCGAACCGGCCCAGGGCGATGTTCATCAGGCCGCCGCTCGCCCATCCGCCCCAGGGCTTGTCCTCGAACTCCACGTGCAGGGCCTCCGCTCGAATCCCGTATCGGTCGCTGTAGTACGCGATCACATCTTCGACCGCGCGCGTTGCTCGCCGGACGAGCTCAGGATCCGCGCCCTGGGGAGCCTCGTAGGTGAAGTTCGTCTGCAACGGCCGGGGACAACTCGCCAGGCGGCTCCGGTGCACCCAGATCGGAGCGCCAGTCTGGATCGGAGCGGCAGCGGAGGGGCCGGTCAGGTCGGCCCTGGAGTAGCGGGCGGGCTGACCCAATCCCCGGCCCAGAAGCGATATCTCCGAGGTCAGCGGCCCCAGCACCTCGAAGGCGTCGGCCAAGTCGGCGCCGCACCCGGTCCAGGCGATGAGGTTAAGGCCCGGCTCGATGGCGGGGATCTTGGACGCATGGCATTCGGACGCCGGTGTTTCAAGCGCGGCGCCGTCGCTCAGGCGCAGTACGTAGGCGAGACCCTGGCTCAACTCACGCAGTCCCCAGAGAGATCTCGGCACAACGGGCGACGCCATCATCCAGCGCTGGCGCTGGCCGTCCCAGCCATAGACCAACTGGATCTCCGGCGCCGCTTCGAACAACCTCTCTATTGGCATCGCCTCCCCGACCCATCCGAAGAAGTTCACCCCCCGCTCGAGCTGGATGATGGAGGTATCGCTCCCCGGAGGCCCGTCCGCCGACGTCTCGCCGGGCAACAACACAGAGAACAGCAAGAACACACTCGCGACCACAATTCCGAGGCTCGCATAAGCACGCATGGGCCGGATTCTAGGTGTACGGACCGCTGATTCATGAGACTCGGCTGACTGGGGAGACGCATCCCAGTGAGCCATGTGGCTGGCGTCACCTGGGCCACCGCGGCCAGCCGGCGAGAGAGCGCCCGATCCTGTTCTTGAATCTCACCTGCTTCGGCTTTGTCGGCCGGACGGCCACCGCTGGCGTCCACACTCGCCGGCGTCCCACCTTGGTTCTCATGACGGTCAATCCGCAGCTCGTCGGTGAATCGACGCTCGAAGAGGCGATCCCGATCTTCCGACCGCTGCTGCGCCTTTCGGGCGAGGGACCGAATGATTGCAGCACCGCCACTCATTCTGTCGCCTGACCTAGCAATTGCGAGCGTTGGTAAAGGAGGGCGCTCAAACGCTGCGGCCGTCGCGTCGGGGGCCAAGCGGCGAAGGGATTGACTTGGACCGGATCGGACGCAATTGTCGCCCCGGTCTCCGTGTGCCCAGTGCAGTTTGGCCAAAGTTTCGACTCCCGCGTAGTTTGCAATTGTTCACTCACGCTCCACCATTGAGCCGGTTGGGATCTACCTGTTGCAATCGTTGGCAGCGAGCACGCTGGTAGCGTGTTTGATTGCGACGCGAACGGACAGCGGGTGACATGATTTGTCGTGCAAGAGTCGGGTTGGCCGCTGCCCTGACGGCTGTTGTGCTTATGGCCAACTTGGTTCTAGCGGACGACGGCGGAGACTCCATTGCCACAGAGCTGTACCCAGGCTGGAACTTGATCGGCTGGGTCGGCCAGGCCGCGCCGGTCGGCGAGCTATTCGAAGTGATCTCCCCACTCGATCTCGTTGGCTCATACGACCTTGCCTCGGCCAGTTGGACCGAGACAGCGCGAGAAGAACGATCGCAAAGTCCGCTGATCCTGCGGCCGGGGCGTGCCTACTGGCTTCGCTTGGCTGGCCCGGAGTCGTTCACCTGGATTCGGGAGCGGGGCGCCTACAACAATGACGTGCAGCTGCGGGAAGGAAATAACTTCGTCGCTTGGCGGGCGCTGGACCGTGTGCCCGCGGCCTCTGGCCTGCGCCAGATACGACACTCGGTAGTCATGGCCGGCAGCTGGGACGCGGCGAGCCAACGTTGGCGGCTGGCTCCTGTTCCACTGCCGTTCTCCAGTTGGTCGCTTGCTGAGTTCAACCACGGAGAAGGCCTTTGGATCAAAGCGAGCGAGGATACGACTTGGCGTCAGTTGACCGGCGAGCGTCCGTCCGTCAGTTTCGTCGGAGAAGTGACCGAACAGCAACGAGTCGAGGCGCTGGCCGAATTGGAAGCCTACCGAGAGCTCTTCGCGACAACGTTTGGCGGTGTGGTGTCGGGGACCCATGTGGTGGTCTTCTCAGATATCGACGCCAACCTGGAGTGGTCTCGAGCGGTGTGGGGCACCGGACGGGCTCGGGAGTCATGCGGGTTCGCGAGGTCCTGGGATATCTATTACACGATTGCCTGCGGCGATAAGTCGATCCTCGCTCATGAGTACTTTCACGTATTGCAGAGCGCCGCTTCTGACTGGGGTGGTCTCGCACTTGCACCGCTTTGGATCACCGAAGGCGAAGCAATGTATGCCCAACGGCTAGCGGCCTCACGCGTGGAGGGGCTCGAGTTCGCAGAGCTAATGAGGTCCGGATGGCAACGTTCGCAGGCGGACGGCCGCGGGCTGAGCAGCGCGACGGACGTGTACGATCACCACCAATACGAAACCGGAGCGGCAGCGATTCACTTGCTGCTCCAGACCAACGCGGCCGAGGAACTGCTGCTTTACGTGCGCCGCCTGAGCGAGGCGCCCGCGGGGGAACACTATCTGGCCTCAGGCGGTGATCCGTATTCCCGCGCGGTGTTTACCGAGCAGTTCGGCATATCCATCCCTGATCTCGATGCGCTGCTCGGGATCGCGACCCCGGAGTTCGGGCCGCCGCTCAAACGGGCGGTCAGATTGCAGACACAGGAACCTCCTCTGCGATTGCAGGTTCAACTCGAGTCGCCCGACGGCAGCCGGTACGACGGCACCGCCGTGATTCGATTCCTCGCGCCCGACCCAGGACAGCACTTCACGGAGTTGGCGATTGGAGGCTCGAGCTCGATACCGGTTGTCGCGGGGCGCTACGAGGTGCAGTCGGTCGATGTTGGCGGCGGGTGTCAGGTTGGGTTCGACGCGCCCGAGATCCTCGTCGAGGACAAGCTCGTCGACTCTGTCTGGACAGTCCGACTCGAAGCGACCGGCTGTGATGCTGGCGTTTCCGGGACGGTATTGGGCCGCGACGGACAACCCTTGCAGCCGCGTGCGCGCGGTGTGTGGGTCGAACTGTTCCCGGAGTCGGATGACGGGTTCCACTGGTCGCAGGCGACTCAGGTCGTACCCGACGCACAGGGACGATTCGAAGCCAACGTGGCGCCTGATCGATACGCCATCGCCGTCTCGCCGATTGAGTCCGGGGGCGCAGTGTTCGGTTGGCTGACCGAGGCTGGGTTGAGCCTGGTTCGGGCGCATCGCACAATTCTGGACCTGCGGACGGATTCGACGCAGGAAGTGACCATCAGGCTTCCCATCTCAAGAACGATTCGAGTCTCCGGAGTCGTTTACGACGGCAATGGGCGACCGGCGGAGAACCTAACGATCTTCGTCGAGGGATCGAGCGAAGGCTACCTGCGGCCGGGTAGCGAAGGGATGAGTCGGGGCTACATCGGCTGGATTCAGCGGACCGATTCCGGAGGTGGTTTCGACATCCCCTTTGCCGGCCAGGACGTCGTCGTCGTGCTGTTCACTGAGGACAATTGTCATCTCGGCTGGTTCGGCCCAGATGGGTTCACTAACGATCTGAGCGGACTCAGCTACTGGGACACGCAGGATCGAGACATACGCGGCTTGAGCATCCACCTGCCTCCTTCGACGTGCGAATAGACCCGGCGCAGGTTGCGTTGGGGGGACGCGCCAGTTCTAATCGGATCCCCGCAGCCTTTGCAGCCGGCCGTATCCGCGTTGTTACGGTAGGTGAGGCGCTCATTGGTCATCCTCCGGACCGATGCCCTCGCGGCAACCCAAACCGCCCGCGGCAGAGGTGGAGCGTGGTGTCCAAGCCGGAGTCGGCTTCCGACTCGAACGAAGATGCGCCTCCACGGCTACTCGCGACCGAGCGACAATCTCCTTACATGCCTGGTCGCTCTCGGGCGTCTGCCATCCCTTGGCGACGGCCCACGTGAAAGCCCATGTCCGATCAATGCTAGGCCAGGATCTCACCCTTGGTGCGACGGCGCCACCGCCTTGGCGCGACTCGGCGACGGGCGATCCGGCGCTTCGGGCACCTCCCGGATCAGCCGCTTGACGACGAGGATGAACGCGCCGGTGAGCGCCAGGTTGAGCGCGAGCGAGAGCATCGCCACCGTCACGATCGGCCCGCCGATGCCGTAGCTCAGGCTGAGCACGAGCACGCCGGCGCCGACCTCGCCCCGAGGCCACATGCCGACGGCGACGGCGAGCCGGTGCCGCCAGTGGGCCTCCCGGCGATAGCAGAATGCGGGGAACATCTTGCCGACATTGCTCAGCACCGTGATCGCGAGCACGTGCAGCGCGATCATCTCCCAGCCCATGCTCGGCTGGCTCGCGGTGACCGTATCGGTGTAGCGGCCCTCTGCTACCCCGCCGATCAGGGTGGGATCGTCGACCGAGTCGGCCGGCGCGGCGGCGTGCAACGCAGCAGGCGTCGGCTCGGGATGCTGGGCGTCGGAACCCTCGAAGAACTGCGGCATACTCAGGCCGACGAGCAGCATGAACGCAGCCGACATCCAGAGGGCGGCGCGCCGCTCGCCCGGCCGTTCGAGCACCTCGTGCAGGTCGCGCTCGACGTCTTCGGCTACCTGTGATCCGCTGCCGCCGCGCCGCCGGGCGACGCAGCCGAGGACGAAGGCCGGCAGCAGCACCTCAATGTGGATCGGCACCGAGGGATCGATCACCTTGCTGCCCGAGTAGAGCAGCTCGCTGACCGCGACGATCGCCGCCGCGTAGCCGATCACCCAGGGCCAGGTCACTGGAATCGAGACACGGTGCAGGAAGACCCAGGCGAGGGCCAGCATGAGGACCATGAAGACGACGATCAACCCCAGTTGCCAGGCGATCCCAACGATCAGCATCTTCAGCGGGATCATCAGCAGCACGGTGTCGAGGTCGTCGAAGATGGCCAGGATGCGCGCCTTGCGAAACAGCCAGGTCGCCCCCAGTCCGGCGGCGGCGAGCATGCTGAACAGCACACCGGCCGAGGTCGGCGCGGCGAAGCGGCCGGCCAGCAGCGTTTCCGTGATCGCGTCGAAGCTGGTCCAGAACTCGGACGGCAGCATGACGAAGATGAAGTAGCCGGTGACCAGGATCCAGGGAAAGCTGGCGGCCGTGAACGCCACGGCGTAGTCCCAGCCGTACTGCCGCGGTCTCGACTTGTCGATGTGAAACTCGAACCCGACGTGGATCATGATGAACGCGAGCCCAGTCATGGTCAGCACGCGGATCGCATTCGCCGCGCCGTCGTGAGCGCCGCCCAGAATCGCGGGCAGCGCCTGTGAGAGCCCCAGGCCGGCGAACAGGAGCAGCGAGTAGATCAGGACTCGACGCATCACCGACTCCCTGGAATCGCACGTGCCACGCGCTGCACGTGACTACTATCGTCATCTCCTAGCGAGATATATCCTTCATACACGGAGCGCGGGCAACCTGCCAACCGTCGCTCTGCCAAAGGCGCAACAACTGCGATGCACATCCTGACCGACTTCGTCAGCAGCCCGCGCGGCAAGTGGATCACGCTGCTGGTCTGGATCGTCGCCGCCGGCGCGCTGATCTCGCAGCTGCCCCAGCTCAGCGAGCTGACCGAGAACGAGGCCTCGCTCTTCCTACCCGCCGACGCCGAATCGACCCGTGCAGTCGAGTTCGCCCGCGAGCGATTCCCCGCCTCGGGCACGCCGACGCTGGTCGTCGTGCGCGAACCCGGCGGCCTCAGCCAGCCGACCTGGGCGGCGGTCGCGGATCTGGAATCGTGGCTGACCGGCCCCGAGGCCCCCTCCGACATACAGCAGGTCCTCGCGCCGCGGCCCGACAGGGGCCAGGCGTCGGGGCTCGTCTCGCCCAACGGGACGACCCTCTACCTGCTGGTCGACATCGCCGGCGAACCGGCCGAGTCGGAGTTCCGAGACGCGGTTCTCGCCATCCGCGAGCAGGCGGCTGGCCTCGATCTGCCCGACGCCGAAGTCGCCGTCGGCGGACCCGGCGGCCTGATCGTCGACCTGGTCGAGGTCTTCTCCAACATCGACGGACTGCTGCTGATCGTCACCGTCCTGCTCGTCCTCGCCCTGCTGATCGCGATCTACCGTTCGCCGATCATCGCCCTGGTCCCGCTGCTCGCGGTCGGCCTGGTCTTCCAACTCGCCGGAGCGGTCGGCGGAGCGATCGCCGAGGCCTTCGACCTGCCGCTCTCGGGACAGACGACCGGGATTATGACGGTCGTCCTGTTCGGCACCGGCACCGACTACGTCCTCTTCGTCTCCGCCCGCTTCCGCGAAGAGCTCGGTCGCCATGCCGACAAGCACACGGCGATGCGCCAGACCATGCGCGGCGTCGGCAGCGCGGTCGCCTCCGCCGGCGCGACCATCCTGATTGCCTCCGCCGCGCTCGGCGTCGCCAGCCTTCGCTCCTATCAGTCGCTCGGACCGGTGATCGCCATCGCCGTCGCCCTGATGATGCTCGCCGCCCTGACCCTCGTCCCCGCCGTCCTCACGATCATCGGCCGCCGCGTCTACTGGCCCAAGCAACCCCGCCTGGGCGCAGAGTCGAGCGAGAGCGGCGACCAGCCTGATCACTGGCGGCGCAGCATCTACGGCCGGATCGGCGCCTTCGTCGTCCGGCGCCCTCGACTGACCCTCGCCGCCACATCCCTCGCGCTCGGGCTGCTGATCCTGGGCCTGCTCGGGTTCCGGCCCAACTACGACCAGCTCGAGAGTCTGCCTTCCAACACCGAATCGGTGCGCAGCTTCGAACTCCTGCGCGGCGGCTTCCCCGCCGGCGAACTCTCGCCCACCCGCGCGTATGTCGCCCTTCCTCCTGGCGAGCAGGTGCTGACGCCCGAACATCTCGATCGCCTGGACGCGCTCACCCTGGCCATCGCCGGTCACCCCTCGGTCGCCAGCGTGGCCGGTCCCAGCCGGCCGTTCGGCAGCGACGGACCACAAGGAGTTCCGCCCGATGCCGCAGCGCGGTTCGTCGCCGCCGACGGCGGGGCCGCGCGGCTCGACGTCGTGCTGCGCGAGAACCCGTTCTCCGACCAGGCTCTCGACGCCGTGCCGGAGCTGCGGACGCTCGCCCGCGATGCGGCTGAAATGGCCGGACTCGATCCATCCTCCGTGCTGATCGGCGGCGACACGGCGGAAGCCGCCGACACGCGCACCGCCGGCGACCGCGACTCCCTCGTCGTGCTGCCCCTCATCCTGCTCGCCATCGGCCTCGTGCTCGCCCTGCTGTTGCGCTCGCTGGTCGCGCCGCTCTGCCTGATGGCGACGATCGCCTACACCTACTTCGCCACGCTCGGGCTCGCGGTGCTCGTCTTCCAGGTCGGCTTCGGCCACCCCGGGATCGGACCGGGGGTGCCGTTCTTCCTCTTCGTCTTCCTCAACGCACTCAGCGTCGACTACAACATCTACCTGATGTCGCGCATCCGCGAGGAAGCCCGCCGCGCTCCGCTGCGCGAGTCAACCGTGCGCGCCCTCTCTCGTACCGGGCCCGTGATCACCTCGGCCGGATTGATCCTCGCTGGCACATTCTCCGCACTCATGACGCTCCCGCTTCAGGACCTGCTGCAGCTCGGATTCGCGGTCGCCGCCGGGGTGCTGATCGACACGTTCATCACCCGCACCCTGATCGTCCCCGCGCTGGTCGCGATCGTCGGCCGCTGGAACTGGTGGCCGTCTCGGCTGGCTGACCCGCAACCCTGACTATCGAGGCTCGATCAGCTCGCCCAGCGATGTGTCCAGCGCGTCGGCGAGCTTCAGCGCCGCGCCGATCGTGATGTTCTGCTTGCCCTGCTCAACCGTGCCCAGGTAGGTGCGGTCGAGCCCCGCCGCCGAGGCCAGCCGCTGCTGGCTCCAGCCGCGCTCCTTGCGCAGCTCCTGCACCCGACGTCCCAGCGTGTCCAGCTGCGACTCCAGGGTGGGCCGGTTGCGGCGGATGCCGAGCAACTCCCGCGCTGCGCGCACCGCCTCGGACGGGTCCAATGAGACCAGGTCGGCGCCGGTCAGTTCAGGATGGTCGGCGGCGCCGATCCCGGAGCCGCCGACAAACACGGCCGGATGATGGTCGAGCGCCTTGAGCTGCGCGACCGCCGCCTGCGCCGTGCCGAGCCGATCCGAGTGCGATAGCGACAGGGCGACCAGGTCTGAACCGCGGTCCCGCACCAGCTCAACCAGGTCCGCGGTCGGCGTGTCCGGACCCAGATGGACGACCGCCCAGCCGTCGAAATGAAAGAGATCGGCGATCATCCGCGTCGCGACGAAGTGCATCTCGCCGCTCACGGCCGCCACCACCACTTCGGCGGCCACTTCGTCACGACGCCGCGTCGCGTCGCGAATGTGCGCCATCCGCTCGAGCGTCACGCTGGTCGCGTGATGCTCCCGGGCGACGCTCAGCTCGCCCTGCAGCCAGGCCTCGCCGACGACCACCAGGGCCGGTCCGAAGATCTGCACGTAGATCGCCTCGGCCGCGAGCCCGCGCTGGAGCGCATCCAGGACCACGCGTTCCGCCTCGCGGTCGTCGCCGGACAGCAACGCCGCCGTGTAGCGCTCGCGAAGCAGGTCGCTCTCGGGTTGCCGGTCCATCCGCTGGGTGCTTTCCACAGCGTCTTGCTGACAGGCTGAATATAGTTGACACGATGTTGGATATCTACATATGCTCTGATGGACATAGACCGCACGAGACGCGATATGTCCGTCCGGCGAGCGAGTCCGGACGCATGCCGACGCACGATTGGGAGGTCAACATGCTCGGTCGATCCACGCAAATGCGAAGTCTGATTCCGGGTCTCGGACCCCGGGCGCTGCTCCGGGCGGGAGGAGTGGCCGTTCTCGGCTTACTCATGGCCCTGGCGGTCGCCTGCTCGGACGATGAGCAGGCTCAACCCCAGCCAGAAGCTCAACCGGCCGCGGCTGAACAGCAGGCGCAGCCTCAGACCGAGCAGCAAGAGGTCCAGGAGCAGACCGGCACGATCGTCGATATCGCGGTCGCCGACGGCCGCTTTGAGACTCTGGTCGCCGCGGTCACCGCCGCCGAGCTCGTTGAGACCCTGTCCGGCGAGGGTCCCTTCACGGTCTTCGCGCCGACCGACGACGCCTTCGCCGCACTGCCCGAAGGCACAGTCACGGCGCTGTTGGAAGACGCCCCGGCGCTGACCAACATCCTGCTCTACCACGTCGTCGCCGGCGACGTGCGAGCGGCCGATGTCGTCACGCTCGAGTCCGCGGTCACCGTTCAGGGCGAACCGGTCTCGATCACGGTCGACGGCGACAGCGTGCGGATCAACGAAGCCAACGTGGTGATCACGGACATCGTCGCCTCGAACGGCGTGATTCACGTGATCGACGCCGTCCTGCTGCCGCCCGAGCCCGAGGCGCAGGCGATGCAGGCGCAACAGGAAGAGCAGCAGCAGGAGCCAGAAGATTCCCAGCAGGCGGCGCAGCCTGAACAGCCTGAGCAGCCGGAACAGCTGGGCACGATCGTCGACATCGCCGTCGCCGACGGCCGCTTCGAGACCCTGGTCGCCGCCGTCACCGCCGCTGGACTTGTCGAGACCCTGTCCGGCGATGGTCCGTTCACCGTCTTCGCCCCCACCGACGACGCGTTCGCCGCCCTGCCCGAGGGCGCGGTCGAGTCCCTGCTTGAGGACATTCCGGCGCTATCGGCGATCCTGCTGTACCACGTCGTCGCGGGCGACGTGCGCGCCGCCGATGTCGTCACGCTCGACTCCGCCGTCACGGTGCTCGGCGAAGCGGTCAGCATCACGGTTGAAGGCGACAGCGTGCGGATCAACGACGCCAACGTGGTGATCACCGACATCGAAGCATCGAACGGCGTGATCCACGTGATCGACGCGGTGCTGTTGCCGCCGGTGCCGCTCGGCTCAATCGTCGACATCGCCGCGGGGGATGAACGCTTTGAGACCCTGGTCGCCGCCCTGACTGCCGCCGGTCTTGTCGAGACGCTGGCCGGCGAAGGCCCGTTCACCGTCTTCGCCCCGACCGACGACGCCTTCGCCGCCCTGCCTGAGGGAACCGTGGAAGCCCTGCTCGAGGACATCCCGGCGCTGACCGACATCCTGCTCTACCACGTCGTCTCAGGCGACGTCAGAGCCGCCGATGTGGTCACGCTCGAGTCCGCGATCACCGTCCAGGGCGAGTCCGTCTCAGTCACCGTCGAGGGCGACAGCGTGCGAATCAACGACGCGCTGGTCATCATCGCCGACATCGAAGCATCGAACGGCGTGATCCACGTGATCGACGCCGTGCTGCTGGCGCCGACGGAGTAGGGAGAGGCGGACGTTCGGAGCCGGCGCCGTATGCCGCGCGCTGGCTCCGAACGCAGATTGAAACCGGGGATGTCCATATGAGGCTCTGGTCGCTTCATCCCCGCTACCTCGATCGCACCGGACTCGTCGCTGCCTGGCGTGAGGCGCTGCTGGCCCAGCAGGTGCTCGCCGGCCGCACTCGGGGCTATCGCAACCACCCTCAGCTAGCGCGGTTCCGGTCGCATCCCCATCCCCCCGCCGCCATCGGCGCCTACCTGGGAGCTGTCGCCGACGAGGCGCAACGACGGAACTATCGGTTCGACCGAGCCAAGATCGAGGTTGAGGCGACGAACATTCCGGCGATTCTGGTAGCCGATGGCCAGATGCTGTTCGAGCGGGCTCATCTCGCCGCGAAGCTGGCACGTCGCGCGCCTGCCGCGCTCGAACAGCTGGAACAGTCCGCACTGCTGCAGCCGCATCCATGCTTCCGAGTCGTCCCCGGACCAGTCGCGAACTGGGAACGGCAGAGGTCTGAGCATCCCTGAGTAGTGATAGCTCGGACGTCTGGTCGTGAACGAGGTATCCGGTACCGACCTATCCCCAGTCGCCTCGATCGGCCGGCGACTCATGGTCCACGACCTCGACGATGTCGAGGCTATCGCTGCGAGCAAGTTGGACGGGCTCGAATCCGACTCCCGGTGAGATCTCGCAGAACTCAAACCAGCAAGCGCCCAGGGCAGGACACTGCGGGCCATATCCGAGCCGGTACGACTTGCGCAAGAAGAGCGCCGTGTCGACCAGGCCGCGTTCGTCCGCAATCTAGAACCTGTCCTCGCCGCCGCCGACCCAGATCCGAACCGACCAACCGGCGAGCGGCGCTACGTTGCGACCGCTCGGCGGCGCAAGCGAGGCAGGTGAAGAACCGCCAAAGAGATGAGCCCAACTGCCGAGCGGCGCGTGGGCGGTCTAGCGCAGCTCGCAATCTCGCACCCTGATGATGTAGCCCAGCCACGGCCCTTGCACGACGCCTTCAAGTGAGACGCTGTCGCCGGGTCGAAGATTTGCGGCCGCGCCAGCCGCGCCGTCACGCATCACGCATGCGACACTCCAAGGTATCCCGAGGCTCTCTCGATGCCCTAGCAGTTGGATAATCGTGTCGTCGCCAAAGTCACGCCCGAGATCGGTGACCTCACCGCTGATCACCATGCGCTGATCGCCATAGTCGCGCTGCGCGGCTACGTTGTTGTCTTCGTACGCCCTGGTGAGCGACGAAGCTGATATCCCTTGGGCATCGCTCGGCCTGTCCGCTACCTGATCGTCGCCGTTCGAGCGGCGGGTATCGGCCTTTCGGCACTCACCGATCCAGCGAGCTTGTTCCTTCGAGTCCGGGCTGATGAATTCGGCTGGCGCGGTGTAGCCGCTGTCCGTGTTCAGCGCGATCGGCTGCATGTCGCCGTCCAGAACGCAGATCCAGCGGTGGCCGTTCACGTCGATGATCGGCTCAGGCGGATAGTTCGCGCCTCCGCAAGCGACCAGGAGCGCGACCGTCGCCATTGCGGCCAATGGAGCGGAGCGCAGCATCACCCGTCTGCGTCCGGCTGCCTGGCCTCGGCCAGTCGTATGCGATTGCCGAAGGGCGCGACCAAAGGGCCGATCACGCTCCCGTCCAGCAAGATGACGATTGAGACGAGGGCGTCGCCGGCCGGTCCAACGCCAGCCCACTTGTTGTAGTCCACCAACTGTTTGGCTGCGTAGAGTAGCGCCGCAGGAACGGCCGCGATCGCGCCGACCAGCGCTCCCACAATCAATCGCATGAGACACCTCCGCGCCGCAGAGCACACGGCCGATTCAAGAGAGTACTCCCAGCGGTAGTCGCCGCAGTGATGTAGGTTCGGCTGGATTGGCGCGTCCCAAACCCCTTGCAAGTTGAGAGTTGCTTCAGCTGTTTCATCGTCTGTAGCGGCAATGGAGACTTCGAGTGATTCTGCTTCTCCGACGCGAAGGTAACGGGCTGTGCTCGTGCTCTACGGATGGGTCACGTAGGCGGTTCCTTCAAGCTTCTCTGCCCCTAGCAACCTCCGTCACTCACAATCGCCGCGGGCGATGAACGCTTCAGGACCTTGGTCGCTGCCCTGACTGCCGCCGGACTCGTCGAGTCGCTGGCCGGCGAAGGCCCGTTCACCGTCTTCGCCCCGACGGACGACGCCTTCGCCGACCTGCCCGAGGGCAGAGTGTAAGTTCTGCTCGAGGACAATCCCGCGCTGACCGACATCCTGCTCTACTACGTAGTCGCGGGCGACGTGCGAGCCGCTGATGTCGTCACCCTCGAGTCCGCCGTCACGGTCCAGGGCGACTCGGTGTTGACCACCGTCGAGGGCGACGGCGCGCGGATTAACGACGCGCTGGTCATCATCGTCGAAATCGAAGCTTCGAAGGGCGTGATCCATGTGATCGGCGCCATGCTGCTACCGACGACGGAGTAACTAGAGGCGAACGCTCAGAGTCGGCGCCGTACTCCGCCCTCCGGCTCCGAGCGTCCATTTGAGCCGGGGATGTCCAGACGAGCCCCTGGACGCTGCATCCCTCTACTCCGACCGCGCCGGGCTAGTCGCTCTCTGGCGCGAGGCGCTGCTTGCCAACCAGGTGCTCGCGGGCCAGATTCGGGGCTATCGCACCCACCCTCAGCTGGCCCGTCTCCGCTCGCATCCCCATCCCAACGCTGCCATCGGCGTCTACCTGGAAGCCGTCGCCGACGAGGCGCTGCGACGCAACTATCGGTTCGACCGAGCCAAGTTCGAGGTCGAAGCGCCGAACATTCCCGCGACTGGGGTCACCGATGGCCAAGTGCTGTTTGAGCGGGCTGATCTCGTGTCGAAGCTGGCTCGTAGAGAACCAGTGGCGCTCAAACGGCTGGAACAGACCCCACTGCTGCAGCCGCATCTCTGTTTACGAATCATCCGGGACCCGACGCGGACTGGGAACGGCAGAGGTCTGATCATCCCTGTGCAGTGGGCGCTCAAATGTCAGGCGGTTCACGAAGCATCCCAGACCGCCCTACTCGCAGCCGGCTCGATTGGCCAGCGACTCAAGGTCCACGACCTCAACGATGTCGAGGCGGTCGCTGTGACCAAGCTGGACGGGCTCGAATCCAACTCCCGGTGAAGACTCGCCGAACTCGAACCAGCAATCACTCAGGGCGGGATTCTCGGGGCCGTAACCGATCCGATACATCCTGTCAGCGAAGAGCGCCGTCTCGACGAGGCCCTGTTCGTCCGTGATGTAGAACCTGTTCTCACTGCCGCCAATCCAGATGCGGACCGTCCAACCGGCCAGCGGCGCACCGGCACCGTCTTCGAACTTGAGCGTGAGCGTTCCGATGTCACCGGCGATGTCTGCGTGGTACTCCCGGAAGCGCTCCAGGAAACTGGCATAGTTCTCTGCGAACGCCTGATGGAACGCTTGCCGCCAGTCAATCGTCTGGCCGGTGCTCGCATCGGGTGTGGTGAGCAAACGCCAATACTCAAGCATCGCCCTTGGTCCGTGTTCACGCCTGAGCAGTTCCACGGCGACCGCGCCGACGGTGTACGGCGCGTCGTCCAACGTCGGACCGGTCGAGGCGAGGCTCCGAACGCGCGCATTCCATTCAGAGCGATCATCCTTGATCTCGATATGGTGCTCGGTCCACTCCGCCTGTCCTTCGATTATCCAAAACGGAAGTTCCTGTCGATCCAGCCAGCCGTATGCGGGCGACAGCTGGCTCTGTACGACATGGGCATATTCGTGCACCATGAGCGAGAGCCCCGGCCCGTCGGACGCGGCGAAGTTCGATTCGTGCGCGAAGAGGTCGGTAGCGCTGCCCCAGCCGCCGCGGGTCCAAAAGCTTGGTTCGAAGTACTCAGGAGCAGCTGTGCCGATCTTGTCGAGATACTGCTGATAGGTTCCATACGCTGTCACCTTCAGGGTTGCGGGATCCGCTTGGACGGCGAAGGTGTCGGCAAAGTAGAACAGCGTTGTTTCGAGTGCAGACCTGAAGTTCTCTTGCGTTTGCGGTGATGCCTCCCCGAAGAACTGGATCGTGGGCAAGACTCCCGTTGGTTGGAGCCAGATCACTGGGCGGCTGACCTTGACCCAGAGCGCGGCGCCGAAGGCTAGCTGCGGCGTCGCGCTTGATTCGCGGTTCATCGGGAGCTCGTGGAGGTCGAATCCTTGCCCTTCCTCCGACCAGAGTCCGACGCGCTCGAGTGATCCTCCGATACCGCGCACGACCCAATCGAGAGGCGCCCCGTCGCGACCCAGCCAAGAGACCAGGTTCCAACCGCTCTGGAGCTCGACCGTTCCCTGGGCCGGCCGCCGCATCCGCTCCCAGTCAACAGGCCGTTCGCCGCCGATCCTCAGCACCAGGCTCATGCCCGGCGCAACATCTCGCAGCGTCCACAATGGAGCAGGCACGGCCGGAGCCGCAAACTGGAATCGTTGCTGGTCCGCGTCCCACGCCCAGACGCCCTGAATCTGAGGCACCGAAGAGAACAGCGAGTCAACCGGTGCGGCCGCTTCGGTCCAGCCGACGTAGTTGCCGCCTGGTTGCAGCCGGACGGTGTAAGTCTCAGGTTGCTCAGCAGCCCCATCCCCCGACGCGACCGCCGCCCCCAGGGTCAGGACGACGCAGAGAGTGAGGGCCGAGGCGATCAGCCGCCGAAGGAAGCGCTGCCTCGACACCGAGACCCGCTTCAACGCTCCTGGACTGGACGCGTTGGGCGAGTAACCCCTCTCCTGTCCCGCAAACCGAGGTGCCGTGGACATGTCAGGGACACCGATCGAACGGGAGTACGACTGTGGTGGAGTGCAGTTCGGACGCCGTGAACTCAACAAGTATCTCGGCATCCAGTCTCCAGACCAAGAATCGGCCACTCGCGTGTCCGCTGTGGCACGCATAGGACAGGGGCAGTGCGATGATGGCCTTGTACTCCTCGGCCGCTGGGGCGTAAACGCTGAAGCTGCCGCTGGCGTCTGTCTCTATTCCTCGCGGCCAACCCCCTTCTTCGTGATAGACGAAGATCATTGCTTCGGACACAGGCGTCCTGTCGCGGTGCAGTACTCGACCAGCAATCAGACGATCTCCGGCCTCTCCGCGATACGAAATGCGACCTGGGAGGCCGCTGCGCCAGTCGTCGAAGTCGTCGTAGAAGTCATCGACCGACACGCCATAGGTATCGAGAAACGCCGACTCCCAGTCCCTGCTGACGCCCAACTCAACCCCTGACCTGGCACTCTCGGAACCGAGGTTGCGATAGAACTCGAGGAGATCTCCGACATCCTCTCGGCCCAGGAGCAAATCGACAGCGGCGTAGCCGAGAACGTACATGTATCCCGGATAGGGATCCGTCCCGCCGTAACCGCCGTATGGAGGATCAAAGCCATCCAGATCGGGCCCTCGGCTTGCCGCGTCCATTGCGCGGTGCCGCAGGGAGTTGAAATGCCCCTGCTGGCCATCGCTCATCGCATGACGGGCTTCGGCCCACAGTGCTGTGCCCTCGACCATCCACTGCGGTTCGATCCGGGGAGTGGCACTGAGTTGCATCTGCAGCACATGGAAGTACTCGTGACTCAGGGTGTATCGGACGTTTCTGCACCGCGTAGACGTGCCAACGACTAGCAGGCGGCCGGTTGGAGCCGCCCATCCGCAGCGATCATTGGAGACGACAATCTTGAGGGCAAACGCATCCGCCTGTACCCCATAGCCCTGCCCATAGAACTCAAGCACCGAGCGAACGTCTTCGCGTACGCGCCCTTGAAGCTGCGCCGAAGCGCCCTCCGGAAACTCGATGGTGGGCGTCACGTACGTTGGCTGAAGCCAGTTGAGAGATTGACTGACGGTCACCTTCAGCGGGTCACCGCGATTAACGAGTTCCCTCCTGGCGGCGTTGTCGGGACTGGCGGCCTCGAAGAGCGCGTCGCCGTGCTGAGCGCTTATCAGCGCCCGGCCAATGCCCTTCGTGACTTGCTCGAGTTTCGAGCCGTCCCGCCCCGCCCAGGAAACCCAGTTCTCTCCTTCGAGCAGTCTGACCGTTCCCGCAGCCGGCGAGTGCGGACGCTCCCACTCAATCGGCTGGTGGCCACCTGAGCGAATCATCACGCTCATTCCCGGCTGGAGAGCTTCCAGGCCGCCCGCGGCCGGGATCAGACCGGGGAGCGCATAGGAGCGGGCGTTCTCCTCCAGATCATGCCGATGCATCGATACGATCTGCGGCGCGTCCTCGAACAGCGCGGCGGCCGATTGCGAGCCGGCGCCTGTTCGTACAGTCGCGGACGTGCCCGGTTTTAGCACCTCAAGGGTCCAGTGCGCAGAGCTGATGTACCGCAGAGCGAACAGCCAGCGCCGCGCTGGAGCATCCCAGTGGTAGACAAGTGCGATGTCCGGTGCGGCCTGGAACAGGGCGTCGACCGACAGGGGTTCAGCGCCAACGCTGATCACTGCCGACGATTCCGCAGATATCTCAACAAGCGGTTCGGCGCTCAGATTGACGTCCGGCATCGCGTAGTCATAGCGACCCGCGCTCGGGCTCCACCGGTAGACGAGCTCGATCTCTGGGATGTCGTCAAACAACTCATCGACTTGGAGAGGCTCAGCGACCCAGCCGACGAAGTTGTCGCCTGGAAACAGGGTCGTCGTAACTGTGTCCGATGATGTGGTCTCAGAAGAGTCAACTGAGCGTGAGTGGATGAGTGTAATCAGCAGCGCGATCGCAATGCCGCCCATCAACGCAACAGACAATCGCCTGGCGCCCGATGCTGAAGTGCGCACGATTGGAGTCCGCCCCCTATAGGTGCTGTTCGTTCGCAGTCGTCGGTGGGTACTAGTGGACGCTGTTTCCAGGATAGACCAGCGAAACGGCCAGCTAGCGGAATGATGGGGGCAAAGGGGGTCCTTGGGTGACCTCTGCCTCGAATTGCTGACGGTCTGTCACGAAGCGGAGAAGTCGCTCGTCTCGGTCGGCCCAACGGACCGGACTGTCGCAGATCGCGACGATTGCCGTGATCGCGTCGCTGAGCGGCGAAGTGCGCGAAGGAGCGTGCGTGGTCCTCGAAGGATGACAACCGCTCATCGCGCTCCCGAAGCCGCACGACATCGCGGTTGGTTGACTTCAATAGGCAGATGAAGCAGCAGATTCGCGGCCGCTCGCGGTTCAGTTCAACCGGGATGACCGAGAAGTCGGCCTTATGCGCCCAATCCACACAACAGAGTCATGAGATGCAAGCCTCGCCCCTCTGACAGAGCCGCTCGTGCAGGTAGTCCCGCACCTCTTGTCACCCCCGAGACCCTCATGTCACATCTGACAGAACGGGGGTGTCGCCGTCACCCCATGCGTCGTCGCGGTCCGTTCAGTCCAGTTGCTGACCAGCTCCTCAAGCCGCGGCCAGAATCGCTACGAGGGGTGGCCGCGGCCGAAGTTCCCCCTCTATCGCATTGCATTCGGCAAGTCGAGTTAGCTCGCGACCGTGCTGCGGTTCATTCCCTTCTGTAATGAGACATCGCATTGGCTCCGGACCCCTTCTTCCAACATGACATCTCGCCTCCTCGTGTCGTTCCAATGCAAACCCAACGTCCGAACTACCATCGCAGAGTTCACTCCGCCAAAGAGTCCATCGCCTGCGGACGGTACGGGTCCAATCTTGCCGATGATGGGAGCCTGGTGGTCACCTATGACACATCCAGTCACTCCACCTAGCCACTACATTGCGCATCCGCCACGCCGCGCTTACAGTGTGAACAAGAAGTGACTTCTCTTCCCACGGCAGGAGCATCGCGTGGATATAGCACTTCAAGCGGAACCACTCTACAAGGACGGGTCCCGATCCGCAGGCGCGCAGTTCGCAGCCCGGCTGATGGCGTACCTGAGCGAGTCTCCTGACAACCGGGTTGTCATCGATTTCTCCGGCGTCCGCACCCTCGGGACCGGCTTCGCCGACGAAGCCTTCGGCCGCCTCTTCCTGCGATTAGGTGCAGCCACCTTCCTTTCTCAGCTAACTTTCAGCAATGCAACTCGAACCGTCGCAGCGTCAATTGACCGCGCCATCACAATGCGCGTCGATTCCGGCGCTTCACCTGAACAGTTCAACAACAAGGTCGATTCGTGACTACACCAAGCAACCAGCATGAACTCTCTTGGGGAGACACAGGTAGCATCATCTGGTGTACTGCAGATGCACAACTCTCGAAGTCCGTTCACGTCCGCCTACTGTCCAAAGCTCTGCACGACATAGTCAGCAACACCCTTCCTGAACGACGACCCGACACAATAACGTTCGATCTCTCTAAGTGTGGCTTCATCACTGAACAGTTCATGCTCCCGGTTCTCCCCGTTCTCGACCGATATCGCGATGAATTCGGCACACGCTTCAAGCTGATACTGCCTGAGTACAACCAATCGGCGGCCGACCTATTCCGCAATGCCAATTGGGCGCACTTCATCGACCCTGACGAGTTCGACAGAACGACCCCTCTCCTGAGGGGTGGCCACATCCCAGCTACACAATTCGCCATTCGCACTAACAACGACCGGATCGACACCGCCCACGATGCAGATCTTCGACGACGGTTGGTTGAGTTGCTGGCGAACGCATCGCAGCTGGAACCGAGCGCATTTGACGGCGTAGACTACGCTCTGATGGAACTGATGGACAACGTAGCGAACCACGCCTACGATTATCCCGATCGCAGCCCACTTCCGGAAACGGGTGGGTACTTCCAAGCCACATATTTGCACAACCACAGCAATCCTGCCGTGGAGTTCATATTGGCAGACAGAGGTATGGGTATTCCCCAGAGCCTTCGATCCGGGCATGAGACGTATTGGCAAAGACAAAATGACACCGACGAGGAGTTGCTGCTGGATTCGATTGAGCTCGGCATCACCCGCGACCAATCAAAAGGTCAAGGAAATGGACTGCATTTGACCCAGCAACTTGCCGTTCAATCTGGCGGAACATTTGAACTGAACTCTGGCAGAGCGTATCTGTGGCACGGCGATCCCGAGAGTAAGCCTGTCTCACAAGCAAGTCGCATACCTTATCGCGGCACAGTAGTACGTTGTAGAATTGGGCTCAGTGATGCCGAGCTTCTTGACCGTATTCTTCCTCTATCCGCTTCGCCTGGTGTGTCTACGAGCCTTCCGTTAGTTGTGGGAGGCGGACAAGACGATGGCGTGCCCGAATCTGAAGACCGCGGGTCGCCGTCCGATAGGCCTGCCGGCAGTTCTGCGATACAGCTACCTCGGGGAGCAGTCGGGGTAGTGGTTAGCGTCCAGGATGGCGAGTTCACTTTGCACGTTCAGTCGTCAGTTGAAGGAACCTCGGGTACGAGTACGGACGCAGATCGCCTCCACTCCAACGTGGTTGATATCCTAACTTGCGTTGCCGATATATCTCTGGATTTCGGCGATGCAGATTGGGACGGCGAGTTCTTGAGTGGTTTTCTCGGCCGTCTGTTCCGGGAGAGTCCAACCCGATACATGAGTCACATTAGATGCATCAATATAGACAACGACGCAGTGGATGCCGCACTAGCGGGGCACTAGTGCCCTGAGTCGCGAAACCAGGGAACAAGTGGCGGAGGTGTTGGTCGGGTTGGTTTGGCTGTCTGGGCTGTCGTAGAACGCGATGAGTACCCGACCGAGGTGTGCGACGGCAACGATAGTGTTGAGCGAAGCAGAGCGCGCGATGCTGGAGGCCTGTGCGCCTAGGTTGACCGCGTCATGCGCACCGCCAACCTGAGCGAGCGGTCGCGAGCCTACATCGACTCACTGGATGCCGCGCCCGAGGAACTCTTCCTCCACTTCCTCGCCACGCTGCATTGCCCCGTATGCGACGACGACGGAGGGGTGCGCATGTGCTGGCCTCACTTCTCTCTGCCCGACGATCCCTCCCACTTCACCCAGTCCACGGACCTAGGAGGCTCCCTCGCCATGCTCCTCGACACCGAGTCTGACGTCACCAACCTTCTCACCCACCACAACCACATCGCCGTCACCATCACCGCAGACGGCCACCCCATGCAACCCGCCGACTTCAACTGGATAGCTGGCCAAGGCCCCTCGGAGGCCACCAGACCGTTATGCTCGACTGGCCCATCTCGTCCGCCGCAGAGACATGGTCGACTTCTAGCCCAATAGCAACGCCTCTGCGTGGGACATTCCCATCAAGGTCTGGAATCACCAGCTCGGCACCTACCAGGCCTTCAAGAAGTGTCTCAGCTAGCAGGATTGAACGTTCCTGGGCCGCCCGCTCACCGCCCCAGGAATGTCATGGTCCCAGAGGTGGCGCGTCGGACTCCTGCTACCTTGAGGGTCGAAGGAGCCATGCTAATGAGGGACGTTCTCAAGTCTGGCACGTTTTGGTTTTCCGTCGTTTCGATGGTCGCAATCGGGGTCGTCCTGGGCCTTTCGGTGGAGTTTTGGGGGGCTCTGTCAGAGCTCAAACACGGCGAGGAGTCTCTGAGCACGACGATTCGCAACATAATGCTCATTTTGGCAGCGATCTTGGCACTGCCACTTGCAATCTGGAGAGGATGGGTAGCGGAAAGGCAACTCAGTGTGAGCGACAAGCAACTCGATGTGAGTCAGAATGACCTACAGCTGTCTCAGCAACAGCTTCGTCTCACGGACCAGCAGATTAGGCTGGCAGAGAGTAGTGCCCGACAGGCTGAAGAGTCTTCCGCGTCCCAACGCTACCTTACAGGACTGCAAATGCTCGGAGATCGCTCGTTGACCGTTCGAATGGGTGGCATAACCGCGTTACAGGACCTGGCGAACGAGTTCCCCGAGGAATACGACATTCAAGTCATGAGACAGCTTTGTCAGTTCGCTCGGAATCCAACGGCAGACAACAACGTGGATTCAGTCGACGAAAGTAGTGAGGCCCGGCTGCGCGAAGACGTTCAACGAATCCTACAGGTTGTGGGAGGTCGTTCGGAACGCCAAATTGCGCTTGAAGAGGCCGAGCCTTACTCGCCCAACTTCATTGATGCCGACTTAAGGAGAGGCCAGTTTTGGTCAGCCGACTTTTCGAACGCCATCTTCTTGAGAGCAAACCTCGAAGAAGCGAATTTTGGTAACGTGAATCTGCGCAATGTCGTGCTTGAAGATGCAAACCTCAGTGGGGTCGACTTTACAGGCGAGTTCGTAGTGGATCGTATCTCTCAGGTGCCTTCCTATGGGCTCACACAGGCACAGTTAGATATGGCCTGCGTTAAGGGCGGCAAGAGTCCGAACGTCGTAGGTATGGTCGATCCCATCACCGGCGAAGATTTGGAGTCGATTGATAGGGAATGCTGAGGCGCGTCTAGAGCTTGTTCACACGAATCGGGACTTGTGTCAGAGTGGCGGAACGGTCTGGCGGCCGGGCAAATGGGAACATGCAATTGACCAACGTCCAGGGGTTGCAGATCGCGCCGCTCATGTCGTTCCCTCACGGCAACTGCAAGCTGCCCGCCCGCGAGGTGCTTGAGGGCTGGCTGTTCGTCACCAAAGAAGGCTGTAGCTGGCGCGCCCTGGCCGAACCCTATGGACCCTAGCACTCAGTTTACATACGCGGGCGGCGCTGGATCGGCACGTGCGTGATGGAGCGCGTCTTCGCCGGGTTGCAACGGCAGGAACTGGAAGAGCAGCTCCAGCAACTGGACCCCGAGCGTCCCGTCCGCGTCTCGCTCAACAGCACGATGGTGAAGGCGCATCAGGACGCGATGAGGGCGCCGAGCAAAGGAGGGACCGGGCGATCGGTCGCTCGCGCGGAGGCCTGACGACCAAGCTGCACGCGCTCGTGCTGGAGTATCGGCTGCCGCTGGCCATGACCCTGTCCCCGGGCCAGTGGGGCGATGGGGCCTGAGGGCGTTGGTTGCTGGAGCGACTCGGACCCATAGCTGGTCAGCGGCAGTTGCTCGCCGACCGCGCCAACGCTGGCGATGAGATGCACACTGGCCGCCTAGCTCGGCTGGGAACTGGTCGCGCCGCCAACGGCGAATCGGGTCAAGCCTTCGTGTCTGAATCGCGAGGCCTAACGCGCCCGCAACGCGATCGAATCGCTACTTCGGCCGCATCAAGCGACTGCACGGTGTCGCCTGCCGACATCACAAACACGCTCACGTGTACTTCAACCTGATCCTCCTCGGCTGCATCCACTTAATGACGAAAGAGAGTGAACAGCCCCTAATCAAGCCGCCGCCTGTGTCGGGCTCTGGGGCAGCTCGTCGGTGGAGTTGGCGCCCGCCTGAGTCGGCCGGTTGGATACGCTGCTCAGGGCCAACAATGAAAGCAGTCCCGCAAATGAAGATCCTGCTCGTGTTCTCGGCTGGCATCATGATCGGAGCGCTCATCGTCGGCGCGGTCTGGCGCAGCGGCGGCCACATCAACGCGGGCGCGGACGCGGAGTCAGCCGAGGTGCGCATCTCAGCACGGAAGGTGCTGGGTGGCGATATCGAGTTTGCCCTGCAGCAGCGTCATGCGGCTGGCTGGGGCGAGCGCCAGCTTGCGCGAGCACGGTTTTTCCCGGGCGACCGCACCGAAGGCGGATGGCTGAACTCATCGCCCTACACCGTCGCGTTCGAGCGAGTGTTGCATGTCCGTACGTCAGAGGTTGCCGGGTTTGAGGTAGGCCTCTTTGGTGAGCCAGAAAGAGACGACGACGTTGCCGTGATCGAGGAGGCAGTGCGCCAGTCCGTCCGGCACTTCCTGAGGCGCGATGGCGTCATAGCATCGAACAAGGATTTGCGCTTTCACTTCGTGTATGACCTCGACACCTGGCTTGAGCACACGAGAAATGCCGGCGACCCCGTCGCCGAACGCAAGCTCACCCACTTCCAGTGGCTGTCGGCGTGGGGTGGCGATTTCAACACAACACGAGTCGAAGGCGCAAAGGCAGGGTTGATTATGGTGTACGCCAACCCCAATCTTGACTTGTACGACTCGACGACCCTGGTCAATGCCCGAGCCACCATCCGGCACGAGTACGTGCATGCGCTGCAGTTTCATCTGAGCGAGGGGCGTTGGTTGTCTGGCAGCGATGGCGTGCCGGCCTGGTTCTACGAAGGCCAAGCCCATCTGGAAACAGCCGAGGTGTTGCGAACGGACCCAGCATGGGGCGATATCCCCGTTGAAGAGATGCGTAGATGGGCTCAGGATTGCACGGCCCCTGTAGTGCACTACACGGATGCCCATCCGTGCGCATACCAGCTTGGGCCGCTGGCGATTGATTGGCTGGCAAACGAGTTCGGCATGGATGCAGTCTGGAACGTCTGGCGCGGCGTCGGCACAGGAGGCGTGTGGCCCACAGTCTTCCGGGGGGCGTTTGGCATCAGTGTGGAGCAGTTCGGCCAGCGTTTCGAGCGGCATCGCGATAGCTGGTAACTGATGCGACCCAGTCGAGGCGCATGACGAGCGCACACTGACACGCCTGAACCAGTGCAACGTCCGCGTCACCTTGCTGATCGTCGTCGAACTAGGCTTCGTGCCCCACGAACGGGCCCGTGGCGAACAATTCTCCAAGGTGCTCCCGACCGCCGGGAGGGCCGCTCCACGATTGTCACCACCAATCTTGAAATCTCCGAGTAGGTCAGGAACTTCGGCGACGAGAAGCTGACCACCGCTTTGCTTGACCGCCTCGGCCACCATCCACACATCCTCACGACCAAAGGCCGGTCCTACCGGAGCCGTCGACGGAACACAGCCTGAACAGGAGGTGAAGCCGACCCAGAGGCATCCGAACTCTGGCCTTTCTGGCATACCGCCGGAGCCCAGGGATCCTTGACCGGCCGCCAAACTTGTCCTCCAACTGCCAATCCAACTTCACATCCCACGCCCTTCGGCGCGGTGGGAAACTAGGCGGCAGTCCGCCCAGACACCAGGTCAACGGAAGTTGGTAGCGCAGTCGCCGCAACAGCCTTGCTCTGCAACTCCATCACCCGCCGGCAGTGCCACTGCTCTTCGTTCGCACAGGTGGCCGCAGCAGACGACCACTCACGGCAGACGGCATGCGCTGCTCACTGGCCAAACTGGTCTCCATTTGCCATTGCTTGAGGCGATCCGACGAGCGCCGGAGCCACTCTTGCCGAAGAGGCAGGCACTCTAGCTCGAAAGAGCTCGGGAGCTCCATGCCGAGCACCGAAGTCATCGCCTGCTTGCGGCACGAAGGAGTTCTATCGCATAGCCGACGACATCGGCCTGAATGACGTCGTCGCGCGCCCCGGCAATGAAGTGAGCCACCCCCACAGGGCCGGGGCCATCGTGGTCGCAGAAGTCCCGCTCGATGATCGAAAGAGCGTCATCAACAAAGGGGCTGGGCATGAGAGCAACGAGGCTGCCGGCGACATCGTCGATGCCGACCCCTCTCCAGACATAGAACAGGTCATACGCATCCTTGTTCTCGGTCCGGTTGCTGAAGGCGAGTGCCTTGAGAACGGTGAAGGCACCCGGACCGCACACGGGAATGCTCCGGGTTGCGACGGCGCCTGAGGGGATGAGGCTCGCCAACTCCTTGAGGCGCAGATCCTTGAAGGCCAAATCGAGGCCCGGAGTAACGATGGCTGCCAGATCGGACTCGATGTGCGGAAGCGCCTCTGGGGCGGTCCAGGTCTGCAGGCTCTGGCTGCCCTTCTCGTTGATCGCCGCCTTGAATCCGGCGTGTCGCGTCCACAACCATGCCGCCGGGAGCGCGGTAACGGCGCACTGCACCCGGATCCGTTCTGACGCCTCGGCCACCGAACGGATCAGGGACTCGCCCGTTCGCGCTGGGATGTGGCCTCGAATTACGTGCTGCCTATCGAACCGGTAATCTTCCCGCCATGCGTCAAGCAGCGCGCCTCGATCGGTGACGCGAACCCCGTCTTTGGCGCGCTCGAGCAGAGCGGCTGCTATGCCTCCGATTTGCAGGCTGTTGAACTATGGATGACAGGAGCCATGACCATGTTGGACGACGGCTGAGCGCAGGCTCAGGAAGAACCTCGACTGAGACATATAGGTGCCGGGGTGCGACCAGGGTCGTAGGTCGTGGCGCCGGTCGCCGTCTACGCTGGTCCTAGGCTACACGCTGGGTGATCCCAAAGCTGCGCAGGTTCCAGACGAAGTTGCGCGTGTCGTAGGCGCGGTCCGCGCCGATTGTGGCCGGCCCGGTGACGCTGCGTTCGAGCATCGCAAGGGCGGCGTCGCGTTCGGCGAGGCCTTCGGCCTCGGTCAGTTCGACATCGATGACCAGGCCGTGGCGTTTCACGGTCAGCAGATGACAGATGTAGCAGAGCCGTGCCGCCTGCTTCTTGCCCTTGCGCTAGCGCCGCGCATCCGGATCGGTGGTCGACTCGTGAGTCTCGCGGCGGCGACGCTCGCCCGTGATGTCGCGCTGCCTGTTGCGTCCGCCGCCGGCAGCAGGAAGTTGCTCGTCGCACGGACAATACTCTTGGGGGAGGCCCAGACGTCGAGCAGCGTGCCGTCGACCGTGAAGTGGTCGGCCGACAGCAGCCGCCGACGCCGCGCCTCCTTGACCTCTTCCTTGAGCAACACCTGAGCCGTATAGGCGTCCATGGGTTGCTCGCGGTTCTTCGTGAACGCTTTCGGGTGGAACAGCTCGTCATCGACCCCGCATCAAGTGCGGGACAGGCTATTGAGGTCGAGGAACTACTTGAACAGCGGGTTGTAACGCAGCTGCTCGCAGTACTGGTGCTCCGAGCGGACCTTGTAGAAGGCCATCAAGAGGCTCGACTTGATCAGGTGCTCGGGCGGATCGACGGGCGGCCGTCGTCCGCGTAGATCTCGTCGAACTAGTGCGACATCCGGATGAGCGCCGAGTCGGCCAGCGGCTTGAATCGCCGCAACGGGTGGTCCTTGGGCACGAGGCCGTCCGGCGTCAACCCCAGTATCATCGTCGCCTGCCGCTCAGCTTCGCCGCGCATCAGAGACCTCCTTCGCCCATCTGCTTAACCACCTCGTGAGTGATCGCGTACGCTCCTTCTCAGCAGCCTGCTGGGGACAAACCAAGCATGTGTCGGTAGGGTCGCACTCGGACCTCCTGGCAACCCTTCGATGTTGTCCCTAGCTGAAGCGTATTGATGGCCTTCGGCATTCGCCTGCTGAACGTCAAGCAAAGGCCTTTTGGACCGGCGTTGGCTATGTGGGGACGATCAGGTTTCCCCGGCGCAGCTGAATTCTGTCGCCTGTGTGTAAGGCTGGACGATTCGAAAGTCGTACAGTCCGGCCGCCGCACCGACGAGCACGCGCACTTGATCAAACCTGCAATCGGCAGCATTGAACACCTCGACGCTTGGGATGTGACGCAAGACGGCGATGGGTCCCTCCAGCCGGTGAACACGGTAGACTCGCTCGTTTTCGAGCTGAACCAGCGCACCAAGGGGAAGCCAGGGTTGAGCGGCCCGCAGTGCATCGTAGAGATAGTCAACCGGTTCCCGTGTGCCTCCGTCGTACTCCCCCACCGGGGCGCCACAGGCGGCAGAAGTTCGCTTCTTCGCGCGAACTTCGACATGTACGTGCGGCCCAGTTACATTGCCGCGTGCGCCCTGGACACCCAGGCGCTGACCGGGCTCTACCCATTCGTCTTCACCAACGTTTGCTTGACCTGAATGCGCATAGAGCACGGTTGTATCGGCAGCCTCGTCCCAGATCGCGATCGTGCCCGATCCAGTGCCATTCTGGGCTCGTTCGACGGATCCACGGGTAAGAGCGTAGTAGGGGGCATTACGAACTGGGGCCGCAGCGTCCCAGCCGGCATGCGGCCATAGCCTCCAAACCCCCTGGCAGCTGTATGTCCTTTTCTCCCTTGGTTCTTCTGCGCCATACTCGCTGGTGGATTGCGCCTGCGCACCGCCGAAGAGGTAGGTCATCAGCAGTGCCCGCTTGCAGCCATCGTCCCCTCCTGGGCAGATCGCCACACGGGATGTCCGGAGCCACGTACTGCTGTTTGGAATGAGGTTCCGATTCCGTGGGAGGAATCGTTCGGCCTGACCGGAGAGGGCAAAGCCGAACTCGATCGATCCAGTTCTAGCATCGCGACGTGCGCTCACTTGTCCGTTCAGTCCCTCTGAGATTGATACCGGTTCGCTGGACACCCAGTGATCGGCGACCCAGTCTGCAGGCCTTGGCTGGGGCCAGGAGACCAACTCCCAGCCTCGTCACCAATCCTGATACTGATCGCGGACCGTCAGGTTTTGCACCCAACTCACCAGCGTGCCGTCGTACTCTGTACTCCAACGAGCCCAAATCGCGATCCGTGTCCACGGCTCAGATTCTGACTGGGCTGTACCACTAAGGCCAATCCCAGCACCGATCAGCACGGCGATGGCCATCAGCGTCGCGTAAAGTCCGTGGAGTCTCGTCATTCGCATTCCTCCCCGTCTTCCCCTCTCGGGCAAGAGCCTTACAGAAACTCGCTTTACCGATACTCCTCGTATGATGCTCTCCTTTTGCTGGTTGGATCAGCGATCCGCGGAACGATAACTAGCTGTATCGCCCCAAGAACACCTTGAGAGTGTGCCTACACGCGCTTGGCCCTCAATAGCCGCCTAACCAGCCGCAGGACTGACAGTGGTGTTTCCGCTCATCTTGAGTAGTTGGGACAGACATCGAATGAGAGATGCCGCACTTGTCGACGGACTTATACAGACGCGCATCGCAGACCTCCCTCGCCTATCGGATCAAGACCTCCTCTATGATCCCACACGCTCCTCCTTTGGCAGCCTGCTAATCCTGGCACCTGCCCCTGTCAAGAGACGGTGGGCGCTGGGGCGGTTGGCGGAACTCGACGGCAAAATCAAGGTATGCGGGCACCTGAGGTCGACTACTGCCCGGCCTCCTACTGCAGGGGGTCGCGGCAACGACGGAGGAGTGACCGCGCAAGGCTCCTTGCACCTGCCAACTAGAATCCTCCCATGCCAAAGTCCAAGACGCCAACACAAGCCCCAAACACCGCAACGACTGGATACGAAGCTCAGCTCTGGGAGATGGCCGACGCGCTGCGCGGCAGCATGGACGCAGCCGAGTACAAGCACGTCGTCCTCGGCCTGATTTTCCTAAAGTACATCTCCGACGCGTTCGAGGAGCAATACCAGCGATTGCAGAGGGTTGATTTCGCGGATCCTGAGGATCCCGACGAGTACCGCGCCGAGAGCATCTTCTGGGTACCGCCCGAGGCTCGCTGGGGACACCTGCAGCATCAGGCTCCGCAGCCCACGATTGGTCAACTCGTGGACGACGCGATGTCCGCCATTGAGCGCGACAATCCCTCTCTACGGGACATCTTGCCGAAGGACTATTCGCGCCCTGCGCTCGACAAGCAGCGGCTCGGACAACTGATCAGCATGATCAGCAACATCCAGGTCGGCGATCAGGAATCCCGGTCCCGCGATGTCCTGGGGCGCGTCTACGAGTACTTCCTCTCCCGCTTCGCCAGTGCGGAGGGCAAGGGCGGCGGCGAGTTCTACACCCCGAACTCGGTCGTCCGATTACTGGTCGAAATGATCGAGCCGTATCGCGGCCGCGTCTACGATCCGTGCTGCGGCTCTTCGGGGATGTTCGTCCAGTCCGCCGAGTTCGTGAACGCTCATGCGACCGGGAACGGCAACGGCGGCAAGGCGAAGTCCGACATCTCCATCTACGGCCAGGAGTCGAACCACACGACCTGGCGGCTGGCCAAGATGAACCTCGCCATTCGCGGCATCGAGGGACAGATTGCGCATGGCGACAGCTTCCACAACGACCGGCATCCCGACCTCAAGGCCGACTTCATCCTCGCCAATCCGCCCTTCAACATCTCCGACTGGGGCGGCGATCGCCTGCGCGACGACCGGCGCTGGCAGTTCGGTGTTCCGCCGGCGGGCAACGCCAACTTCGCCTGGGTCCAACACATGGCGCACCACTTGGCGCCCAACGGCGTCGCCGGCTTCGTGCTGGCCAACGGCTCCATGTCCTCCAATCAGTCCGGCGAGGGCGAGATTCGCAAGAACTTGATCCAGGCCGGATTGGTGGACTGCATGGTCGCGATGCCCGGTCAACTCTTCTACTCGACGCAGATTCCCGTCTGTCTCTGGTTCCTGGCGCGCAACCGCCGCGACGAGCTGCTCTTCATCGACGCCCGCAAGCTCGGCCGCATGACCGACCGCACGCATCGTGAGCTGACCGAGGACGACATTGCTCGTATCGCAGGCACGTACCACGCCTGGCGCGATCGCGGCGACGCCTACGAGGACATTCCCGGTTTCTGCAAGGCCGCCAGCGTTGACGTGGTCGCCAGGCACGACTTTGTGCTCACGCCCGGCCGCTATGTCGGCGCGGAACCGCAGCCAGACGACGGCGAGCCGTTCGAAGAGAAAATGACGCGCTTCGCCGCGCAATGGCGCGAGCAGCAGGCGGAGGCGGCCCGTCTGGACGCGGAAATCGAGGCGAACCTGACCGCGTTGGGATTCGGTACCAATAGGGCCTCGTCTTCGTCTAGCCAATCCGTCTAGACTGAGAAGCACTATGACTGACTGGCCCCTGCAAGACGCCAAAAACCGATTCAGCGCCGTGGTCGACGCCGCTCTCGCCGGCGATCCTCAGCGCGTCACCCGCCGCGGGCAACCCGCCGTCGTCGTGCTCGCTGTGGACGAGTACGAGCGACTCCGACTGATTGAACAGGCGAACGCGCCCTCGCTGGCCGAACTGCTGCTCGACATCCCCCAGGACGGCCAGGAGTTCGAACGACTAACCCTGCCGGTCCGCGAGCCCGACCTCTGATGTTCCTGGTCGATACCGACGTGCTTTCCGCCTTGCGCCGCGGCGAACGACATCCCCTTGCGGCTCGCTGGCTCGCCGCCCAACGCACCTCCGATCTCTTCCTGAGCGTCATCACTATCGGAGAAATCGAACGCGGCATCGAGCGGGAACAGGGACGAGACGCTGCGTTCGCACGCGCGCTCTCGGACTGGCTCGACCGCGTGCTCGCCTGGTACGGAGACCGGATTCTCCCTGTCCACCTCCCGAGTGCGCGCCGCTGGGGGCGCCTCTCGGCCGCGCTCGGGCACGAGGGCGCCGACCTGATCATCGCCGCCACCGCGCTGGAACACGGCCTGACCGTCGTCACTCGCAACGTCCGGCACTTCGAACCCACCTCAGTGCCGGTGTTCAACCCCTTTGTCGACCGCGAGACGGCCGATGACTGACAACGGCTGGCGCGAATACTCGATCGGAGAGATAGCTGATGTCGTCGGCGGCGGAACGCCCTCGACCAAGGGTCCGGAGAACTTCGACGGTGATATCCCGTGGCTAACCCCGAAAGACCTCTCCGGTCCACATGATCGCTTCATTGAGCGCGGTGCACGCAATCTATCGCAGCAGGGCCTCGACAGTTCCTCGGCGAGGCTGCTCCCGGCAGGTTCCGTCCTCCTGTCGACACGCGCACCGATCGGATATGTCGCCTTGGCCAAGAACCCGATCTCGACCAACCAGGGATTTCGCAGCCTGAAGGTGAAGGATGGGTTCTCGGCTGAGTACCTGTACTACTGGCTGGCCGCCAACACTGACGAACTGGAACGTCACGCCTTCGGTACTACATTCCGCGAATTGTCGGGATCCTCGCTAAAGGGCATTCGACTCCATCTCCCACCCCTCGACGAGCAACGGCGCATCGCCCACATCCTCGGGACCCTCGACGACAAGATCGAACTCAACCGACGCATGAGCGAGACCCTCGAAGCCATGGCCCAGGCCCTCTTCAAGTCCTGGTTCGTCGATTTCGACCCCGTCCGAGCCAAGGCCCAGGGCCGCCCAACCGGCATCCCATCGCACCTCGACGCACTCTTCCCCAACTCGTTCCAGGACTCGGAGGTGGGCGAGATTCCGTTTGGGTGGAAGGTCGGCACGTTGGGAGACATCTGCCGAAAACCCCAGTACGGCTACACACAGTCGGCGCAGACAGATCCAGTCGGACCCAAGTTCCTCCGAATCACTGACATCAATAAGCAGCCGTGGGTCGAGTGGGAGTCGGTACCCCACTGCGAAATCACGTCGGAGGACATCGAGAGGTATCGACTCCACCACGGCGACATCCTCATCGCGCGTATGGCGGATCCTGGCCACGGCAGCATGGTGGAAGGCGAACCTGACGCTGTCTTCGCCTCGTACCTGATCCGGTTCCGACCGGTGCGCGAGCGCTACGCACGCTATCTCCAGTATTGGCTGCGCTCTGAGCGCTATTGGGAACTGGTTCACGGAAGACGAACAGGAACGACACGGGCCAATCTCAACGCCAAAGCGCTAAGCGGGTTCCCACTCCTCGTGCCTCCAGATTTCGTTCTGAGTGGATTCGGGGATCGAATTGACGGCCTACGTGCGCGCGTTGTGGCAAACATCTCGGATTCACACAGCCTGGCCAAACAGCGTGATGCCTTACTAACGCACCTGTTGCCGGACAGGTTGGGAGAACCTTACCAATGACCAACGGCTTCCAGTGTCGGATCTGGGAAACGCAGACAGGACGCCACCAGACAGATACCGATCGAGACACGACGATAGTTCTCGATTCTCCAAGGGCCGGCGGAGCGTACGAGATCACACTCGAAGCGCAAGCGCCCGTTCGGCGGTTGGATGACCTCGAAAAAGCACGGCTGACGACATGGCTTGTGGACCAGCGCCTGCATGGCGTTAGCGTGCCTTTGATCACCACCCAGAGCGTGGAAGTGGCTCGAAACGCGCCGCCTCTATCTGTTGCCAAGCGCGCAGACCGGCTCTTGCAACTGTTCGCGAAGAGGTCGAGTCGGGTCGGGGAACAGCTGTGGGTCGCAGCCATGGAGGCGAGTGATGAGAGGTCCGAGTTACCTGAGCCTCTCCGGAACTACTGGGAGGCTCAAGCTTGGTCTGAGTCACCGATTGCCGGAGAGATTGACTATCTTGCCAACTATCTGAGTACCAGTGGATGGCTGGAGTATCCGCGTTCACGTGATTACCGCATCATAGTTGTGACAGTTGACGGATACAGCCGCCTGCAGTCCCTAGAGACGAAGGTTCTCACGAGGCAGGCCTTCGTGGCCATGTGGTTCCACAAGGAAACGAATCACGCGTTCGACCAAGGAATTCGACCTGCGATCGAGGAGGCCGGATACGCCGCCATGCGTATCGATCGCAAGGAGCACAACAACAAGATCGATGACGAGATCATCGCGGAGATACGCCGCTCGAGGTTTCTCGTTGCTGATTTTTCACACGGTGAGGCCGGAGCACGAGGCGGAGTCTACTACGAGGCAGGCTTCGCTCATGGGCTGAACATTTCCGTCATCTACACCTGCCGCAAAGCGGACATCGACAAACTCCACTTCGACACCCGCCAGTACAACCACATCGTTTGGGAATCGCCCGAGGAACTGCGAGAGGCGCTGAAGAACCGCATTCTCGCGGTCATCGGCGAGGGGCCCGGCGTCTCGGCGAGCTGAATCCAAGTGCGCAGGGAACGCTCCTGGAGTGGCCGCCGAACGGGAATCCGACGGCGAATCAATAGGCCGCCCTCGAACTGGAATTCCTCTCACGTTTTCGAGGCGCTGGCGCATGGCCTCGACGACACGCGAGCCGGTGGATTCTCAATGTCCCGTCACTGCCGCTACGCTCAGCAACACGAAGGCTGGCGGAAGAAGGCTAGAACGGCCGTGTGCATGGCCGTGCAACGGAGGCTGAGAGGGTGAACGTCGAACTCGAGTCATTGAGTAGCTCGCGCGCATTTGAGGGCATCTACGACCTGCCTGAAGCGGCCAGGTACCTGAGCGCTTCCTGGCAAGGCCCTCCTTTGTTGGCGGTGAGTTCCTCGAAGATGATCGGTTGGATTCGAAAAGGGGTGGCCTCTAGAGATCTTGTGGAAATCGGCGGCCGAGAGCTGTTGATCGGATTCGAAGACCTGATCTCGATGCGCGTGATCGCCGCGTTGCGAGCCGCGAACGTGAGCTGGCCCGCCGTACGCGAGGCGGAGCGTTGGTTGCGCCGGGAAACGGGTTCCGAGCGACCCTTCGCGACCGAGACCATCTGGACCGGTCAGCGTCAGGTGTTCATCGAATGGAAGAGGCAACTCGTCTCAGCCAGCACTTCGGGCCAGGCCGCATTCGACTTCCTATTGGAGTTCCTGATTCCCGTCCACGGCTTGCTGTTCAACGAAGAGACCCACATGGCCAAGTCATGGGAGCCAAGCGGCGGCGTCGTGCTGGAGCCCGCCGTCCAGTTCGGGGCGCCCTGCATCAAGGGGACGAGGATTCCCACGCGCACAGTCGCCGGGATGATCGAAGCCGGCGACTCGCCGGAATACGTGGCGCGAGCGTTCGATCAGCCCATCGAAGCCATAGAGGAAGCCTGTGAGTGGGAACGACTCCTCCGAGCTGCCTAACCCCCAGTTCCTGCTCGACGAATCACTCGACCCTAACGTCGCGAAGGCTCTTGAAGCGGTCGGCTACGACATTGTGGATGTCAAGACGGCGATGGATCCAGACAAGGAAGGGCGCCAGATCCTCGACGCCGAGATTATCGAGTGGTGCCGCATGCGCGGATCCGTCTGGATTCACGCCGACGATCGCGCCCGACGTGATCACAAGAAGCAGTTGCAGACGAGCGGGATCAGAACGCTGTTGGTCCGCCGACCGGGCGGTAGGATGACCGGTCGCGAGCAGCTTCGCATCCTGGCCTTCGTGATCCCGCAACTGCTCGATCGTTACAACCAGTCGCCACGGATACGTCACTACCGCACCGGCGCGGTCGATCCGCTCTCGAGACCATCGCTGCGCCCGGTTGAGATTTAGGCTGCGGGCATGACCACCATCAGCGAAGCCGATGTCGAGGAGATCGCCCTCGGTCACCTCCGCAATCTCGGCTGGGACACCGCCTACGGCCCCGAAATCGAGCGCGACTACTCGCAGGTCTTCTTCGAGGATCGCCTCGGAGCCGCCCTCGCCGCTCTCAATCCCGATCTGCCCGACGACGCGTTGGAGAGTGCCTTCCGCAAGCTGACCCAACCCGAGGGTTCCACCCTCGAGACTCGTAACCGCGCCTTGCACCGGATGCTCATCTGGGGCGTCGAGGTGGAGTATCGCGACGGAGATCGCATCCGTGGCGGCCAAGTCAAGGTCATCGACTTCGACGACCCAGCCGCTAACGACTATCTCGCCGTCAACCAGTTCACGGTCACCGAACGCGACCACAACCACCGACCCGACATCGTCCTGTTCGTCAACGGCCTGCCACTTGGCGTGATCGAACTCAAGAATCCGACCGACGAAAACGCCACCGTCAAGAGCGCCTGGCAACAGCTGCAAACCTACAAGGCGCACATCCCTGCGCTCTTCACGTTCAACGAGCTGCTGATCGTCTCCGACGGTACGGAAGCCCGAATCGGCTCCCTCACCGCCGGCTGGGAGTGGTTCAAGCCCTGGCGCACGATCACTGGGGAACAACTGGCCGATTCGAACCTGCCCGAGATGCAGGTGCTGCTCGCCGGCGCCTGTCAGCACTCGCGCCTCCTCACGCTCGTCCGAAACTTCGTGATCTTCGAGGACGACGGCGGAGCAATCGTCAAGAAACTGGCCAGTTATCACCAGTTCCACGCGGTCAGGATCGCCGTTCGTGAAACCCTCCGGGCGACCGAGTCGACGGTCCGGGAGCCGCCGGGCCGCTACGAGTCGGGCCGACGACGCGGCGGCGATCCGGGCGACCGCAGAATCGGCGTCGTCTGGCACACGCAGGGTTCCGGCAAGAGCCTGACCATGGCCTGCTTTGCCGGCGCCATCATCCGCGAACCCGCGATGCATAATCCGACCATTGTCGTGCTCACTGACCGCAACGATCTGGACGATCAGCTCTTCGGCACTTTCTCACGCTGTCAGGACTTGCTGCGCCAACCGCCCACGCAGGCGGAGACCCGGACCGACCTGCGCGACAAGCTCAATGTCCAGGCGGGCCGCGTCGTCTTCACCACGATTCAGAAGTTCTTCCCCGACGCCAAGGGTGATCAGCATCCGCTGCTCTCCAACCGGCACAACATCGTCGTGATCGCCGATGAAGCGCACCGCAGCCAGTACGACTTCCTCGACGGCTTCGCGCGGCACATGCGCGACGCGCTCCCGCGCGCCTCGTTCGTCGGCTTCACCGGAACGCCGATTGAGAGAGAAGACGCCAACACGCGCGCCGTCTTCGGCGACTACATCAGCATTTACGACATTCAGCGATCCGTCGCAGACGAGGCGACGGTCCCCATCTACTACGAAAGTCGCTTGGCAAAGCTCGCCCTCGATGAAGATGAGCGTCCGGACATCGACCCTGACTTCGACGAGGCCACGGAAGGGGAGGAAGTCGAGCGAAAGGAACGCCTGAAGACCAAATGGGCGCAGCTCGAAGCGATCGTTGGGTCTGAGAAGCGAATCAAGCTCGTCGCTCAGGACATCGTCGATCACTTCGAGCAACGTCTCGAGGTCCTCGAAGGAAAGGCGATGACCGTCTGCATGAGCCGGCGCATCTGCGTCGATCTCTACAGGGAATTGGTCCAGCTCCGGCCGGAATGGCATGACGATGCCGACGAAAAGGGGACGATCAAGGTCGTAATGACTGGCTCGGCCTCGGACCCACTCGATTGGCAGCCCCACATCCGCAACAAGCCCCGGCGCGAGGCCCTCGCCAACCGCTTCCGCGACGCCAACGATCCGCTTCAAGTCGTATTGGTCCGCGACATGTGGCTGACGGGCTTCGACGCGCCAAGCCTGCACACGATGTACGTCGACAAGCCGATGCGCGGTCACGGTCTGATGCAGGCCATCGCCCGCGTCAACCGGGTGTTCAAGGACAAACCGGGCGGCCTCGTGGTCGACTACCTCGGGCTGGCTCACGAGCTCAAGCGGGCTCTCGCCACCTATACCGAGAGCGGCGGTCTCGGCAAGACGACCATCGACCAAGACGAAGCCGTGGCGGTGCTGCAGGAGAAGTACGAGGTCTGTCTCGGTCTCTTCCACGGCTTCGATTGGTCCCAATGGGTGAACGGCACGCCGTCTGAGCGTCTGGCGCTTCTCCCACCCGCGCAGGAACACATCCTCAAGCAAGACGACGGCAAAGAGCGTTGTCTCGACGCCGTTAGGGCGCTGACCCAGGCATTCGCACTGGCCGTGCCGCACGAAGAAGCGCTGCGCATTCGCGACGATGTCGCCTTCTTCCAAGCTGTGCGCGCCTCGTTGGCTAAGCGAGCCGCAGGCGAGTCGCGCTCGGAGGAAGAACTGGAACTCGCCGTCCGCCAGATCATCTCCCGCGCCGTGGCTCCGGAGGGCGTGATCGACATCTTCGCGGCCGCAGGGCTGGACAAGCCTGACATATCTGTCCTCTCCGAGGAGTTCCTCGCTGAGGTCCAGAGCATGCCATACCGCAATCTCGCCGTCGAGTTGCTGCAGAAACTCCTCAAAGGCGAAATCGCCACAAGGCGGCGCCAAAACGTCGTCAAGGCCCGCTCGTTCGCGGAGATGCTAGAGCGCTCGCTCCTGCGCTACCAGAACCGGGCGATTGAGGCAGCGCAAGTCATCGAGGAATTGATCGAACTTGCGCGACAGATGCGGGATGCGAGCGCCCGAGGCGAGGAGCTCGGTCTTTCAGATGACGAGTTGGCCTTCTACGACGCCCTCGAAACGAACGACAGCGCGGTCAAGGTCCTCGGTGACGACACCCTGAGAGAGATCGCTCGAGAGTTGGTCGAAACGGTGCGTTCGAGCACGACAATCGATTGGACACTGAGGGAGGATGTTCGCGCACGACTCCGCGTTCTCGTGCGCCGCATCCTTCGGAAGCATGGTTACCCGCCCGACAAGCAGGAACGAGCGACACGGACAGTCCTGGAGCAAGCCGAGGTCCTGTCTGAGATCTGGGCCTCTCCAGATGGGTAGTTGCAGGTCATTTCGCTCACCATTTGGATTCGCAATCAAAGGATACCTGCTCACTTCGTCTTCGAGTACGGGCCTTGAGGGGCTTCGGCTGATGTGGCTCTCTGCGACCGTGGAACGTCACCTTCAGCTGATCCTTGGAGTGAAGACGTCTGACGGGTCGATCCTGAACACGCCGGTATGATTCATCAGATTGCGAAATCGAGGGTCTGGTCTGGAGAATCTCGAAGTGCCCGTCAAGCAACCATTTCCCGACCTAGCGCTATTGCAAGAGGAATATCTGCTCGTTGAGGCGTGGAAAAAGACCGCACATCATCTGAGAACACACAACTGGTTTGCTGACACCCTAGCCATCGACCGAGCATCGGCCGAATTGCCCAGGTTCCTAGATGGCGTGGCGACTCGCCTCTCAGATCACGCTGGATACGAGACCCGACCATTGCGCTTAGTGCCCGCACCAAAGAGCCACACCTGGAGATATGACCCCAAGGCCGAGAGTTCTGGCTGGGAACCTGATCCCGGCGACGAAGGAAAGCCCCCTCGTCTCCGGCCGCTAGCGCACGCAAATCTAAGGGATCAAGTGGCTGCAACCGCGATCTTGCTCTGCCTCGCTGATCGCGTCGAGACCCTTCAGTGTGACCCGAGTGGCTCGCCCAGTGATCCTGTGCACAGGCGCCGAGTCACGTCTTACGGCAATAGGCTCTTCTGTGATGTGGAAGGTGCTGACCTCCTCTATCGATGGGGAACGAGTTCGCTTTACAGAGGATATTTCCAGGACTACCGGGCGTTCGTGGCGCGACCGGCTGCGGCAGCACAGTCCGTGGACGCAGGCGAGTCGCGGGTTGTCGTCGTGCAATCGGATCTAAGAAACTTCTACGACCGTGTGCGCCCAGAGTTGCTCACTGAGAGGCTCCGTGATCTCCAGGATCCTGACGACGATGCTGACTTCTTCCTGTTAGCTGAGAAGGTGTTGAAGTGGCGATGGGACGAGCGAGACCAAGCCAGCGTCCAGGCCTATGCAGACCAAGAAGAGATTCCAGACTTCGAAAGGGTCGCATTGCCACAAGGACTCGCTGCGGCCGGCTTCTTCTCAAATGTGGTGCTGTTGCCGTTCGACGCCGAGCTCCGCAGCCTGGTGTCTAAGGAATTCTTCGTTGGAGCTCACCTGGTAGACGTTGCTCGCTACGTGGACGATCTCAGAATCGTGCTTAAGGTTGACAATCGGCAGTTAGAGATGAAGGACATTGAAGAAGCGACGAAGATCAAGCTCGATGAACTGCTCCAATCGGATTTCGGTCTATCGGCTGCCAGAGAGAAGACTCGAGCATCCGAGTTTGGAATGCAGAGTGATCGCCCCATCGTCCAGCAAAGCAAGCGTATGACCCGCATCCAGAAGGCGGTCTCGGGCGGATTCGACGTCGCTGGCGGCGAAGCAATCCTTGAAGCAATTCGTGGCCTGATGCGATCTCAACTCATCCATCCAGAGGAGCATGAGGAGGACACCGAGTGGGCGTTCACGCCGGTCGCCGATGTCCCCGACGACACAGTTGCCCGGTTTGGAGCTGCTCGATGGAAACGGGTCTATCGCTGGCTGCGTCCTCTATTGGAAGAGGAAGACTCTTACCCTGACGACTCGCTAGACGACAGCATTGATGACTCAGTACCGACATTCGATGAACTGGAGAAAACACGAAGCGATCTGGACAACGAGGCCGAAGTCTTTGCTGCGGACCTAATCAAACGTTGGATTGCAGATCCCTCGAATGTCCGGCTACTGCGCATCGCATTCGACATCTGGCCATCTTCCTCTTCGCTGCAGGAGGTCCTCAACCTCTTGAAGCCCCTCGCCTTAGGAACAGGAGAAGATGAGGGCCCGCGCCTGGTCGCTCAGTACTGCCTCTCGGAGCTCTTTCGGGCAGGTGCCACAGAGACTGGCTTCGTTTGCGATCCAGACGAAATCAGGCTGAACATCGAAGGGTATCGGTCAACTCTCCAAGAGACCGCGGAGCAAGTGATTGAGCACGATGCGAGTGCTCTTCCCTGGTATCTCCAACAACAGGCAATGCTCTTTCTTGCGACTCGCGGATCTGTTCCCCACCTGATCGCCAACACCGATCCCGAACTCCGGCATTACGCAGCGCTCCTGAGGTTCCTCGACGATCCATCTACGGCATCATCCGCAACCGACTTCGCCACCTTCTCCGTGCTGGCCCGGCACTGTTTCGCTCACGAAGGCGCTGCACCATTGATTGACCCTCACATCACAAGGGCGCGACTCGCTCGGCTCGTTCATGTCGACCCTACCTTTGCCATTGAGGTGATCGAATCCCACCGGGATTTCCGCTGGTTGCTGCCTCCCTACATCGCACGAGACCTGTGCATGACAGAGGGGCTATCTGAAGACCCGCACTCCCTCGCTCGGTTGGTATCTGATGGGCAAAACCCATTTCGAGACGAGATGGCATTGCTGCAGTTCGCGATCAAGGTTCTACACATCCTTCGTAGAGGCCAACGGAGTGTCATTACGCCGGCCGATCTGCATATTGACCTCTCGTACCGCAGCCTTAGCGACAAATGGGCAGTGCGGGAGGGCGACTTCAGAGTTTTGCTGCGGCATCGGCGATATCTGACCACCTCCATATATTCACCACCAGACTGGTGCCTGGATTCGGAACGATGGCGATTCCAACTCGGATATCTGCTGCGCTTCGTCCTGACCGAGAGACCAGACTTCACCTCGTCAGTACGTCGATCCTCAGGACAACAGACCAGTGGAGAATCTTACCGCTCCGTTGGCATGCCTTGGAAGATGAGGCGCTATGGATTCTTCCACGGCCATGAGGCGTTCGGCGATCGCTGGCTGCCAATTACGGAGTGGACTACGAAGCTGTTGATTGAACTTCTTGCCTGGCCAGGGGCACGAACACCGGGTTTTGAGTGGGTAGATGACGGAATTGGTGCAGCGCTGAACGCGATTCAGGAGCGAATAGACAAGCTATGGAGACTGCAGGGAGCCAGCAAGTCGGAGCTGTTGCTCAAGATTGAAGCAGAGCCTCCTGTCACGATCGCGCAAAATCGACCCTTGCGGGCAGCGGTGGTTCAGACTGTGCTGCCACAGGAAAGTTGGTTCCAGCGAGGCCCCGAAGACCTGTGCCCTGAGCATCGAAGGGCGATGCGGCGCCACCTTGCGACGGCGCTATCGGTTGTTCGCTCGTCATTGCGTCTGCGCAGGACCCATGAGGATGGAGCCGGCAGCATCGATCTTCTGATCATGCCTGAGCTGTCCGTGCATGTCCACGATCTTGGCATCCTCAAGCAGTTTGCGATCTCGCACAAGGCAATGGTGTTGGCGGGTCTTGTTTATCACAAAGCAAGAGAGGATGACTGCCAGCCGTTTGTGAACTCGGCAGTCTGGATGGTTCCAGAGAAGGTTCGCGAAGGAGGGCGGCAGATTCGGATCATCGAGCAAGGCAAACACCACCTTGCGCACTCCGAACAAGGCCTCAATGTTCGCCCGTTTCGGAACGGTCAATGGCTTGTCGGGTTCCCGTGGTCGCCGGAGTCAGACAAAGAGCGCCTTTGGCTGACTGCGTCGGTCTGCTACGACGCTACCGACATCGGGCTTGCTGCTGACCTACGTGGGAAATCTGATGTCTATGTGATTCCGGCTCTGAATAAGGACACCACGACGTTCGACCAGATGGCGCTGGCACTTCACTATCACATGTTCCAGATGGTCATCGTGGCCAACAGCGGAAAATACGGTGGAAGTAATGCTTACATCCCTTATCGAAAGAACTACGAGCGTCAGATCTTCCATTTCCACGGGCAACCGCAGGCCGCAGTCGCGTTCGTTGAGATTTCTGATGTCAGCGAGTTCTTGAATCGGGTCGAGACTGCGAAGGATGTCGAAGTCAGCACCACAGGCGAGAGCAAGCCGCAGTTCAAGTTTCCGCCGGCTGGTCTGTGTTGACTGTGGTCCTGTGGCTACCGGCCACTCACCTGGTGAAATGGCTGTGGCGATGAGTGGTCAAAACACCCTAGGTGTCGACAGTGAGCGGAGAGAGCTTGTCACCCTCACCGCTCTTCTGGCCCGGCAACCTGCACGTGTCACGCTCATTCCTGCGACATCGCGCTCCTCGATCACGATGAAGCTGGCACAGTCGGTCAGGCTCCAGCGTTGGTCCGGGCGAGCGGCGTAGCCTTCGAGAGCGGCTTGAAACTGAGCGTCGATCTTCGGGATGATCTCAACTTGCGGACTCTCTGCCAGCCGCTCCACTAGTCGCGTGGCGGCCAGTCTGGCACGATCTCCACTGCCCGCTTGAGATGCGAGGGTCTCCACCAACGCCATCTGAGTCGTGACAATGTCGAAATCGTTCAGACGAGCCGATGCCGCGCGCACGAGTGCAGTTGATCCCTGCTGTCGATCAGCGCGATCCAATAGCCCGAGGCGGCGAACAACGCCGCCATCAGTCGTCCGGATGCTTGGGGTGGCCGTACAGATGGTGTTTCTTGTGTCGAACGAAATCCGTCGGGCGGTTCTCCCAGCGTTCCGGTGGATGTTCGCTGTGCAGTTCTTCCGCGAGGTCCAACAGCCAGGAGCCGCTCGATTCTTGGTCGGGCGATTCCTCTGCGACTTCGAGCAACACGTTGCAGCCGTCGGGGAGGCGAAGCGGATCGAGCAGTTCGAGATTGCCGTCGACGTAGCGGGCGCGGATGCGATCCGGCATGGAGGGTCTCCTTGTTGGCCAGTGTATCGGGGAGAAGTGATGTGAGGATAGAGAGGGCGCGCGCGGATGACGCGGATATGCCCGAGTGGGCAGCTGGTGAAGTCGGCGTTATGGCGAGTGCTTCTACGACGGTTACTTTGCCACACGGCCGCTAGCGACGAGTCTCAGGAGTTGCCGGTTGCCTACCAATCTTCCTAAGAGCAAGAACTTTCGAGTTGACGTTCCCGTTGGAACTGTGAGTCAGGCCCAAAAGGGCGCGACCCTCGACCATTGAGGCGGTCGGAGTGGTTGCACTAAAGCTGCTCCGGGAGGTGAAGTGAGGCCGCCAGCTACTCGTCGAGACGCCGCCTCAGTTCCTCCTCCACTCCGTAGAAGTTGGCCTTGATCATCTGGTCGATGATGTTGCGAACGCGGACCTCGAGAGGCCAGTCATCTGTCGTCTCCAGCAGGCGAAACAGCAGTTTTGCGAGCAACTGGGCGACCATGGCCTCCATGTACTGAATCGAAGCCGCCTTCGGTCCGTATTCCGCGAGCGCTCGCTCGGCTATATCGCAGATCTCAACGGGAGGCGGCTGCGAGGATTTGCCGAGCCGGACAAGCAGAGCGGAGATGCGAGATTCGCTGAAGGTTCGTGAGCGAGCGAACGTGCTGAGCAGGACACTATGTCCGGCGATTTGTTCGGGGCCGAGGGAATCCCAGCATGCGGCGGCGGACCGTCGCACGACCTTGCTTTGGTCCTCGAACATCTCGGCCAGGCGGGAGGCACACCAGCTTCCAGCTTGTTCGTGGAGGAGGTTCGCAGCGTAGATGTCTGCCGCTCCCGCCCTGATGTGCTCGCCCAGCTGCAGCACCTTGGCTTCATCCTCGCGAGCTGCAGAGTTGTGAGGAGAAAGGGCGGACAGCACGATCCAACGAGCGCCAACTCGTTGGGCGGAAACTTCGCCTGAGTCCAACAGTTGGTTCAGGGTTGACCTCATATCCAGATAGCTTCGTTGAGTTGCGCGTCTGATGAAGTGTTCGACGTAGAACGACCCGACAATGGGTTCGGCTCCGTTGATCAGTCGCCGGAAGCACTGCAGCGCTTCATCCGGATTGGCATTCAGGATGGCCAGGAGGCAATTCGCAGCCGTTGAGCGCACTGCCAGAACCGGGTCGACAGCGAGCTGATGCACGGTGTCGCGGAACTGGTTCCACCGGTTCACGTCGGCGTACAGCAGCTTCGCGATCGCATAAGCGGCCGAGCCGCGAGCCGTGTTGATCGCTTGCGTCACCGGCGCCATCGAATCTTCCGGGCCTAGCCAATCGTCCTTGTCCGGGTCTGGATCGGTCATGGCTATGTCGTTCAGCCAGGCCATGAGATCGTTCGGCAGAGGCTCTTCGGCGAGCGCGCCAAACGCGTGCGCAATCTGCCCACCGGGCATGGGCACGCCGAGCTCCTTAATCCTGCCCAAGACCCGGAGAGCTTGCGCCAGGGAACCGGAACGCGGCGAACCATCTTCGCTCTTAGTCAAACCGCGCAAGACGGCTTCGAAGTACTCGGGCGGGTCTGAGGAGTTCAGGTGGTCGGTCAACGCAGCGAACCGGGCAGGGGCTTGCACGGCCGCACCTTCAAGCGTCTGGCTCAGTTCGTGCACGCCGCCGACGAACTGGTTGCCGTGGAACGTCTCCCCGGTACGCGCGACGTCGCGCATCTTCTCAAGCCAGTGTTCATCGCTAATCTGTAGCGCCTCATCATCGGAGATCGGGGAGACAGCCCAGCCGAAACCATCGTCGTCAAGGTTCTGGGGAGCGCCTCGCCGCTGCTTCTCAGGGAACCGAGCCTCAAGTTCCTGAATGCGTTGCTGGGTGGACTCCTCGACTCGGTTCTCCGGCAGGCACCAGAGCAGGGCAAGCTGGATTTCCGCATGCTTCTGTTCCGGCCGTTCCCGCCGCGGCTCGAACGCGAGAATCGCTTGCTCCAGGGTCTTGAGCGACTCATCCGCGCACCGTTCCGCTGCGGCCGCCACCCCAGTCCGACTCACGCCGACGAACAAGTCACCGCCGCTCGATCCCCAGCTATAGCCGAGGTCGAGCCGGCGGCCAGGATCGTCCAGAATGAACCTGACGATCACCTCGGAGAACGAGTCGGGATTGGCGCTCATCGCATCGAGCCAGGCGATGCTCATCCAGCGCGTCCAAACGTCGTGCTCCCGACTGACCGCCATCACGATCGACTTGAGGGCTTCGGGTTCCTCGACCGCGAGTTGGCGCATCGCCGTCGCCAGCAGCGCATAAGGGCCTCGTTCCGGATGATCGCCCCCCCGCGGGGCGCCGACGATGTTCATCGGCGCGACTCGCTCAATGCTGACGATCCGGGGCAACATCTCCTGCACAAACGCTCGCGGCGCAGCAGAGGCGCACTCGCTCGTAGTCCAATCGTCCAGGCCAAGTCGGAGATCGAGCCGTTCTGTGTTGGCGACCGCCGCCTTCGGCTCGGCAACCACTCGGTCGAACCAGGCCCCAATCGCCTGCGGCGCAAACAGAGGCGCCTCTTCCTTCACTGCGAACAGGATGTCGGACAGCAGCCGAGCGAGCCGTGCGAAATCCTCGGAGCGATCGAGAGGTTCCGTGTGAATCAGGCCGAGTAGCCACGCTTGCTTGGTGGGAGAGCCGTAGCCGTCGCTCCACCGGGCAACGTTCCACAACCTTAGGCGCCACTCGGGCGTGTCATCCCGGTGTTCGTTCAGAAGCTCGATCACAGCGTTTGTCCGCTCGGTCAGCAGCGCGGGCGTTTGCAGCAGGACCACGGTCCGGTCGGCTTCTTCCTGCGATCCGGCGAGCCAGCGATCCCAGCGCTGCATCTCTCGCAGCAGATCGAACCAGGGCGTGGAGTTACGGGCCACTTCCCAGACGTGATTGCCCAGCTCCTCGGCCTGGCGCTCAACGATCTCCCACTCTTCCGCCGTCGGATCCGCGATCGATCTGAGCCAATCCAACACTCGCTTCTTGATGTGGAAACGTACTTCGGAGTCTGCCAGCAGCCGCTCCAGCGTGAGCAGGTAGCGGCCGCGATCTGCTCGTCGGCGCCGCAGAAAGGCGAGCACGCCGAGCACTTGGCGGCGGCGGAAGTAGGCCTGGCGATCCTCCCTGAGCCAGTCCAGCAGATCTCGCTGCTCTGTCGCGAACGAGCGCGCGAACGCGTAGTCGAAGAACGACTCGTGGAAGAAGCCGACCTCACCGTCCTGTATGAACAGCACGGACTCCGAAGCCATGGCCGCCGCTGCCGCCGGGAAGGCGTCGAGCAGTTCGTAGTCCGGCGCGGCGTACGCCTCGCGATCGCTGAGCGCGTGGGCAAGCCGGGACGCGGCCGCGGTCCAGTCGCCGCCGCTTACCAGCGGATGACTCGTGACGCGCTTCGCCTTCTCCCGCCAGTAGGCGTCGAAGAGGTCGTCGACCGTCGCAAACCCCAGTTCTCGAGATTGCGCAGCTTCGACGAACAGGTAGAGGTGTAAAGGTACGCGCAGAAGCTCCTTCTGGAAGTCGGTGAGACCTCCAGGTCCGATCGCGGCTGTCTGAAGCGCGCGCCGGACATCGTCCAGCGTCAACACGGTCACTTCGAGGGTGCGGGCAACCGCAGATGGCCCCTCGGTGATCCACTTGAAGGATGTCTCCTCTTCGAGTTCAAACGACCGACAGATGAACAAGATCCGTAGGTTCGGATGCTCGGCGGCCTGATCCACGATCTCGCGCAGGACGCGCTGGCCCCGTTCGTTCCGCTCCGTCCCACCGGCCAACCCGTCGAGCTGATCGATGCAGAGAACGGCGCGTTCTCCCTGCGCCGCCTGTACCAGTTCCGCCACCGGAGAGTCCGACAAGCCAAGGCGCTGGCCGACTTCGCCGGACGAGAACGCGCCTCGTAAGTCGCTTGCCGGGACTGTAAGGGCGACCACGCCCCGTTCGTCAAGCTCTCGGACTATCTGCGCCATGACGCAGCTCTTGCCCGCCCCCGCCCCGCCGCTGAGCAGCAGCGACTCATCCCGATCAATGAGCGCCTCCGTGATCGCAACCGACTGCGAACGCGGAATCGCTGCTCCGTTGATCAGGGCGTGCTCGATCCGGCCGAGGTAGGCGTGAGTCAGAGTCAGGATCCGTTCGATTGAGCGATCACGGGAGGGCAACTGTCGTCGCACATACCCATACCGCTCCAGCTCGTGCCGGACCTGTTCGGCCCGAACGGCCTGTCCTAACCGGCTCCATGCGAACTCTTCAAGCAGCGTCCGCACGGCATGCGGATCTGCCAGTTCACCGTCAGCTCGACCGATCCGCTCAGCGATCAGTCGTTCCACGTCTTGCACGAGCAAACGGTGCCCAATGGTCACAAACTCGCAGTCTTTCAGCTTCGTGTAGGCCTCTTGTTCGCTCTGGCCGAGCGACGCCGCGCTGGCGAAAAAGGCGTCGTGCTGTCGATTCGAGAGCCGGCTGAAGAACTGCTCCAAGCTGCTGGAAGACCTTGCCCGCTCTGCCGCTTCGCGCAAATGGGCCGCGGCGTCCTGGCTGATGAACACCGCGCGGCTCGCACCTGGACCCTGCAGATGGCCGAAGAGATCTCCCAGGATCGACCTCCCGGTCGACGGGGAGGTTCTCGTCAGCTCGGAGGCGGTCCAGCGAGCAGCCGAATTCGGGGCTTGGCGTTTGACCGAGTGAAACTCGATTTCCCCGGCTGGCATGACGCGAGAGAACTCGACGCCGAGGCCGTCTGGCCCGGGTTCTTCCAGCCGCACCTCAACCACTTCACCAGCGAGAAGATCCAGCATGGTCTGGACCGTCCAGGCCCGCTCGTACAGGTCGGCTACCTTCGCGGCCGGACCGCCCGGCAGACTCGGCAGGGCGTCGTGGGGCTGCTGCTCGGGCATACTTGACAGGTTACCAACGGCCCGGGGGCTGGCAATCAGCTGGTAGGGGCGCTCAAGTGCGCGTTCCACCTAAGGGAACTCGAACCCGAGAACCCGAAAAGGGCACCAAGCCGGAGCTGCGTCGCTAGAGCGCCACCTCCCAGACGAACGTTCGCAGTACAGTCCCTCTTGGCCTACCACCCGTGACAAAATCGAGAACTTTCTCGTTGACCATCGCGCTTGTCATTTGAGGAACGGGGCCGTCGCGTCGCCATCGTTGGCTCAGCCGACAATCAGTGGCAACATTTCCTGCTTCAGGAGCACCACCGCAAAGCGGAGTGAGCAGCCCGCAGGCTTCGATCAGATCAACGGCAGGCGGACTCGGCGCGTTGCCAATCGAACTCCGAGACACCAAGTCTCAGGCCAGTTCGTTGGAGTGAATGTCCAATTGGGTTCTGACACGACTCAGCACGAATTCCCGTTCGAAGGGACTCAGAGCCAGCTTGCTATCCGCCTCCAGGGAGTCTTTGAGTCGGGTTAGCGTGCCCAAGGTCGTACGGCCTTGGCAGAGCACATCCATCGACAACTCTAGGATCATTCCCAACTGAGAGAGCGGGACTCTGTCGAAGACCCGTGAGATTAGCCCGGTCACGACCGCGACAGCAGTTCGTGGATCGCTGTCTGGACCGCGCAGGGTTCCGAGCATCGCACGCGTCTCTTCGTTGCTGATGTACCCATTCGCCTTGAGGCGCCTCAGAATGTCATCGGCTCCAAGGCGTAAGAACGTGTAGTGCATCGAAGCGAGCTGTCCCACCGCCGCGGAGTACTCTTCGGCCTCGAGCGCTCCGCTTCTGAGGAGTTCCTCCAAGACCCCCTGGCTGTTCACGACCTCCTTTCCCGTCGCCCGAACGAGATTCGCGAGAGCAACATCGTCAGACACCATTACTAGGGGTGTCCCATCTAACTTCATATCGGAGCAGATTGCGCCGACTCCAGAAATCGTCAAGGCCTCAACAGCAAACTCAGCATCTCCAAGGTCAAGCACTTGGTAGGCGGGAACGCGTTCTAGCGATTCCACGAACTCCAACACGCTCTGTGCGAAATCTCGCCACGCCGCCAGTCCCTCGTCGTGACGCTCTGAGAACACGTATCGGCCATCGTCTGACTTGCCGAGATGGCCGCTAGCCCGCATCGTCTTCGCCATGGTGTTAGTCGCCTGGAACTCATCGACCACGTGTTGCGGAACAGCCACACACCCGAAGCGAGCCTTGAGCTGGTCACCGATTCCCAGCTCGTGGACCGTCAGAACGGCCGGCAAGTCCAAAACAATACCCTGAGTCCCTGGCAACAGCGCCTGTGCCAGATCAGCTTCACGCGGGTCTCCCATCGCGAACCTTATGGGAACCGAGCCGTCCACTGTGCAGGCTCTCCAGACTTCCACAGGGGAAGGGCCAATGAGGGAAGAGAACATGGCAAACGGAAATCCTCCTTCGCGATATCTCTCCTCGACCGATCGGACGAATTGGGCTCGTCGCTCAGTGGCTTGGATCAGCTTCGTGATATCCCCTTCATCTGCGACGATTCGAGACAAGCTCGTGTTGTCTGGAAACCGCGTCGAGAATTCGGCAATCGTCTCTTGAAATGCCCGGACGAACTTGTTTTGGATGGCGACCACCCTGTACGTGAGTTCTTCCAGGTCGTCTCGCATCTCGATCTTGTCGCCGACTGCAGACCCTATCAATCGCCTTGCGAATTTATGATTGGCCGGCAGTTCGCTGGTGTCGTACCGCTCATCTTCGTCATCAAGGATTGACCACCACGTCTCTTCTCCCGTCAGAGTGTCTCGCAAGCGGACGGCGCAGCCCGGCGCTACGAGTTCCGGTTCCGCCATTTCGTGATCGTGGGCGAGAAAGATGGCGAAGTATCCGCTGTGCAAGTCGGGATCATCGATTCCATGGCGTCGTGCGGCGTACGCGTCATTGAGGGCGCCATCCACCCCGAGCATGACCTTCAACTTCGCCAACTCCAGTAGAAGACGAGGATCGCCCTGCAAGTCCGACGGTTCAAGGCTTTCGACGGTCTTTCTCGCCGCATCTCTCAACCCAGCGCGAAACTGAAGGAGGGCAAGTCGCACTCGATCAGACTCGTTCACGTCGGGCCGGGCGCAGATCTGCTCACGCAGAGCAACAGCTGGTGGAAGGTCTCCTACGATTTCGAGGATCTGCGCCTCCGTATCGATCACGTGTTTGGGAACTTCGACACGAGTCTTCCTAATCTGTCGAGACCACTCCAGTGCCTCGCGAAGGCGTCTCGCCTCGGCGAGACATCCGAGCAGGTCGACCGCTAGGAGATGGAGTGGCGAATCGTCCACCACCTTCGCATAGGCGTCAGCAGCATCACTGAATCGCTTCATCTCCCAGTAGAAGTTGCCTAACCGGAACAGAATCTCAGGTCTCCCTGAGTCATCGGAAAATGACAGGGCCTTCTGGAGGTCCTCCTCTGCCCTGACGAAGTCTCTCAAAGATCGCCTCCGCGTGGCTGACACCGCAAGGAGCCATGGATCCTCGGGTCGCTTCAGCAGCGACTCCTCAAGCGATCGCCAGGCCGGGTCCTCATCATCCGTTTCCATGTCAACTTGGCATACGAGCTCCGCCTTCCAGAGATCGTCTGGCCCTGGATTCTCAAACGTGAACTTGCCCCTGATCAGTTTCTTGGCAGCGAGATGATCTCCCAAACGGAGGTAAACCTCCGCCAGGGGAGCGATGACATCTTCTGACCCTATGTCCGTCCACACTTGCTCAAGCGAGTCCCGCGCCTCGTCGTATCGACCGGCCATCATTAGTACTAATCCGCGCACGTGCAGTGGCGAAGGGTCGCGCGGATCTGCTCGAACCGCATCGTCGAGGTCGCTCAGCGCCGCATCAATGTGTCCCTGAAGAGCCTTAGCGAATCCGCGGACCACGAGGGCACTGCTGAGCTGGGAGTCTAGGTCTGTAGAGTCGAGTAGCTCGATCGCTCTGCTCGCCGCTTCCTCGCACTGTTTCAACCGCTCGTGTGCCGTGTTCTCGGCAGCCCCGCCCTTCGCCAACGAGGCTTGCGCCTCGGTGAACAAGCATTGGCTCAGCATCAAATGGGCCCCAATGTCTTTGGGATCATCCTCGATCAATGTCTGACAGAGCTGCGCCGCTTCTTCGAAGCGACCTTGCTTTGCGCGCACATCGGCCAGAACCAGTCCACTGGAACGATCGGCGGTTACCCAGGCATGACTGGTGATGAACTCTCGAAGCTGCTCGCGCTCCTCAGCTTCCCAAAACGACTCGATGATGATTGCTGCGGCGTGGCCGTTCCGAGGCTCCAACTCCAAGGCTCTATGTGCGAGGTCCAACGCGCGCTCAGCGTCGCCTCTTAGCCGGGCGGCGACCGACACATTGGTGATCCCCTTTGGGTTGTCTGGCTGAAGCTCGTGCGCTTCGTCGAAGAACAGACACGCACTCTCATAATCACCTTCGGCGATCGCACATGCACCGAGATTCGTAACCACTCGAAATTCCAGGTCCACCGACAAGGAACTCTTGGCGCGAACGGATTCGAGCTTCTCCCGAGCACTTCGAACGTGGCCCAAGTCAATGAGTTGTCGAGCGAGGTCGATTTCGGCTTTAGCGTCGCTGTGTGGACCGGTGGTGTCGCCAGAAGCCTTGTCTGAGCCCGCCGATGCAGTCGCCTTGGCAACCAAGAAGCCCATATCGGCGCGTAGCGCCTCCACACCAGTCAGAATCTGATTTCGTTGCTGACGACCATGCGCTGCTAGCTCCTCGCCACGGTTGGCGAGGGCCGAAATGCCCCACTTACTCTGATAAATCTCCGACAGGAGTTCGCCGAGGAAAACGGAGACGATCTCCTCAGCGAGCCTCTCGCTTTCCGCCCTCGATGGCATGTAGAAGTCGCCCTCGGTGATGAAGGAAGAAATGACCTCCTCAGCAGCGAAGTCTCTTTCGCCGATCTGCGCTAGATGGAAGAGATCCTTGAACTCGTCGCTCCCGACCCACCTCTCCAAGGCAGTTTCTACGCCAGGGACATCGCGACTCCCTGTAGCACCCTGGGCATCCGGGTCACCGCGGAACTTATCAGCAGCCGACTTGATAGCTCTGTCGATATCGACGACATCTCGCCAACCGGCGACAACGAGTCTGGCGGCAATTCCAAGAAGAACTTCAGGGCCCATGCCGAGATTCCTAACTTCGACTTAGGACATACGGATTACCCACGTTACTCGAACTTGAGGACCATCGTTCAGCTTTCCACCAACGGTCAACAGCGTCTACATGCGCCAGCACCGTGCAGTATCAACCTCCGAAACGTCGATCCACTCGGCACATTGAATGGGCCAGCTAACAGCGCCTATCGGGATCAGCCTCTCACCAGTCGGATGTCGGCTATCCACAGCTAGTGGCATTAGACCACTGGCTATGGAGGGCGTTGAGAGAGGTCCTCGATAAGGACCCCGACGGCTCCATGGGCTTCGCGCCGCTACACCCTTGTACCCCTTGAGTGCCGTCGTGCTCGACTCCTCGCCGCTACGGCTCCTGCCGAGGCAGCACCGACCACCTACCGAGAACAGTTCGTCTCACCTCGCCTCCAGATCGTGCTGCATATGTGGTTCCAGGCTTAGGTCCTGTCTCCAGTGCCCCAGGGTCACAAGACAAGCGGTCCAATGCAGCGGCTCGGTCCCCAGGCGCTGGCGGCATAGCGACCGCAACCAGCGCAGGCACTGGTGAGCGGCAGATTCCAGCACAGCTGCCGGAGCGCCCGTCGCCGCCAGTCCACTTCCTGCTCGCGTCGCCATTCGCCCCAAGGCGCGTCGGCCAGGGGCGGGGTCAGGCCGAACACGCCGATCAGCCGAGGCTCCATCTGCAGCCGCCGCCGCTCCGGCCGCAGCCAGGCCAAGGTGTCTCTCACCGACTTGCGCTCGGCTCAGGCCACCCGCCGCTCGAAGATCAGGTCGGCTGCCGCCCAGTGGACCTGCTCCTCGCCTGGTTCCGCCTTATCCGTGGCCAGCCCGGGGAACACGCGGCAAGGCTGTGGCAGGGACTGCCGTCGCGCATTCTCGTCCCCAGCACTTGCATTCTTCGTCTTGCCGTCGTCATTCCTGCTTCTCTACCCCTATGGGAGACGGCCCGGGCTGCCGCCGGCCGGACCGGTTCCGCGTTCCAGGACAACGCGGTCAATCCGGAACCTGAATAGGCGAGGCTCGAGAGCCCTAAATCTGGTTTAGGTCAACCATCAAGCTAAAGCTTGCCCACTGGCCGAGCGTATCGACGAGCAGGCGATCATTGGTGTCTATGTGCTTCATCAGCTCGTCGCGGATCGCAGCCGATGATGTGTTGTTCAAACGCACGACCCACGTCGACTGGAGCGCTCTCTTCGCCCCCCATCCTTCGAGGACGTCATACAGGGCCTGATAGTTTTGGCCCGGCAAGACTAAGTCGTAGCTGATGAGATAGACCATTGCTTCGTCCTTCCATCTCTCTGTTGCCGGCAACGAGAGCGACGCACCGACAGCCGACTCTTGGTCGGTCGGTAGCATGTCGGAGCAGCTTAGCTCGTCGACATCCCGACCAACTTGGAGAGGCCGTTGTCACTGCCTCTACACTGCAGTGGGACCAGACCCTCGACCACAACCATCTCTTTGCGCAAGTCCACATTCTCTTTCCGCAGGGCATCGGTCACCTGACACAGCTCGTCCACAACCCGATTCAGCTCGCGCTCAAACTCCTGTTGGCCAGTCGCCCGGTCCCTTCACTCCCCAGTCAGGACGCCTTGGATCGCCCCCCGTTCCGACCCCGGCCGGAACGTCGCGCCACGCCTGGGGGCAGTAACTCGGACCGGCGCACCTCGAACTCATGCTGCATCTGACGCTCCAGGCTCAACCCGCCACCCCAGCGACCGAGGGTCACGAGCCGGCCTACCCAGTGCAGGGGCTCGGCCCATAGTCGCTCACGACGCAGCTCCCGCAGTCGTTGCTGGCGCAGCTGGACCTCGGTCTCCCGCCGCACCTGGTCCCATGGGGCCTCGGCCGGGGGCATGGTCAGCGAGTGGTCGTCGACCAGCTGGATCTCCAAGCTCAGCAGGCGTTCCTCCAGCTGCAGACAGGTCACGGTGTTGGGCGGCTCCTCCAGGGTGCGCCGGGTCCGTCGCCACTCGGCCACGACGGGCAGCGCCGCGCCGTAGACCTCGGCGTCGTCTGGGGCCGGCTCGATCGCCACCAGACCGATGTCACCCAGATGGCCCTTCGCACCTGTCACCCGGGGCGCCACCGCCATTCGAATCTGCTCCAGGTCGTCGCCCGCCTCCCAGAGTTCCTCCAGCAGCCCGCCGGTTTTGCGCTGCAGGTCCGCCAACCGCCGCTCAACGCGCCGCAGCTGCTTGTGCAGGCTGGCCGGTGTCCTGCGCTCCGACGCCGCCCGCGCCTCGGACGCTTCCAGCTCGCGCTCAAGCGCCTGGGTCATGTGGGGGGTCAGTTGGGGGGAGGCCAGGGCCCGCCTCAGGGTGCGCTCACTCACGCCCAGCCGATCAGCCGCCTGCACCCGTCCCTGCTCCTCCACCAGGTCCTGTAGGAAGCCCCGCAGCCGCCCCGCCTCCGCCTTAGCCGTCACCCCACCACCCCTCGCATCGTCCTCCCTACCCGTCCGTCCGCTGTCCGGACTATCGCCGACGTGCCCCACTTCCGTGCAGCCCGCTGGCGCAGAATCTCCCCCGGACTCCCCACCCCTGGAGTTGTCCTCACCCCGCAAATCACTGGGTTTGCGCTCATCCCGACCCATTTGCCACAACTCCTATCTCCTGTACACGGGTGGTTTCCCGTGTGTGGGGCAACCGCCGTCCGGACAGCCGGACAATGTAACGAACATAGCATACGTGTTCGCATACGATGGGACAGTGTCTCGAACCGCCCTTCGGGAGTGAAACAAGGACGACCGAGCTGGGAGCGGGCCGAATGCGAGAGATCGAGCGCGACTTGCTCAGGCTCGTGGCCGAACTGCCGCTGGCCGACCGGATCGAGCTAGCCCGGCTCTCGCCCTGGTCCGAGCGCGCCGTCTACCAGCGCCTCGGGGGACTTGAGCGGGCCGGATTGGTCGAGAGCCTGGCCCACGCATCCGAGTCAATCAGACCAACCCGCCGGTTCCTGCTCAACGAAGCCGGGATCAAGCGGGTAGCGCTGAGCAGCGGATGCAGCCCCGGGGAGATCCTGGGCCAGCTTCCGGTCTCGCAGCCCTGGCGGCGGACGCTGCTCGGGCGCTTGGACTCGGTCGCCGTGATCTACCGGCTGGGCTGCGCTGTGGCCGAGCTGGGGCAACCGCCGCGCCTGCGCTGGTACCGCTCGCAGCCGGCCGACGCGGCCCTGGGACTCGGGGACGGTCGCACCCTGGCCGTCGTCCGCTGGGGCCGCACCGCCGACCGGACCGCGTTCGGCGTGCGCCTGAGCCGGCTGCGCGAGGGGCCGTCGTACTCAGGCGCGCTAGTGCTCGCGCCCGACGAGGTGCGGCTCAAGCACGCCCGTCGGCTGCTGCGGCAGGCTCCGTTCATCTGCTTCTTCGCCCTCGAGCGGGACGCGGCCTGGGCGAACAGCGAACCGCGTATCTGGCGCGAACCGAACGCCGGGGTCAGGCTCAGCCTCACCGAGGCCTTGAGCTACGTCCGTCCAAACGGTCGGTGGGCGGTCGAGCCATCGCTGCGGGGCACGCAGTCTCCAGACCCGCTGGACATCCGGCGAGACGCGCCGGCGCCGGACTGGCTGCTGCCCGCTCGGCTCAAGCCGGCTCTGAAGCGCACGCTCGACCTGGTCGGCGACTGGCCCTGGATCAGGGCCGACCACCTGGCCCCGCTGCTCGGCGTCGCCCGGCGCCGCGTCTCAAAGCTCACCGCCGAGCTGGAACGGTTGGACCTGCTCACCGCTCCTCGGATCGACGGCAAGCGGCGGCTCGTAGTGAGCGACCGCGGACTGGCCCTGCTCGCCCGCCGCGATCGCGCCTCGGTCGGCGCGGCGCGCAAGCGCTGGAGCGCCAGTCTCATTGATCCTGAGGGTCCGCTTGAGTGGCGCAATCTGCGCGGCCGCCGGACCCGCCAGCTGCTCCGCAACCTCACCCATACCGAGGCCGCGCACGGGTTCCTGGCGGCGCTGGCCCACCAGGGTCATGCGAACGGGTGGCGGTTCACCCAACTCGATCCGCCGCAACGGGCCTCGCGCTACTTCCGCTTCGAGGATCGGTTGCACTCGATCCAGCCCGACGCCTTCGGCGTGCTGCGCCACGAGGGGCGCGAGCAGCCGTTTTTCCTCGAATGGGAGCGGCGCGCGATCCGGCCCTCAACGATGGCGGCCAAGCTCGCCCCCTACATGCGCTACTACTCGTCCAAGCGCCCGCTCGAGGATCACGGCGCGATCCCGCTCGTGCTGGTCGCGTTCGAGGACGCCTTGGCCGCCGATCACTTCCTGCGGGTTACGCGGGAGCAACAGGACATCGCCGGCGTGAGTCTGCCGCTCCTGATCACTCATCGCGACGCCATGACCGAGTCCGGGCCGCTCGGCCCCGTTTGGCGTTCAGCCGATTGCTCGAGGCTCAGCAGCTGGCCGTGACCGTTTGACCCGGTAGCACGGCAAACAGGACAGGCTCAAGTTGACGCTGACCGGCCGGAGGAGTTCGGCCGGAGTTCGCGACCGCAGCATTCAATAGACGAAACGCGCTCCGCCGCAGCGCTCAAACTGGGCAGCCCGGCTAGGCTGAGTTGGCGGGCTGGAGACGATGCCGGCGGTGCTCCGAAATCCAAAAGGCGCTCTCAGCATATTCGTGTTCTGCGCGCTAGTCGCGGTCGCGACAACACTCGTCGATCTCGGGGACAGGGTGGCAAGTGCCGCCGATCCCCGCGTCGTCCAGATAGAGGTTGGGCTCTCACGCAGTTGCGCTGTGCTAGCCGACGGTCGCATCACCTGTTGGATGAGCGACTGGCAGGACGGGGAAGTCGAAGCCCGCTCCCTACGTTACCGGCAGGTCTCGATGGGCGATTATCGGACCTGCGCGCTCACGCTCGACGGCAGGCTGATCTGCGACGGCTGGGAGGTGGGTGAAAGCGGCGTGCGCTACCGCTCCGTCAGCGTAGACGGCACGAACGACTGGAGCGTATGCGCGATCAGGGAAGACCGCAGCGTCTGGTGTCTTGACCGACTGGATTCGAGTCCGCTTGCGCTGCCGGATGAGCGCGACTTCGATTCGCTCAGCATCGCTGGCTACCACGCATGCGCGGTGAGAAGCGATGGAACGGTCCATTGTTGGCTGCCGCTGACCGCCTATCATTCCATCCTCCCGCTCAAGCCTCCGGCTGGGAGGTTCGTGAGCGTGAGTGTAGCCAACGGCTTCGCTTGCGGGCTGCGGATCGACGGGCGTATCAGCTGTTGGGGACGGGACAGACATGGTGAGACCGCAGCTCCAGAGGGGAGATATCTGTCGGTCGACGCCGGTCATGGTCGGGCGTGCGCCGTTCGCCAGGACGCCTCGTTGGCCTGCTGGGGCGACGTTCGGCTGGGCGAGAAACTGCCGCAGGGGCGCTATCGCGCGGTGAGCGTGGGACGCGGCAGCCACTGCGCAATCACCGAGGCCGGCCAAGTCGCCTGTTGGGGAGAACGAGACGGGACGTGGAACGGTGCGCCCGCCCAGGAGGCGCCTGCGGGCCCCTTCGTCAAGGTGGTGCAGCGCGCTGGCAATGGGCTGTGCCTGCTGCGGGCGGACGGCGATCTGTTCTGCAATGCACGATTTAACTACCCGTTTCACCGCGCTCACGGTTCCGTTACGGCGCTCGCAAGTCCCGGCGAGATTTGCGCCGTCCTTGCCGACACGACCCTGTCTTGCACCGTCAACAGGAGCGAGTACCCCGAGATCCCCTCCGACGTTCAGGCCGACTGGTCTGGCGGCGTGCCGGCGGGCCAATTCTCCGCCGTCGCCGGGCATCAACACGGTTACCCACCCTACGGTCACTGGTGTGCGCTGCGGCTCGACGGCGGCGCACAGTGCTGGGGCGCCGACGCGCATGGCCAAGCCAGCGCGCCGGCCGGTCGGTTCACCCAGATTGCGATCGCTGATCGGCGTAGCTGCGGGTTGCGCGAATCGGGCCGGGTCAGTTGTTGGGGAGCGCCGTTCGGAGACGAGTCGCCTATGGTTTCGCGGCCTCCGGTTGAGGTCCTGAGGGAGATTTCCACCCTTGCAGTGACGCATGAGCGAGTGTGCGGACTGCAGTCAGACGGCCGCGTGTCCTGCTGGGATGGGCAAACTGCGTGGCGATCTGATCCGAGCCGGCAGGGCTATACCCATTTGGAACTGTCCGCTCAGGTGCTCTGCGCCCTCAGAACCGACCAGCACGTCGACTGTTGGCTCCGCGGCCGCGTCGGGCTAGACGACCTCCCTCTCTCAGCTGTGCTGGAGAGCGGTGAGCCCGCACGTTTCCGGGCCATCTCGGTCATTGGCGGTCGCATCTGCGGAGCCCACACGTCGGGCGGTGTCGTCTGCACCCACGCCCACGGCGGTTCATCGCCTTGGCGGCGGATTCCACGGTTTGGAGACGAAATCTACAACTGGTTGTCTATCGGTCCCGACAAGGAAGAAGGGACGATGCGCTGTGCGATCACCGTGCAAGGCGACGCGATCTGTCTGATCCTGTATCAGGCCGACCCGCTGCGCGTCTCGGGTCTCGCATTGCGTGCGGAAGAATGGAGCGAACGCGTCGCAGCTGACGGTCGCTGGCGAGGACGATTCAATCTACGGCGTCTGTCTTCGGGCTCAACCGAACTCAGGTTCACGCCCGCACCGACGGGCTCGATGCCGAGCGTCGCCCGGACCTTGAGCTTGCAAGGTTCCGGCGCAACTGACTCTGCTTGGACATCTGCAGGCGAGGTTATTGCCGGGGGAGCGCGCTGGGGTCAGTTGCAGGCCCGTCAGTGGAGAGATGGTTCCATCGAGGCATCGCTGGTCGCGCCGGGTGGCGAACGGGTGCTGGCCCACGCGCGATTCTTGCCCGGCGATGCTCCGGCTGATCGCTGGTTCGACAGCGGCGAGACCTCGGTGCCAGCGCCGGCGACGATGATTGCGGCCACGGGAGAGCGATTCCGGTCGGAGATGGCTTGGGTCCTGCGCTCTGACGGCGCTTTGGAGCCACAACGCAGAAGCTGGCTGAAGCGGGCTGACGCCGATGGTCCCTATCTCTTCATTGACGGAGGCGCCGACGCGCTCTGCGCGGTGCTCTCCGACGGGACGGCCACCTGCTCCGGGCGCTTGCACGCCGAGGTGCCGGATGAGAGATTCACTTCCGTGAGCGTCGGCCGCCGCCACGCCTGCGGTGTGCGAATCGACGGCGGCATCACCTGTTGGGGCGCCAACCAGTTCGGCGAGAGCGACCCGCCTGCGGGCCGCTTCCAAACGGTCAGCGCCGGCGGCGCACACACTTGCGGCGTTCGCGCGGATGGTCAGGTCCGCTGCTGGGGGTTGGACTGGCAGGGCCAGGCAACCGCACCTACGGGTCGCTTCACCCTGGTCGCCGCTGGAATGGCTCACACGTGCGGACTGACGGACGACGGACGCATCAGCTGCTGGGGCGCGAACGGCCAACAGCAATCCCGGCCGCCCAGTTCGTTGACCTCGCCCGACGAGCGCTACCGCTCGGTCAGTGTCGCCGACTGGCACGCTTGCGCGGTGACCACTTCTGGATCCGCCGTGTGCTGGGGGGCGCCCGACCTCCCCGGTTCTGAGCCGCCGCGCGGCCAGGTGTTCCGCTCGATCTTCACGTTCGCCCACCGCACCTACGCAATCACCGATGCCGGCGGCGTGGTCTGGTGGGGATTGGACGACTGCGATTTCTCGACAGTGGAGATGGCACGCCATCCTCATTCACTGAACTGGCATCCCCTGCCGCTGATTTCCATTCCCTCAGACAAGGCACTCTGCCCGCATTAGTTCCTATGCCCATCGTTTTCAAGCACGATCGAGCTCGCAACGTGGCGGCGCTAACGCCATTGTCCAGATTGAATGCTCGTTGGTCGGTGGAGGACGCGGCCGGCAACCGGTGTCATCCGCACTGAGCGAGGCCTTGAGCTACGTCCGTCCCCGGGGTTGGTGGGCAATCGAGCCATCGCCGCAGGGCGCGCAGTTTCCAGACTCGCTGGAGATGGAGATCGGGCGAGACGCGCGGGCGCCGGACTGGATGCTGCCCGCTCAGCTCAAGCCGGCCCAGAAGCGCACGCTCGACCTGATCGGCGACTGGCCTGGATCCGGGCCGACCACCTGGCCGCGCTGCTCGGCGTCGCCCGGCACCGCGTCTCCAAGCTCACCGCCGAGCTCGAGCGGCTGAAACTGATCGCATCGCCGCGGATCGAGGGCAAGCGTCGGTTCGTTCTGAGCGACCGCGGACTGGCCCTGCTCGCCCGACGCGACCGCGCCTCGGTCGGCGCGGCCCGCAACCGCTGGAGCGCCGACCCGTTAGATCCCGAGGAGCCGCTCCGGTGGCGCAACCTGCGCGGCCGCCGCACACGTCAGCTGCTGCGCAACCTCACCCACTCCGAGGCCGTGCACGGGTTCTCGGCGGCTCTGGCCGACCAGGCTCATGCGACCGATTGGCGAGTGACTCAGCTCGATCCTCCGCAGCGAGCCTCGCGCTACTTTCGCTTCGATGATCGGCTGCACTCGATCCAGCCCGACGCCTTCGGCGTGTTGCGCCGCGAGGTGCGTGAGCAGCCGTTCTTCCTCGAATGGGAGCGGCGCGCGATCCGTCCCTCGACGATGGCCGCCAAACTGGCGCCATATCTGCGCTACTAGGGGCCAAGCGGCCGGTCGAGGATCACGGCGCAACTCCGCTCGTGCTGGTCGCGTTCGATGATGAGCTGGCGGCCGATCACTTTCTGCGGGTCGCCCGTAAAGAGCGGGAGCACGCGCGCGTCGACATTCCGCTGTTCATTTCAGACGCTGACACCCTCGCCAACTGCGGGCCGTTTGGCCCCGCTTGGCGCTCAAATCATCGCAGGACGCCGGGTCCAGCCATCAGCTGACTCGACCAACAACTCGACCGCGCCACACTGTTGGGGCAGTTGAGGCCCAGATTGAGCCGACGGCGATCCTCGACGACCGTGCTAACAGTGATCGGTTGAGAGAACTCCCGCTCTGCTAGGACGGACTCCACAGTCTGCCGAGAAGCGCTCCTCTCACCAGCTCTCTTGCACGCACTCTCTTGCTCACTCGTTCATGCGCGAGGGTGCAGGCGGACTCGCCGTGGTCGGTGCGGGATATGGGACTGGGCCATCGTCGAGCAGCAGCATTGAGGCCCTCGTCAGAGTTCGCATTGCCCACCGAGTGGTCCAGCCTCTGCGCTATTGCCAGCGTCCTAGACCCCTGAACCGCCGCATAGGCTGCTCCCCCAACTGCGGAGCGTTCACTGTTCGCTGTTTTGTCAGCGCTACTCTGGGAACAACTCCAAGCAACGGACAGCACCAGAGAAGCCCAGCCGATCGTTCACTCGAGTGAAGTCCCATTCCTCGTCCAAATCGTGACGGCCGCAAAACCTGCTCACGTACCCCACCACCAGCATCGCCATCGTCCGCTCACCGCCACTTACGGTGTGTTCGCCTTCCGTGACTTCATTGGTCCGTCGATGCTGCATGAGCACGGGCAACATCTCTTCCTGCGGTCGGCCCGAGGCGTCGGCAGAGGCCAAACACACGGATGCTGAGAGCACTGCCTCGACTGTTGCCCGGACCGTCACCCGACTGTCGCGCCGGTCCGATTTTCGTAGACCGAACGCTGCGATCGCCTCCTCATCCTTCCCGTTTCCAGCCAAGACCCTGCGATACAACTCGGAATCCAGCATCCGCAAGACGAGCAGGACAACCACGGTCTCCAGGTAGAGAAAGTGGTCTTCCCGAACCGATGCAAGTAGCAGGCTCAACCTATTGAGCGTCTGCTGCAGGTCGCGCAGGCTGAGAGGCGAAGCATCGAGCACATTGACAACGAACCTCAGCGATGCGGGATCGTCGATCCGACTGTAGATCCGACCATTGGAAGCCAGGAGCTGCAGTTGCTCTGCGATTTGCAAGTCTTTGCCGATCGCATTCAGGAAGGCAGATCTACTGGGCTCTGGCAGTCGAAGGTCGATGTCGAAGAACCGACGCAGATAGCCATCGGAGTTGAAGTCTGATCCATAGATCGCCCTGACGGAGTGGCCAAGTTGGAGTCGGTCCAAGCAGAGGACAAAGACGATGTGATCGACGCTCAAGAAGTGCTTGGCGGTCTCGAGCAGTTCAATCGCATAGTTGGGCCGACAGCGGTCAAGTTCGTCAACGAGTATGACCAGAGGACGGCCGCCATTGGCGTCGGCAAGCGACCGAGCCGACCCCCCCAAGGTGGTCCGGAACTCGTCAATCAGGTCCTTGGCTTGCCGGTATGAAGCCTCAGCGAACGGAGTCTGCTCCACTTCTTCAGCCGCGCTTTCTGAGCCATTGTCGATGTCCCGCAGAAACTCGGAGCCGGCAGCAACTGCGCTGGCAAGTTCAGGTTGTCCCACTGCGGACAACGCGGTCCCTGCTACGAGGCTGCCTCTTCGCAGGACCTGGATAAGACTGCGCGCGCGATCGTCAAGGACTGGGGAATAGTCGCCGTCGGATGGCCAGCCTAGCTGCATCATCAGCTCGGACCACAGCGCAAAGAACGGATCCCACGTGAAGTCCGTTTGCCAGGCATTGAATTCGACGACCAAGAACTGCTCATTGCGGAGGTGCTGGGCCCACATTCGTAGGAACGTCGTTTTGCCCATACCCCAGCCTGCGTCGACCGCCATCACGCACGGGCCCTCAATCTGGCCGACGACGCCGGTCAGGCCGACGATGGAGTCCTTCCGCTCTAGTCTGTCGTTGGCGAATGGATCATCCGGTGGCACTACGACCTCGGCGGCCTGGGCACGAAGAGACATCTGGCACATCCTCCTGACCGTGCGAGCCTATCGGGCGGCTGACAGAGGCGCCGCTCGTCGACAAAGCGGCAGGCGAATACACCAGTGGAGTTCCCCGCACGTCCCGATCGTGGGGCAGTGATCCGAGCGGTACGCCTTCCTTCAGCCCGTGTCGTGACTGTCAGCAGACCCAAAGGGGCTGCGTTCCGAGCATCAACAGGGGTCAAGGTCATAAGGTGGGGATAGGCCCATTCTCCAAGTAGCTGTCAGCCTCAAGCCACGAAGAGTTGTCGGCGAGGAGCTGAGCGTGCCCCTTTTGGCACTCACGCTCGTCTGCGCAGTTTTGTTCGACAATCATGTCTGCGTGGAAGGGATTGCCATCGACAGAGGACTTGACAAAGTCCCGGCCGTATCCTTCCACTTCGCCGGCCTCAACAACGACCCAACCCAACAACTCAACCTCATTGACATGCTGAGATCTTGTCCTGGCTATCTCGACCATTTCTGAGCGCTCGGCGGCGCTCACGCGGTCAAAGGAGGTTTTGCGCTCTCCACGCCTCTCAAGGAAGTCGTTGAGATATCCGCGGCGATTTCTTCGTGCGCGTCTCATCCCCGTGTTCGACGAGGGCGCACGACCAAGCCACTCGTGCCCGTCAATGCCATCAAGCATTTCCGGATGAGCTATTCGGATTTCTCAGGGAGAGAACCCAAACTCCGTCGAAGAAAATCATCGGGAAGATTCGAGGCATTCCGATATCGCTTCGTTCTTTGGCGTCCCTCGATGTTCACCAAGCAGAGCGCCGTGGCATCCGAAGCGCAGAGCACTAAGACGGAACTGCCCGCTCCCTTCGCGAAGTCCAAACAGACTTCCCCATCTTCTGTCGGGTAAACCTCTGCCCTATATCTCCAGCCTTGTCCGAGCCTCGTGAGAACTCGATAAGCGTGGTCGAATGCGAGTTCAGTTGGGACCCTGTAGTTCTCTTGCTTGGCTTCCTCAATCACATCAGCTCGGATCTTGTGAAACTTGAAGCCCCCTTTGTTCAGATATGCCAATGACATCCACTGGAGGTCTACGCCGTGATCGGGAAGGGAGATCGTCCGCCGTCGCTCGCCCTCCATGGAGAGCAGTTCCTCCGCCTTTGCCAGCGATTCGATTGCCATTTGGCCGCAGCCTTCCTACCCAGCCAGCCTCGAGAGAATCTGTTGAACATCGCCAGTTACTGCCGCGCCTTCTGTCAACAGTCCCTCCGTAGCAGGTAGCTGGTCGCGAAAAGTGGCGAAGACCTCAACGGTTGTGTCGGGCGGAGGGGTTTCCGAGTAGTCAATGTCGATGTCAATCGAGTAAAAGCTCCCCGGTAGGGCATCCGAGACGAAGTCGATAGACAAGTCGGTCACCTGCCATCGAGGCTCGCGACTTCCGCCAAGGACTTGGTCAACGGCCGGAACATTGAACAGCTTGCCTACTCCCTCGGAAGGCCAAGTCTCCTTGAGCTTGCATTCGACTGACCACATGCGCGATCGAACGACGAGGGACTTGCGTCGAAACACCTCCAGAAGCCCGAAGACAAGGTCCACGAACTCTGTTCGGGCTGGCCAGGCGCCGGAAGAGTCTCGCACCTCGACCGAGCGAGACCCAACGTAGATAGCCAGATTGTCCTTCGCGAGCTCAAATCTGCCGATTTCGTGCCCGTCGTCGTCTCGGCGCCATCCACTGGGGAGTGCCTGACTCACGGCAGTTGCCACTTCGTCGAAGCTGGAGAGGTCACTTCCACCGTGGAAAAGCATGAGACCGAAGTCCGCGATCTCGGCACCGCGTGTCAAGAACTCCCGCCTCTCTTGGTCTGCCAGATGTTTCGGACACGCGAGCAGAAGGCCTACCTCAAGGCAGGCGTTCTCTTGTTGCCCGAAAGGTCTGTGGTTCGGTGGTCAGGAAGACTTTTGGTTGGAGAACGCCATTGGGAGACACATGGCCTCGAGACAACTCTCGTCTCGGAGAATGAAGAGTTCCATGTTGCGCTTCCTCGCCCTCTCGTCTCGTGTCGATCGTCACTGTATCAAGTTCAGGCGAGATTATCCGGCATCCTGTTCCTCGGTGTCAACTCGCCCTCTTCGCGGCAGCGCATCGCCGGGTCCACCCCGACCCAGATTATGTAGGTGGTCCCACACTGTCGCGGTTCCTTCAGTTCCCGGTCCTCGGCTCGCTCCCGGCCATGCCTGCTTCAACGGCTGCCATGCACTCTGGCACAGACCTATCGCGCCAATTCTGGCATCTCACGCTTTAGGCCACGTCCGGTTCCGATTGGCCACGGCCCTGCAAGCAGCAGTCACCGTCCTAGGAGCGGTTGAGTTCAGCCTGGAGCTCTCAACGCCGTTCAGGCGAACCTTGTACCCGGCGTGCGCCGCCTCGCGAGTGCGCTACGTTCTCAATCGTCCTGGTAGCCGCTCTTTGGGCCTTGAGCTTGTCGGCGTAGATTTCGGTCCTAATGCACGCGCTCAATCTGACGGGGCAAATCACGTGTACCGTCGTAGCGGCTGGGAACGACTCCGAGAATACGCGACCTTTCTCCTACTCATTTGGCCCGCCACCTGGACGTTGCCTCTGGCGCTACCGCCAGCACGAAAACTGGCCCTTACGTGCCTCGAGTTCTCCTTGTCGTCGATGTAGCTCGCTTCCACTTCGTCCGTGCCAAGCACTTTCCCGGTGTGACCGATCGAGCTGATCGGACAGCGCATCGTCGATTATGAGCAGTCCGGTCAGGATCGAGCCGCCTATGGCGACGCGCTAATCGGGCGGCTCGCGCACGACCTGACGACCCGCTTCGAACGGGGCTTCTACCGCCAGGTTCTGCAGCACATGCGCCAATTCCATTTGACCTACCCGTCCAGTCGGATTCGCCAGTCGGTGTCTGGCGAATCGCCCCCGGCCGCAAGCGTCGCCGAGTTGCAGGACGCATTCCCGCTGCCGTGGTCCGCCTACGTGCGGCTCTTGTCTGTAACGAACCAGCAGGCGCGGGAGTTCTACGAAACTGAGGCTTTGCGCGGCGGCTGGAGCGTGCGTCAGCTCAACCGCCAAATTTCATCTCAGTTCTACGAGCGCACGGCCCTCTCGAAGGACAAGGCCGCGATGTTGCAGAAGGGACAGCAGGCGCTGCCCGAAGACACCATGCAGCCTGAAGAGGCGATCAAAGATCCGTTCGTATTGGAGTTCCTCGACCTCAAGGACGAGTACTCCGAGAGCGAACTGGAAGAGGCCCTGGCTCAACACCTCCAAGCCTTTCTCCTGGAGCTCGGCGACGATTTCTGCTTTGTCGGGAAGCAAAGACGACTGCGGGTCGGGGACCAGTGGTTCCGGGTGGACCTGCTGTTCTTCCATCGAAGCCTGCGCTGCCTCGTCGTGATCGACCTCAAGATCGGGAGTTTCTCGCATGCCGATGCCGGGCAGATGCACTTCTACTTGAACTACGCGCGCGAGCACTGGACGCGCGAGGGTGAAAATCCGCCGGTTGGGCTCATCTTGTGCTCCGAGAAGGATGAGACAGTCGTTCGCTACGCCCTTGACGGGCTGCCGAACAAGGTCATGGCAGCCGAGTACCAACTGACCTTGCCCGATGCAGACACGCTTGCAGCAGAACTCGAGCGCACCCGAGAGGTGATTGAACTCCGAGCCGCGTTCAGTTCCGGCCCTCCGACCTTGCGCGCCGCCTTGAGCGTCGACAACCCAGATCAGTGACCTGGCGTTGAAGTAGAATCCGTATTCGTGCCGCAGGCGAACATTGACGCTTGGGCTATGCGAGCACCAGGATTCTCGTTACAGCATCCATAAGTTGCTGCGTTTGAGGTCCACTCCCTACACGACCCAAGCCGGAGCGAGCACTGGGTTTCCCCGTCCCTTGCCCAAGGGCTCGCTACCCTGCTGGGAGAACGACCTGGTAGCAGACCACGCCGATGTCGTCGGGCTGGATCGGTGTCGGGGGCGAGGGCGGGGAGACAGCGGTTAGCCGCAGCTCCTCGATCAACTTCACGATTCGCGATGCACACTCGCCCACGCTCATGCCACCTTCCGAGTACTCGCGACGCAGCGCCGACAATGCTCGCCTCACCCGGGCGGTTTGCGGCATTGCGAGAACATCAGCAGCTTGGTTGTACTCCTCGCCGACCGGGGCATCAGGAGCGCCGAGAATGTCCCTCAGTGCCCAACGTTGACTGCGCTGAAGGTTCGGACTCGGCGGCGGCTCGTTGTGAAGCTCACAGATGTCTGCCGCGGCGACAGCGAATAGCCCCTCCAGATCGAGGTCTTCGGGGGCCGGCGCGGGTCGCTGCCCGTCTGGATCAATGAGCTGCAACATCGGCAAATCGTCGCGGAGCAGAATCTCGCCTGACGCGGAGACCGTCCGCCAGTAGCGGCGATCCTCCCGCGTTCTGCACGCGAAGAAGACGGCTGGCTCCTCGAGCCTCGAATCGGACCTTGCGATCCCCGCACCAATTCCCCAGGGCATTCGATTGAGCCGTTCAACCTCGCCTTCCTGGACGGCGCGCCGGTAGATCGCACGGTAGTGCTCGCCAGCAAAGGCTGCTCCTGCTGCGCCCTGATCTTCATCAAGCAGAGTCGCATCCCCACGCGCGAGCCTGTCCGCAAACTCCCTTATTTCCTCATAAGCCCCCGCATAGACTCGCTGGATACTTACCTCCCCTTCGAGCACTGGATTCTCCATGCCCATCGAAGCGTTCGCCGCCCTGATCTTCGCTCGTAGTCGAGCCTCTAAACCGAGCAGTTCGTCCAACTCGTCGTCCTGTGGCATCAGGGTGTAGAGGAACACCATGTCGTGCGGGCTGCGCAATCTGATGACGCGGCCGTTTCGCTGGACCACTCGCTGCGGATTCCAAGGCATGTCGTATGACAGCACCGCCTGCGCCTGTTGCAAGTTCTGTCCCTCCGAGAGGACATCAGTGCTCAGCAGTACATCGATCTCTCCGCCATGCTGGTCAGCGTCGAATACACCTTCGGCCAAATCAGGACAGAATCGGTTGATCGCACGCTGCCGTTCGGCTTCGCTCGCCTCAGCGCCAACGACCGCCGCCCACTTGCGATCACCCAGCAAGCCGGGGTCACTCTCGATTGCCCGCTGCAGATATTCGGCCGTGTCCCGGAACGAGGTGAAGATGGCCACTTTCTGAGCGGTCGTCGAAGCCATGACTTCTCGCAACTGCTCTAGCTTCGGGTCCGGCCAATCTTCTAACTGCTCAATCTGCTCCGCAATCTCTCCGAGGATTTCCGCGTCCTTCTTCAGGTCCACCAGCAGCTCGGGGCGAAACCCGTCAGGATCGGACCAATCTCCTGGTTCCTCGAGTAGCTCATCGGTGAGTCCTTCGATCTCGGACAAATCCTCGTCGTCAATCTCTACATCGGCATCTGTGGTCTGGCTGAGATAGTTGGCGCGCGCCAGCGCGTTCCTTCTCATTCTGCGGACCGTCTGCAGTGCCGAGTACCACGACGACTCGAAACGCTTGAGCAAGAGCGACTGCATCAACCCCGCCAGCGCTTCTTGTCGAGCCGCGTCCGGGCTCGGTTCGTAACGGTAGGAACCGGGACGATATTGAGCCATTGACAAGGCATCCGGCGGCCTTGGCTGTTCGTCCGGCTGTGGGCCTATCCGTCTGCCGATCGTACGAGCCAAGCCTCGATACGCATCGTTCAGCGAGTAGCGGCGCTCTCTGAGCTCAGGTTCGGGAAACCGCACCTCAGTGCCGTCCGTAAACCGTTCGCCGCCGTAGTGCTCCTTGATGAACGCGCGATCGCGCCGAACAGTGAGGGCATCGAGCAGCGGGAACAGCCTCGCAGGCGACGGTCCGCCTGCCGCATCCTTGTCATCTGCGCCGGCCTCGCGGAAGAACTCCTGGAGGCTCGGGATGTTGAGCGGTTCCCACGAGAAAGCGGCGTCATGCCTGCCGAAGAGCAGGAACAGGCTGTGCAAATCCCAGAGCGTGTTGTTCACGGGTGTCGCTGTGAGCATCGCCAACTGCTTGTCGCGCCCGCCCATCAGCTTGGAGAGCGATGCATACCAGGACGTATCGCTGTTGCGATAGGCGTGCGCCTCGTCGACCACCACGAGCTTGTATGCGTCGATTGGCAGCCGTAGGACCGGTTCCGTGCCGCCCAGTTGGGCATCCTGCGCAAGCTGCTGGTATGAGACGACTCGCGCCGCGAGGTTGGCCGACTCGAGTCGTGGCTCCCACATGCTGTCTCGGAGTTGGGCCGAAGCCACTACGAGCACGTGATGCCCGTGCTCCTCGACGTGCTCGCGAATGAAGTCGACCGCAATCTCCGTCTTGCCCATTCCGACGCCGTCCGCGTAGAGCACGCCGCCGTAGCGCTCCATGATCGCCCGCGCCCTCGCGGCGCCGTCGCGCTGGAACGCGGTCAACTCGTCGGCGTAGGACTCCGGCTCGGGCTCGTCGCCGTAGAGCTCGATCAAGGCTCGCAGGAAGACATCCCCCGGCGTCGCGTCGAGCGGCGGGGGTTGGAGCAGTTCCAGCAGTCCGTCTCGGAAGTCGTCCGCCTGATCCCAGAGCCTCCGATGCCAGCCAAGCGTCATAGCCACGACGTTGGGTTGGTAGTGGACCATTCCGAGCTCGAGATTGCTGGCCAGGCCGCCGTAGGTCAGATTGGCTGAACTCACCAGCACCGCGCCTGGACCGGTCAGGCCGCCGTCGTCGTTGAGCGTGCCCAAGGCGTATGCCTTGCCGTGCAGGAATCGCCGCGTGTAGCGGCGCACTTCAGCTTGCTCGGAGGCGACGAAGGCGCTGACCCGTTCAAGCACGACTCGTCGAGAAGCGGGAAATCCGGAAAAATCACGCTCTCGGCGCAGCGCGTTGACCGACTGTCTGAAGCGATCGCGGACGGCGCTCAGGGAGGGAGTTCCCGACAATGCGCCTTCGGCTGGAGCCGCGCCGATCAGGAGGTTGACCGCCTTCTGTTGAGTGTCCGCCGCCTTGACCAGCGCATCTAGGCCGTCCAGGCCGACGTAGGCTGTGGCCACGCTGAGCGGTCCGTCATACTGCGCCGCCAGCCAGAGCAGCGCCTCGCCGTGCCGGCCGTATTCGTCGTTGTCGATGACCTCGTAGATGCCCGGCCCGGTGGTCAAGAGAGCGCCTCGAACTTGGCGACGACCACTTCGCGGTAGTGCTCGGGCACGGCGTCGAGTGTGAAGTCAGTGAAGATGAAGCGCAGTTCGTCGACATCGAGTCCGTAACCCTGCGCGACGAGCGCGTCAATCTCGGCCCGCATGTCGTCGCGGTCTGAGTCACTCAGTGGGCCATAATCCACACCCGCCTCGGCGGCGAAGTCGGCGAATCGATCATCAACGCAGGAGAGCCGCGCGGCAAGGTGTCCGATGCGCTGCCAATCGGTGTATTCCTGTTTGGGGAAATGAAGCATGTTGACGATGAAGAACACCACGTTTGTCTCAACGTACCTTCTCGCGATCCAGTCGAATGGCAAGCTGTTCATTATGCCTATGTGGGCTGCAGCGCGACTAGGTCGCCACAGAACGCTGTTAACGTAGTACGGGGTTGCATGAGTCAATGGCGTGCGCGGCGGCACCAAACACGCAATGATGGTCCGCGAGTTTGTTCGCGACGCAACTGCCCGATAGGCGATGCGTGCCTTTTGAATGGGATGCGCATTGGGGGTGTTGAGCATCTCCGCCGGAAACACGTCACGGAACGCCCTGCTGCCTTGCGCTCGGCTGTGGACGAATTTGAGCAAAGCCTTCCAGTCGGCATATCCGGCAGGATCGCGGCCATGGGGGTCGTACTGATCGAAGGAGCGCCCCTTCCAGACGGGAACCCTGCCTGATCCTGGAGGGTTTGAGTACAGCTTCTTGTGATTGGTTTCATTCATATCGCCTTGAAGCGGCACGGGGCTCGTTGCCTCTGCAGTTTCTACTGCTACGGGGTATTGAAGCCCATCGAATCTGACTCCTTGCTGGAGCTTGGCGAGGATATCGACGTGGTGCTGTGTGGCGACCAACGGTACCTCGTAACTCGGTTCGGGCACGCCACTATCGCCGATCAAGGTGGTGCTGTCGGCAAGTTGGCGCATCGAGATATCAACCGGCTCACCGTCGGCCGCTTCAAGGAAATCCGAAAGGCTGCGCGACGGGCCGGAGACGCTGACCGAGCCCTCGACCGGCACACCAACTTCCGCGGTCAGCAGAGCGACCGTGTAACGCGGCTCCATATCGAACGCCCAACGCCCGTCGTTTAGCAACTGATCGACTCGCGTCGGACGCGACGTCATGAACAACCACTGGCGGAACCCACGGCTACCGTCATTGAGGAATGCGACGCGCGGCAGCACAACGCCAATCTGTCCACGTGGGCGCGTCAACGATGCGTAGCGCTCGCAGAAGAGCTTGTACAGGTCTGTATGCCCTGATCCCTGCATGGAATAGCCGTTAGCAGGCTTGAAAAAGCTCCTTTGCAAGTCATCACGCTCTCGTTCATTCGCGACTTGTTCTTGAAGCTGGGGATAGCTCGCGAAGAGTTGCTCAATTCGTGCGTCGCGGTCTTTGATATTGCGTATACCCCGTACGCCGGGATCGTGCAGTGCTACAAACTTGGGGAGCTCGAACATCACCTTCTTCCACGGAGGATTGCCGACGACCACGTCGAAACCCGGCCGGTCCCGATGGAAGATGCTGGGAAACTCCAGCGGCCAATGGAAAAACCTGTGATCGTCCGCGTAACCGCGCGAGCCGTCGACCAGGCCCTGTTCTCGAGCTTTGAGTGCCTTCTCCTCCAACACCAAGATCGGGTCGACCATCCGTGCCTTCTCCAGGCCCAGTGGCTCGGCCGCCCACAAGTCGAAGACCGTGCGCAGACAGGAGGTAATCTCCGAGAGCTCGGCCGCGACCTCCCGCGAGCGCCGCACGTCGTCGGGCGTCTGGTCGAGAATGCTCGCCAGCTCATGGTGCTTGGCCGCCGCCGCGTCCATCGCCTCGCGCACCGGGTCGCTGAACATGAAGCCCTGGCTCGCGTCGTCATCGCGCTCGACGACTGACGCGTCGGCGACGCCGATCAACGAGTTGCCGCACTTGAGGTTGCCGTCCAGCCAGGACAAAGCCAGACCCGGCACGAATGACGCCAGCCACAGCGTGATGTTCGCGACCTCCACCGCCATGGGCGAGATGTCAACGCCGTAAATGCAGCGCTTGAGGATCAGGCGGCGCATCAGGTCGCCATCCTCCGGCGGCCGAACGCCGGGCAGATCGTCGCGGCGCAGTTCTTCGAGTTGCACCTTGATTCCCGGGAACCCATCGACCTCAGCCAGGAATCTGGCGTACCGATCAGCCATGACATCAAGCGCGACAGTGAGGAAGTGAGCGCTGCCCATCGCCGGGTCAAGCACGGAGAAGTCGAACAGCATCCGCGCGGCTGCGTCGGGATCGCGCTTCAGTGTGCCGCGCACTGCTTCCAAGTGATCGTCAAGCGCCGGCTCCAGGGAGTGCTTGAGCAGGTGTCGGACAAACTCGTGCCGCGTGTAGAAGACGCCTCCCGCCTTGCGGTCGCCTTTCTCTGACTGGTAGAACAGGTCGCGTCGGGTGACTTCCGACTCCTCTCCAACTCTGGCCGGGCGAAACACCTTGCGCTTCTTGTCGTAGATCAGGTCTTCGGGCGCGCTCGACAGCTTCATGGAAAGCAGCGCTTCATAGATCGCGCCCAGGTGGCCAACCTGCAGACCCGCGTAGTCGAGTCCCGGAGCGTCAGCGCGATCGGTGTCATAGGCGATGGCGTCCAGCGCCGGCGCCAGCTTCGCGTTCGTGACTGAGGCCTGTTCGAGCAACTCGCTGCCGGGGAAACCGTCCGCTGCGAACAACTGCCCGTTGTAGGCCGGAACGCCGGCATCGGCGTCGCCGGTGCGGATCATGCCGACCAGCGTGCGCAGGTCATCCCAGACGCGAGTAGAAGTGTTGTCGGCTGGTCCCGAGGCCACCGTCTCATGGCACTCCCGCGCCAGGCTGATCGCGCTCCTCCGGCTGTAGACCGGCGAGTTGACGGGCAGAAAGCCGCGAGCCTCGACGTGCAGCAGGAACATGAACCGGAATACCAGGGTCAGCGCCGCCTCGCTGATGCGTTCCAGTTGCTCTGGCTCGGCGGGGTCGACGCCTTCGGACTCGAGGAACTCGCCAAGCCCCTGCGCGATGGAAGGCAGAGCATCGCGAATCAGGCGATCCTCAAGTCCCTTGCGCAGCTCCACGCCGAAGTCGCGCGCCTTCCGCGCCCACTCCTCTAGCCAGCCTTCACTTTGAAGCGATTGCGGCGAGAGCAGGCCGAGGCAGTAGCGGCTGTCACGCGTCAGATCTCTCGCGTCGATCTCCAGGTACTGACCGCCAGCCGCACCCGACTCGGGTCGTCGCTGGAACAGGCGGTATCGCCCGCCCGCTGCTAGCAAGCCCCAGTCGGCGCCGTACCGCTCGCAATCGTCGAGCAGCACGCCTTCCGGCAGCTTGCCGTCTCTGGTGAGCTGTCCAAACGACTCTGGATCACTCGAGGGATGGACGATCGCGATCGGCACCTCTGTGTCGTCGCGCAACAGGTAGCCGCGCCGCTGCTGCTCCGGCGAGTAGCCAAGCTTGCGGAACAGCGTCCGCCATTCGCGCGAATCGGCAGGAGTGATGTCGGCGATCGCCTCTTCCAGCTTCGGTTTGCTGGCTCGGAGTCGCTCCCGGACGAAGTGTGGCGTCAGCAGTTCCTTCACCCTGAGTCCTGGAATCGCGGCCTCTTCGAGCCGGATGAACTCGCGCGCCAGCGTCTGGCCGGCCTCATTGAAGTGCCTCCCAGCGGACTCCCGTAGTAGGTTCAGCACCGGCTCAAACGGAAGCTCGCGAATCGGCCGGTCATGGTGCGGACCGCAGACGCGGACCTTCGAGCCGCCGGACGAGGGCGACAACAGGACCAGTGGTTTGCCCGTCTGACCCTTCTGCTTGTTCCACGCGCGGCGCAGCGCTGTATCCGTGCCAGCCTCCCGCCAGAGCAAGTCAAACCCGGTGGTAGACCAGGTCAATACTCCGGCGTCGTCGGCCGATGTCCGAGGCGTGCCCTCGCCGAGCTCAGAGGTCAGGCGATCCAAGAGCGATTGAGAGGTTGTCACTGTCGAAGAGTCTCCTGTAGGGGTGAGAGGCAGGTTCGAACTCGCCCATGAAGGATACGAGCACCTGCCACAGCAGCCCGTTCATCATGAAGGAGAAGGTTGGGGGTCTCCTTGTTCGGCACCCCGGTGCGTAAGAGCTGCCCTAACGCCAGCTATCGCGATGTCCGCTCTGCAGCTCTCTCCGCAACAGCACCGTCAGGTCGCGCGCGAGTTGCGACGCTTGGAGGCCTACCTCCGCCCGACCGCGAACAGCCGGCGTCAGATGCGCCGTCGCCGGTCCTGGTGGTTGACAAGCGCGCCCGATCGGACCAACATTCCAGTAAGACTCAGTGACATCGGACAACTTCGTGCCGCGAACCACCAAGACGATTACCGTGTCTCTTCAGCCGGAGATGTCAGATCGTGTCGACGACGCCAGGCGACGGCAAGGGCGGTCTCGGAGTGAGTTCGTGAGGGAAGCATTGGACCGCTACCTCGTGGAGTGTGAGTGGGGAGAACTGGTCCAATATGGAGAGAAGCAGGCCCGAGAGCAGGGAATCGGTCCTGAGGATGTAGCGAGGTTGGTGGAAGAATATCGGGTCGAGGCGCAGTCTTCGCAAGCATGAGAGTCGTTCTTGACACGAATGTCATCATCTCCGGCTTGAACTTCCCCGGCAACGAGCGCCGCGTGCTAGAACTAGCGCGTCGCGGACGGTTTGAGCTGTACCTCTCGCCTTTCATCTTGGCTGAGGTCGCTGGCGTTCTGGAGCGCAAGTTCGGGTGGAGTCGCGAGCGGTCGTCGCAAGCCTTGCGAGCACTCGAAGACGCGGCGACAGTCCTTCAGCCATCGGGCACGATCACAGTGATCGACGGCGATCATCCGGACAATCGCATCTTGGAGTGCGCAGTCGAGATTTCAGCGGACTATCTGGTCACTGGTGATCGTCAGCATCTCCTGCCGCTTGAGGAGTACGAAGGCGTGGAAATCCTGAGAGCGCCCAGCTTCCTGTCGATCTTGGAGATGCGTTAGCGGTCGTCGAGGTCAACGTCCGGGCGCTGGACCGCTCACGAGTGGTTGTCAACTCTTGCAGGAGATGTCTCGTATGCGCCATATGATGCGCCTCACTCTCGCTAAGATGTTTCGAACATATATCTGGGCCAGCACGAGAAGAATCTCGTAGCCACACCTCGAAGTCGAGCGGACGAACACGACAAAGAGATTGAGGGGACCATCAATGGAAACCAGCACTGTTCGAACCCCGGTCGCGCTCTATGCGCGAGTCTCCAGCGAGCGGCAGGATGTCGATCTCTCCGTCGCTGCACAGCTTCGCGCCCTGCGCGACTTCGCAGACCGGCACGGCTACGTCGTCGCCCGCGAGTACATCGACGAAGCCGAGAGCGGTCGAGTGGCCGACCGGCCGCAATTCCGGAAGATGCTAGACGAGGCCTCCGAAGCCAACGCGCCCTTCCAAGAAATCTTGGTGTGGAAGTTCTCGCGCTTCACCCGCAAGCGCGAGCACGCGGTCGCCTTCAAGTCGATGCTGAGGCGGCGAGGCATCCGAGTCACTTCCATCACCGAGCACGCAGACGACTCTCCCACGGGGAGGTTGATGGAGGCGATCATCGAGAGCGTGGACGAGTTCTACTCGGAGAACCTCGCCCAGGAGGTCCGCCGCGGGATGCGCGAGGCCGCTTCCCGGGGGTTCTTCATGGCGCCGGTCGCGCCCTTCGGATACCGGCGCGTGAAGGTCCAGGACGGCGCCAAGGAGAGACCCAAACTGGAAATCGACGGAGCCGCCGCTCCGGTCGTGAAGGAGATCTTCGACAAAGCACTCCGAGGTCACGGCCTTAAGGACATTTGCCGCGACCTGAACGAACGCGGGATCACCAACAGAGGCAGGCGCTGGCAGCGGGCGAGCCTTCACAAGCTCCTGGTCAACGAGGCGTACACCGGAACGGCAGTCTGGGGAAAGACCAATAGGGGAAAGAAGGCATCCGACCCAGTACGTGTCGAGGGAGCGTGGCCCGGCATCGTCTCGCGCGAACTGTTTGACGCCGTCGGTCAGGCAATGCGTGAGCGGGCCCCCGCGATGCGACCGCCGGCGCGCGTGGGCAGCAAGTTCCTCTTGAGCGGATTGCTGCGCTGCGGAGCTTGCGGCAGTCCCTTCAGCATTCAGAGTGCGAGAAGCAGCAAGTTCGCCTACTACGTCTGCAGCAAGCTGATGCGCGAGGGCGCCGGCGCGTGCGAGTCGCGCTATCTCAACGCGCCCAGGGTCGAAGGCCTCGTGGTCGACAAGATCAAGGAGCGCATCCTCACCGACGAGACGATCACGGAGCTCGTGACCCTCGTCGCCGAAGAGGTCGATCAGGTGGCCGGTGAGTTGGGCGGCAAGCTCGAGGCGATCGAAGGCGAACTGGCGGACGTGCGAAAGCGGCTGTCCCGGCTCTACGAGGCGCTGGAGACCAGCGACCTGACAATGGAAGTGCTGTCGCCGCGCATCTACTCGATACGCCACCGTGAGGAACAGCTCATGGCCGCGCAAGAAGACCTGAGCCGCCAGCTTGAGAAGCGGCGCGTCGATCTGCCGAGCACCGAGGAAATCAAGGCCTACGTAGCGGACTTCCGGGAGTTCCTCCAGCAGGGAACTTTCCCGGAGCGCAAGGCATTGATTCGCAACTTCGTCGAGGGAATCGAGGTAGTCGGCGATCAGGCCACGCTGACCTACACGATTCCCATGCCGTCGGACGGCGCGACGAAGGAAGAAACGTCCGTTCTCTATTTCGCCAACTCTGGCCTACCAAACGGCACCATACTGCGAACTCCTTCGGACTGTTCAACTCTGGCGGCGCCTGCGCTGGTCAGGGGTGGTTCCCTGGTGGCGGGGACGAGTGGGACGCACCAGCGCTTGGCCGACCGCGACTCGCTTCGACTCAGACCGGCTGGAATGACAGTCTGATCCAACAGATCTCCGCCGGCTATTCCGATTGCGTCGCGGAATTCGCCGCGTCCGAATGCCGCTCGGGCTGAGTTCGAGGCTCTGCGGCATCGAGCCGGCGGCGGACGATCATACTTCTGACTAGCACCAATCCCGCCATGATCGTCACTCCCCCGACCAGTTCGATCTCGCTGCCGGGGGAGACGAGGGGTTCGATATCGAACGCGAGACCCAGGCCCAGCATGAGCAGATATCCGGTGCAGATGCCCCAGGCAGATCGAAGCCGGTGGTGACGCAACAGGAGGACCGTACCAACGCCAACGACGGCTGCCAACGCTGTCAGGACCGGGACCAGCGCCAGACTCACTCCGATGAGAGGCGTCATCCCGTCGCCGCCCTTGAAAGACGAGAAGACCGACGCCCAGTGTCCGATGATGGCGGCCGCTCCGGCGACCAGGGTCAAGGGAGCATCAACCCCCAACGCCCAGGCCACGGCGACAGCCGCAGTGCCCTTGCCGACGTCGCCGGCGAAGACGACCAATCCGCTGCGCCTGCCCACGTTCCAAAACACGTTGGCCGTTCCGCCCAGCGTGGTGCCTGTGCGGTAGATGTCGACGCCCTCGATCCGGCGGCTGACCAGTTGGGCAAAGGGAAGCGCGCCCAGCATGTAACCGATTACGCCGGAGGCGATCAGTAGCAACACGTCCTGTGGTCCGTCAAGCATGCCGCTCTTCCTGTCCCGCCGAGACTATGCGGCAACGCGGCGGCACGGGTCGAGGCTATACAACGACAGACAGGTTCGAGCGCTACTGCGGTTCTGGACCGGCAAGTGGCAGCTCGATGGTGACGGTCGCACCCTGACCGAGCCCCTTGCTTGATGCGCTGACCCTGCCTCCGTGCGCCTCGACGATGGCGCGCGTAATCGCGAGCCCCAGGCCGGTGCCGGGGGCGCCACGACTTCGAGCCTGGTCAGCGCGATAGAAGCGGTCGAATATGTGCGGCAGGTCCGAAGGGTCGATGCCGTTCCCGTCATCGACGATCGAGATGGACAGGACGGCATCATCCTCGCTGCGGGCGCTGAGCCTGACATTCCCGCCAGGTTCGACACTATTGAAGGCGTTGCCAAGCAGGTTCCCCAGCGCCTGGCTCAACCGGCTGCGGTCGAGTTGGACGTTTGCCAGGTCGACCGCAATCTGAGGAGACAGCTGAACCTGTTGGGCCTGCGCTTGCGGCTGCCAGCGTTCCAGCTCCGCCGTCAGCAGATCCTCGACCGATGTCGGTTCGAGGTTGAGCCGGAGCTCGCCATGGTCCGTTTCAGCCAGCCAGTCGAGGTCGGTGACCAGACCGCGCAGCCGCTCGACCTCATGAATGATGTGGTCGGACGCGGCCTCGGGGGACTGCAGTCGATCGCGCAGCCCGGCCGCCTCGAGTTGGATCACACTGAGCGGCGTATTCAGCTCGTGCGACACGTCATTGACCAACCGGCGGCGGAGGTCGCGCTGTCTCTCCAGTGTCGAACTCATCTGATTGAACGCTTCGCTCATCTGGCCCAGCTCATCGGAGGTTGTGACCTCCAGTCTGGTCGTATCGCCCTGGGCAACGGCCTGTGTGGCTTCGGTCAATGCCTGTACCGGTGCCGTGATTCGCCGAGACAACCAGACGGCGAGCAGGAACGCAAGGCCGACCGTGATCAAGCCGCCAACCAGGATGATGTAGATCAGCGTGCTCAGAAACCCATGCGACTCGCTCGACAGGAGCTCGTGGTTCACATCGACGTAGACGTGGCCGACGGCCTGGCCGGTAGTTGGCACGACCACCGGCTCACGATGCCCGTCCAGACTCGAGGCGCGGCTGCCAGGGGCCACCTGGTCAAAATTGTCCAGGACCACGCTCCCGTCGGCGTCAACGATGACGATTCGAATCGGGTCCTGGTGGAAGAGCTCGACGTGGTTCTCCTCACCAGTCTCTGACTGTTGTTCCGGACCGATCCCTGTGTAGGCGAAGCCGGCCTCGGCCAAGACGGCTCCAGAGTGTTGCCAGCCACCGGCGTCCTCGTAGGCGCGGCCCAGCCTCTGAGCCAATCTGCCCGCTTCGTCGTTGCCGATCTGATCGACGAACACATTCAGCCGAGACTCGCTCGCGAAGTAGGCGAGCAGGGAACTGACCAGAACGGTGAGGATAACCACGAGGATGGTGGCGGCCATGATCCGCTTGCGCAGTGACATCATTCGTCCTCCACGACAAACCGATAGCCGGCGCCGTACACGGTTTCGATCGGCTGGTTGCCTCCATGGCTGATCCGTTTGCGCAGCCGCGCGACCTGGCTGTCGATCGCCCGATCGAAGCCCTCAAACTCGTGCTGGAAGGTCAAAGAGATCAACTGATCGCGCGTCAACACCTGGTTGGGATGCCGCATGAAGGTGGCAAGCAGGGCCATCTGCGACTGGCTCAGGTCGACGCGCACGTGGTTGACGGTGACGGCTCCCGTCGTCTCGTTGAGACTGATCGCGCCGCTGGTGAGCAGCTGCTGGACCTTGCCCTGCACCCGGCGAAGCACGGCCTCGGATCGAGCGATGACTTCCCTGGGATCGAAGGGCTTGACGATGTAATCGTCGGCGCCGCTCTCCAGCCCGATGATTCGTTGGGCCGGAGCTTCCCTTGCGGTCAGCATGATGATGGGCACGTCCGACTCCTGCCGCAGAATCCTGCACAGTTCAACACCGTCGAGACGGGGCAGCGTGAGGTCGAGGATGATCAGGTCGGGAGCCAGACGTCGGGCCAGGTTCAGCCCGGTCTGACCGTCGTGCGCCACCTCGGCGGTGTAGCCGGCTCGCTCGAAGTAGATCCGCACCCAGTCGGCGATCCTGAGGTCGTCTTCAATGATGAGAACGTGAGCGCTCATCGTCGTTCCTCGAACACATCCGACCGAACGCGACGCCTTCATGGGGCGCCGCGTCCGGTGAGTGGGAACTGCGCGGATTGTATTCCTTGCAGGTCCTGCTCATATGCCAGCCCCAAGCCGCTTCTATTCGTGGCCGCCGCCTTCGCCGCCGGAGCCGTGCTCTCCGCCGGACTCGCCGTTGTCGCCGTGTTGCTCAGCGGACTCGTGCCCTCTGGAGGACTCTCGGCCCTCGCGGGCCTCGCCAGACTCGCCGCCCTCACCTGAGTGAGGTTGCGGGCCGGGGCCGCCGCATTCGAACACCTCGAGGTGCACCACGTAGCCGTCGAACGAGACCCCCGCGAGCCCCGGTTCGCTGGCCACCGAGATGCTGGTGGTCACCTCTTGTCCCGGCGCCAGGTCGCCGATCACGTCGGGTCCCAATTCACCTACGGTGTTGGCGCCTGACTTCAAGTGCGGCTCGGACTGGACGAAGCACAGCGTTTCGCCCGTTGTGTTGCGGACGGTGGTGTGCATCGTTCCGGTGGCCTGGTCGAAGCTGGCGTCCACGGCGATTCCGCCGAGCACGCCGCTCCAGCGTTCGTCGAGCGGCGTGATTGGGCTCGACATCTCAGCCTCGCGGCTCTCGTCGCCGCCTTCGCCGCCGGATTCACCAGACTCGCCGCCGTGCTCGCTGCCGCCTTCGCCGCTGCCGACTTCGGCGTGCGTCGTCCATAACGTGAATGACTCGGCGGTAGAGGGCAACACGATGTCGAGCGTCTCTCCCGGGGCGAGGTCGGTCGGGGTCGTCGGTCCGAGCTCCGCGCCGTTGTCCAGATGCACCTCGACCCGAACCCGGGTCAGGACGCGGTCGCCGGTATTTTCGACGGTGCCTCGGAATGAGTTGGACTCGTCGTCAAACTTGAGCACCAGTCGGGCGCCGCCGCGGACCTCGTCGAACGTGGCGTCGCGTGCGAGCGCATTGGCGCTGCTCGCCTCGCCGCGGTCAGAGTCACCTGACTCTCCACTGCGTTCGCGCGCCTCGTTGTGTTGGCCGGATTCGCTGCCGGAATCGCCAGCCTCGCCACCGCGTTCACGCACTTCGCTGTGCTGGCCGCGTTCGCGCGTTTCGTTGTGTTGGCTGCCTTCGCCACCAGAGTCGCCCCGGCTGCCATGTTCGCCGCCGGACTCGCGGCCCTGTTCCTGGTTTCGTTCATGTTCTCCTCTCGAACGGTCGTCTGCGCGTTCGGACGCTTCTTGCCTGGTCACGGCGGGTTCTGCGCCTGACCCATCGTTGGAACCCGACGCACAGCCGAGCAGGACTGCTCCGCCAATCATGGCTCCCAGGATCGGTCCGACCAGGACGGTCTTCTTCAGCAGCTTCGCGAGTGTCATTGCGCTCTCCTTTCGTGAGATTGCTGCGTTGGCACTCACGATTGCGAGGAAATGTTGCCGAAATGTGTCGGTCTGCGAAGGAGCTCCAGATTGAGAGCTCGGCATTCGGACGGGCTGGCAAGCGCGGACGGTTTCGCAGCGAGCGGAGCGAGCCCGAATTGCCCGCTACTTGACCGCTTCTCTTGCCCCACACGTTCCATGCACGCCGATTGCCAACATTCAGTGCGTCACTTGCACAGCAGCTAGAGGACACTGGTTGGCGAATCCGAGTGCGTGGCTGCCAGGCCGGGCGCCCCCGAGGGCGTAGCCAGGAAGAGACGCTCCGTTCTTACTCGAGCCGGACCATGTTTGAGCTGTTCCTCATTCTTCTCGTCGTGATCTGGCTGGCGTTCGGAGCTGCAGCGCTGCTTCGTCTGAATGGGCACATGCATGTTCTGCGCTCTGTGGACATTGCCGTTCTGACGCTTGGGCCGATGGGCCTGATGCTGGCCTTGGTGGCCAGGCCCCGCTTTCAATGACTCTGAGCGACTGGGCAGCGATCGCGAGACGAGCGTCGTGGGCATTTGAGCTTCGTCCGCTGGGCCGTAGCGACATTCATCCCTCGTCGGACGTTGGATTGCACCAGAACTACATGTCGCTGGACGACCTCGACTACGGAAGTTACATAACTGGACTGATAGTATTGCGCAGACGACGTCCGGCCACCCGCAACACGCCGTTCGGCTTCGTAGATGGCCTGTCGTCGCAGGGAGTAAGGCGCGCCACCCGCAGTCGTTCGGCCTGTGACAGGTCCACGCGTCACTGCGGGCTAGAACCGGCAGAAAGTGAGATTGATTTGCATCGAGCAGGCGGCAGCGACTCCCGCAACGCGTAGGCAGTTGTGACATGCCCGATGTGGTGCTTGTTGCGGTCGCGATCTGGATCGGCGCCGCTCTGGGCGCGGCGCTGATCGCCGGACGTCAGGCGCTGAGCATTTCCATCCTTGTCATGCTGCTGGTGCTCGGTCCCCTCGGATTGATCTTCGTCATGAATTTGCGCTTTCGACGATGATCAGACTCTTCACGCTCCTGGTGGTGATCATCGTTGCGGCGGCCGCCGCCCTGTTGCTTCGAACGTGTTGAGCACTTGATGGCTGACAAAGACATCGACACCGTTGCGGAGACCGAGCAAGCGGGCGAGTACCGCTCCCGACTGGTGTCCCGATTACCTTCCACGCTGGGCGACAATGACCGACGCGTGTACATCGCAGTCATCGACGTGCTGCTGCCTGAGCTGATTGAAATGCGCACCGAATTGACCGCGCTGCGCGAGGAGATTCAAGGGACGCGTCGGGGCATGTCGTCGATGGAGGTTCGCTTCGGGCTGGTCGAAGAGAAGTTCAACGACTTCCTCGACCGCTTTACGCCCGAGTGACGTGCCAACCTCAAACGAAGACAATCTGTCGGGGATACTCACGGACGTCGTTGCGCGCCAGTGACGAGATTGCGTTGGGTGCCTTGTCAACGCGTCCGCCTAATGGTGTATCGCGTCGAGAGGCTCCGGCTGGGCCATGCGATACCCAACACGCGGTTCGCTAAAGATGTAGCTGGGCTGATCGGCATTGTCGCCGAGCTTGCGGCGCAACTGTTTGATGACCGTGCGCACCGCGCCAGAGCGGCCGGGATGAGCTGGTCCCCAGGCAGATCGCAACAGCTCCGCGTGGGTACGCACGCGACCGGCGTGTTTGCAGAGATCGACCAGCAGGCGGTACTCAAGCTGGGTCAGTCGCACAGGATTATCGGCGAGCGAAACACGCCGCGCGGCGAAGTCGACGACCAGGTCGTCTTTGACAAACGGCTCGTTCGGTTCGGCTGCCGTGCTCATCGTCCAGCGGCGCAGCACTGTGTGAATCCGAGCGACGAGCTCCGTCGGCGAGAACGGCTTGACGATGTAATCGTCGGCTCCATGTTCGAGGGCTCGGGCAATCCGCCGATCGCCGCCGTAGGCCGACAAAAAGATCACCGGCAGCTCCCGCAACTCGGGGACGAGGTCCAAGAGCTCAATGCCGTCAACTTCTGGCAACATCAGGTCAAGCAGGACGAGATGGGGCCGGCGCTCAGTGATTAGCCGCCCGACGGCATCGGGATCGCCGGTCAGGATTGGTTCGTAGCCGGCCCTGGTCAATGCATCCCGAACGTGCAGTAACGTCTGCGGGTCGTCGTCCACGGCCAGGATCCGGACGCGCCGCTTTGTGCCGCGTTCGATCTCGGACACGACCTGGGGCAGCACGACCGGCTCAGGCGTACCGGGCGCCTCCGTAGCTGGCAACGTGAAGCTGAACGTCGCGCCGCGGCCCAGTCCGGCGCTCTCGGCTCTAATGCGTCCCCCGTGCGCCTCGACAATACCCTTGCATATGGCGAGGCCGAGACCCGATCCGGGGAGCGATCCGCCGGAAGCTGCCGGCGACTGAGAGAACTTGCGAAACAGCTGCGACAGTTGTTCTTCCGGAATTCCGTCACCCTCGTCCTTCACCCGGATCTCCACCTGGACGCCGACTGTCTGCGCCGACAGGTGGATGGGCGACGCATCGGGCGAGTGGCGAACAGCGTTGGACAGCAGGTTGACCAGCACCTGGCTGATACGACGGCGATCGGCCATCACGAGGGGCAAGTCGGGGGGCAGGTCGATCGTCATGTCACCGCCCGCAACGAGGCTCTGGAGGGAGCTACGCGCGGCCTCGATCAATTGCCCGATTTCGACCGGCTGGGGAGCGACGGCCAGCGTACCGGCCTCAATCCTGGCGACATCGAGCAGATCCGTAATCAGGTCCTGCATGTGGTCGGCTTGCTCTTCGATGATCCGGTGGAACTGCGTGGCGGCCGCTGGGTCCAGGGTGACTCCCGACTGAACCAGTGTGGCGGCGGACCCTTTGATCGAACTGAGCGGAGCGCGGAGCTCGTGGCTGACCATGGCCAGAAAATCGGCGCGCATCTGCTCCAACTGCTGCAGCGAGGCAAGGTCTTGCAGCGTCACCACGACCGATACCACCTGGCCGTCGTCGGAATGAATCGGCGTGGCGTTAATGATCGTGCTGACCTCTCGCCCGTCCGGCGATTGCAACACGATCTCTTCCCCCCGTACCGTCTCGCCAGTAGTCAGGGAGCGGGTGAGCGGGAACTCGGCCACGCTCAGCTGCCTCCCGTCGCCACGCCGATAGGAGATCAGATACAACAGTTCCTCTGGGGTCTGATCCGGGTCGCGCAGACGGTCGATGATTCTTCGCGCCTCACGGTTGATTGAGAGTGGCTTACCGCCCTGGGCGTCGAACAGCACGACGCCGACCGGAGAGGTGTCGATCAATGTCTCCAGGTCGGCCCGGGCGCGCTGCTCGTCCTACAACCGGCGCGCGTTAGAGATCGCCATTGCCGCCTGAGATGCGAACAGGCTGAGCGTCTCCTCGTCGTCGGCGGTGAATGGGGACTCGCCGAGCTTGTTTCCGAGATAGATATTGCCGACTTGTCTGCCATGTTGGCGGATTGGCGCGTACAGAAAACTGTCCACGGAGAACGGCAGCTCTCCAATTCCCAGCGATTGCAAATCGGTGGATGCGTCGACCACTCGCAGCGGCTCGGTCATTGCCGTGAGGTACTCGAAGAATTCGGGCCCGCTGGGCAAGTTGACCACGGTCTGGTGCTCTTCCTCGGTGAGCCCCGAGGAGATGAACTCGAGCGAGTTTCCCGAGTCGTCAAGCAATGTCATGCCGCCACGAGTTGCCGCCGTCAAGGAACAGGCGGCATCCAGAACCTCACGCAACACGGCATCAAGTTCAAGGTCTTCGCCTATCCGCAGAGTTGCTTCCGTCAGCCTCGACAGCCGCTCCCGCAACACCACGTTTTCTCGTCTGAGCACATCTTCAGTCTGCAAGTTTGCACTCCACTCCGAGCTGAAGCCAGGTACGTCGAGAACGTCCTGAGAGCGTTCGACTCCGATAGCTTCCTATGTGCCTTGAGTCCGGTATTCGATCGCCACACGCCATCTGCATATGTCTGTTGCCGATTTCGCACGAATCGTGCACACCTGATGATAGAAGACCTGGTGCTATGCACGAATGCGTCAACGATGTTTGCCTGGCTCGTCTCTCCGTGAGTGCACCCGGGCGGTCGACGAACTGTCGTCTGAGGATCAACGGAACTCGACTCTGTCAATTGCGGCGCCTTTCACCTGGTGCGAGTACAGAAGGTGACGGACCGACCAGTGGTGTCGCGGCGATCATCTGGCGTCTTGCGCGCCAGTGCAGAACTCTGTCGCTAACCAGTCCTAACGTTTGAATGCGCCATGTCGATGTTTCCCATGATCTACTCGGACTGGTGGGCCAATCTGGCGGTCGATGTCGGCGTCATTCTGCTTGCGGTCACACTGGATTGGCTCTTACCCGAGCCCCCGGCGCGCGTTCATCCGGTGGTTTGGATGGGGCGGATGATCAACGGACTCGAGCGAATCGCGCCGCAGAGCCCGACGATGGCGCTGGTGTTTGGCGCCGGCGTTGTCGCCTTCATTGTCGCGATCTGGGGTGCGCTGGCCTGGCTGGCGATGGTTGGATTGACCGAGTTGGGGACTGTGGCATACCTGCTGGGCGGAGCAGTCTTGCTCCGCACCTCATTCACCGTGCAGGGATTGATCATGGCCGGCGCTGCGACGCAGCAGGCACTGGAAACAGAAGGACTGGAGCGGGCGCAGCACAGTCTCCGAAGCCTGGTCAGCCGCGATCGTGCCGCGCTGAGCGCGCCGCTGGTCGCCGCTTCGGCTATCGAGTCGGTAGCGGAAAACACGACTGACAGCTACGTAGCTCCCTGGCTGGCGTTCGCGATGCTCGGCGTGCCGTTTGCGGTCGCCTACCGAGCGATCAATACGCTGGACAGCATGTGGGGCAAGCGTGGACGCTACGAGCACCTGGGCAAGTGCGCGGCAAGGCTGGACGACCTGGTCAATCTCGTCCCGGCGAGATTGAGCGCCGGACTGATGCTGCTCAGCGGGGCGCTGCTCGGGCTGCCAGCTCGTCAGGGCTGGCGGATAATGACTCGCGACCAGCGCACCACCGAGAGTCCCAATGCGGGCTGGACGATGTCGGCGATGGCGGGCCTGCTCGGTCGGCGGTTGGAGAAACCGGACCACTACGACCTCGGCGCGGAGTTCGCGCGGCCCGGATCCGAGGATATTGGGCACGGCAATCGAGTCGCACGGGGGACCGCCCTGCTCGGCGTTGTCGTGGCTCTGGGGGTTCTCACCCTGAGGCACTGGATTGCGGCATGACGACGATTCACGGAGGTCTCGACACCGCCGAATTGCGCAGGTTGGGCCTCCTGGCTGAAGAGGTGATCGACTACAGCGCGAGGATCAGTCCTCTGGGAACTTCGGGACATGTGCGGCGGGCGGGCGCGAGTGTCGATCTCTCGTCCTATCCCGATCGGGACTGCCTGGACCTGCGAGGGAGGTTGGCCGAATGGCTGGGCGTCGGAACAGACCATCTCCTGATCGGCAATGGCTCGGCCGAGCAAGCCATCCGGCAGGTATGTCTCGATCTCGTCCTCCTCTGCAATCCGAACAACCCAACCGGCCTCTACCTCGACCGCGCAAGTGTGAATCGAATCCGAGCTGCAATCCCACCAGGGAGGCTGCTGGTACTAGATGACGGCTATCGCCCGCTGTCGGACGACCTATGGGATTCGACGCCGCTGCTGGACGCCGACACGGTCAGAACAGTGCTGCTTCGCTTGGGCATCACGGTACGCAACTGCGCCTCGTTCGGCCTGCCCGGGCAAATCCGCGTGGCCGTCCGTGTTGCGGAAGAATGCGCTCAACTGGTCAGCGCGCCGCGACAGGTGCTGGGCCGATGAACGAACCGGCAAACGTCATCATGGTCCAGGGAACGTCATCGCACGCCGGCAAGTCGATCCTGGCGACCGCGCTCTGCCGGATCTTCGCTCAGGATGGTTATCAGGTTGCGCCGTTCAAGGCGCAAAATATGTCGCTGAACTCTTTTGTCACTCCCGACGGCGGTGAAATCGGACGCTCGCAGGCAGTCCAGGCAGCAGCGGCGATGGTCGAACCACGAGTCGAGATGAACCCGGTCCTGCTCAAACCGGAGGCCGAAGCGCGCTCCCAGGTCGTGGTCATGGGCCGGCCCCAGGTCAGGAAGTCGGCTCGCGAATACTACGAGCTCAAACAAGAACTCTGGCCGACCATCACTTCGTCGCTGGATGCCCTGCGCCGGGAGTACGACATTGTCGTGATCGAGGGGGCAGGCAGTCCGGCCGAGATCAACCTGAAACAGCACGACATCGTCAACATGCGCGTCGCTCGCTATGCACGTTCCCCAGTACTTCTGGTTGGGGATATTGATCGTGGGGGTGTCTTCGCGCAGATCGTCGGCACGATGGTGCTGCTGGAACCCGAAGAACGAGCGCTGGTGACGGGGCACGTGATCAACAAGTTCCGCGGCGACCCTTCGCTGCTCACCTCCGGGCTGCATCTGCTCGAAGAACACACCGGCGTGCCGGCGATCGGAGTGTTGCCGTACTTCTTCGACATCCACGTTCCCGAGGAGGACTCGCTGGGGCTTGTGGCGCAAAGGTTGAGCGACAAGGAAACGATCGTCGATGTCGCCGTGATGCGACTGCCCCATGTCGCCAACTTCGACGACTTTGATCCGCTGCGTCACGAGCACGGCGTTCGGGTTCGATTCGTCCGCGGCGTAGACGAATTCGGGCAACCCGATCTGGTCGTCATCCCGGGAAGCAAAACGACCGTGGATGACCTCGACTGGCTGCGCTCACAAGGTCTGGCCGACCGGATCAGCAGTGCTCGGCAGGCAGGGACTCCGGTGATTGGCATCTGCGCCGGATTTCAGATGCTCGGCAAGGAACTTCGCGATCCTGACGGGGTGGAGTCCGATCGACCAGGTACGCCTGGCCTGGGGCTGCTGCCGACATCGACGGCATTCCAGTCGGAAAAGGTCACGCACCAGGTGACGGCGCGCGTCACAGGCGGTCGCGGCCTGCTCGCTGGCTGTCGCGGTGCGGCACTGACCGGTTACGAGATTCATATGGGCGTCTCGCCCGAGCAGTCGCCAATGAGTCCGTTTGCAATCGAGACCCGTTCAGGTCTCTCCGCTGAGTCGTCGGACGGCGCGATCGACGACGAGGGAATGACGCTCGGCACCTACATGCACGGTCTGTTCCACAATCGCGAGTTGAGGCGTTCCGTGCTCGAGTTCGCCGCGAGTCGCCGAGGCGTGGCCCTCCCTCCGTCCGGTGACGGCGTCGATCTCGACACCGAGTACGACAAGCTGGCCGCTCTCGTGCGAGAGCACCTGGACATGGCCCACGTGCGGCGCGCAATGGGTCTCCCGGTCTGAGCCGCCTCGGCGCGGCTACCGCCTTCCGCTCATTCTGCCTGTTCCGCCAGACTGAACGACTCGGCAGGTGGCTCGGGGAAGTCCTCGGGCCACAGCAGCCGGGCCAGGTCTTCCGCCCCGCGGATGTTCCAGTATGAGAGCGTTGTGAAGTGCTTGCTCTCGACCACATGCACGGCGCCATTCCTGATGGCGGGAACTTCGGCCAGCGCGTCGTTGTCCAACAGACTCTGGCGAAACTCCTCGGCGCCGAACTCAATCGGTTGGGCGATGATGATGATTTCAGGGGCCATGGCGATCACGCCTTCAAGACTGGTCGTCTGGTTGCCCTGGATTCCAGCCACTTCTGCCGCGTTGACGCCGCCCGCCGCGAGGATCACCCCTCCCTCCGTCGAGTTACCGCCGGCAACCCAGAGGGTGTCGGAGTACTGAGTCAGCGCCAACACACTCGGCTGCGGCGACTTCGCGCTCGTGATCGAGATGAGGGTCTCGTAGCGCGCCTGCACTTCGTCGGCAAACTCGAAGGCTCGAGCCTCTTCGCCAAAGATGTAGCCCATCAGCAGGATGCTGTTGATTCGCGCTTCCGGACTCTGGATCAGCTCGGTTTGAATCACTACGACCCCGACACGCTCCAGCGCATCAATCGCCTCGACCGGGAAGAACGGGCTCGTCACGACGACGTCGGGCGACTGGGCGATGATTACCTCCGGATCGCGCGTGATTTCGGCCTTCTCCTGCACCAGAGCGGCGACGTTTGAGTAGGTGGAGTTCTTGGTCGCCGCACCGACCGCTACGAGTCGTTCACTGGGCACCAGCGCGAGTGTCATCTCATCGTGACCGACTGAAGCCGTAATGATCCGCAGCGGCTTGGCCGGAATGCTGACAATGCCGTTGAGGCCCTCGACCTCGCGCGGCCAACCATCGTTGCTGGGGTCGACGATGCCCCGGACCCCGTCGAGCGTTCTCGTGCTTGCCTGTGAGGTCTGGGAGGATTGCGCCTGCTGCGCTGCCGACTCCTGCTGAGCCTGCGATTCGCTCTCGGTCTGTTGCTGCTGCTCCTGCGAGGCAGCGGCAGACGATTGCTCCTGTTGCGGATCCGGGTCCGCTTGATCCGATTCATGAGCCTCGGCTTGTTGCTCGGATTGCGGGGCGTCAGTGACGGCAGCGTCAGACTGCTGCTCTTGGCGCTGTGCCTGCGGCTGTTCTTGCGCTACGGCCTCGGGCTGTTGCTCGGTCTGTTGAACCTCAGCCTGGGCCGCGGCGTTCTGTCGATCCGCCTGCGGTTGCGGTGGCTTGTCCGACGAACAAGCGACGAACGAGGCGGCAATGACCAGCACCGCGATCCAAACCAACCAGCGCATTCTGGAACCCGACATGGCAACTCCTTTCGACGGCCACCCGGTTACGACAGGTGGACCGGTCTGCGGCGCCAACGCTGCAGTAGAACGGAGGGAGCAACCGGGCTCCGCGCGCTGAGATCGTCGGGCTCAGCCTTGGCTACCCGGCGGACACGGCGATGCGGCTGGAAGAGCGTCAGCAAAGAGAATCCCTCCAGCGGCTCCGCTGGAGGGTTGGTGATCGATCTGGCCGGAACGTGTGCCCGGAGATCGAGGGACCTCTCTGAAGCGGAGAGTTGTCACCTCTCGTCCAGGCAGGTCTCCTGGCTTGCGGGTGGAGGTCCTGGCCGAGCCCTTCCCATCGACGCTTGGGCGGTCGACAGTGGGCGTCGGCTCTCCATGCTGCTCACTCAATCGAGCGAGCCCCGCTTACAGTGGCGCTACCGCGTCGGAATCTCACCGACTTCCCTATTCTCCCGGGACGGGCACCTGGACGAATACTGCTGCGAGTGAGCCTAGCAGCCGCGTTCACGAAGCGACAATTGAGGCGGGAGACAATCGGGGTAATGTGTCCGAGTTCCCATCGAACCAACCGGCGGCGGTCCGATCGACTCAGCTCCGAAAAGCACGATTCAACGCCTGTCTCATCTGCAGCGTCTGCGAGGCGGCGACGGCGTTGGACTTGCGGTACTGGTCCCAGCGTTCGCGTTCGCGGCGGGACAGCTGGGGCTCGAGCGATGTCGGGACTCTGAGGCCGAGCAGCATCGAGGCGTAACCGGCATAGCCAAAGATGGTGGCGTTCGAAGTCAGTCGCGCCAGGAGCCGAGAGGGGCCGACCTCGGCGTAGCACTCGACCATGTCCTGGATCTGGCCGAGCGGCGACTCTGCCCGGCAATGACGCCAGAACGGCGTGTCCTGGTGTTCGTTGAACTTGTAGTGCAGGGCAAGGAAATCGCGCACATCGTCCCAGGTCGAAGCGAAACGCTCGTTGAGTAGATATCGGAGGGAGTCGGTCATGACGCCGTCGGAGTCGGTCAGCGCCCTGGCCAGGTTGTAGAGCTGTTCGATGATCAGGTGCAGCGAGGTCGCTTCCAACGGCTCGACGAAGCCGGAGGCGTTGCCGACCGCGACGACGTTCTCGACGACGTAGCGTTCACGGCGGCCCGAGGGGAACTTGAGCAGGCGCAGGTCGGCGCCGGCGAGTTGCGGTTGCAGCGCGCGCAACTCGAACTCCGCCTCCTCCTCGGAGCAGAACTGCGACGAGTAGACGTAGCCGCGCGTGACCTGATCCTCGAAGTCGATCCGCCAGCACCAGCCGTGCTTCATCGTCGTCATCGTCGTGTAGGGACGAATCGTGTCGTCCTCGGGGAAGTCGGCGCGCGACCACGAGCCGACGACGGCTCGGTCGCAGTAGAGCACGTCGCGGTAGGAGAGGTATGGCTCGTCCAGCGTCTTGCCCAGCAGCAGCGAACCGAAGCCCGAGCAATCGACGAACAGGTCCGCTTCGAGCTCGCGGCCGCCGGCAAGCCTGAGTGACTTGACGCCGCCGGATTCGTTGCGTTCGACGCTGACGACCTGGTCGGCGATCAGCTCCGCTCCCGAGGCGACCGACTTGCGTTCCAGGTAGTCAATGAACGAGGCGTTGGGGATGTGATAGGTCGCGCGCGGATCGAGCGAGAGACGGCCGTTGCGGATGTTCGCCGGGGAACGGTCGCGGTCCATGATCGCGTTGAAGGGGCTGGCGTCGCGCATGTCGTGGAGGCAGTAGAAGGCGTTCCAGCGGGAGAGGCCTTCGATGCGCTGATCGAGGTACTTGTCGAAGGTGTAGTTGAAGTGTGGCACGTCCCTGGCGCCCCACTCGAAGCGCAGACCCAGCTTCCAGCTGGGACGGACCTCGCGGTGGAACTCGTTGCGGTCGATGCCCAGGTGCTCGTGCAGGTGGACGGGTACGGCAGGGGTGGTCGACTCACCGACGCCGATGATCGGGATGTCGGGTGAGTGGACGACCGTCAGTTTGACCCGAGGCAGCATCCGCCGAAACGTCAACGCTGCGAGGAATCCGGCGCTGCCGCCGCCGACCACGACGGCGCTGCGAATCGGCTCCGGCGCAGGGCTCATGACGCGCGCACCGTTTCGAAGCTGGAACTCGGAGCCAGAGCGGATTCCGACCCCCGATCACTCCCGCGACGAGCTGCGGGAATGGGATTGGGGCTGGTAACGGGGAAATTTTCGCAGGCTGTGGCGCGATCTCCTGTCGAGGACTGAGGATCGTGCGTATTGGTGTCCGGGTTTGTCCAGATTTGTCCAGATTGTTCTGGATTGGTCCAGAAATGGCTCAATTTGGTCAGCTTTTGAGCGGGAATATCCACGAAATTGCAGGAATGTGCCGTTTCCAGAGGAAACTGACCGAAGTCGACTGTCGTGTCCGGACTGAGTGAGCGCATATGTTCTGATGGTAACCGGATCCGGTTGATGGCGAGAAGGTCGGATTCTGGCCAGCGACGCCGCCAGAATAGTCGGCGCCTAATGCGCTCGTCCCGCCGCGAGTGCCTGCGTCGGAGTCCAATCGGCGGAGCGGTTGAGACCTCAATGTCAAAGGACTAGCCTCACGGCGTCCGATTTCGAGCAGCCTGGTGACTAGATCGTGTCTCCGACCGCCCGAAACGGACGGAAGGAGACGGCGCTCAATGCCACGAATACGAACCTCTCACCTTGTCTATCTGATCGCTTCCCTGTTCATCGTCCTCGGAGGACTGCTGGCCGCCTGCGGCGGCGACGATGAGCCGGAAGGCCCGGCCGACGACGTCAAGATCGTGCTCCAGTGGGTCGTCCAGGCCCAGTTCGCCGGCTACTACGTGGCGCTGGAGAAGGGCTTCTACGAGGACGAGAATCTGAACGTCGAGATTCAGCCCGGCGGCCCCGACATTCTGCCGGTGCAGCTGGTTGCGGCGGGCGCCGCCGAACTGGCGGTTCAGCCGTTCGCGGTGGTGTTGTCGGCGCGTGACCAGGGCATCGACGTGGTGGCCGTGGCGCAGGTCTTCGAGCGCTCCGGTTACCGGCTCGTCTCCTGGGCCGACGACGGGATCACCTCTCCCGAACAGTGGGGAGGCAAGAAGCTCGGCGTGTGGGCCGGACATGAAATGGTCTCAGCCACGATCAACAAGTACGGCCTGACAGAGGGTTCGGGCGACGACCAGGTCGAACTGGTCGGTCAGGGCTTCGACATGCAGCTCCTACTGGAGCGGCAGGTCGATCTCGCCTCGGCGATGATCTACAACGAGTTCGCGCAGTTGATTGCAGCCGGCAACCCGGTCAGCGACTTCCACGTGGTCGACTTTGGCGACCACGACACGAACACGCTTGAGGATGCGCTCCTGGCTCGCGGCGAATGGCTCGATGATGAAGACAACCAGGACATCGTGACGCGATTCCTGCGCGCCTCGGCCAAGGGCTGGGCGGTATGCGCCGACGACCCCGAGGAGTGCGTCGAGATCGTGCTCAAGTACGGTCCGGCGCTGCCGCGCGCTCACCAGACCTGGATGATGAACGAAATCAACAAGCTGATGTGGCCGTCGTCCAAGGGCTGGGGCGTGATCGACCAGGAGTCGGCGTCGCGCACAGCAGGGATCATGCTGGAGTACAACGTGATCTCCGAGGCCGCCGATCTGGACGCCGCCTACACCAATGAATACGTGGAGGCTGCGCTGGAGGACTTCTCCGACGACGATCGGTTCCGCAACGACTATGAGCCATTGGATCTCGACGTCGAGGACCTGCTGCCCGACGACGGCTAAATCGAACCGACGGCGGCCGAGACTCGCTCGGCCGCCGCTTCAACCTGACCGAGGCGGTGAACCATGTCCCGAATTGTCCGAGCCGCGCTGATCCAGACCGAGGGTCTGACGCCTGTCGACAAGATGGTCGAACGTCAGATTGCGCTGATCCATCAGGCCGCCGAACAGGGGGCGCAGATCACATGTCTGCAGGAATTGGCAACCGGCCCCTACTTCTGCCAGGAGGAGGACAAACGCTGGTACGGCCTGGCCGAGCCGGTGCCGGACGGCCCGACCGTGCAGCGCATGCAGGAGGTCGCCGCCGAGACTGGCATGGTGCTGATCGTGCCGGTCTACGAGATTGAATCGCCGGGCTTCCTTTACAACTGCGCAGCGGTGATCGACTCCGACGGTAGTTACCTGGGCAAGTACCGCAAGACGCACATCCCGCACTCTGACAACTTCCTCGAGAAGTACTACTTCCGACCGGGGAATCTGGGCTATCCGACCTTCGATACGAGCGTGGGCCGGATTGGCGTCTATATCTGCTACGACCGGCACTTCCCCGAGGGGGCGCGGGCGCTGGGCCTGAACGGCGCGGAGATTGTGTTCATCCCATCGGCCACGGCGGGTCATTCACGCGTGTTGTGGGACGTGGAGCAACGCTTCCACGCGATCGCCAACGGCTACTTCGTCGGCACGATCAATCGGGTCGGCACGGCGCTGAAACCCGACGTGCATTTCTACGGTCATAGCTATTTCTGCAACCCGAGCGGCGAAGTGCTGGCGCAGGCCGACGACCAGGAAGCGGTGATCGTGGCCGACCTGGACCTGGACCAGCTCTCGGAGGCGCGCGCCGAGTGGCCCTTCTATCGCGACCGGCGTCCCGACATGTACGAACCACTGGTCAAGCCCTAGACGCCTGGAAACATTCACGGAGGTGTGAGATGGCCTCAGTTCTGATCACCGGCGGAATCGTCACGACTGCGAGCGAACAGTACGTCGCCGATGTTTTCCTCGACGACGGCGTGATTGTGCAGATCGGAGCCAATCTCCAGGTTGCTGCAGACACGGTCGTTCAAGCGGAGGGCCAGTACGTGATCCCGGGCGGGATTGACGTGCATACCCACCTCGGGGAAACGGTGTTCCGGACGATCACAGCCGATAGCTGGGAATCGGGCACCGTGGCGGCCGCGTTTGGCGGGACGACAACGGTGGTCGATTTCGCGCGGCAGGAGCGCGAGGGGATGTCGCCGATCGAGGCGATTGAGCACCGCCGCCGCCAGGCCGAGTCGCAGGCGGTGATTGACTACGGCTTCCACCTGATGGCGACCAACCTGGATTCGCAGGAATATCTGGAGGAACTAGCCGCTCTGCCTGGGGAAGGCGTGACCAGTTTCAAGCTGTTGATGGCATATCCCGGGACGATGATGGTCGACGACCTGACCATCTTCCGCGCCATGCAGGTCGCAGCGGACACCAATGCGATCGTCACGCTGCACGCCGAGAACGGTCACGTGATCCAGCAGATCACCGATCAGTTCGCCGAGCAGGGCAAGGTGCAGGAGCACATGCACATGCACGCGCACCCGCACCTGGTCGAGGGCGAGGCGACGCACCGCGGGATCGCGATGGCGGAAATGGCGGGCTCGGCGGTCTACATCGTGCATCTGTCGAGCCGCACGGCGTTGACCGAGGTCGAGGCGGCCAAGGCGCGCGGTCAGGCGGTGTACGCGGAGACCTGTCCGCAATACCTGTTCGCGGCGTACGAGGACTACGAGAACGCCGGCTTCGAGGCGGCCAAGTACATCTGCTCGCCGCCGATTCGTGAACGGGCCAACCAGGACGAACTCTGGCGTGGGATCGAGAACGGCGCGATCACCGTGATCGCGACCGACCATTGCACCTTCCGCATGCAGGACGATCTGGCCGAGCTGCCGCCGCAAAAGCCGATGGGCAAGGGCGATTTCCGCTACATCCCCAACGGCGTGCCCGGGGTCGAGAACCGGATGCACCTGATGTACGAGGGCGGCGTCATGGGGGGCCGCTTCGACATGATGCGCTTCGTCGATCTCAATTGCACGATGCCGGCCAAGATGTTCGGTCTCTATCCAAGGAAGGGCATCATCGCCATCGGCGCTGACGCCGACGTGGTCGTCTGGGACCCCAACGCGAACTACACCATTGAAGCGGCGACGCACCATATGCGCGTCGACTACAACCTGTACGAGGGGATGAAGGTCAGCGGACGTCCGAGCACGGTGATTTCGCGCGGTGAGATCATCGTCAGCGGCGAGCAGTTCCTGGGGGAGATCGGTCGAGGTCAGTACATCCGCCGGTCGACGCCGTATGTGATCGACCACCCTCAGAGCGTTACGGCCTGACATGACCAGCGAACAGGCGGTCTCCGGCGCGAGCGCCGGTGAGATCCTGGACCTCTGCCGCGAATACACGCTGTATGAGTGGGGCACGCAGGAGCAGATCAATCCGATCCCGTTCTCGCGCGCCAAGGGCATCTATCTCTGGGACGCGAACGGCAAGCGCTACCTGGACTTCAACTCGCAGGCGATGTGCGTCAACATCGGGCATGCCGATGATCGGGTGGTACAGGCGATCGCTGAGCAGGTCGCGGAGCTGCCCTATGTCGTACCGGCGCACGCCACCGAGGCGCGGGGCCGGCTGGGCCAGGAACTGGCGCGGATCTCGCCCGAGGGACTGAACAAGTCGTACATCACGCTGGCCGGCGCCGACGCGAATGAGGCTGCCGTCCGGATCGCGCGGCTCTACACGGGCAGGCACAAGATCCTGACTCGCTACCGCTCGTATCACGGCAGCAGCCAGGGAGTGATGTACGCCTCGGGCGACTTTCGGCGGATGCCCTCGGAGGAAGGGATGACCGGCGTTGTCCGCATCCTCGATCCCTACCTGTATCGCAGTCCGCTGGCCGTGAACGAGGAGGACTTCGTCCCGGCTTACATGCAATACATGGAGGATGTGATCCAGCGCGAGGGTCCGGAGACGATCGCGGCCATTTTGCTGGAGCCGATCACCGGCACGAACGGGATCATCGTGCCGCCGGAAGGCTGGTATCGGGGGGTCCGCGAGCTGTGCGACCGCTACGGCATCCTGCTAATCGACGATGAGGTGATGGCCGGGTTCGGTCGGACCGGCAAATGGTTCGCGATCGAGCATGAGGACGTGGTCCCCGACATGATGACCATGGCCAAGGGATTGACCAGCGCGATCGTGCCGCTGGGCGCGGTGATGGTCAACGACCGGATCGCCGAGCACTTCGAGCAGAATCCGCTCGGTCACGGGATCACGTATGGCAGCCACACGGTCGGCTGCGCGGCTGCGATTGCGACGCTCAAGGTCTACGAAGAAGACAACCTGATTGAGAACGCGGTCCGGATGGGTGAGGTCATCCAGGCCGAGTACGCCTCGATGAAGGAGCGGCACCCGTCAATTGGCGAGGCGCGCGGCCGGGGACTCTTCACCGTCCTTGAGCTGACGGCCGACCGCGCCACCAAGGCGCCGCTGATGTCGGTCGATCCCGAGCTCACCGGTCGCGTCGATCAGTTCTTCCGCGACGAGGGCATGTTCGTCAATGTGCGCGGCGACTTCATTTTCGGCAACCCGCCGCTCTCGATTACCGAGGAAGAGCTGCGATGGGCGTTGTCGATCGTCGATCGGGCGCTCGACATTACAGACGCGGCCGTCCGGTCTTAGGGCGGCCGAGGGATCGTGAAACAGACCGGCTGGAGTGAGAAGGGATATTCATCATGACGGACTACCACGACAGTGACCGCTACCAGCAGGGAGTCGGGCTGATGGAGAGCATCAGCATGAACCCGGCAGGGATGGACGCGATCGCCGCCGCGAATGGCGAGGTGGGCGAGGATGTCGCTCGGATGCTGGGCGAGTTCTGCTTCGGCGATGTCTGGACGCACGGCCCGCTCGATCTGCGAACCAAGCGGGTGATCACGCTGGCCACGATCTCGGCGCTGGGCCGCGAGCGTCAACTGCGTGGGCACATTGCCGGCGCGTTGGCGCAGGGGTTCACCCGAGAAGAGATTCAGAGCATTTTCGTGCATCAATTCGCCTACGGCGGCTTCCCAATGGGTCTCTCGGGACTGCAGGTCGCGCAGGAGGTCTTCGCTGAACTCGACGCTCAGGACGGCGACTAGCGATTGGCAACCGCAACGGATCTGGATCGGGGGATGGAGCAGGAATCATGAAACTCGGTTTGATGTCGGGTATCGACCATCCACGGGACATCATCGACCAGGCGCAATGGGCTGAGGAACAGGGATTCGAAACTGTTTGGGTCGGTGAAGGCCGGCTGACCCGGAATGCCGTTGTGCATATGACGCTCGCGGCGGCCAATACCGAGCGAATCACGATCGGCAGCGGCATTTTCCCATTCCGCACGCGGAGCGTTGGACTGTTGGGCATGACCGCCCGATCGCTCGACGACATGGCGCCGGGCCGGATCAAGCTCGGCCTCGGGGCGTGGTGGGAGCCGCTGGCGACGCGCAACGGCCTGCACACGGCCAAGCCGCGCACAGCGATGAAGGAGATCATCCTCGCGCTCAAGGATCTGTTGGACGGCAAGTCGGTGACGTACCAGGGTGAGTACGTCGACGTTGATCAGATCAAGTTCGACACGCCCGAGGATGACGACAATCCGTCATATCCGGTCCCGATTTACATCGGCGCGGTCAGATTGCGGATGATGGAGCTGGTCGGCGAGGTCGCCGACGGCGCGTTGATGGATTTCCTCGTACCGCCGGAGTACACGGCGCTCTCGGTCGAGCACATCAAGATCGGCGCAGACCGGACCGGCCGTTCAATGGATGCGATCGACTGTCCGCAACTGCTGGGGGTGGCCGTCGACGATGACGATCCGCAGGCGGCGGTCGACGCTTGCAAGAAGTTCCTGACCCAATACATCGGCCAACAGCCGCACATCACCGAGAACTGCGGCGCGACGGAGGAGCAGATTGCCGGCGTCAAGAGCGTCATGGGTTGGCCCGCCACGCAGGAACAGATCGAGGCAGCGATGCAGTTTATCCCCGACGAACTGGTCCGGGACGTCTGCTGCTGCGGTACGACCTCGGAGACGCTCGAACGGATCGAGGCATTCGTCGCCGCGGGCTGCACTGAGCCGGTGCTGACTCCGCTGGGCGACTACCAGGGGACTGTCGAGAAGATCGCCGGCGCGGTTCGGCAACGCGGATGAGCGGCTGGACGGCTGAGCGGGATTCACACCGAAAGTGAGTTCGTCGACCGATGAGCGCCAGCGCCGGACCGGAGGTTGCAGCCCAGTTCTCCGCGCGTGAACGCTGGCTGACGGACGAACGCGCGGAACGGCTCCGTTCGGCGTCGGCCAGGATCACACTGGTCCTGATCCTCGTTGCCCTGTTCCTCGGCGGTTGGGAGTTTCTCAAGTGGGCGACCGAGGCGCCGCGCACGACGCTGCCGCATTTCCATGAGGTCGTCGACTATCTGTTCAGCATCAACTCGCAGGGCGATGTGGTCTGGTTGGCGATCGGGCGCAACCTGCGGCTCACGTTCATCGAGGCGCTGAGCGGCCTGTCGGTCGCGATCGTGGCCGGATTCGCCGCGGGCACGTTGATGGCGCTCAGCCGCTGGACGGGCCGCGGAATCATGCCGTTCGTTATTGGCGCGCAAACCGTGCCGATCGTCGCGATTGCGCCTGCGCTTGTGATCTGGCTGGGCACCGGCTGGGAAACCAAGGCGCTGATCGCCGGGTTCCTCGCCTTCTTCCCGATCGCGGTCACCAGTGCGCGGGGCATCGGCGATGTCTCGCAGGACAGCCTCGACCTGATGGCCTCGTATGGCGCATCGCGCACCGAGGTGTTCTTCAAGCTGCGACTGCCCAGCGCGCTGCCCTACATCTTCACCGGACTCGAGGTCGCCGCGGCGTTCAGCGTGATCGGGGCGATCGTGGCCGAATTGCCGGTCGGGTCGCAAGAAGGAATCGGCGTGGTGATTCTCACTTCGCAGCAGTACTTCAGTCTGCAACCCGAGTCGTTGTTCGCCGCGATCGGCGGCGCCTGCCTGCTCGGCGGCGCCATGGTCGGGATGGTCCGCATCGTCCAGATCGTGGTACTGCGCGGCCACCGCGCACAGGAACTGAGTTAGGAAGGCGGGCCATGACCACACCAGATACCTCGCGTCAGCCGGCCCCGAGCGGGACGCAGACCGCGATTGCATTCCAGGGCGTGCGCAAGGAGTTCGGCAACGGAGCGAACGCGACGCTCGCCATCGAGTCGGTGGACCTTGACATCGCCGAGCGTGAGTTCGTCTCGCTGATCGGTCCCTCGGGCTGCGGCAAATCGACGCTGCTTCGCCTCGCTGCTGATCTGATTGAACCCAGCGGCGGATCGGTCCTGGTCAACAGCAAGACGCCCCGGCAGGCTCGGCTCGACCGCGACTACGGGTTCATCTTCCAGGCGCCGACGCTGTTTGACTGGCGAACGGTCTGGAAAAACGTCGCGTTGCCGCTTGAGATTATGAAGATTTCCGGCATGTCCAGAGAGAAGAAGGACGAAGAGATCGAGCGATTGCTGAGCATGGTCGGGCTGGACGGATTCGAGAGTCACCATCCATATCAGCTCTCCGGGGGCATGCAGCAGCGGGTGTCGCTAGCGCGCGCGCTCGTTTTCCGACCGTCGATCCTGCTGATGGACGAGCCGTTCGGCGCGCTCGACGAGATCACGCGTGACCGGATGAACCTCGAGCTGCACCGGATCTGGGAGGAGACGAACACGACGATCCTGTTCGTCACGCACAGCATTCCCGAGGCTGTGTTGCTGTCCGGGAGGGTCGTGGTGATGACGGCCCGACCAGGGCGCGTGCAGGAGGTCATCCCGATCGACCTGCCCTATCCGAGGACGACCGAGGTCGAGGAGTCGACTCGCTACTACGAGCTGGTGACGGAAGTCAGGGAGTCGCTGGGACGGGCGATGGCAGGCGGGCTGTGACAACTGCGGACCCAACCCTCGAAGCCGGCGCCGAACCGGCGCGTCAGTGGAGCCGACATGCCGGCGTGGTTGTCCCGCCGTTCCTCGTCTTCGTCGCCGCGATCGGACTGTGGGAGCTGATCGTCGAGGCATTCGATATCCAGCGCTTCCTGCTGCCCCGCCCCAGCGAGATCGCCAGCCTGTTCGTCGAGGATTTCGGCCGACTCATCCGCCAGGGGCGCAACACGCTGGGCGTCGCCGGACGCGGGCTGCTGTTGGGCGGCGGCATCGGCGTTGGCCTGGCCGCGATCACGTTCCGCACGCGCTGGATGGCGGAGGGGATCGGCATCTACGCCGCGGTGCTCAAGGCCGTGCCCGTCATTTCTCTGGCTCCGCTGACCGTCGTCTGGTTCGGGATCGAGGCCGGCTCGAAGATCGCCACGGTGAGCATCGCGACCGCGCCGATCCTGTTCACATACACGCTGGTCGGTCTGCGCAGCGCCGACGCCAACGCGCAGGAGCTGATGCGCTCGTACGCGGCCGGACACTTTCGCACCTTCTGGAACCTGCACGTCCCCTACGCGCTGCCGTTCTTCTTCTCCGGCCTGAAGATCGCCGTCACGATTGCGATGATCGTGGCGATCATCTCCGAGTATTTCGGCGGCAGCTTCGAGAACCTGGGCGGTTACATCCGCAACGAGGCGAACAACGTCCACACGGTCGAGGTCTGGACGGCGATCGTGATGGCCTGTCTGCTGGGCATCAGCCAGTACATGATCGTGGCCGGGATCGACCGCTACGTCCTCCGCTGGCATCCTTCCAAGCGCGGCAACTGACTCCGCTAGCCGACGGGGCTGACCAGAGTTGCAAACGCAATGTCGCGTAGGCATACTTCCTGCACTCACATAGCGCCCAGACGGGTTAGCTGGAAGGGGTTGCTATGAGCGACCGAAACTATTGGCAACGGATGAAGAAGCGGCAGTACAGCAGGCGGTCGCTGCTGCGTGCCTCGGCTCGCGCGGGGCTCGGCGCCAGCGCGATTGCCCTGATCGGCTGCGGAGACGATGACGACGACGGCCAGCAGCAGGCCGCGGCGCAGGCTCAGGCGCAACAACAACAGCAGCAACAGGCGATGCAGCAGCAGGCTCAGGAACAGCCCGAGCAGCAGGCCATGCAGCAAGAGCAACAGCAGCAAGCCGCCGTTGCTCAAGCGCAACAAGCCGACGACGGACCGAAGCGCGGCGGCAGAATGATCATGGGCGACCTGCATTCCTTCGAGGATGATGTGACGCTGCCCTACGCGATCGGCGACGGCCGCTCCACTCAGCCGCCAGACGCTGGCGTCTGGGACTGGCTGATGCAACGCGGGGACACCCTGGATCCGGAACCTCGGCTCGCGGAGTCGTGGGAGCAAAACGGTGACGCTACCGCCACGATCGTCAAGCTGCGCCCGGGCCTCGAGTTCCACAACGGCAAGCCGCTCAATGCCGAGGCAGTCAAGCTCAGCTACGAGGCGATGAACTGGGAGGACACGCCGAACAGTCAGGTGCGGGCGTTGGCAGCCGCCTACCTTGATTCAATCGACGTGATCGACGACATCACGGTGCAGTTCAACCACGCAAACTGGCCCGGGCCGGTCATCTACGACCTGATCACATTCGCGCCAATTGCTGACGCTGACACGATCCCGGCATTGGCTGCCATGGAGGAGATCAACGGTAGCGGCCCGTTCAAGTTCGACTTCGACCAATGGGAGCCTGGTGCGACGTGGGTGGCGGTGCCGCACGAGAATGGCTACCTCACCCCGTACCTCGACTCGATCGAGTATCGCACCATCGCGGATGAGGACACCCAGGTCCTGGCTCTCGAGAGCGGGGAACTCGACGTAACCCATATTCCCGCCACGCAATTCGCGCGGCTGGGCGCATTGGACCACATCAGCACGTCTGTCTTCCCGCCACTCGGGTACTGGGTGGTTGGGCCGACAGGGACGGGGCTCGGCGGCGGTCATCCGGCGAACGACGACCCACGCTTCCGCCTGGCGCTGCAAAAGGCGATAGACCGTGAGCGCCTGCATGAGGACATTTTCGAAGGCATCTATCCCATCTCCAACCAGATGTGGCTGCCGACTTCCCCGGCCTATGACCCACAGTACGACGTCGTCCACTATGACCCGGAAGGGGCCAGGGCGTTGTTGGAGGAGGCCGGTCTCGTCGGCACGCAAATTGGCATCCATTTCTTTGAGGGCCAGGTTCCCAGTGGCGCCCCCGAAATCGTTCAGGCGAACTTCCAGGCCGTCGGAATCGACGCCACGCTCGAAGTGATCGACCGGGCACTCTGGATTGAGTACTTCTTGTCCGGCACGATGCCCGGCCTCTACATGGCGAGCACCGGCTTCTTCTGGATGAACCCCGAAACGCTGCCGAACATGAACTACCAATTCCGCAAGGACAACGCACTTGCCTTCGGGAACGGCACCGGTCCGGATCACGCGGAGTACAACGCCATCGTCGAGGGCTTCGCGTCACAGCCGACGGCCGCCGAGCGTCAAGAGCTATTCGACCGCTGGAACAAGCTCTATTCCGAAGCTCCGTGGCTGCTCCCGTACTCCGGCTTGGGCCACACTGCGGCATACAACAACACCCGCGTTGGCGGGTTCCGGTACGCCCAGGCATCGGCGAAGTTGCACAAGGAAGACCTCTGGCTTATCACGTAGCCGACACGCATGAAATGGGCAGTTCGAGGGGCAGTGCCCGGTAACGGCCGAGCACTGCCCCGCTGAAGGCAACCGCGTGATGGTTGGGAACCACCGCGCGGTAAGCCTCTGGTCCCGCTTGATTCGGTATGGTCAGCCTTCAGAGGAGCGTCGTGCATGGGTTCGTTCCTAGTCCGCCGCTTCACACAAGGCGTGTTGACGGTGGTCCTGGCCAGCATCTTGGTCTTCCTCGTCATGCGCTTGATTCCAGGCGACCCGGCTCTGCTGTTGGTTGGAACAGATGCGAGTCCCGAAGACGTTGAGCGGGTGCGAGAGCAACTCGGACTGAACGAACCGCTGATCGAGCAATATGTCGATTGGTTGACCGGCGCGCTGCAGGCGGACTTCGGACCCTCGATTAGCAAGGGCACTGAGGTGGGCGCACTGATGAAGGGCGCACTCCTCCCAAGTGCAGAACTCGCAGTGGCCGGCTACGTGTTTGCCCTGGCGTTCGGTATCCCACTCGGGATCGTCGCCGGCCTGAAGCCAGGTGGGCCAGGAGACTATGCCGCAACTGGCTTCACCATGTTCACCCTGGGCATTCCAAATTTTGTGCTTGGGATCCTGCTGATCTGGGTGCTCGCGGTCTTGTTGGGCTGGCTACCGATCACTGGACGAGTGGCGATCAATGAGGACTTCTTCGAAGCGCTCAAATTCCTCGTCATGCCGATGATTGCCGTCGGTGCCGGGACGGCGGCCGTGCTTGCGCGATTCGTGCGGGCCTCAATCATGGAGACGCTGAACCAGGACTATGTGCGGACGGCCCGCGCGAAAGGACTGCGCGAGCGGACGGTGGTGCTGCGTCATGCGATGCGCAATGCGCTGATCCCAGTGATCACCGTTGCCGCGCTGCAGATTGGCTTCCTGATCTCTGGCGCGGTGATCGTTGAGGTCGTCTTCGCGCGACCTGGCTTCGGCTCACTGATCATTGCGGCCGTGATTGGGAGGGACTATCAGCTCATTCAGGGCATGCTCGTTGTGCTGGTCGCGGTATTCGTTGTAGTCAACAGCCTCGCTGATGTGGCTTACGGGCTCGCTGATCCCCGGATTCGAGTGAGCTGATGGCCACGCTGCAGACTCCGGAGCCTCTTTTCCGTCGCGAGACGATTGGTGCTCGGGTCCTGTCCTGGAGGCAGCAGTCGCAGTGGTTCGATGTCAGCTACCGCGTGGCCCGCGAGCGGCGCGGGCAGATCGCCATTGTGATCCTCGGTGTGCTATTGATCTGCGCCCTGTTTGCGCCGCAGATCGCTCCGTACGAGTTCGCGGAGCAATTCCGTGGCGCCAAGCTCTTGTCGCCGTCCTGGACTCATCCCTTCGGCACAGATGAGATCAGCCGAGACCTGTTCAGCCGCATGATCCATGGGGTCCGAATCTCACTCTTCGTCAGCGCCGGCGCGGTCGCGATCGGGATGCCAATCGGTGTAGCCATCGGTTACGCGGCGGGCTACTTCGGCCGCTGGGCGGACGGAATCTCGATGCGGTTCATTGACACGATGCTGGCGTTCCCGGGAATTCTCACGGCGCTCGTCGTTCTGGCGGTGCTCGGGACCGGCACGCGAGAGGTGGCGATCACGCTCGGTATCACCGCAATCCCGATCTTCGCACGGCTGGCGCGCGGGCAGATGCTGCAGGAAAAAGAGCGCGACTACGTGATGGCGGCGCGCACCCTTGGCGCTGGGCCGATTCGAATCATCATGCGCCACGTATCGATCAACACCTTGCCGCCATTGATGATTCAGGCGGCGCTGTACATGGCGTTCGCGGTCATTGCCGAGGCATCGCTGAGCTTTCTCGGCCTGGGCGCGGCGCCTCCGACGCCGACGATTGGGTTGATCCTGAACGGGGCGAGAGGGTATCTCACGCTGGGCGCGTGGTGGTACATCATTGCTCCGATCGGAGCACTCGCGCTGATGCTGATCGCGCTCAACTTCCTCGCCGACGCGATCCTCGAGGCGACCAGTCCCTACGTGCGGAACAAGTAGCTGAAATCTCGAACGGGCACGGGGCCGGGGGACGCTACTTCGCCGAATCGATTCCGAGCGACTGGGCCAGAGTGGAAACGGGCGCCGCCGCCTGTTCGACGGCCGATTCCATGGCGTGTTGCCAGAACTGTGCGACCGGCTGCAACTGATCTTCGTTGAAGCGGCTCTCGCGGACGGCGAACGAGTCGGAGGGGTAGACCACGGCGTCGACCGGCGGACCGACGTCGGCCGAGCTCGCTTCGGTTGAGTGGAACGAGAGCACTCCCAGTCGCAGGGCTTCCTCCAGGGAGGCCTCGTAGCGCAGCGCGCGGTCGAGGATTGGCTTGCCGAACCGTGTCTCGCCGATGATCAGGTACGGCGTCCCCCTTGAGACCTCAACCCAGTTGCCCTGCGGATAGAGCAGGTAGAGATGGGGCGCATCGTCTTCAGGCAATTGGCTGCCGACGATGCAGTGCAGGTCGAAATGCAACCCAGCCTTGATCAGCCAGTCGTTGTCCTCCGTGTAGACCCGACGGATTTCTTCCGCCAGCGCATTGACGGCCTGGTACGAACGCGAGAGATTCGTTCCGTTCAGCCGGAGGCGCTCCTCGAAGTAGGTGATCGCCTTGTCGCGCACCGATCGCAGGCCGCTGGAGAGCACAAACATCGAGTGACGTTCGCCCTGGTGAACGGCGATCTTCTTGGCGGTCGAGACCTCGGAGCCGCTCGTGATCCTCGTGTCGGCGATCGCGACGAGGCCATCCTGGCACTTGATGCCCACGCAGAACGTCATCTCAGTCCTGACCGATCGTCGTCTGATGTTGCGTTTGATGCTGCACGGGGGCGGCGTTGGGTTCTGCGCGGAAGATCTCGTCGTTGATCGCGCGGTCGATGTCGATCAGTCGCTGCTGGAACTCGTCGAGGAACTCGTGTAGGCCGTCATCGATCAGTTGATCGATGTCCAGTGCGCCAACATCGAGGTGGAGCAACGCGATGCCGCGTTCGGCCGCGGCGCGCCGACGCTTGGGCGTTTCGTCGGTCGCGAGCTGGCAGTGACGCTGAAGGGCCTGCACGCAGAAGGCCAGGCTGCGAGGGAACTCCTGCGAGAAGATCAACAGCTGCGCCACATTGACGCCGTCGACCTCGTTGTTGCCCATTCGGCGGTACGCCTCGCGCGCGGAAGCGGAGCGAAGCACGGCGGTCCACTGGAAGCGGTCGAACGGTCCGCCGACCGAATCATCGCTGGGTAGGAGGATGTGATACTTCGCGTCGATGATCCGACTGGTCATGTCGGCCCGCTCGAGGTACATGCCGCAGCGGAACCACTCGCGACCCTCGTCGCGGAGCACGGTGTTGTCATAGAGCCCCAGGATCGTCTGCGTGCGGCGTTGCGTCTCGGTGCAGAACTCGTGAATGTCCCGGGCGATGTACTCCTTGCGCAGCGCGAGAAAGAGATAGAGGGCGTTGATCTCCTCCCAGACCTCGCGTGAAATGTGCTCGCGCAGACCGCGAGCCAGTTCCCGCGCTCGGACCAGCGTTGAGCGCAGAGACGCAGGATTGTTCATGGAGTAAATCAGAAACTCAGAGTGGGTCAGCTCGGGCGATTCGATCAGGGTGTCCCAGAAGAGTTGATTCGAGGCCGTCGTGCTGACCAGGCTGTGCCAGATTTCCTGGCCGCTCTCCAGCATGACCTCGTGCTCGACCCGAGCCATCCGCGCGATGTTCTCGGCGCGCTCCAGATAGCGTCCGAGCCAATAGAGGTTTTCCGCCACGCGGCTCAACATCAGCCGGGCTCCTCGTTCAGCACCCAGGTGTCTTTACTGCCGCCTCCCTGGGAGGAGTTGACGATATACGACCCTTCGCGCAAGGCAACTCGCGTCAGGCCGCCCGGAATCACCCAGGTGTCTTGTCCCGAGAGGACGAAGGGGCGCAGGTCCGCGCGTCGGGGTTTCAACTGGTCGCCGTCAAAGGTGGGAATCGTGCTGAACTGGAGCAACGGCTGAGCGATCCAGTTGCGCGGCTCTTGCTTGACCTGGGCGAGTGTGTCCTCGAGCTCGGCGGTCGACGCTTGCTCGCCGATCAGCACGCCGTAGCCGCCGGATTCGTTGGCGGGTTTGATCACCAGTTCACGGGCGTGGGCGCAAATGTGGTCGAGTTCCGACGGAACCAGGGGCGAGAACGTCTCGACGTTGGGCAGGATGGGATCTTCGTCCAGGTAGTAGCGGATGATGTCGGGCACCCAGCGATAGACGACCTTATCGTCGGCGACGCCTGCCCCGGGGGCATTGACCAACGTCACATGCCCGTTGAGATAGGAACGCATCAGGCCGGGCACGCCCAGCATGGAATCGGGACGGTACACGGTCGGATCGAGGAAGTCATCGTCGATCCTTCGGTAGACGACATCGATCCGCTCAAGACCGCTGGTCGAGCGGAGATAGACGTAGTCATCGTCGCCGACGGTCAGGTCGGAGCCTTCGACCAGCGGAATCCCCATCTGGTTGCTGAGGAATGAGTGCTCGAAATAGGCCGAGTTGTAGATCCCGGGCGTCAGCAGTACGGCTCGAGGCGGGTCGCCTCCGTCACCGGGCCGCACCGACAGCAACATGGCCAGCAGCTGATTGGGATAGTCCGCGACCGCTCGTACGCCCCAGCGAGGGAACAGATCGGGGACCACTCTCAGCATCACCATGCGGTTTTCGAGCACGTAGGAGACGCCGGACGGAGTTCTGAGATTGTCCTCCAGGACCACGATGCCCTGCTGCTCGTCTCGAACCAGGTCGCACCCGGCGATGTGCGCGTAGATGCCCAGGGGCGGCCGAAACCCGGACATCTCGGGCCGGAATCCGGGGGAACTCAGGACGATTTCTTCAGGCACCACGCCTTCCTTAATGATGCGTTGATCGCCGTACACGTCCAGCAGGAACTGGTTGAGGGCTTGCAGCCGCTGCTTGAGTCCAGCCTCGACGCGAGCCCACTCCTGCGCTCCGACGATCCGCGGGATCAGGGAAAACGGGAAGATTCGCTCGGTGCCCTCTTCCTCGGAATAGACATTGAAGGTGATGCCGGCGCTGAGCAGGGCCAGGTCGGCGCGCTCTTCGCGCTGCAGGTGGTCGTCGAGCGTCCAGCGCTGCAGAATCTCGCCGAGCTCTCGGTAGTCGTCGCGGAAGGCGCCTGACTCGTCGAACATCTCGTCGTCCGACGAACCACCACCGGGATACTCGTGCAGAAAATCGTTCGTCATGGACCAACCTTCGTGGCGAAAGGGTAGCTCAGGGGATGGTTTACACCGTTGCTACTCAGGAGCTGCCTTCGACCTGCACAGTCACAATGTCGACCCCGTGGAACTTCTGGTGCCGCACGGCGGATGCGTGGTACCAGAGCAGGCGTAGCGAGAGGTCGTCGGCTGTGGGAACTGGCGCTTCATCAGTCAAGTAGGCAAGTTGATCCTCGATGTTCTCCTGGCGCGTCGTGGCGACGAATTCCAGTTCAACCATCCCGGTCTGGGGCCGGGCGACGATGACCAAGCGCGGCCGTTGGGCGTCTTCGCCGGCTGCATCCTCCTGTCTCAACAGGGTGGCCAGCGTCTCTTCGCCGGCCGAGCGCAAACGGAGCGTGGAGGCATCGTCCCAGCCCAGCCTGATCGCCAGCGCGGCGAGAAAGTTGTCAATCGCCGGAAGCGAGGCCATGTCCAGCGCCACCTCAAGACGCGAGCGTCGTGAACCCATCACTTCCAGCATCAGCGTCATGACGATCGCAACGATGGCGCCGATTGTCACGCCGTTGCCGATCAAAGCGCCGATCTCCTCGCCGAAGAGATCGCTCATGAGCGGGTGGCCATGCAAGCCGAGGCCCAGAGCGCTGGCGAGCGCGACCACCAGCACTCGCCGGGGGTCGAGTCCGTCGCGCAAGATTGTTTGCCAGCCGCTGACGAACAGCATCCCCATCGCAAGCATCAGGAAGGCGCCTACCACCGGTCCCGGGATCGTGAGCAGGATTGCGGCAAACTTCGAGAAGAACGCCAGGAACAGGATCACAACCGCCACGCCGATCCCGACCCGTCGGGCGGCGACGCCGGTGAGATTGATCAGCGAGAGGCTATAGGAGGAATTGGCCATCGGCGGGAGCGTGCTCGAGAGACCGGCCATCAGCATTCCGATGCCGTTGACGCTGACGATGCCCTGGATCCGGCGGAAGTCGATTGCCCGGGGCCGTCGCCGAGAATTCTGTTGGATCACGATCCCGTCGCTAATCGTTTTCAGACCCAGTACGAGGGTGAGAATCGCAAACGACGGTAAGAGCGCCCAGAATTCGACATCAGGACTGAGTTCAAAGCGGAGATCGGGCAGGTCGGGAACGCCGAACCAAGCGGCGTTGGCAATTCGATCGCCGTCGAGCACGCCGAATGCGGCCGCAACCGCGCAGCCGATCGCCAGGCTGATGAACGGCGCGATCAATCGCCAGCGACCCGTTGCCCGGAGGGTCACGATGACTGAAGCGAGTAAGGTTGTGACAGCGATGGCTGGTCCGGCGCCGACCGACGCGCCATCGGGCAGATCCTGGACGCTATCGAAGGCAATCGGCAGGACGCTGACCGCGATCAGCATCGTGACCGTCCCGGATACGACCGGCGTGATGATGCGGCGCAGGATTGGCAACCACCAGGCAAGCGCGATTTGGACCAGGCTGCAGATCACCAGCAGGCTGGCGAAGATCTCTGGACCGCCAGCCGAAACGGCCGAGACCGTAATCGCGATGAACATCGCGGCTGGCCAGGTGAGCACAATGTGGCCGGCGCCGAATCGGTGGAACTGAAACGCCTGCAGCGCTGTAACCGCGGCGCAGATCAGCATGGCGGCGAAGACACCCCAGGTGAGCCAGGTGTCGTCAAGCCCGGAGGCGCGAAACGCGATGACTACATTCAGCACCGTCGGCGCGAGAACCAGTACGGCACCCTGAAATCCAACCGTCAGGGCGACGGTCGGAGGACAGGCCTCCTCGGGCTCGTATTGGATCGGCTGGTCGGCGTTACGGGCAGTCATCTGATGAAGAGCGTACGGCTAGGCGGCCGTCTCAAGGTGAGTACGAGAGGCAACTGTCTACGCTTGTGGCTGACGGACCTCGCCCACAGCCTCCGGACAAGGGATTGGCCACGACATGGACCCTGCAGACAGCTCGCTCTTCAACCTCGAAGGAAAATCGGCGCTGATTGTCGGGGGTGGTGAGGGCATCAGCCTGAGCACAGCGCGACTGCTGGCCCAGGAAGGCTGCGGCATCGCGGTGGCCGATATCGACGCCGGGCGAGCGATTCACGTGGCCGCCGAGGTCGATCTGCTCGGCCAGCCGTCGGTGTCATTCGCCGCTGACATGCTGGACGACGTGCAGGTCGCAACCGTCTTCGAACGCGCCGAACAGGAACTCGGAGGGATCGACCTGCTGATTACGATCATCGGCCAGGGGTCCTTCAATCCGATCACCGACATGACGACGGCGCAGTGGGACCGCGATCACCGAATGAACCTGCGCTACTTCTTCCTCAACGCTCAACTGGTCGCCCGATCGATGATCGCGCGCGGCGCGCCGGGCAGCATCGTCTGCATCTCATCGGTCGAAGGGATGCAGTCGGCGCCCAATCACGCGTCGTACGGCGCCGCGAAGGCGGGCCTGATCAACCTCGTACGCAGCATGGCCGTCGAGCTGGCGCCGCATCATATTCGCGTCAACTCGGTCGCGCCGGGCAGCATCGCGACGCCGCGAATTCCGGCTTCGCCCGAGCGTGTGAAGCGAACCGCGGAAGGACTGATCCCGTTCAAGCGCCTGGGTACGACGGATGAGGTCGCCAAGGCAGTGCTGTTCCTGCTCTCCGACATGGCCAGCTACGTCACCGGACACACATTGCTGGTCGACGGCGGTTGGATGTCCGCCAATACGATTGGCGTGCCGCCGATTCCAGAGGGAGGCGTGCTGGACGCGCGAAAGCGGCCGTCCTGGTCGGGTCTCGGTCGGGAGGGCGAGATGAAGGGCCAGATGAAGACCGGTTAGCGGGCTAGTGCGAGGGAGAGCCGAGGTAGCTGGAGCGGAACTTAACGCCCCAGTGGCCATCCTGGTTTGTCACGATCCAGAGCGTGTCGAACTTGTGATACACCGTTCCGTCGGCGCGGCAGCGATGATTGACGAGCGCGCAATGCGCCTTGTCAGGTCCCTGCTGCACGACTTCCATCGACACCGTGTCGGTGTGATCCCAGCCCTCAGCCTCAAGTCGTGATTGTCCGCGCCGGCTGATCTCCGCGAACTCCTCGGGCGTCTCAATCGTCGTGAAGACGCCGCTCCAGAGCCGAACGTGCGGATAGTTCAGCGCAGCCGCCAACCGTTCGTGGTCCTGAGCGTTGAACGCATCCTGGAACGCGTCCACCGCCGCCCTGGCGTGTTCAGTGATGTCGGACATCTGGGCCTCCCCTGGGGAACACTGGCGCCTGGTCGACGCGCCGCATACCAACAGTAGTCTGCGAATGAACCGACGCGATTCAACAAGGAGACAGTCCGATGGCTATTCCCGCACTCGACATCGAGGCGCATTTGGACGCCGAGCATCTGGCAGTGCTCGAGGCCATGCCGTTGCGCCTGGATTTGTCCGACATCCCAGCCACACGCGCCAGCCTGGCTGAGCTCGGCGCGGCGCTGCTGGGCGCCCCGATGCCCGACGGCGTCACCGTCGAGGATCACATGGCCCCGGGACCGGAGGGCGCGCCGGCCGTGATGGTTCGCACCTATCGTCCTGCCTCGCTGCCCGCCAATGCGCCCGCGTTGTATTGGATCCATGGCGGCGGCATGGTGCTCGGCGATGTGGCGATGAACGACCCGTATTGCGCGGGCATCGCCGACGAACTGAATGTGCTGGTCGCCTCCGTCGAGTACCGGCTGGCGCCTGAGCATCCATTTCCCGCGCCGATCGAGGACTGCTACGCCGGCTTGCGCTGGTTTGCCTCGGCCGCTGACAGGCTCGGCGTTGATCGCAGTCGCATCGCGATTGGCGGCGGCAGCGCCGGTGGCGGGCTGGCGGCCGGTCTGGCGCTCGTAGCGCGCGACCGTGGCGAGGTCGAAGTGTGCTTCCAGCTCTTGGTCTTTCCAATGTTGGACGACCGCAACGCGACACGCAGCAGTCACGCGATCGCAGATGCGCGTGTCTGGAACCGAGCCGCGAACCTCGCCGGATGGAACGCGTACCTCGAGGGCAATGCCGGCGGCGATGATGTTTCTCCGTATGCCGCGCCGTCCCGAGCGACCGATCTGACCGGACTGCCGCCCGCCTACATCAACGTTGGGACACTCGATCTCTTCCTCGACGAGGACATCGCGTATGCCCAAGCCCTGCTCGCTGCCAATGTGCCGACTGAGCTGCGCGTCTATCCGGGCGCATTTCATGGCTCAAATGCCATGGTTCCGGACGCAGAGATTTCCCGGCGCTGGAACAGTGACGAACGCTCGGCGCTCGACCGCGCGCTCAACGGACCCCGCTGAGCGGACGCTGCAAGTCTCGTCATCGACAGCCACACACGGAGGCGGCACCCATGGAATGTGGAACGTTCCTGTTGCTTCAATCCCCGGGCGGACAAGATCATGCCGAGGTGTTCGCGCGGGCCACGGAGATGACCCAGGCTGCGGACCGGCTCGGGTTCGACAGCGTCTGGTGCGCGGAGCATCACTTCTCGACCTACGGCTACCTGTCGCGTCCGCTGATGTTCTCGCAGCACCTGGCCGCCCAGACTGAGCGGATCCGCGTGGGCTCCGCCGTCGTCGTATTGCCGCTGCATCATCCGCTGGTCGTCGCCGAGGAGATCGCCACCGCCGACCTGCTCAGCGGCGGGCGGCTCGATGTCGGCCTGGGTCGCGGCTACCAGAAGTACGAGTTCGAACGGCTCGGTCACACACTCGACGAGAGTCGCGAACGCTTCGACGAGTCGGTCGACATCCTGCTCAAGGCATTTGAGGGCAAGCCGTTTGCGCACGAGGGCAAGTACTACTGCTTCGACGAGACCAGCATCTTCCCGATGCCGGTGCAACGGCCGCACCCGCCATTCTGGATGGTTGGTCAGAGTCCTGAATCGATCGTGGCCACGGCGAAACGGGGATTCAATCTGATCTCCGGCGGCTTCGGCATTCCAATCGAGCGGTTGGCAGAGTTCCGCCAGACGTTCGACCGGGCGGTTCCGGATCCGGCGCAGCGAGACTCGATCAGAGTCAGCACCCAGCGTCCCGTCTACGTGACCCACGACGAATCCGAGCTGCCCGATATTGTCGAGCAGGCCCGCTGGAACATGCGCGTCACCCTCAGCCTGCGGCAGGGTCTGGCGCGGGTCGAACACGGCCGAGCCGTGGCGATTCCCTTCGACGAAGAACCGAGCGTCGAGGACCTGCTGGACCGCTACTTCGTGGTCGGCACGCCCGACACCTGCATCGCTAAGATCAAGCAACTGCGCGAGGTCATGGGCATCGACCATTTCAACGCCAACTTCTGGTTCGGCGATCTCTCGCAGAGGCAGATTTTGAAGTCCATGAACCTGTTCGCCGAGGAGGTCTTGCCGCTGATGAAGTCGGGCGAGATCTAAGCGCCGCCGGTCACGTCGATCGTGACGCCGGTGACGAAGTCGGCGTGGGACGAGGCGAGGAAGCAGACCACGTTGGCCTGGTCGATTGGTTCGGCGATCCGGCGCAGCGGGGTTCCCGCGAGCACCTGTTGGCGCTGCTCGGCGGAGCGATCCTGCCAATGTCGGCGGATGCGGTTGGTCAGGGTCGCCGACGGGGCGATCGCATTCACATTGATCCCGGACGGCCCGAGCTCCAGCGCCAGCTTGGTCGTCATGGCGATGATCCCACCCTTGGCCGCCGAGTAGGCGCTGGAACTGGTTGCGCTCTTGCCGCGCCCGGCGATCGAGGCGAAGTTGACGATCTTGCCGCTGCCCTGTCGCTTCATATGCGGAACCACCGCGTTGCAGAAGAGGAATGTGCCACTGAGGTTGAAGTCGAGCACCTGTTGCCATTCCTCCATGGTCAGCTCGTCAACGGTCGCACCTGCGTTGGCGATGATCGTCGAGCCGCCGACGCCGTTGATCAGGATGTCGATCCGACCGTACCGATCGACCACATCGGTGACGACCGCGTCAACATCCTCCTGCTTCAATGAGTTAGCGCAGTAGGCGAGGTGCTCGCCGCCTCCGGCCTCGGCGAGCGCTGCCATGGCGCCGTCGAGCAATTCCTGGTTGATGTCGACGGCGGCGACGGTGCCGCCCTCGGCGGCGATGATCTCGGCGCTGGCGCGGCAGATCCCGTCGGCGGCGCCGGAGATCAGCGCGATCTTGCCCCGGAAACGTGCGAATGATTGATCGGGCATTGCAATTCCTCCAGTGGACATCGATCGAATGGCCTTGAGTGCTAGCGGCCCGCGAAGTCCGGTTCGCGGCGCTCGCGCAGCGCGGCGCGCGCCTCTTCGGCGTCCTCCGACGTGGCCAGTATCGGCGATGCGTTGGAGGTCAACACTGAGGTGGTCTCCAGGGTGCTGTCCATGGCGGCGCGGATGACGCGCTTGTTGATCCAGGTGACGAGAGGCGGATTGCGCATGATCCGCGCGCACAGCGCGCGGACCTCGTCTTCCAACTCGTCCGACGGCACGATTCGATTGAGTACGCCCCACTCAGCCGCAGTCGGACCGTCGAGATGGCCGGTGAATGAGAATTCCAGCGCGCGGCCAAGCCCGGCCAGTCGGGTCAGGTGGTAAGCGCCGCCGTTCTCAATGATCTGGCCGACCTGTTGATATGCGATAAAGCGAGTCTTCTCGCTGCCGTAGCGGATGTCGCACTGCAAGGCCATGTCCATGCCGAAGCCGGCCGCGACCCCATTGACCATCGCGACCGTCGGTTTGCGTACGTAGGAGATATCTCGCATCAGCTTGGTCAGGCCGCAATAGAACCGTTGCCGGGTCGCGTCGAGGCCGCCGGCCTCGTAGGGCGCGTTGCCGAGATAGTTGTCGTTCGGCTCGAAGTCCCCCAGATCGGAGCCGCGCACGTCGGCGCCGGCGCAGAATCCCCGACCGACGCCGGTCAAGACGATCACCTTGACGTCGGGATCATCGTCTCCGGCGCGCATGTACTCGCCGACCTTGGCCAGCGTGCCGGTCCGCTCTGCGCCGCCGATGGCGGCGTTGAGCTTTTCGGGGCGGTTGAACTTGATCCAGAGGATTCCGTTGTCCTCCTTCTCGAACAGCAGGTAGGGGACCAGCTCGAGCTGCTGCATCGGATCCTCCTTCGGATGGGCGTCAACGTCTTGCGCTGGTGGTAGTGGACTCGCGACGAGACTAGCGCCCCGCAGAGGAGGAATGAGGAGGAGTCGGCAGAGTGTCTTGCTAGTCGAGCACCGCGACCGATGCGCCGCGGCCTTCGAGCGCTTCCCGCATTCGCCGTCGTTCGACCGCTTCGACACGTTTGGGGAACCGGACGAACAGGGCCAACGGGGCCAAGCAAACGACGACCATGCCCAGGTAGAGCAAGGCGTCCTCAACTGCCACGCCCTCGGCACGGAGCAGGAATCCGGCCGCGACCGCCCCGGCGTTACCGCCCGCACCCACGATCCCGGCAACGGCGCCCAATGCCTTCTTGTTGATGAACGGAACCACGCCGAAGGTCGCGCCCTCGGTCATCTGCACACAGATGCTGAACACGATCAGCATCGGAATGGCGAGGATCAGCACGTCCATCCGCGAGAAGGCGATCAGCGCAATGCCTTCGAGCAGCAGCACGCTACCCATGAACAGCGTGCGTCCGCGCAGCCCGGCACGGATGCCGAATCTGTCGGAGAGGATGCCGCCCGTCGTGCGAGCGAAGATGTTCATCAGACCGAACAGCGAGGCGATGACCCCGGCGAGGACGATGTCGAGCCCGAAGTTGTCCTGAAAGTAGAGCGCGGCCATGCCATTGATCGTGAGCTCGATCCCGAAGCAGCCGCCGTAGATGACGAAGAGCAACCAGACCCGCGGATCGCGTGCGGCCTTGGCGAATGCGCCCGGCTCTGTTTGCCTGGTCACCTTGCCCTGGGCGCGCAGATCCTTGAAGTCGCCCTCCGGGGCGTCCTGGGTGAATCGGTAGTAGACGATGCCCATCAGGAACAGCGCGACGCCGGGAATCGCCATCGCGACCCGCCAGCCCAGCTCTTCGTTGGCGACAAAGAAGAGCACGCCGGTCATCACCAGCGGCATCACGAGCTGGGTGACGCCCCCGCCGAGGTTGCCCCAGCCCGCCGTCGTCGCGTTGGCGGTGCCGACCACGTTTGGCGCGAACATCACCGACGTGTGGTACTGAGTGATCACGAACGACGCGCCGATCACGCCAATCAGGAGGCGAAAGATGACGAAGGTCTCGAAGTTCTGGGAGAGGCCGATCAGCATGACCGGGAACGAGCCGAGGATCAGCAGTCCGGTGTAGGTGCGACGCGGTCCAACCCGGTCCAGGACCCAACCGATAGCGATTCGAGCGAAGATCGTAATGAAGACCGAGGCAATCAGCGAGGTGAAGACCTGGGACTTGGTCAGGTCCAGATCCTGACGGACCTCACCCAGAAGTGGAGCGATCCCGAACCAGCCAAAGAAACAGAGGAAAAATGCCAGCCAGGTGAGATGGAAGGTGCGCATGTGCGGCGAGGCGAAGCTCCTGAGCGTGATCGAGGTCGCCTTGCCGGCCAACTCATTCTGGTTCACGGTGCACCTCCGCCGTCGCTCACTCAATCCAACACCGACGACGCTACGGAGGACCAGTTACACGTTGATTGCGGCATGTTTCGGCGGAATGACACGGACGTTGCCGCTGCATGTCGGAGCGGCGGTGATGTCAACTGGGCGACGCGAAATGAATCCGCTGTCTGATCAATCGACGCCGACGGGCTCCACTCGTACCGCCGCGAACTTGAGCTCGGGCTGCTTCGAGCGGAGATCGATTGCCTCGCCGGCGGACGTGTTGGAGGGGCCATCGTCTGACCACAATGCACCCCAGTGGAACGGAGCGAAGACCGAGCCAGCCCGGATCGTCTCACTGACCCTCGCAGTCGACTGGAACGCCCCTCGTCGAGAGATAATCCGAACGCGGTCGCGATCGCCGATTCCCAGGCCCATCGCGTCGGAAGAGTTGATTTCCACGAACGGCTGCTTCTCTGATCTGAGCAGCTTGGTCGATCGCCCTGTGCGCGTCATCGTGTGCCATTGATCCTTGACGCGGCCAGTGATCAGGGCAAAGGGATAGTCGTCGTTGACTGCATCCGCGGGCGGGATCCAGCGTGGCACCTGCATCTGCGCACGACCGTCGGGAGTCTGGAACTGTCCGTCCTCAAACAACCGGCGGCCGTCCCTCGGCGGCCCCGAACGTGCAGTGGAGGGATACGGCCACTGAATGCCGGCGCGGTGCTGGGCCAGCAACGGATACGAGATACCGGTGATATCCATGTCGCGCCCGCGCGAGAGTTCGCGGTACTCGTGGAAGATCTCTTCCAGACCGTCGTACTGGAACGCGTCGCCGAAGCCCAGGGCCTCAGCCATTCGGCAGATGATCTGCCAGTCCGGAAGTGCCTCACCCGGAGGCGGCGAGACCTGTTCGAGCAGACAGATGCGGCGCTCGGAGTTGGTCATCGTCCCGCCGCGCTCGGACCATTGCGCGGCCGGCAGGAGGATGTCGGCGATCCGGGTGGTCTCGGTCGGTTGATAGGCGTCCTGGACGATGACGGTCTCCGCCCGCTCGAACGCGGCGCGGACCCGGTCGCTGTTCGGCAATGAGGCGACCGGATTGGTCGCCGCGACCCAGACCACCTTGACTTCGCCCCGCTCCAGCCGCTCGACCATCTCAATCGCGGTGACGCCCGGTCGGTCGGAGATGCTTCCCGGAGGAATGCCCCAGGCCTGCTCGACCTCGGCGCGGTGTGTCGGGTTGGCGACCAGCCGGTGACCCGGCAACGTCGTCGCGAGACCACCCTGCTCGCGTCCGCCCATTGCGTTCGGTTGACCGGTGAGCGACATGGGGCCGGCGCCCGGCTTGCCGATGTTGCCGGTCGCCAGCGAGAGATTGATCAGCGCGAGATTCTTGTCGACGCCCGATGTCGACTGGTTCGCGCCCATCGTCCAGAAGGTCAGCATCGGCCCGTTGTCGGCGATGATCCGCGCCGTGTTCAGGATGTCGACGGCGTTTAGTCCGGTAACTTCCACCGCTCGCTCCGCCGACCAGCCCGCCAGAGACTCCTCGACCTGCTCCCAGCCGGAAGTGTGATTGCGGAGATATGTGTGGTCGAGTCCACCTGCAAGCCGGACTTCAAACAGCAGCGATTGAAGCAGCGCGACATCCGTCCCTGGTCGGAGGGCGAGGTGAAGGTCGGCAATCTCCGTAGTCCTGGTCGCCCTCGGGTCGACCACGATCACCTCGACGCGGTCTTTGGCCGCCCGTTTCCTCGCCCTGATCCGCTCGAACAGGATCGGGTGACAGGCCTCCATGTTGGCGCCGACGATCAAGAACGTGTTCGCCTGTTCGATGTCGGCATAGCCGGCAGGCGGTGCGTCGGATCCAAACGTCATGTTGTACGCGGTCACGGCCGAGGCCATGCAGAGTCTCGAGTTGGTGTCCTGGTTGTTGGTTCCGATGTAGCCTTTGGCCAGTTTGCCGAAGAGGTAGTAGTCCTCGGTCACCAGCTGCCCCGAGCCGTACAACATGACGCTGTCCGGCCCGTGCTGATCGACGGCGCGACGAATGGCGCCGGCGGCCCGCTCGATCCCCTCGTCCCATGATGTTCGGCGCGGCTCGCTCCCCTTCACGTCCCGCACCTGCGGATGCAGCAACCGGGCTTCCTCGACGAAGATGTCGGGCAGCAATGCCGCCTTGGCGCAGAGCTTGCCTTGATTGACCGGGTGATCCTCATCGCCCCGAACAGCCGAGACGACGCCGTTCCGCGTCTGCACTTTCAGGCCGCAGCCGACGCCGCAATAGCAGCAGATGGAGCGCTTCCATCCATCTCGACGAAGCAACGAGGGACGACCCATTCGACGCTCAATCCGCGAGCGCCGACTCGCGTCGGCTGATCAGCGCGTCACTGCCTCGGACGGCGCGAATCTGCTCGGCGACCGCCTCGGGTAAGTCCACGGTTGGCACTGCCGGCGCAGCTACATCTGCCAGCCGGGGATCATCGCCCAGCCGGCCACCTGTGAAGATGTCGGCGACGTTGATGATCTGACCATCGACTCGTTTGCGACCGCCCAGCAACCCGACCTCGCCAGCCCGATGCTGCCCGCAAGCGTGGGGACAGGCCGACATCTGGATGCGCACCGGCTCAGCGTCGGGCGCGATCTCGTAGCGTTCTTCCAGTGCTGCTGCCAGCTTGCTCGCCTCGCCCTTGCTGTCGATCAGGGCAAACGCGCAGAAGTCGTTACCTGTGCAACTGACCATCGCCCGAATGAACGCCGAAGGCGTCGGCGAGTAGGTCTGCAGCGGCGGCTCCTGCAACAGCGAGTCGATCCGATCGCTCGGCACATTGGGAATCAGAATGTTCTGCTGGACCGTCAGTCGTAGCTCCGCAGTGCCGTACTCCCTGGCCAACCGACCGAACTCGATCAGCGCGTCACCCGTGATTCGCCCAACGGGGACCAGGCATCCGACAGTACGCCGGTCCGGATCTCGTTGATTGGTGAGACCGATATGGTCTCCGCCGTGTCGGGACGTAAGCGATTCACCGGCCTGCGCAAGCGACCGGCCATACTGCGCCTCGACGGCGTCTCGGAAACGCTCCATGCCCCATTCGCGCAGCAGCCACTTGAGACGCGACTGCTTGCGCTTTGCCCGCAGCCCGTGGTCGCGATAGACCTCGAGAATGCTGACGGCCAGCTCCACGGCGTCGTCGACGCCGACGAACACATCCAGCGGGCGAGCGTATTCAGGCGTCATCCCGCCGAGCGCGCCGCCGACGAGCACGTTGAAGCCGATCCCACCGTCGCGCTGGGCCGGCACGAAGGACAGGTCGTGAACCTGGGCGTGGCCGCAATCCTCTCGGCAGCCGGTGACGGAAAGATTGAACTTGCGCGGCAGATTCGAGAATCGTTTGCTGCCGATGATCGCCTGCTGCATCCGAGTCGCCAGGACGCGGGTGTCGATCACTTCGTCTTCGGTCAGTCCCGAGAGCGGACAGCTGACCACGTTGCGGACGTTGTCCATGCCCGATTGCTGAGTCGTGAGCCCTGCGGCCGAGAGACGCTGCAGCACCCAGGGCGCGTCGGCGATCGTGATCCAGCGCAACTGGATGTTCATCCGCGATGTAATGTCGGCCTGGCCGCGTCCGACCGCGTTGGAGATTTCACCTATCGCGGTGATCTGCTCGGCGTTGAGCACGCCGCCCGGGATCCGCATGCGCAGCATGAAATGGCCCGGTGTGCGCTTGCGATGGAAAAGCCCGTACCACTTCAGACGCTCGAAGTCCTCCGCCGGAATCTGCGGATCCTCGCCCGCCGCGGCCAGGGCCGCGTAGCGATGCAGGTCGGGTAGGACATCAAGGCCGTCCTTCGCGGACTTGAGCACTTCGATCTTGTTGACCGGCATGGCCCCGCTCCTGTTTCAGCCACCGTATGAGCGACCGATTGCAGGCAGGTTGCCTTCAATGAACAGCATATGAACGCTGACCCGGCCTGTGTCGGCCGTGGCTGAGGGAGACGAACCTAGCGAAGGTTGCGCAACCGCGGATCGAGCGCGTCGCGCAGCCAGTCGCCCATCAGGTTGCCGGTCAGCGAGATGATCAGCAGGGTCAATCCGGGCAGCCAGATTGGCCACCAGGCGACGTTCATCGTGTCGCGTCCCTCGGTGATCATCCTGCCCCAGGACGACGTTCCCGGTGGCACGCCGACGCTGAGGAAGCTCAGCGCGGCCTCGGCCAGAACCACCAGCGCGACCTCCAGGGTCATCACGATCACGATGGTGTTGAGCACGTTGGGCAAGAGATGCTTGCGCATGATCCACCAGGGGGCGGCGCCGACCGATCGCGAGGCGGTGACAAAGTCACGCTCGCGCAACGAGAGCACATCGGCGCGCACCAATCGGGAATAGGAGGGCCAAGTCCAGAACAACAGGATGACGATCACATTGGTCAAGCTGGGACCCACGAGGCTGGCCATGAGCACTGCGAAGAGGATCGCCGGCAGCGCCAGCTGCAGGTCGACCACGCGCATCAGGATCTGCCCGGTCATACCGCCGACCCAGCCGGAGACCAATCCGATCAAGGTGCCGAACAACGCTGCGCCCGGGACGACGATCCCAACGACGATCAACGAGACCCGCGCCCCATGCAGCAAGCGGCTGTAGATGTCGCGCCCGAGCTCGTCGGTGCCCAGCGGATGTGCCCAGGTGCCGCCGTCAAAGACTGGGGGCGACAGGCGCGCGCCGAGATCGATGAACTCGGGATCGTGCGTCTGGAGCAACTCGGCGAACACTCCCGCAATGATCACGACCAGGGCGATCAGAGCCGGAATCGACAACCCGATGTATCGCCGCCAGCGAATCCGTCGACGCCGCATGCCCGGCTGGAACTCGACCGCGTCCGCGGCTCCGGCTGCCATCAGGCCGCCCCAGTCCGAATCCGCGGGTCGATGAAGCGGTACGAGACATCCACGAAGAGATTGACCAGCGCAATCGACGCGGCCAGCACAATGATCGCCGCCTGCACCATGGGGAAGTCGTTCTTGAGGATCGAGTCAATGATCAAACGCCCGACGCCTGGCCAGGCGAAGACCATCTCGATGATCACCGTGCCGCCGATCAGTCGACCAAGCGAAAGACCGAGCATCGTCACGACCGGTAGCAGCGCATGACGCACACCGTGACGCCAGATCACGGTGCGTTCGCTGAGACCCTTGGCCCTCGCCGTGCGGACGAAATCGGTGTCCATCACCTCGATCATCCCCGAGCGAGTCAACCGCATGATCGCGACCAGCTCGAACAGACCCAACGCGATCGCGGGCAGGATCAGCGATCGAAAGCCTTCCTTGGCGCCGCCGGTCGGGAACCAGCCGAGCTGGACGGAGAAGAAGAAAATCATCATCAACCCGAGCCAGAAGCTCGGCGTGGCCTGGCCGATCACGGCGACAAACCGCGCCAACCAATCGACCGAGGATCCGCGTCTGAGCGCGGCGATGATCCCTAATGGCACCGCCAGTGCGAGCGCAAAGACCACGCCCGCCACGCCCAGCTTGACGGTGTTGAGCGCTCGATCACCGATTGCGTCCAGCGTCGACGTGCCGCCGCCGCGCCAGGAAGTTCCGAAATCGCCCTGTGCGAGGTCGAGCAGGAAGTTGCCGTACTGCACGTGGAGGGCGTCGTTGAGGCCCAACAGCTCGCGGAATCGCGCTTTATCCTCCGTTGTCGTCGTCAACGGCGGCAGCATGGTCTCTTCGGGATTGCCGACGGTGCGCGAGACGAAGAAGACGATGGTCACGACCAAGAGCGTCACGAAGACGGCCTGGACGAACCGGATGATGAGGTAGCTCCAGAACTGCATGCTCAGTCAGCCGCCCCAAAACTCGTCATTGCCGCGCTGCGCAGCAGCCTGCCCCGCACTTGCCTGCCCCTGGCTCGAACAGGGGATGCGGGGCGATCTCGCCGGTGCTGAACCGACATCCGTGCTCGACTCGGCGTGATACCCGCAGCCCGCCCCGCGCTTGCCCGCCCCTGGCTCGAACTGGGGATGCAGGGGCGAGCGCGGGTATGACGAATCGAATCACACGCCTCAGGTCTTGAGCCGCTGGATCGCGAAGGTCATCAGGAAATTGAGATTTCCGACCCGGCCTCCCTTGGGATAGTTGACGTCGGCCCGGGTAACCACCGTGTCCGGCGGCTCGACGATGAAGATGAACGTCGCCTGACGGGTGTGCTCGAGCAACAACTCCGAAATGATCTCGAGTCGCCGGTCAGGATCCTGCTCCACCCGCTGTGCGAGGTAGAGCTCCTGCAGGCGCGGATCCTGAGGCGGGGAGATGGTGAAGAAGCCATCGGCGCCGCCGCAGCATTCCCACATCGAGCCGATGTCGGGGACGGCGTTCGCATAGAACCAGTAGAGGCCCCAGGGGGCTGCGTCTCTGCCCGAGGAGTATTGCGGAGTGAAGTACTCAGAGCCCAGCGTCGGCACCGGCGTGACGCGAATGCCAATCTGAGCGAGGTCCTGGGACGCCACCAGCACCAGATCGGCGACCACATCGCCGCCCCAGTCCGGCGTGTAGTAGAGCGGCACATCGAACCCGTCCTCATAGCCGGCCTCTGCCATGAGCTGCTTCGCCTTCTCCACGTTGTAGTCGAAGACCACTTCCGCCTTTTGCTCCGGGCTGGGATAGCCGGGCACGCCGCTGTAGACGAGCATCGACATATCACCAACGCCGAGGAACAGGTTGTCGATGATCGCGCGGCGGTTGATCGCATGGTTGGCGGCCTGGCGCACGCGGATATCGAGGAAGGGATTGGGATCGCCGTCGGGCGTGGTCTCCTGCCACAGGTTGGGGTAGATGTTGTGCACCGACCAGCCGGCGCCCGGCTGGAACTGGACCGTGTAGTTCGGATCGTCGATGTACGGCTTGGCGGCGTTGACGCCGACGCCCTCGTGGATCACGTCAATCTCGCCCGCTTCCAGGCCGGCGAGGCGCGACTGCAGTTCAGGCCGCACCAGGCCGGTCAACCTCCTGTGGTGGGGTACGTGCGAGACACGCACTGGGTAATCGATTGGGTTGTAGTGATCGTCGAAGCGCTCGAAGATGAAGTTCTCGTCGTCCGTGTGGCCGACGAAACGGAAGGGACCCGTGCCCATTGGCTCCTGGTCCAGGGCCAGATCGCCGCGGCCTTCGGTGTCCGCCTGCGAGTGGATCGTCACCTCGCCGGAGCCGTCCATGTTGACGGTCAGGAAGCCCGCATCAGGCGCCGGCAACTCGATCGACCAGGTGCGGTCGTCGGGCGCTTCATTGCGGACCCAGTTCAGCGCGCTTCGGGCCGGGTAGGCCGGCACCCAGCCGCCGGGGTGATCCGAGGTTTCGCCGCCCTGGTGATATTCGGCCAGGCCGCCCATCCGGTCGTAGCTGAAAACCATGTCCCCGGCGACCAGGGTGGAGCCGTCATGGAACTTGGCCGGGATGATGTCGAGTCGCAGGGTGACGGGGTCGATCCACTCCGGCGTCGCCAGGCCGGCATACATGGAGTTGTCGCGCGGATCGCGATCGAGCGGACCGCTGTAGACGGCGCCGTGGCTGATGTAGTTCTGCGCGCTGCCAGTTCGGTGATGGTCCAGCCCGCCGGAGTCGGAGCCCACGGCGATCACAATCTCGGCGTCCAGATCGACCTCGTCGAGAGGACGCGGCATCGACCATTCTTCTTCGGCCTCGCCGACCCCCTCGGCGATCTCCTCGGCCACCTCTTCCTGTTGGGTAGCGGCCTGCGCCTGTTGATCGGCCTGTTGCTGCTGCTGCATGGCCTGCTGCTGTTGTTGCTGCTGAGCCTGCTGCTGCATGGCCTGCTGCTGTTGCTGCTGATCAGCCTGTTGCTGCATGGCCTGCTGCTGCTGTTGATCCTGCTGCTGCGCCTGAGCGACGCTCTGCTGACCGTCGTCATCGTCATCCCCGCAGCCGACCAGCGCGAGACCGGTCGCGCCCACACCGGCGCGAGCCGAAGCCCGTAGCAGTGTCCGCCTGCTCAGCTGTCGACGCTTCATCCGTTGCCAATAGTTTCGGTCGCTCACAGCAACACCTTCCTTCACGCACGAGTCCGTGCTACCTGACTTGGATCTTCTGGAAGTATGCCCAGCCGGCTGTGCTTTTGCAACCACCATCTGCAAAACCTCCGTTCCGCTCGCCAGCGCCATTGAAATCCCGGACCGCCATACCTACGCTCTCCGCACAACTCGAATGACCGATCGCGAGCAGGAGTGGCCGCAATGGAACTTCAGGGCAAGAACGCGGTCGTCACCGGCGCCGGACGAGGAATCGGCCGCGCCATCGCGCTGCAGCTAGCCGAGGCAGGCGCGCGCGTCGCCGCCGCCGACATCGACCCCGACAACGCCGACGACACCAGCGCGGCCATTCAGGAGTCGGGAGGTGAGAGCCTCTCGATCCACGCCGACGTAGGCGACCTCTCAGCAATCGACCGGATGATCCTGGAAGCTCGCAACGCCTTTGGCCGCATCGATGTCATCGTCAACAACGCCGGCGTCACCCGCTACCTGGATGTGATGGATGTCGAGGAAGCGGACTGGGACCGTATCCATCGGGTCAACGCCAAGGGCGTCTTCTTCTGCATGCAGCGCGCCGCCCGAGAGATGATCGACCAGGGAGACGGCGGCCGGATCATCAACATCGCCTCGATCGCCGGCAAGGGCTACGCCGGGACGTCCAACGCGGCGTATGCGGCGAGCAAGGGCGCGGTGATCTCCATGACGATGATCGCCGCGCATCAGCTCGGGCGGCACGACATCAACGTCAACGCCATCTGCCCCGGCGTCACGATGACCGACCTGTCGATCACCAACATGCGCCAGCGCGCCGAGCGCTCCGAGGTGAGCGTCGACGAGATGCGTCAGACTCGCGACTCGCGCATCCCGATCGGCCGCGCCAACGAGCCGGAGGACATCGCGGACATGGCCCGCTTCCTCGCCGGTCCCGGGGCCCGCAACATCACCGGCCAAGCCTTCAACGTCGACGGCGGCCTGATCATGCACTAGCGGATGTTGCGCAGACGGGGATCCATGGCATCGCGCAGGCCGTCGCCGACGAAGTTGAAGCTGACCACCATGAGCACGACGGCAATGCCCGGCGCGGCGATCGGCCAGGCTGAGCGGAAGAGGTTGGAATAACCCTCAAAGACCATCCCGCCCCAGGCCGGCGTCGGCTGTTGGACGCCCGCGCCGATGAAGCTGAGACCGGCCTCGACCAGGATGATCGCCGCCGCCGAGAGCGAGGCCAGGACAACGACCGGCGCAACCACGTTGGGCATCAGGTGGCGCAGGATGATCCTCTGCGGTCCGGCACCCATTGATCTGGCCGCATCGACATACGGCTCTTGCATGATCGACAAGACCACTCCGCGGGTGAGCCGGGCGTAGCCGGCCGACCAGACGATGCCGATGATCAGCATCGTGTTGATGATGTTGGGACCGACCGCCGCCGTCATGGCCAGGATCAGGATCAGGGCCGGCATCGCCATCAACGCGTCGACGATCCGCATGATCAGCAGTTCATCCAGCTTGCCGCCGACATAGCCCGCGACCAGGCCGGTCGGCACGCCGATGCAGATCGCCACGCCGATCGCCACGACCACCACCTGCCAGGCGATCCTGGCCCCGAAGATGGTCCGGCTGAGCACGTCGCGTCCGAGCAAGTCGGTGCCGGCGACGTGTTCCAGGGTCGGCGCCTGAAAGACGCACTCGCTGCAGAGGTCGGCCTTGAGCGGGTCGTAGGGCGCCACGAATGGCGCGAAGGCTGCGACGACGCCGAGGCCGAAGAGGATGAAGGCGCCAAACACCGCCGGCCGATTGCGGACGTAGATGCGCAAGACGCGCAGCGCGAGTTCGACCCGGGGGCTGTCGCGCCACGATTGCCGGGCGGCAATCTGAACGGCATCCGTGGTCGGCTCGGCAAGGCTCATGCGCTGATCCCTTGCCTGATGCGCGGGTCAATCAGCGGGTAGGTCAGATCGACCAGCAGATTGACGGCGACCGTGATGATCGCGAAGAACATCACCAGGTTCTGCACCACCGAGTAGTCCTGGACCTGCACCACCGACTGCACGAACAGCCGGCCCATGCCCGGAATGGCGAAGACCTGCTCGGTGATCACCGCGCCGCCGAAGACCACGCCGACCTGGAAGCCGAACACGGTGATCACGGGGATCATCGCGTTGCGCAGTCCGTGGCGGATGATCACGGCACGGTCGCGCAGTCCCTTCGCGCGGGCGGTGCGGATGTAGTCGTCCTGCAGCACATTGATCATGGCCGAACGGGTCTGGCGCATGACCAATGTGGTCGAGATCAACGAGAGCGCGATCACCGGCAGCACCATGTGCTTCAGACTCTCGATCACGTCTTCGCCTAACGGCACGTAGCCGCTGCGCGGCAGCAACTCGAGCTCAAATCCGACGATGTAGACCAGCGCGATGCCGCTGAGATACTCGGGAATCGACGCGCCCACGATCATCGATGTGCTGGCGGTGACTTCGGCCTTCGAACCGGGCCGCAGCGCGGCCAGCACGCCGACCGGGATCGAGAGACTGAGCACCACAATCAGGGCCAGAATGCCCAACTGCATGGTTGGGACGAGCTTCTCCCGGAACAGCTCGGTGATCGGAATCCTGGAGGTCAGGGCCAGTCCGAGGTCCCCCTGGAAGGCGTTGTAGATCCAGTGCGCGTAACGCTCGTGCAGCGGCTTGTCGAGGCCCAGACTGGCCCGCACGGCCGCGATCTTCTCCTCCGTCGCGTTCAGCTCAAGCATCGCCCGGGCCGGGTCGCCTTCGACCACGTTCATCAAGACAAACGCGACCACGCTGACAATGAAGAGGACCAACAACGACGAGAGAAAGCGCGCCCCGATGTAGCTGATCATCGGCCAGACTCCAAGGCTACCCGCTTAGGAGACCTGCGCGTAACTGAGTTGAAGTCGGCCCCGCGCAGGCGGGGCCTGTTGGCGCATATCTGGTAGCGCTGCCCCCGCCTGCGCGGGGGCGACTTAGTTTGGGGGTTATGCACATGTCTGCTTACGAAGATGTCTTCCGTTCAAGCAGCGGGTAGATCGCGGCGTGTCTGATTCCCGAACGGGAGACCCTTCACGCCGAATCTGCCTACGTATCCACCTTGTAGACCCCAGCCAGCATGTCGGCCGTGCCTCCGACTCCGTCGCAACCTCGGTACAAAGTGTTGATGTCGCCGGTGTGTCGGACGCCTGGCGAGAAACCGTAGTTGAGTGGGTAGTGAATGATCGGCACGGTGTACGCGCCTTCGACATAGACCTCGAAGAACTCGGCGTAGCGTTTCACGCGTTCCTCGAAGTCGGTCGTGCGCGCCGTCAGGTCTTGCAGGCGTGACGCTTCTTCCAGACCGACCTCATACTCGCTGCCCGACGCCAGTAGCTCGTCGTACTGCTCGCGGCCGCCGCTGTAGAACCACTCCCGCAGACCATTCATGCTCGGCCGCAGGATTTGGTCGGGATCGAACGGCGACTCCCAACTGAGGACTGCGATCGAATAGTCCTCTGCAGCGAAGAGACGGTCGACGATCCCAGCGATCGTGCCCTCAACCAGGTTGAAGTCCATGCCGACTTCCGCGAGCTGAGCGTGCATCGGCCTCGTACCGAGATAGAGCGGGTCGATGCTGTAAGTCATCAAGTCGCCGGTCACCTGGCCGGTGTAGCCGGCCGCGTCGATCAGCTTGACCGCTTCGGCCGGGTTGGGTGAGTCGTCGTACCAATCAACGTCCTTGGGCAGTAGCGGCGTGGTCACGCCGATCGGCGCGCGCGAGGCCGCGCCGGTGCCGTTGAAGGCGGCGTCGTTGATCGCGTGGCGGTCGGTCGCCAGGTTGATCGCGTGCCGCATGCGCGGGTCGCGCCAGATCGTCAGCTCCTCCGGCCCGCTGGGATTGACATTGAACCAGGTTTGAACGAACACGCTTGAGACATCGCCCAGTACGACGAAGCCGTCGTCCTCGATGTCGGCCATCTGGTCGGCGTCGGCAGCCAGTGATCCGGGAACACGAACGACATCGTGGTCGCCGCCCAGGAATGCCAACCACTGCGTGTTCGAGTCCGGCAGAATCTCAAAGCTGTAGCTGTCGAAGTAGATGTTCTCGGCGTTCCAGTAGTCCGGGAACCTGGTAGCGGTCAGTTCCTGACCTTCGATGTAGTTGTCGAAGCTGAACGGTCCTGCGCCGACTGGATGCGTGACGGCGGTGTCGAAGGAGTCCGGCGAAATCGGCGCGATCCCCGGCGGCTTGCCGTAGAACAGCGACAACGTCGGAGCGAAGACCTCGTTGGCCACGTAACGCCAGGTCACGTCGTCGATCGCCTCCGAGTTGGCCATCGTCTGACCAAGCGTCACCGCACGCTGATTCGGCGTCGCCTCGACGCTTTCCTCCTCGATGTTCACGATCCGGTCCATGTTGGTCTGGATCGAGGCGGCGTCAACGGCCGTACCGTCGTGATAGGTCAGTCCCGGTCGCAGGCTGAACACGTAGGTCACGTCGTCGGGGATCTCCCAGGCCTCGGCCAGCATCGGCAACGCTGCGCCCTGCTCGTCATAGTTGAGCAGGCGGTCGTAGAAGATCGGGATCGACTGGTAATGGTCACCGCCGGAGGGCGTGACCAGCGGGTCGAATCCCCACTGTGGCGCGAACGCATCTGAGATCCGCCAGGTGCCGCCGCGCAAGGCGTCCGATGCCGCCTGCGCCTGCTGTTGCTGCTGCGCCTGGGCGACCGCGGCTTGCTGCTGCTGTTCCTGCTGCGCCTGCTGAGTTTGTTCCTGCTGCTCCTGCTGCATCGCCTGCTGCTCGGCGGCCTGTTGCTGTTGTTCGGCTTGCTGTTGCGTCTGAGCGGCGGCCTGCTGACCGTCGTCATCGTCATCGCCGCCGCAGCCGACCAGTGCCAGTCCGGCAGCGCCGACCCCGGCGCGGGCCGAGGCTTTCAGAAGCGAACGTCGGCTCATCGACCGACGCCGCATCCGCTGCCAATAGTTCCGCTCGCTCATCAGCGGGCTCCATCCCCAATCGCCGCCTGTGTCTTGTCCGAATCGGCGATTGCCGCGAACCTACCCCACCCCCTTTTGTCAAGTGGTCATCCCCTCGAAGCGTCTGATGCGGAGCGGGCGCAGAGACGTTCGGGGCGGCGAGAACCTTGCCGATCCGTCCCGGCAGACCGTTGAGTTACACGGCAGGTCTCGGCCTGGCGCTACCCCCTCTCCCCCTGGGAGAGGGGATCAGAAAGGGACGTTCGCGAAACTCTCCGAGGTCGGGGCGCGGGCGACCGCCGAAGGCTCCACCTGCGGCGATGGATCAGCTCGACTTGGGCGTCTGAGATTATCCTGGCGCTCTGTGAAGACCACGGACCATTTCTGGCAGCAGCGTGTCGTCTACCCCGATCGGGTACGCATTCCCTTCAATCGCATCCAAGCCATCGTCGCCGAGCCGCTCCGCGAAGAGGTAGAGTCGAGCGGTCGCATCAGACGCTGGGGCATCGCACCTGAGGTTGGTGGTCGGATCGTGCGAGTGGTACTCTTGGCCGACGGCGAGACGGTGCACACTGCATTCGTCGACGGGAGATTCAGGCCATGAAGCGCTTCTACGCCAAGGACACGGACACCCTCATGTTTGTCTTTCGCGACGTCAGCGCAGGGGAAGAGTTGGATCATGTTGACCTCGACGACGATACGTCGCTGGAACTGGACTGCGACGGCTACCCCGTCGGGTTGACCATCGAGTTCGCGAAGAAGCGCGGCATCCTCCCCGAACACGCGACCGAGCAAATTCCCGCCTGACAGCGCAAGCCGTCGCTCGGCTCGGTCGGAGGCCTCCCGCCGATCGGCCGCGTCTCACACCTCTATGGTCAGTACAGCTAGCCCTCGAGGATGAGGCGAGTGACCTCGTCGGGTGTGCTGAGCATCGGGTAATGGCCGGTGTCGATCTCGTGCCAGCGGGCGCCGAGATGCTCGGCGCAGCGGCGCTGATGGGCTTCTCCCGGATTCGGGGCCTGCCGACACCAGATGACGGTCGCGTCCCAGGACTGATCCCAGAACGAATCGAGCTCCACCGGTTCGCTGAACACGGCGACCGGGTGCAGGCCGAATCGCTCCGAGGCCCAGGCGGCCAGATCGGCATCCATGCTCGCCTGCAATGCCTCAAGCATCGCCCCGGGTGCTGGGCCGGTCGCCACCTCGGAGGCGTCCACGGCGGCCCCGCTGACGATGTCGCGGATCCGCTCGCCGTCGTATAGGGCGAGCGCGTCAACGAAGACGATGCGTTGAATCCGCTCGCGGGCGATCTCGGCGACCCGCGTCAACACCATTCCTCCGGACGATGTGCCGACCAGCACGACGTCATCCAGGTCCTCGTAGCGCATCAACTCCACGATCTCATCGGCCTGCGTCTCGGTCGTGATCCCGGGCCGGACCTGCGCCGAGCGCTCGGCGCAGCCGTCGAGCGATGGCGCATAGACGACGTGACCGTCGGCCCGGAGTTGAGCCGCGACGGGCGACCAGATCCAGCCACCCTGGTATGCCCCGTGAATCAGTACGAACGTCGCCATGCCGAACCTCCTCAGTCCCTGTTGAGGCTACGGCACAACAAGCGACGATCCTGAAGATGCGCTACGCCGCCGTCAGCGAGCGGTCGGCGCACCAGAGCAGGCCGTTGCGTACCAGCCGGCCAAACGACGGATGCTCCCAGGTGCGAGGATCGTGGCCGAGCTGCATGCAGAAGACCCGCGAGTCGCGGTACGTGTGAGTCCAGGCCAGTGTGCGCATCGAATTCGTATTCTCGGTCGTCAAGAGCACATCGCAGTCGTCGCCGCAGTCGGCGATGGCGTAGGTCTCGTCCTGGATTGAGAAGTCCGAGAGTCCCGCAGCGACCGGGTGATCGAGGTTGACCTGCACGTCGTAGGTGCTCTCCCAGGTGTCGTCGACCTCGATTCGCCGGTCGGGCATGCCGATCACCTCCGACCAGAAGCCGCCGACTCCCCAGTTGAGCAGGGCGTGGTGCATGACGAAGATCGGCATTCCCGAATCGACCATCCGCTCCAGGCTGTCGACCGTCTTCTGGTCCGGCTCGTCGCGCAACATGGTGTAGAACAGCGTCACGTCGTAGCTGTCGCGCATGTCCTGGTCGTCCGAGGGCGGCTCGGTGATCCCGTGGTCGCCGCGAATGTCGGGCCGGCTGATCCGCAGGCCGTCGGCCATGAAGGAGTCGTTGCCGGCGCCGAACAGCCACTGGTCAAAGTGGTGCACGTACGCGTCGATGCCGTCGAGCCCGTTGAAGAAGTCGATGAACGGCCGGACGTGGTAGAAGTGTCCGCCGGTCAGCACCGCGACTGAAAGGTTGCTCATGACATGGTCCATTTCGTTGAATGCCTGCTGCTGAAGGTAACAATTCCATGCTGGAGGCGAACTCCGACACGGTCCGCAGTAGCTTGCTGAGGACTCCAGCGGATCGAGCGGAGGAGCAGTCGCGATGAGCGCCAAACGAATAGCGGTGATTCCCGGCGACGGCATCGGCAAGGAAGTCGTGCCGGAGGGCGTCCGTGTGCTCGAGGACGCGGCGACCAAGTTTGAGGTTGATCTCCAGTTCGACTACTTCGACTTCGCCTCGTGGGATTACTACGAGCGGCACGGGCAGATGCTGCCCGACGACTGGCAGGACCAGATCGGCGGGCACGACGCGATCTTCTTCGGCGCGGTCGGCTGGCCCGAGAAGATTCCCGACCACATCTCGCTCTGGGGATCGCTGCTGCAGTTCCGTCGCGAGTTCGACCAGTACATCAACCTGCGCCCGGCGCGGCTGATGCCGGGCATTGTCGCGCCGGTCGTGCGCCGCGACGGCAGCCCGCGCGAGCCGGGCGAGATCGACATGTTCATCGTGCGCGAGAACACCGAGGGCGAGTACTCGAGCATCGGTGGGCGGATCTTCTCCGGCACCGAGCGCGAGATGGTGATGCAGGAGACCGTGATGACCCGAGTCGGGGTCGACCGGGTGCTCAAGTATGCCTTCGAGCTGGCTCAATCTCGGCGGAAGCGGCATCTGACCAGCGCGACGAAGTCGAACGGCATTGCGATCACGATGCCCTTCTGGGACGAGCGGGTCGAGGCGATGTCGGCGAGTTATCCCGAGGTCGAGGTGGACAAGTTCCACATCGACATCCTGACCGCCCACTTCGTTCAGCGTCCCGACTTCTTCGATGTGGTCGTGGCCAGCAACCTGTTCGGCGACATCCTCAGCGATCTGGGTCCGGCCTGCACCGGGACGATCGGGATCGCGCCGAGCGCCAATCTCAATCCCGAGGGTGCGTTTCCGTCGCTGTTCGAGCCGGTTCACGGATCGGCGCCCGACATCGCCGGCCAAGGAATCGCCAACCCGATCGGTCAGATCTGGTGCGGCGCGATGATGCTCGACTTCCTCGGCCACCGCCGCGCGCATGACGCGATCCTTGATGCGATCGAGACGGTGCTCGAACCGTCCAGCGGCGCGCCGCGGACGCCGGATATCGGTGGGAATGCTACGACGGTCGAGCTCGGGTCGGCGATCGCGGCGGCACTGTAGCGGCTAGGCCGCGCCGTTGGGGGATTCCTGGGCCAGGGCTTCGGTGGCGGCGTCTTCGACGATGGTTCCTTTGAAGAAGTCTCGGTTGGTGTGGGCGTAGAGGCGGAGCTGGTTGGTGAAGGCGAAGTCTCGGAAGTCTTCGGGGCTGATGAGGCCGTTCTCGACCGGTTCGTAGGCCTCGGCGACGGCTTCCGACATGTCGGGCACGTCCCAGTGGCCGAGGTCGGTGCTCATGAAGGCGCGGATCTTGGCGCCGAAGGGATTGACCTGGTCGTTGAAGGCCCAGGCGGTGATCGGGTCGTCGGCCTCGCAGCCGAAGTAGAAGGAGGGTACGAAACGGTCGTAGAAGTCCTCGGCCCGCTCGATGTTCATTTCGCTGAAGTTGTCGCGCAGGCGCTCTTCGATGTCGGGCGCGGTCATGCCCAGCGTGCGGGGCAGGTTGTCGAGCTTGCCCTCGGTCAGCTCGCCGCCGTAGCGGGTGAACAGGTCCTGGGCGAGCTCGATGTCGAGGTTGGACGGATCGAGGTGGTGGAGCTGGTCGGGTCCGCGCTTCTCCCAGCGGGCGATGATGTCGGCGTAGATCCGCGCGCCGTGGGCCACGCCGCCTTCGAGCAGGGCGACGCGCAGTTCGGGGAAGCGGGTGGTGACGCCGCCCATCAGCAGCGACTTGCAGAGCACCTCGCCGGCGGCGGCGAAGTGGCCGATGTGGTTGTACATGTAGTTGGAGATTGAGGCGCGGTCGATGAAGCCCATGCCCGAGGAGTGCGAGGCGACGGCGAAGCCGAGGTCGAGGCAGCGCTGCCAGAACGGGTCGTAGTCGTGCTCGCTGTCGATCGCGAAGGAGTCCAGCCAGGTGACCTGGTTCGCGAGTTCCGGGTACCGCTCGGCGACGGCGGGCACGGGGCGGCGGACGAAGGCCGGCATCTGGGCGACCTTGAGTCCCAGCGAGTGGGCGTGCTCCAGCTCGGCGATGCCCTCTTCGGGCGTGTGCAGCGGGATCACGGCGGCGACGGTCATGCGGTCGGACCACTCGCCGTACTGCTCGGCGGTGAAGTTGTTGAAGGCGCGGCAGACGGCCTGGCGGACTTCGTCGTCCTGCATGTGGGGGAAGCCGAGGCCGATGGTGGGGTAGAGCACGACGAAATCCATGCCGACTTCGTCCATGCGCTCGTGCAGCAGGCTGGGCAGCATGGCGGTGGCGCGGTCGAGCGTGTTCTCGGTCGGCAGGGCCCACCAGGGCGGGACGGTGGTGCGCTCGGCGCGGCGCTCGTCCCAGCTCATCGCGGCCCAGCGGCGGCTGACGCTGGAGTCGCGGTAGCGCTTGACGATGTCGGAGCCGCCGACGTCCTTGAGGTAGTCGAAGAAGGTGGGCATGAACTCGACGATGTGGGAGTCGCCGTCGATGATCGGATGGTCGAGGCCGGCGCGGACTCGTGCGGAGGTTGATTCGGTGGTGGTCATGGTCGGGTCTCCATCTGAGGTGGGGTCCTCAGGAGGATAGGGATCCGGGCGGGGGCTGATTGGGTGGTTGGAAGTGGTTGGTTTTGGTCGGTGTTGGAAGGGGTGTTATGTCGCGTGGGATCGCGGATTTCCCGTGTTTTGCTGGGTTTCGTGATCGGTGGTTGGTGGTTGGTCGAAAATTTTCTCCGGGGGCGGAGCGGGAAAAAACGTGGCGGGCGGCTC
>VXQZ01000003.1 GCA_009838735.1 Chloroflexota bacterium
CGTTGGGGGCTTCGTTGCAGATGCGGTGACCGATGCCGGTGGGGTGGAAGGGGTCGGCGCCGGGGATGACGAGCATGGGGGCGTAGGTGCGGGCGACGGCGACCTCGTTGACGGCGAAGTAGGGGGAGCCGGTGGGCCACATGCCGTCGCGGAACTCGACGACGAGGGCGATGTAGGTTTCGCGGCGCAGTGTGCGCAGGGCGTCGGCGAAGAGCGGCTCGTCGTGAATGCGCTGGGCGAAGGGACCGGCCTCGTTGTTCTGCATGAAGACGGGATCGCGCTGCGCGGACTCGATGACGGCTTCGAGTCCATCGGCGCGCGCGAGCCGGATGGTGGGGTTGAACATGTCGTAGAAGGTCTCAGGCGAGTTGGTGTCGTCGAGCCCGACGGGGTCCTGCATGATCAGTCCGGCGACGCGAGCGGGGGCCTGGTCGGCGAGACGGAGGGCGTATGCGCAGCCGATGCAGCCGCCCATGACGTGCGCACGCTGCAGGCCGAGGTCGTTGAGCACGGCGATCTGGTCGAGCATGGCCTTGTCGTAGCTGAAGGGCTCGAGCGCGGTCCTGCTGCGGCCGCAGTGGCGCTGGTCCATGCCGATGACCATGAACTCGTCGGAGAAGGCGTCGATGGGGTTGATGATCGAGCGTTGCCAGAATTCGATCTGGGAGTTGACTCCTCCCGGCGCGAAGAGCAAGAGCGGGGTGCCGCCGTTGTTTTCGCCGAACACCTCGTAGTGAATGGTGGTTCCGTCGGGTCGCATTAGCTCAGCCATCGCGGCGCTCCTCTCAAGCGGAGACAGTCTATTGGTAGCCGCGCCGGGGAAGCGGGTGGTTGAAGGGGTTGCGATGGCTGGGAACGGGGATCAGCGCTCCGTTGGGGTACAGCCGGCGGCGCAGGTCCGAGGCGATTTCGTCTGTTCGCGGTGAGAAGATCCGCATCGGGGCGGGCCAGGGGCGGGCGGCCTCGGCGAGTTCGTGCAGGTAGCGGTCGGCGTCGAGCAGGTCGTCGTCCCTGTCGCGCGGCGTGGGCCGGACGGCGTCCTGATGTCTCCAGCGGTACTCCTTCATGCGGAGCGGAAACTGGGTGAGGGTGGGCAGGTAGAAGGAGCGCGGGTTGTCGGGGTTGAGTCGTTCCTGTACGCGGGCGATGCCGACGTGGACGGAGCCGGGGCCGCCCTTACTGGGGCGGATGGGGAGTCCGAGTCCCTTGAGATGTCCGATCCAGGCGGACTGGGAGCGGTCGGCGCACCAGGTGACGGATCCATAGCGTTGACGGCAGCGTCTCATCCACTGTTCGACGCGCTGGACGACGCCGGGGTCGCGCTGCTCGAATTCGTCCAGCCTGATGAGGACGCCGGGACCGCAGGGGGCGGAGGCGGCGGTGAGTCCGGCGACGACGCCGGCGGTGAAGTGCCCGGTGAGGGACTCGGCGCCGAAGTCGAGGCCGCCGATGAAGCGGGAGAATTCGGGGAGCGGACCATCCCAGCGATGGAGAGCGGGGTCGAAGTTGGGATAGATCTGGCCGAGGAAGGCGTCGAAGCGTCCGTCGATGAAGCGATCGACCCAATCGGGCGGCAGGATGGCGCGCTGGGTGTCGGCGTAGTTGTCGGGCAGATGGGGGTTGTCCTCGATCCTGGCGGGGACGAAGCGGAGTCGCACGGCAGCGCGTTCGAGGGCGGATTCGGGCAGCTCGCGCTTGACGAACCAGCGCTCGAACCAACCGGGGTAGGGATTGGAGGCGGCGACGAACCAGGGCTGCGGCTGGGCGGGATGGCGCAGGCGGGTGACGAGCATCTGGGCGGCTTCGGCCTCGACCTGTCCGGCTTCGTCGATGAAGACGGCGCCGAACTGCTGGGAGCCAAGTCCGGTCCAGTCGGAGAGATGGCGGAAGTGGATGGTGGACGGCTCGGATTGGCCGGGAGCGGCGAGCTGGACGGAGTGGGTGGGGGACTGGCTGCGGCGTTTGATCAGGGAGTCCGGGCAGTAGCGATACAACTCGGCCATGGTGGTGGTTGCGAGGTCGGTGAAGTTGTGGCGGGCGATGAGGATGTTGTTGCCGGGGAAAAGGCAGGCGGCGTCGATGGCGAGTTCGACGAGGGCGCGGGTCTTGCCGCCGCCCATGGCTCCGCCGTAGCCCACGAGGGAGAGGCCCGAGGCGTCGGAGACGTCGGGCTGGTCGGACACGGGGGACAATGCGCGATAGATTTCGCGTTGTCGGTCGGTCGGGAAAAAACGGCGCTGGGCGTGCAGGCGCCGGAGGTTGGCGCGGAGCCTGCGGGGGTTGGGATTATAGGTAGTCATCGTCTTCCTTGGTGATTTCGTCGTCGCTGGTGACGAGCTTGAGTTCTTCGGGCTGTTGCGGCTGTTCGGGTTCGGTCTTGTCGTCAGTGGGACCGAAGCCGAGTTCTCGGATGGCGTCGCTGGCGCGGTCGAAGAGTCCGACGATGCGAGCGAGTGAGCGGGTGGCCTGGAACTGGACGTACTGGGGTCCGTTGGTGGCGAAGTGTTGGAGCTGCTTGAGGATGGCTCTGGGGTTGAGGGCGAGGGGTGGGTTGTTGGAGGGAGTGGTGCGGATGTAGGCGTGGGCGTGGGTGGTGGCGGACATGTGTTGGGGCTCCTGTTCGAACTGGTTGATGGTTGTGGGATCTATGGTAGGTACATATGTTCTGGTTGGGAGTGTTGGGTCTGTGTTGTGGATGTCGGATGTGGGGAGTGGTGGGGTTGCGGCTTGGGGATGATCTATGGGTGTTCTGCGTGGGAGGATCTCGGTCTGGGCCCCGCGTCAAGCGCGGGGCATCGGAGGGGGCGGGG
>VXQZ01000012.1 GCA_009838735.1 Chloroflexota bacterium
TACCACTAAGCGTCTCGCACTTGCGAGACCAGGGCGGGTACTATTCGATGATCAAGTGTGGGGAGTCTCAACGATTCGTCAACTCCAGAGGGCGGGCTGTTCCAAAATCGTGCCACCACCACCAGCCCACCTACCTAGACACGCTCCTGTCCACCCGAACGGTGCTTAGTGGCAGGTCGGCTACCAGGGGGCGGTAGGTGCACCACCGTGTTACGGAGATGGCCGATGGTGGGTGGGGAAGCGGCTGCGTACGTTGATCAGAGCGTTCGCGGCTATCACCGCGGCGGCGCCGGCCCACAGGAAATCGGGGCGTGCCACGTTGATCGTCGCGAACGTGGCCAGCCAGACCAGCGCTAGGACCGTCCGCAGGTACTGCATGGCGTTCACGCCCAGGTTCGTGGTTTCGAGGTTGGCGTAACGGAACGCGATATTCCCTAGCGAGGACGCTATCGACCCGGCGATTACCCATAGGACCGGGGTTACCGTGAACCCTGCCAAGCCTGCGTCCGGTGCGGTAGCTGACGGGAAGACGGTGAGCCCGAGCAGAAGGCCGCCTAACACGCCGGCCGAGTGCGCTACTAGCGAAGCGGCGATCACGCAGGCTAATTCACCTTGCCGGTCGGTTTGTGATTCGTTACGGCGTCTATACAGCTCTGTTCCGAGCTTGAACCGGGACGATATCAAGGATGCACAGACCGCGGACGCCGCCGCTAGTAGGACTCCCCATAGCACCCGCCAGCCCCCCTCGGTTGTGATGCTGCCCGTTTGTGACAACGTGACGAGCGCGACCCCGGCCATGGCGACGCTGAGTAGTAGCCAATTCTGAGTGCCCATACGGCGGTACCGGCTGCGGCCGTGCCGTCGGCGGATAGCGACGAAGGGGATCAGCCATACGGATGTGATGATCGTCACTAACGCGGTGTCGAGGAACAGGGCAGACCAGACGAAGAACGCTGCGCCGAAGCTGTTGAGCATTGCTAGTGCCCCGTGACGTGTGGGCAGCCGCCGGAGGATCCAGGCCCACATGTCTCTACGTCTTACAAGGTCGGGATGAACCCAAGCCAGGTAGATGAACCAGACCGAACAGGTGGTGAGGCTGAACCAGAATTGGTATACGAAGGGACCGACCGTGCCACCTGCGAGGGCTACTGCGAGGGCCGTCCACGAGTTCAGGAACACCGAGGCGCCCATCCAGGCGGCTGCCCGGGTGTCTGGTGTCAGCCGTGCAGTGTCCACTGTCGGGACGGTAGCCGGGGCAGTTGCCTGTGGCTGGGGACCGTTACAGGCGCATTCCCGGACGGGCTGACCGACGGGTCCCGCAGACGCCAGATTGTCCCATTAGGCCTCACGTCTTGCCCCAGATGTTGGTTGATCCGCGAATAGGCAACATCCAGTGAGGGTTAATGCGCCCTCGCGGCACCAGCCTGTAGCCCCGCGACCGTCTACGCCCCTAGCCAAACGGTACTTAGTGGCAGGTCGGTGGCCCAACTCGTCCCTCCCAGCACCGCCACTTCCCGGTTGTCAGAGCATGTGTTGGCGGGGACCCGAGAGAATCTCAGGCGTTGGATCGAGATCAGAAACGCAGTGGCTCACCGGTATCTCCCGGCTATGGACCTCCAAGTGATTCCGTATGCCCAGTCAGGGCTCCTCAACTACGAACAACTGCTGGTCAGCGAATTCGGCCAGGAATACAGCCTGGCCGACCACTTGTCGGTTCCTCTGCAGCTCTCGGGGTTCAGGGACCCGAGCGTTCTACGCTCACTCAAGGCTGCCCAAGCACAACTCCCCCTTGATGTCCAAGCCCTGCTGAGCCGTGCCGAATCCGTGCCGAGCGAGTTACTCGCTGATCCGACTTACCAAATGCGGGTGGCTTTCATCCCTGTCGTCCCTCCGTCTGGACGCAGCCCCGACGCGGTCGCATACTTCGTGCGCCCCGACAGCATCCCCGACGAGCTAGCGGACACCATCGACAAGCTGGTGGTGCTGACCAAAGTCGTCGTCCCAAAGCTACCCGAACACCCTGCGATGCACGTGGTCCGGACTGTCGAGGAGCGGATTCCTTATCGGTTCACATCCAATGATCATGCGAGCGTTGGGAGATTCTTCAAGATCAGACCTCCTAAGGGAGAGCCAGAGAGGTCACTTGATGAGGAGTACTGCCAGTACATCTCAGCCGCGAAGATATACGTATACAACGATAAGTGGATTGAGCGGCTCGTCGAACAGTTGTCGACCTCCGACGGCTTCCGGGAAGCGACCGGCCGAGAGCCCGTGCTCGGGACTGGGGCTAAGGGGCGGTGAAGGTGAGAGAGGTTTCGCCGGTGACCATGACGGTGTAGGTCTTGCCCGTCTCTGACTAGTTGCCGAAGTCCAGGATGCTGTCCAGGTCCAGGCTTTTGTCCGAGCAGTCTATAGCCCAGGGAGTGGGCGCAGGGACCCAGGCGGTCACTGTTACGTCGACGACGGTCAGTTGTGACTGCTCCACTGCTCTCCCTTGAGTACCCGGTTGTGATCTGCGTAGCCGTCCGTCGAGTGTCAGTGGCGGTCGTAGGGCAGAACGTACCCAGAGGCTGTGACGGGACCCTGAGACAGCAGCCATGAGATGAGATCGCTCCGCCAGCGTCTCCGGGCGCGGGAGGCGACTGGGGCTAGGTGCCGGCGTGGGCCCAGCGCACCCCTTCGGGCGGTTTCGGCCGGCAGGTGACGGTGTCATCCGTGGCGACCGCGCCGCAGTGGTGAGGGCCCGTGGCCCGCGGGGTGTAGGTGCCCGCCCGGGGGGGGGGGGGGGCAGTGGTGTGTTTGGCCAC
>VXQZ01000015.1 GCA_009838735.1 Chloroflexota bacterium
CGCTCCTTGGCGTAGTCGACCGAGATTTCGAAGTCGCGCTGGGCCAGACCGACCAGGTAGGCGCAGTAGGCCACGGTGTAGTAGCGCTTGGCGTGTTCGATCATGGTCCAGGCGTTGCCGGCTTCGCCGAGTACGGCGTCGGCGCCAACGCGAACGCCGTCCAGTTTGACTTCGCACTGCTTGTCGGCAGCGATGGTCTGCAGGACGGTGGTCGAAAGTCCCTCAGAGTTTCGCGGGACCAGGAAGAGCGAGACTCCTTCGTCGCCTTCCGAACCGGCTGCGCGGGCGGCGACGAGAATGGTGTCGGAGACGTGCGCGTCCGGGATGAAGAGCTTGGTGCCGTTGAGCACGTAGCCGTCACCGTCGGCTTCGGCGGTGGTCTCGATGCCGGAGCTGTCGAAGCGGGCCGAGGGTTCGGTCAGGGCGAAGGTCATCACGTGCTGACCGGCGGCGACGGCGGTGCAGTACTGCTGCTTCTGCGCGTCGGTGCCGATCGCCTCGACGAAGGCGGCGGTGAGCACGGTGTTGATGTAGGGTCCGGGAACCAGGGCGCGGCCGAACTCTTCGAGCAGCACGCAGAGGTCGAGGAAGTTGAGGCCGGCGCCGCCGAGCTCCTCGGAGGTGATTAGGCCCATCCAACCCTGGTTGGCCATGCCGTTCCAGAGGTCGTCGGTGTAGCCGCGCTCGTCCTCTTCCATGTCGCGCACGAGCTTTTCGGTGCACTCATTGGTGAGGAAGTCGCGGGCGAAATTCTTCAGCAGTTCCTGTTCTTCGGTGAGTCCGAGGTCCATGTCATCCTCCGTCGCGGCCCAGGTGAAGTTTGTTGGGTCCGCCGATGTGCGTCTGGAGTGGGCACGCCGGAGCGCGCAACGGGTTTGAGGCTATCGGAAGACTGCCTATCGCGCCAGATAGCAGCGGCGACACTTCAACGGTCGCCATTGACTCCCGGATATCCTCTTCGGGTGAGTGCGGGGACGATCGAGCGAGGCCTGCGTCGAGTCGGGTTGGCGCGACTGGGTTTCGCCGTGGCAGCGCTGGCGGCGATGCTGGCTGTAGTTGGACCGTGGGGAGTCGGTTCAACGTCTGCAGAAACGATTGCCCCCGTCACCCACGAGGGGTCGATCAGTGATCCGCTCGATGTCGACTGGTATGTCTTCTTCGCACTGGCGGGTGAGCGATACGTTGTCGCGCTTGAGCGAGTGGGGCTGGTCGCCGGACAGTTGCAGATCTGGAAGCCAGCGACCGATGACTCGGAGCCGAGCCCGGTCGCCAGCGCGTCCGGCGCGCATTTGCGTCTGAGTTGGACGGCGCCTGCGAGCGGCGCATGGCGTGTGCGGGTCTCGGGTTCCGGTTTGACTACCGGCTCGTACCAACTGCGGATCCGCAGCGACGATGACGCAGTCGGCTCGGAGTTGAGCACGGCCAGACTGAGCGCGTTCGACATCGATGGCGTTCTGACGGAGCGGTCGTGGCTGGAAGCCTCCGGCGACATTGACTGGTACGCCTTCCCGGTTGCCGCGGGCAACAGCTATGCCGTCTGGTCGGTGCTGGGATCGGTTGACGGGTTGTCGGGCGCTGTTCGCCTGCCGGAGTCAGACGGTCTTCAGGAACAGGAATTGCACCGCAATCAGAACGCCATCAGCGGCGTCATCGTTCCCACGTCCTGCGGTCTCGCGATCCTGGAGGTTCGCGGCGCCCAGCCGTGGTCGGTGGGCAGCTACGCGGTGGGGGTGACGCGCTGGGGTGAGGAGGCGGAGCCAGCAATCAGTTTGCCCCCGCGGCCAACGTCGCGTTTGCAAATCGACACGATCGAAGCTTCCAGCGCCGCCAGCGAAGCGCGGTTCGAATTCCACGGCGAGTGGGGTCCGATTCGTCCGAACAGTGGTCTGCGGGTCTGGATCGACACCGATCCCGGCGTCGACGATGAGGACGAGTGGGAGTATCTGCTGCGTTCGAACGACGGTCGGCGGGCGCGTCTGTGGTCGTTTGAGCGGGAGGCCTGGGTCGAGAGCAGCAGCGTCGGCGCGCGAGGCTTCAACACGCTGATCATGCGCTGGAGCGGGCGCACCGCGAATGAGCAGATTCGCTGGCAGGCGAGCGTCAAGAACGCCGACGACAGTTGGACGATCTCGCGTCCGCGACTGCTGGATGTGCCCCATCCTCGGCCATCGACGCCCGAACTCTGGTACGCGCGAGAGCGCACCGGAGCAGAGGATCCTCGCTGGCAGGCCGAGTTGGACGAGGCGGGCGTGATCCATGATTTGGAAGCGGATGCGCTCGTGGTCGTGCTCGACGCCGGTCACGGCGTCGACACGGGGCCCTGGATGCATGGCGTCATGGAAGCAGAGTCGAATCTCGACTTCGCGCTGCGGATCGAGGAGCTGTTAGAGGCAGAGGGCATCACGGTCGTGCTGACGAGGCGATCGGCCGGTCGCCCGTTCCTGAACCTGGACGAAGCGTTGTGGCGCGCCGACTACCAGGTTCGGGCTGAGCTGGCGCACCTGGCCCGGGCCGATGTGTTCGTTTCGATTCACTCGAATGCGAACTTCGAAGAACCGGCCAACGGTCTCGAAGCCTGGTATCTGCCTCGCTGGAACGGCGACGGTCTGAACTTCACCCTCGCTGAGACCCTGTTGACCTACGTGTCGCGGGCCTTGGAGGAGTTCGGCTATCCCACCTCGACACTTACCTACGACACATCGTGCTGGGAACTGGTCAATGGGATCTGCGACCCGATTTACGTGCTGGCTCCGTTCCTGCTGGTCGACGCCGACGTGGCCCGTCGCTGGGGCCTGGATCCCGGATCACTGGGTCTGTCCGAGGATCCGTGGGGCGCGGCCATCAACCAATGGCTGTGGAGCAGTGACCTGACGGAACACGAGGCACCCATCGATCTGATCGATCCGGAGACCCAGACGGGCCCTGGCAGGATTGTCAGAGGCAATCTCATGCCGACGACGCTGCTCGAGCTGCTGTACATCACTCACGAGGGCGACGCGGCCATCTTGCGAGATCCACAGGCTCGAGAGGTCATCGCCAGGGCGATTGCCGACGGGATTCTTGAGTTTCTCGGCGTCGATGCCGGATCGAGCTAATCGTTCGTGCATTGCCCGCGACTCGCTGAGTGTCGCTGCGGACGCAGACTTGCCGTGTAGGCCAGATGGGCAACAGTCCGACTGTGGCGCTTGAGTCTTGTGATTTCAGTCACTGATCTGCGCTTCGAGTGGCAGGCATACGGTCGGCTTCAGACGGAGCGCACGGGGTGCTTCGACTGGCATCAGGGAGGCAGACGGAATGAGCTACACGACATTGACCGACATGACCGACATGACCGACGTGACCGACATGACCAATGTGCCCGACGCGGAGGTGGATCGACAGCAAATCTTCCCGTACCTGACGTACGCCGACGCTCCGGCAGCGATTGACTGGCTCTGCCGGGTGTTCGGGTTCGAGCTGGCCAACTCCTACACCAGCGCGGACGGCAGAATTGCTCACGCCTCCCTTTGCCACGACGGACTCTACGTGATGCTGTCGTCGGAATTCGGGCAGCTCGACAATCATGCGCCGCCGGGAGATCAGGTGGCGACTTCTCGGATTCACATGCATGTCGGCGACATCGAAGAGCATTACCAGCACGCCATGGTGGAAGGGGCGAGGATCGTGCAGGGTCTGCAAGACCGCTTCTGGGGCATGCGCTCGTACCACGCGCTCGACCTCGAGGGCTACCGCTGGAGCTTTTGCCAGCGCATCCGAGACGTACCGCGGGTAGAGGTGGAGCGGCGCCTGCTCACCTGGTAGCAATCGACCTGTACGATATGTCTAGTCGCCCCGTTACGCGCGGGGCGACTTGCTATTCAGAACATATAAGCGCTATGGTCGCTTACATGCGTTCGTGACGGAGTGGATTGGACGCTCGGCATGGCAGACAGCGAACAACTCGGTCATCAGCGGATCGTTCCCTACCTGACCTATGCCGACGCCCCGGCTGCGATCGACTGGCTCTGCCGCGTGTTCGGGTTTGAGGAGATCAGGCGCATGGAGACCGGTGATGGCCGTATCGGACATGCGGCGCTAACGCTCCTGGGTGAACAGGTGATGATCTCGTCGGCCTTCGACGAAGCCGGCACCAGGTCTCCTCGCGATCTGCCGGCGCTGCACCAGCAAATCACCGTGTACGTCGACGACGTTGATGCGCATTTCGCTCACGCGCAGGCCGAAGGCGCAGCCATCCTGTCGGAGCCCGAGGACCAGTTCTGGGGCGACCGGACGTATTGGGTACAGGATCTCGAGGGACACCGCTGGAGTTTCCAGCAACACGTGCGCGTCGTGCCCGACGAGGAGTCGGCGGAGGCGATGCGCAAGATCGCAAGCGAGCACGAGTAGGCGCGCCCGATTCCGGGGCGCTGCGACGGATTGGAATGAGAGGACAGGATCATGGTTCAGAATCCACCAGAGGGCAATCAACGGGTGATTCCGTACCTGTCGTACGCCGATGCGCCGGCGGCGATTGAGTATCTCTGCGGCGCGTACGGCTTCGAAGCCGGGACACAGATGGATATGGGCAACGGCGTGCTCGGGCACGCTGAGCTGCATCTGCAGGACAATGTGGTCTTCCTATCCACGGCCTTCGATGAGATGGGCCACGCCAGCCCGCGCAGCCTGAGCGCCGTTCACAGCCAGGTGATGGTCTACGTGGACAACGTCGACGACCACTACGAACATGCCAAAGCGGCCGGCGCCGAGATCGTGGAGGAGATTGCCGATCAGTTCTATGGCGACCGCAGCTATCGCACCGTCGATCCTGAGGGTCACCAATGGATTTTCACGCAGCACATCCGCGACGTGACGCCGGAGGAGCTGATGGCAGCGCTGGAGCAGATGAGCGAAGGCGAGGGCTGACGCCCACGCGAACAGACCAGGAACAGACGCGAAAGGCGCGAACATGGTTCAGAATCCACCTGAGGGCAGCCAGCGAATCCTGCCATATCTCAACTACTCGGATCCCAAGGCGGCGATCGAGTTCCTGATCAACGCATTCGGCTTCAAACAGGGTTTGCTGTTGGAGATGCCGGACGGGAGTATCGGGCATTGCGAGTTGCAGATGGGCGGCGAGACGCTGATGCTGGCTGGCGAGTTCGCCGAGGGTGGGCTGAGTAGCCCGAAAGCGCTGGGTGGAGTGCATGCATCGGTCGTGGTCTATGTCGACGACCTGGATGCGCATTGCGAGCGGGCCCGTGCGGCCGGTGCGCAAATCGTGCAGGAGCCGGCGGATCAGTTCTACGGCGACCGGACCTATCGGGCGCTCGATCCGGAGGGTGTCGGCTGGGACTTCCACCAGCATGTGCGCGACGTGACGCCGGAGGAGATGATGGCAGCGATGAGTGAGCCGCCAGCCGGGGAGTGAATCAATGAGCGAAGACCAAGATCTCGCGGCGGGACGCAGACAGCGGATCGTGCCGGCCCTGTCGTACGACGACGCGCCGGCCATGATCGAGTTTCTGTGCCGCGCGTTCGGGTTCGAAGAGCGCTTCCGCCTCGACATGCCGGACGGCAGCATTGGTCATGCCTCGCTGCTCAGTGACGAGGACGAGGTGACCCTGGCGTCGGCATATCCGGAGGGTGGACTCGGCGGTCCGAGCGGGCTGCCTCACCTGCACGCCAGCGTGATGGTGTATGTCGACGATGTCGACGCGCACTACGCCCGAGCCGTGGCAGCAGGCGCCAAGATCCTGCAGGAGCCGGAGGATCAGTTCTTCGGCGACCGGACCTATCGGGCCGAGGATCCCGAGGGCGGGCGCTGGTGGTTTCACCAGGAACTGCAGAAGTTCACCGGCGAAGAGGTGCAAGCCACAATTGACGAGATGATGGCGGCGCCGTCCGACACGGGCGATTGAGGAGCAACCAGTGACCGACTCACCCGCAGCCCACGAGCAGCGGTTCGTTCCAGCGCTCTCATACGCCGATGCGCCTGCTGCGATCGAGTTTCTCTGCCGGGCATTCGGATTTGACGAGAGTTTTCGGTTGGAAATGCCTGACGGCAGCATCGGCCACGCCGAGTTGACCTACCGTGACGCGACTATTTCCGTGGCCTCGGCCTGGACGGAGGGCGGCCTAGGCAGCCCGCGCTCGTTGCCGCACCTGCATGCCTGTATCCAGGTCTACGTTGACGATGTGGACGCTCATTTCGAGCGAGCGAGGGCAGAGGGCGCAGAAATCTACGAGGAACTCGGCGACCAGTTCTACGGCGAGCGTACGTACCGCGCGCACGACCTCGAGGGACATCGCTGGTGGTTCCACCAGCATCTGCATGACGTGTCAGTGGCGGAAATGCAAGCCGCAATCGACGCGATGGGGGCGGAGTAGGCTGGGCCGCCATGTCGGAGGTTCCGCTGCCCGAGGGTTCGCAGCACATCGCGCCCTACGTCTACTACGACGATCCGCGGGCGGCGACGGCGTTTCTGTGTGACGTGTTCGGCTTCGAGCAGACAATGATGCTGGAGTGGCCCGACGGCGAGGTGGCGCACGCCGAAGTCTCGCTCAACGGCGAGCGGATCCTGATCGGATATGCGGATCCGGACTTTGGCCTGAGCACGCCGGATCGACTCGGGGCGCAACACACGGTGCTGTGCGTGTACGTAGAAGATGTCGATGCGCATTGCGCTCATGCGACCACGGCCGGCGCACAGATCGTGCGGCAGCCGGCCGACCAGTTTTACGGCTCCCGCGCGTACACGGTTCGCGACTGCGAGGGAATGCTCTGGGAGTTTCGCCAGCATCTGCGCGAGCCGTCGCACGACGCGCTGACTGAATCGCTCGCCGGTCTGGCCCGGGCGATTGGCCGGTAGGGAGGCGGAGCACCAGGTCGCGGGGCCGCCCGACACTACTCCCCGTAGAACACGCGGTGCCTCGTCTCGATCTGCACGACCACGCCCTCCGACAGGTCGTCGTCGCCCTCGGGATAGCGGTCCTGCTTCCAGTAGAGCGGCGTGAGTTCGTCCAGTAACTGATGGCCCAGGACTTCGGTGAGCGTGGCGCGACCGCGGAGCTCCGTGTAGCGATAGGGATTGGCCTCGTCATGGATGCTGACAGCGACCGCTGGATTGCGGCGCAGATGACTGACCTTCAGGGTGGTCGGAGAGGTCCAGAATTCAATGTCGTCGTCACCGCGGCCGGCGGCTCGGCGATGCCAGACGACAGAAGATCGGGGCTGGCCGGTGGAACTCACGGTGGCGACGTGGGCGAAGTGCGGTGGATTGAGCAGATCGGTGCCCGGCTGGGGAGGATCGAGGACATCGCCGGGTGAGAAGTCGAGGGTGACGACCCGTTCGATGTTGACGGTGACGCCCCAGCCGTCGCCGCTGCCTTCGCCCTTGCCGGGATAGTCCCGTCCGATGTAGCTGCGAGAAATCTCGTCCACGTCTTCCCAGTCGCTGCGGGCCTCGAGCGATGCTGTCCCGACAATCTCGATCATGCGATACGGGTTGTTGGCGTCGTGGACGGAGATCGCCACGCGAGGCTCGCGCAGCATGTTGAGCGACTTGCGGAATCGCTTGCCGGTGCTGAAATAGACCGACTCGACGGAGCCGTCCGAATTTACCTGCTCGGGCCGGAACCAGACTGGAGAAGACTGCGGCGAACCGTCTCGGTTGACGGTGACCACGTGTGCGAAGTGCGGCGCGCCGCAGAGGTCGGCGAAGTTGGGCGGGACGACGGCCATGTGTTCCTCCCAGTCCTGAACGGGGTTCAGCCGACTCGGTGAGTTGTCTCGACGCGGATCGCGACGCTGCTGCCCATGGCGTCGACATCCATGGGGAACCGGTCGAGTTTCCAGTAGAGCCGAGTCAGCTCGTCGGCCATCTGGCGGCCGTCGATCGGGGTGATCTGCGCCTGACCTCGCAGCTCGGTGTAACGGTACGGGTCAACCTCGTCGTGGATGCTGACGGCGATGGCGGGATTGTTGCGCAGGTGCCGGGTCTTGAGCGTTTCGGCGCTGGTCCAGAACTCGATGTCGTTCTCGCCGGCGCCTTCGGGTCGCCGATGCCAGACCACGGAAGAGCGTGGCTGGCCGGTCGAACTGACCGTGGCCACATGCGCGAAGTGAGGCGGGCTGAGCAGGTCGGAGCCGGCCGCCGGCGGATCGACGAAGGGCGGCTGCTCACCGTCGGTGGGCAAGGTGACGCGGTCGATTTCGACGGTCACGTGCCAGCCGGCCGGATCGGCGCCCTTGTAGGGGTAATCGGTGCCGAGATACGTGTTGGAGATGGCGTCAAGCTCGTCCCACGATGTGCGCGGTTTCATGGAGGCAGTGCCAACGATTTCGAGCATCCGGTACGGCTGGTCGGCGCCGTGGATTGAGAGCGCCACTCGCGGCTCGCGCTGGATGTTCAGCGCTTTGCGATAGCGCAGGCCGGTGACGAAGAAGATTGACTCGACGGCGCCATCGGCGGAAACGCGATCGGGACGGATCCAGATCGGTGACGACTGAGGCGAACCGTCGCGATTGACGGTGACGAGATGGGCGAAGTGGGGCGCGCCGACGAGGTCGGCGTGCTCGGCGGGGACGGAGGCCATCAACTGGTCCTTTGCAATGACAGAGGCGGGGGCAACCCCCGCCTCTGTGGCTGTGTCTAGATGTTCGATGCTTAGCGGCTCAGTGTCGCCGAGTATCCGCCGAAGCGGGCCTGACCCGGCATGGCGTGCTGCTCGACCTCGACGTTGACGACGGCCGGCAGGCCGGACTCCATCGCCCGCTCGATGGCAGGGCCGATTTCCTCGGGCTTGGTCACGTGCTCGCCGTGGCCGCCGAGCGCGACGGCGATGTCCTCGTAGCGCTGACCGTAGCCGAGCGGTCGGCCCGGCGTGTCGTTCGTGCCCGCGGTCCAGCCGGCGTTGTTGGAGATCACGATCGTGCCGGGCAGGTTGTGGCGGACCATCGTGTCGATCTCCTGGACGTTCATCAGGAACGAGCCGTCGCCGACGAATCCGATCACCTGTCGCTCGGGCGCGGCGGCCTTGGCGCCGAGCACGTAGGGCAGGCCGACGCCCATGCAGCCGTTGGGTCCGGGATTGAGCCGGCCGCCCTCGGCGTAGGACGGAATGTACTGCCGGGCGAAGGCCAGCGTGGCATTGCCGTCAACGCAGACGACCGCGTCGCGGTCCATGCGCTGGACGACTTCATCGGCCAGGCGCAGCGGGTGGATCGGCACGGTCGAGGAATGGGCCTGCTCGAGCGATTGCTGGCGACGGTTGTCGTCCGATTCGCGCAGGTCGGCGACCCAGTCGGTCGGGCCGTTGAGTCCCGCCTCCTTCGCGGCGGCGGTCAACGCCACCAGCGCCCGCTTGGCGTCGGCGACCATGCCGACAGTCGCTTCCTTGTTGTGGCCGATCTCGGTGGGATCGGTGTCGACGTGGATCACCTTGAGGTCGGGCGCCCAGCGCGGCGGCAGGCCGGATCCGACGACGAAGTTGAGGCGCGTGCCCACGACGAGCGCCACATCGGCCTCGCGGAAGGCCTTGGAGCGCGCGGCAATGAAGCAGAGGTCGTGGTCCTCAGGGACGACGCCGCGACCCTGCGGCGTGGTGTAGAAGGGAATGCCCGATGTCTCGACGAACTCGCGCAGTTCAGCCGAGGCGTCGGACCAGAAGATGCCGGTCCCGGTCAGGATGATCGGCCGCGCCGCGTTGGACAGCAACTCGATCGCTTCCTTCACCTGGTCGGGGTCGGCGCCCGGTCGTGAACGCGCTGCGGCGGCGTCGGGGAACCAGACGGTGTCGTCGTCCGACTGTTGGTACAACGTGTCTCCGGGCAGGTCGAGGTAGGTCGGGCCGGGCTTCGGTCCCTGGGACTCGCGGTAGGCGAGGTTGAAGAACTCGGGCATCCGGGCCGAATGGGTCACGCGGCTGGCCCAGCGGGTCACCGGTACAGCCATCGCGAGCTGGTCGTATTCCTGGAAGTCGTCGCGCTCGAACGACGAGAACGCGGCCGCGCCGCCGAGGGCGACCATCGGCACGCCGTCGAGGTAGGCATTGGCGACGCCCGTCAGCAGGTTGGTCGTTGCCGGTCCCGAGGCGGCCATGCAGACGCCCGGCAGTCGCTTGACTCGGGCGTAGCCATGCGCGGCCATCGCCGCGCCCTGCTCGTGGCGACAGTCGATCGTGCGGATGCCGTGCTCGGCGGCGAATCCGGCCGCCTCGATGATCGGTCCGCCCATGATGTAGAAGAGATCCTCGACCCCCTCATTGACCATCTGTCGGGCCAGCAGTTCAGATCCCATCTGGTCTGGCATGTCGTTGTCCTTTGCAGTTCCACTCTTTCAGAGAGCGGCCTTGTTCCGTTCCTCTCCGCCTGGGAGAGGCTGAGTGAGGGTCTGCGACTCGTCCCCTTCCGGAGAGCGCCCTCACCTTGACCCTCCCCCGCAAGGAGAGGGGATCAGAGAGGGTTTAGTCCGGCACCTCGTAGCGATGGAGGACCGGTCGGGCGGTCGTGAACTCGCGGATTCCGGCCATGCCGGCCATCGCTTCCGACGTGCCGTGTGCGGTCAGGTCTTCCTCGGTCGCCCAGTTTTCGAAGAGGATGTACTGGGTGTCGTCTTCGACCGAGCGGAACAGGTCGTAGTTGTTGCAGCCGGCGTCTTCCGCCTTGACCTTGGCCGTCGCGCCGGCCATGAAGGCCTCGAAGGCCTCGTTCTGGCCCTCGCCGATGGTGAATTCCACTGTCAATCCGATTGCCATACCCAACTCCATTCAGGTCGTTGCACGGAGCGGCCAACGCCGCATCCGGTGTGGACGGGTTCGGGCAACATGTTAGCGCTCGCCTCCGCCAGAGCAGGTCAGGGACTAGCGCGGGCACGACGTAAACTGCCGACATGCTGGACTCGTTGCGCATGGACGGCAAGCGCGTCATCGTCACAGGCGCGGGACGCGGCCTCGGTCGGCAGATGGCGCTGCATCTCGCCGACGCAGGCGCGGATGTCATCTGCGCGGCCCGGACACAGTCGCAGATTGCCGCGGTGGCAACAGAGATTGAGGCCAAGGGCCGACAGGCGTTGGTCATTCCTACCGACGTGAGCGATTCATCACAGGTCGACGCGCTGGTCCAGCAAACGATCGACGAGTGGGGCGGCTTCGAAGTGATGCTGGCGAACGCGGGCGCGAGCGGCCCGGCGTCGATGAAGCACGTGACAGAGATTTCCGACGAAGACTGGCGCGAGACGGTCGACATCAATCTCTCCAGCGTCTTCTACAGCGCCCGCGCAGCGGTGCGTCACTTCCTCGCCGCGGAGAAGCCCGGCAACATCATCACCGTCTCTTCGGGCACGTCGCTGCGAGGCAGCGGACTTCAGTTCTTTGTCGATGGCGTCGCCAAAGCCGGCGTGATCAACCTGACCCAGTCCCTGGCCATTCAGTTGGCGAGGGATCAGATTCGGGTCAACTGCATCGTTCCCGGGTTCATCCTGCAACAGACGCTCGAAGATGAAGAAGAGATCGAGGTCGCCCGCAACCAGGGCTCCCGTATTCCCATCCGTCGGGTCGGTGAGGCCTGGGAGCTTGGGCCGTTGGCTGTCTACCTCGCTTCAGACGCCTCGGCCTACATGACCGGCGAGGCGTTCGTCATCGACGGCGGCGGTCTCGCCGGGGGTCTGGCCCCGACCGGCTGGGACGTGCAGTCGGGGATCGGCGGGGTGCCTTCGTGAGCCTGCAGAATCCGATCGATCCGCCGGAGGTAGGTGAAGGAAGGCTCCAGGGTTTCGACCTTAGCGAGCGGCGCGTCATTGTCTACGGCGCGGAGAAGCCGGTCGCCGCGGCGATCGTGGACGGCCTGCGAGCAGCAGGCGCCAGCGTGGGCGTGACCAGCGCGAACACGGATGGCACGTCGCTGTTCCGGCTCAAGAAGGCGGCCGGCGGCGGCCCCAATGAAGCGGTCGACCTGTCCAACGGCACCAACGTCCAGGTGGCGACGCGCAAGATCAGTAAGGAGCTGGGCGGCGTCGATGCGGCGATCGTGGCGCCGAATCTGTACCACGCCGCGCCGATTCGCAAGACGCTCGACGCCGATATCCAGCGTGTGCTGATGGGCAATCTGGGCGGGACCTACGCCGCGTTTCGCAGCGCGACGCGAGAGTTCCGAGGCCGCCCTGGGCGCCTGATCGCGGTGTTGGACGCGACCGCCGTCCGAGGTCTGACCAATCTGAGCATCTACAGCGCGGCGCAGTCGGGTGTGATCGGCCTGGTGCGGTCGCTGAGCCAGGAGTTGGCGCCGACGGGGACGACTGTGAATGCGATCGCGGTGGGCTGGACAGATTCGACGCCGGGCCGAGGACCGTCGGCTGTGGATGAGAACCTGCTGCTGCGCTTCATCCCGATGCGCCGGTTTGGCGAGGCCGCGGAGGCAGCGCCACTGGCCGTGTACCTGGCCTCCGAGGCCAGCGGGTACATCACCGGCCAGACCATCCAGGTCGACGGTGGGGTGCTGAAGCACCTGTAGCGACGCGTTTCCGTTGTTTCCATTCCAGCCGACACAAATGATGCTGGTTATCCTTTGTGTTGTGTCTTGTGAAAACAAATGATAGTGAGTATCCTTTTTGTATAGGCGAGAGGAGACCAAGGAACGATGCGGGGTCGATACGTCCAACTGCTGTGGAAGCCGAGGTCGGAAGCGCTCGGAACGCGCCGCTATCGGCGACCGTGCGATTACTCGACGTTCATCCCCGAGCGTATTGCGGACACGACCTTCACTCTGCCGATTGAACTGACCGCCGACCTGGCAGACGCGGAAGCGGCTGTCTTGCGATTGCAACACTCTGACGACCGGTTACTCGATCCACTACTGCACCTGCTCATGCGGACGGAATCGATCGCATCATCGCGGATCGAAGGTATCCAGGTTGACGTTCGTGATCTGGCCCGCGCAGAAGCGCGGCGCCGAGTCGGGCGGCGAGTTGGCGCACGCGCGCAGGAGGTGATTGGCAACGTCGAAGCGATGCAGTTGGCGATCGGCGAAGCCGCTGCAGTCGACCAACTGACACTACGAGAACTGGTAAGCATCCACGAAGTGCTGATGCGCGATCAACTGCGAACGGCGGGACAAGTACGAACGGTACAGAACTGGATAGGCGGCAACGATCACAACCCGTGCGGCGCCGACTTCGTGCCTCCTCCGCCTGAGCACGTGCTCGGCTTACTCGAGGATCTCTGCGATTTCTGCAATTCCGATCAGATGCCGCCGCTGGTTCAGGCTGCCATTGCCCACGCGCAGTTCGAGACGATCCATCCGTTCGACGACGGTAACGGCCGAACCGGCCGCGCACTCATGCACATCATGCTGCGGCGGCGAGGGCTCGCGCCGCGCGTGACTCCACCGATCAGTGTCGCCCTCGCACACGCTCGAAGCGCGTACATCAATGGCCTGGTCGCGTTTCGCGACGACAAGCTCGACGAATGGCTCGAGATCATCGCCGGCGCCGCGCTCACCAGCGTCGAACTGGCCGAGCGCTATCGAACATCCGTCGCTGAGCTGCTGGCCGAGTGGCGTCAGCGGCTACGCAACCGCGCAAACCCACGCTCCGATGCGGCCGCCTGGCTCATTCTTGAGCGACTGCCGGAGTATCCGGTGCTGAACCGCGCTGACGCCGCTGAGTTCAGCGGGCGTTCCCTGCCTGCTGTGGATCTTGGTCTGAAACAGCTGGAAGAATCCGGAGTGATCGAACCGGTTCACGACCAGTCCCCTAGCCGCCGGAGCTGGGAGCCCGCAGGGTTGCTCGATCTGGTCATCAGGCTCGAGTCGGAGGCACCCATCGGCCTTCGCGCAGGATGAGTCCCCTAAACTGGCTCAGTCCACATTGAAACTACTGGAGTGACTCCATGACCGACTTTGAGAACATTTTGTATCGCGTCGAGGACCGCAAGGCCTATGTGACGCTGAACCGACCGGAAAAACTGAATGCGCTCTCGATCGCGCTTCAGGACGAGCTCTCACAGGCGATGTGGGAGGCCGACAACGACACCGGTGTCCATTGCGTGATTCTGAGCGGCGCCGGGCGCGCGTTCTCGGCCGGCTACGACCTGACCGGCTCGACCCGCGACTCGCAAGAGACCTACGACAAGGTCTACCGCGGCCGCGTCACGTTCGACGACGACACCTGGGGCATGGAGAAGGCGCAGCGCGCGCGGATGGCCATCTTCGACATGCACAAGCCGGTGATCGGCAAGGTGCACGGCTACTGCCTCGCCGGCGGGACGGACCTCGTGCTGCTGTCGGACATCATCATCGCCGCCGAGGATGCTGTGATCGGCTTCCCGCCGGTCCGCGCGATGGGCGCGCCGCCGGCGCACATGTGGCTATACCACGGCGGCCCACAGTTCGCGAAGCGGATGCTGTTGACCGGCGACAGCATCTCCGGTGCCGAAGCGGCCCAGCGCGGGCTGGTCTACGACGCAGTGCCGGCAGACAAGCTCGACGAGGAAGTCGAAGCCTTGGCCAACAAGATGGCGATGATCGACCACGAGCTGCTCTCGGCGAACAAGCGGATTGTCAACCTCGGCCTCGAGATCATGGGCGCGCGCACCCTACAGCGCCTCGCCTCCGAAAATGACGCCCGAGCTCACCTCGCGCCGGCCGTGCAGGAGTTCGGCAAGATGTCGCGCGAGAAGGGCCTCAAGGCCGCGCTCGAATGGCGCGACAACCGCTTCGGTGACGGCCGCGGTTCGGCCGCTGCGCAGCAGCGCAAAGCCGCGACGACCTAGCCACCATGGCCACGCCCGACCGATTCCGACTCGACGGTCAGGTCGTCCTGCTTACTGGAGCGGGACGCGGACTGGGCCGCGCCATGGCACTCTCCTACGCCGACGCCGGGGCCAAGGTCGCCGGCGCGTCTCGAACGCTGTCGCAGCTTGAGGAGACCGCCGAACTCGTCGCCGAGCGCGGCGGCGAAGCGATCTCTATCGCCACCGACGTCACCGATCGTGTCGCCGTCGAAGCGATGGTTGCCGAGACCATCGATCGTTTCGGCCGCGTGGACATCTTGATGAACAACGCCGGTGGCGGTGCAGAAGGCGACGGTTCGCCGCTGGAGCAACTGACCGACGAGCAGTGGCGCTGGGGCATCGACATGAACCTGACGTCGCAGATGCTCTGTGCTCGCGCGGTGTTGCCGCATATGACTGAGCGCCCTGACAATCGTGGGGGTGTGATCATCAACGTCGCCAGCGGCTTCGGGCTGCGCGGTGGGCGCGACAACTGGATGTACGTCTCGGCCAAGGCCGGGGTGGTCAACTTCACCCGCTCGTTGGCAGTGACCTACGGTTCTTCCGGCGTGCGGACCAATTGCATCGCGCCGGGCATCTTCCCGCACACGCCGCAGGCGCTGGAGCGCTGGCGCGGCGGACGCTACATCCCGATCGGTCGGGTTGGTCTGGCCTGGGAGATGGGGCCGCTGGCGGTATTCCTCTCCTCCGATGCGGCTGCCGGCATCAGCGGCGAGACCATTGCCCAGGACGGCGGCGGTCTGGCCGCGATCGGACCGACCGGCTGGGCGCCGCGCGTGCGGCTGACCGAACCGACCTGAGGGAGCAGCGATGTCCGATTTCGTCCCGACTCCCAATCCCGAACAACCCGAGGATCCGTTTCTGCTGAGAGGGCGCGCTGCGCTCGTGGTCGGCGCCGGCGACCCGCTGGGCCGCGCGGCCGCGGTGGCGCTGGCGGAGGCGGGCGCCGACGTCGCCGTGGCCAGTCTGCGAGCCGGACCGCAGGAAGTGGTGCGCGTCAACTCAGTCGCCAACGAGATCTGGTCGCTGGGCCGGGCCAATGTGGCGATCACGCTCGACGCATCGGACGCGAACAGCGTCGATGCCGCCGTCGCGCGGACCAGTTCGGAACTGGGCGGCCTCGACATTCTGATCAACGCCGCCGACCTGCCCGTCGCGGCCCCCCTGGATGAGCTCACACCGGAGGACTGGCACGCGATTCTGGCGGCCAACCTGCTGGCTCCGGCAATGACCGCCCGCGCCGCGGCTCGGGTGATGACGATCAACGGCTATGGCCGGATCATCAATCTGGTTTCGGTGCTCGCTGCTCGCGGGGTCGCCAATACGTCGTCGTATGCAGCCGCCCATGCCGGCGTCCTGGCGATGACGAGGTCGCTGTCGCAGGAGTTGGCTCGCTCCGGGATCACCGTCAACGCGCTGCAGGTCGGCATCTACGAGGGCCAGCACGGATTCGGCGACGATCCGGAAACGGTGCGCCAGGTGGCACGCATGCTGCCGGCCAAGGCCCTCGTCAAACCGGAGGATGTCGGGCCGGCCGTCGTCGCGCTGGCCGCCGATTCCGGCTTCATCACCGGGGAGATCATCGCCCTCGACGGCGCAGCGACCGCGCGAGTGTGAATCTCACCCGGCTACGGACCCTTCAGTAGAGCCTGCGTCGCCGACTCGATCCGTTCAGGATCGGGAATGCACTCCAGCCAACGTTGAGGAATCGCCGATGCCCCATATCGCGCGCCGAGCACTGCTCCGGCGACCGCTGCATTCGTGTCGGTGTCGCCGCCCGCGTTGACGATCCCGATCAGCGCTTCCTCGAGGCCGTCATTCGTGTCGAGGCACCAGAGCGCCGCCTGCATGCACAGGTAGGTGTGTCCGCTGACCCGCTCTTCGGCGATCCGATCGTCGATTGCGTCAGGAATGGCCAGCGTCCAGGCGATCAGTTCCGAGGGTGCGCCGTCTTGCGTGGCAGCGAAGATCAGCTCGTCGCGGCTCGGCTCGTGGCCACGGAGCAACATCGCGATGGCGGCATTGACCAGAATGCAGGACCACTGCGCGCCCGGCGCGAAGTGCGTGACGGCGCAGGTCACGGTGGTTTGGTCAATCAACTGGTCTTGATCCAGCGCATACCGCAGCGCCACCGGGGCGCAACGCATCAAAGCGCCGTTCGGCTGTGTTTCGGGGCTGCCGCGCTCCTGCCAGAATGCCCGGGCGGCGCCGGGGACGCCGAGACCGACTTCCAGGTAGTCAATCACGGTCGAAGTCATGATCCCGATGCCGCGACCGTTCTCCGTTCGCCATTTGACCAGTCGGTCGGCGAAGCCCGACACCGGATCCGGATCGTGCGCGAGCGCCTCGGCCAGTTCGACGGCCTGGGCGAGGTCATCGTCCATTGGCCGATCACGCTCGCGCGGGTCGATCTGTCGCAAGCCTTGTGGGTAGGCGCGTTGAATGGTCGAGCGGCTCGCGCCCTCGACTGGCAGGCCGAGCAGATTGCCGACGGCCAGGCCCAACAGCACGCCTCGCGCGCGGTCCTGGTCGAGCGGCGCGGCCGGCTGGGCCTCGATCAACTCGGCCAGCTGGGGCGCCCGGCGGACGATTCCCGGATCGTCGAGCGTTGACATCGCCCTCGCAGCCTATCCAGTCGCCGCGACTGTCGTGCTCCGTTGCCAGCTACGCTTAGCGCTACACCGGGATGCCGAGGAATAATCGATGAGCCTGCCCAATGACGCCTGGGGACTGCCCCTGACGACCTCCGAGGAAGCTGCCGAAGCGTACCGCCAGGGCGTCGATCGGATGCTCTCATACACGCTTGGCGTGGACGAGGCGCTCGGTCGCGCGATTGAACTCGACCCGGATTTTGCCCTCGCTCACGCACAGCTCGGACTGTTCTATCTGTTTCGCGGCCAGGGCAAGCGGGCAGCCGAGCTCGCCAATCAGGCGCATGAGCTTGCCGAGCACGTGACGCCTCGCGAACAGCGTCATGTCGCGATCCTCGGAGCCACGGCTCGGGGCAAGGGATCGCAGGCGCCGGCGCTGATCGACGAGCACCTGGGGGAGACCCCGCGCGACGCTCCGATCCTGATGCAATGGTTCGGCGCCAACTTCTATGGCGGTGGCGTTGAGAAACGCGAGCGAATGCTGGACAAGTTCGACAGTCTCGCCTCCGCCTACGGAGACGACGACTGGTGGTTCCTCAGTTGGCACGCATTCGCCAACCACGAGATGGATCAACTCGAGCGCGCACGCGAACTGGTCCAGCAATCGCTCGAACTGCGCCGTCAGAACGGTCAAGCCGCGCACGCGATGTCGCATGTGTTCTTCGAGGAGCATGACTTTGGAGGCGGCTCGGATTTCCTCGGCGATTGGCTGACCGACTTTCCCGAGCGGGCCGGTTTCTATCGTCATCTGACCTGGCATCAGGCGCTCTTCCTGCTGGCCAATGGCAAACGATCCGATGCGCTGGCGCTGCACGACGAAACGATTCGCCCCGGAGCGGATGTGCAGGGCGATGCGCTGGGCGGTGTCGCCGACGCCGCCTCGCTGCTCTGGCGCTGTCGGCTGCACGACTCGGTCGGCGGCAACGGCACTGAGCATCCCGACTGGCGCGCCATCGCGGATCTGGCCGAGACCGCGTTCCCTCGCCCGGGCACTGCCTGGGTCGACGTACATCGGGCGATGGCTCTGGCAGCGCTCGGCGACGAAATCGGTCTGGGCAAACTGCTCGATGGTCTTGAAGAGGCGGCCGAGCGAGGACACACGACCGCCGGGTCGGTCGTAGCGCCGGTCGTGGAGGCACTGGCGGCATTCGGACACGGAGACTACGAGGCGGCGGCGAACGGCCTCGCGGAAGTGCGTGAGTTGCTGGTCACGCTGGGCGGCTCGAACGCCCAGCGCGATGTGTTCGAGGAGACGCTGGTCGAGGCTCGGCTGCGAGCGGGCCAGACCGATGAAGCTATGGAGCTGCTTCAGGAGCGGCTGGACCGCGGTGCGACCGCTCGTGACCTATTCCGCTGGGGACGCGCGCAGACGGCAAAGAGCGACCTCGAGGAGGCAAAGGCTTCCTTCCGCAGAGCGTCCGAACTCTGGGCCAACGGCGACCTTGACGCCCCGGAGATGCGTGCCTTGCAGGAGGCTGCCGCATGACCTCGCAGCCGTCCGTTCCGCGGCCCGATGTTGTCGTCGAGGACGACGTCGACGCCGAGCGCGGCAGCGAACTGGAGAAGCGCTATCACCTGTTTCTGCACGACTCCGACGACCACACCTACGAATACGTGATTGAGATGCTGGGCGCGGTCTTCGGCTACTCCAAGGAGAAGGCCTTCGCGATCGCCTCGATGATCGACGGACACGGGCGGGGAATCGTCGAAACGGCCGACTACGAAACCGTCAAGCAGCACCAGGATCAGATCCACGGCTGGGGGCCCGACCCGAGAATCCCGCACTGCAGCGGATCCCTATCGGCGACGATCGAGGAAGCGCCCTGACCGATCCGTCATACCCGCGCTTGCCGCGGGTATCTCGCCGAACGCAGCACGGACGTCTGAGCCGACGCGGCGAGATTGCCGCTACGGGGCGCGGCAATGACGAGCACGATGAACCGCAAAGGCGTCTAACATTGCAAGGATTAGAGCGCCGCCATGGTCCGACTCAGCGATCTGCATCCCGAAGAAGCCGAGCACATGCTCCAGCGCGCCGAACAACTGCGGCGGCGCAACTTCGACCATGAGGCGACCCCCTGGCTCACTCCCAGACCCTTGTCCGAATCCACAATCGCCCTAGTCACCACCGCAGCGCTGCATCGCCGCCACGACCCGCCGTTTCGCTTTGCCGACTCCGGCTACAGGTTGATCCCCGACGAAATTGACCCGAACGATCTCGTCCAGTCGCATATCAGCGTCAACTTTGATCGGACGCACTACCAGCGAGACATCAACGTCGTGCTGCCCCTGGACCGAATGCACGAGCTCGCCGACGCCGGTGAAATCGGCGGCGTCTCGCCGACGCACTACTCGATCCTCGGCGCGACCGAGGCGTTCCTGCTCGAGCCCTCGGCAGCCGAGATGGCTCAGCGCATGCACGATGAGGGTGTCGACGCGGCGCTACTGGTTCCTGTTTGACCGGTCTGCACGGCCGCCGTCGGCGTGCTCTCTCATTTCCTTCAGCGGCATGGCATCGCGACGACCAGCATCAGCCTGATCCGTGAACAATCGGAGGCGGTGCATCCGCCCAGAGCGCTCTGGGTCCCCTTCCCACTCGGTCGCCCGTTCGGCGTTGCCGACGATAGCGAGTTCCAGACCGATGTCCTGCGCAGCGCGCTCGGCCTGCTGGAGACGGCGACTGAGCCAACCATCGTCGACTTTCCACACGAGGCGCCGGACGGCGGCGGCGACGGCGTCTGGGCCTGCGCAATTGAACTGCCAGCTCCCGAAGTGAGCGAGCTGGAGTCGTCGCTGCGGGCGGAAATCGACCTGCTCATGCCGCGCTACACCGAGGCGCGCCGTCGTCGGGGCCGCTCGACGTTCGGGATCAGCGGAGCCACGCTCGCGCAGATGGACGAGCTGGTGTCGTTTGCGATCTCAATCGCGGAAGGCAGCGGCTTTAACAGCATCCCTGGATCGGCAACAGGGCCGGACTGGATCCATCCGATGCCGATGCTGGTGCGCTTCGTGATCGAGGACTTGCGAGCTTTCTATCAGGAGGCGGTGACCTCGGACGAGCAATCGGGACCGCCCTCGCAACATGACATGCACACCTGGATCTTCGAGCAAACGGCTCTGGGGCGCTTGATTCGGCAAATCGCCCAGCTGATCACCGATGACGACGATCCCCGCCTGCTATTCATCCGCGGTCTGCTGATCCCGGAAGGATTCTGGGAGGGTGGCCCCACCTTCGGAGGTCCGCCGCCGGGCGAGGATCCGCGAGAGTTCCTGATTCGCAGCCGACGGTACCTGCGAGGGGCAGAAGCCTAGCCTGACCTGTTCGGCGCACCATCGATGGGTAGCGGCCTCTCAATGCCTCGATAGGCCCGGCTGCGACCCTTCCTGTTGCTTGGTAGGCTGAATCGAGAGGGAACCCGAGATGCGGCACACATTGCGCAAGAGGGCCACGATCCAGACCGACGGGAAGCTGGAGATCGTTGATCCTGAACTCGAAGCCGGGGATTGCGTTGACGTGTTGATTTCGCCTGCTGCGACGCCTGCTTCACGATCGGCCTGGCAGATCATCTCGGAGGGACCGACCGAACGGGTCTTCGGAAGCGCGCGCGACGTCGATCATCACCTCGCCGAGGAACGGGCGTCGTGGGATCGCTGACCCTGCTCTAGATCCGTGTCTCGCTCGCGATCAAAAACGAACCGCAAGAACTAGCAGAAACCATCACCGAATCATCACAAATTGAATCCCCCATTTCGACGATCTCCAGTCCAGAGCAGGAGATCGTCCAATCTCAGCCCGCAGAAGAAAAGATTCCCGCAGAAGCCATCCGACCGCCGGTCAAACTCCCCCGCCCAACCCGAAACGGAGGCACACCCATCCACATCCAGGCCCACGCCGTCGGCCTGTATGGTATACAAATCAACCAGCCCCCGAGCCCG
>VXQZ01000050.1 GCA_009838735.1 Chloroflexota bacterium
GATTGGACGATCTCCTGCTCTGGACTGGAGATCGTGGAATTGGGGGGTTCAATTTTGGTTGATTCCGTGATGGTTTCTGCCAGTTCTTGCGGCTCTTCGTCGAACAGATCGGGTTGATCGGGGCGCTGGGCTGCTCGGCGGTGGACATCGTGAGCGGTGCGGCGGATTTCTCGGGCGAGGTGGTTGAGCTGGGTCTCCTGGGCGTCGCGGGCGCGGAGGTAGTCGACCGGGGTGAGGCGGCTGGCATTGTCGGCGACGTAGTCGCGCTTGATGGCGAGGGTGAGGCGGATCTGGAGCAAATGGAGCGACTCGAGCAGGAGGTCGTCGGCTGAGGCGGCGGCGATCGTGGCCCAGTGGGTCTGGGCGAGCTTGAGATCGGCGCGCACGGTGGCGATGGAGATGTTGAGCTTCTCGGCGATCTGGCGCAGGGAGTGTCCTTGCTGGCGGAGGTGGTGGGCGCGCATGATGCGTCGGCGGCGTTTGGGCGGGATGAACATGGCTGGGGCCTTTCGCGGTACGGAACGGACGTTCTGGTCACTGTAGCGAAAGGATGTTCGGTGTTGGTGTGTCGTGGGTGACGGAGGGGCCCTCACCCCGGCCCTCTCCCAGAGGGAGAGGGAGTCGGAACGAGAGGGGGACGGTGGGGCTGCGTGGGAGGATCGCGGTCTGGGCCCCGCGTCAAGCGCGGGGCATCGGAGAGGGGTCGGGTCAATCGGTTCTTGGGAGGAGGGCGAGGTTGTTGCGGTGGACGACGGCGGAGCCGTAGCTGTAGCCGAGTGCTTCGGCGATCTCGGAGGACTTCTTGCCGCGGATCTTCATCGTTTCGCCGGACGAATAGTTGCTGATGCCGACGGCGACGGGGATGTCGTTGGCGTCGTAGAGCTGGATGATGTCGCCGCGTTCGAACTGGCCGCGGACATTGGTGATTCCCGCCGGCAGCAAGCTGCGGCCCTGCCGGGTCAGCGCGGTCACGGCTCCCTGGTCGAGGTCGATGCCTTCGCCGTTGTGCAGACCGGCGAGCAGCCAGCGTTCGCGGCTGTCGCGGATCGTGGTGTCGGCGGGGACGAGCGTGCCCAGCCGTTCTCCGCCCGCGATCCGGCTGATCACGTTGGGTTCGTGTCCGGAAGCGATCACCACTTCGGTTCCGCCGGCGGATGCCCGGCGCGCGGCCTCCAGCTTGGCTCGCATGCCGCCCCGGCTGCGCTCGTCGACATCGCCGGCGGCCTCCATCATCGAGCCGGGGTTGCGCAGGACCGGAATCAGCTTCGCCTCCTCGTGGGAACGCGGGTCGTGATCGTAGACGCCGTCGACGTCGCTGAGCAGGATCAGCAGGTCGGCGTCGATCAGGTTGGCGATCAGCGCCGACAGCGCGTCGTTCTCGCCGAAGGCGCCGCCGCGCAGTTCCTCGTCGGCGACGACATCGTTCTCGTTGATGATCGGCACGACGCCGTACTGGAGCAGGCGCAGCAGCGTGTTGCGGACGTTGAGGTAGCCACGGCGCTCAGTCACGTCGCCCCGGGTGATCAGCGCCTGGGCGGCGGTCAGGCTGTAGCGCTGGAGCAACGAGTCGTAGCGCTGCACGAGCTGAGCCTGTCCGATCGCGGCCAGGGCCTGGCGGGCGCCGACTGAGGAACGAGTCTTGCTGACGCCGACGCGGGCGCGTCCGGCGGTCACGGCGCCGGAGGTGACGACGGCGACCTGGGCCCCTTCGAGGCGCAGCTCGGCCACCTGTCGGACGACTGCTTCGAGCACTCCGGGGTCGAGGCGGTCGCTGCCGGAGGTGAGCAGGTTGGTGCCGAGCTTGCAGATGATCCGGCGGGGTTGGCTGTCGGTCATCGAATCACCGCCCGCCGGCCCCATTGGCTCCGTCTTGGGCTGATAATGGCGTCATGCGATGGTCGCCGCAGATCGAACTTGAGACGCTGCGCGAGCGCGGGTTGCGCTGGCGGCGTTGGCTGGTGTTGCATCTTGGTTGGTGGCGGACCGATTTGCGGCTGCTGGCCAAGCGGTCGGTCTCCGAGTTCCTCGACGACCACTGCGCCCAACTGGCGGCGTCGATGTCGTACTACGTGTTCTTCTCCCTGTTCCCGTTGGCCATCCTGGTGGTCTCGATTGCCGGCGTGCTGCTGACCGATGACAGTTTGCGCGAGGAGGTCGTGGACGGGTTGTTCGAGCTGCTGCCGTTGCAGTCGGGGGCAGGCAAGGAGGATCTGGAGCAGTTGATCGAGCCGATCGCCGACGGCCGGTCGGCGGTCGGCGTGATATCCGTGCTCGGTCTGATCTGGGCGGCGACGGGGATGATGTCGGCCCTGCGCTTCAGCCTGGACTCGGCCTGGGACCTGGAGTTCCGTCGGCCGTTCGTGCGCGGCAAGCTGGTCGACCTGGGGCTGGTGCTGGGCGTGGGCGGCTTGCTGACGATCTCGATCGGGGCGACGGCCGTGCTGCAGGTCGGCACCGATGTGTCCGACTCGGTGTCGGACTCGCTGGGTCCGTTCGGCGCTGAGGCGACAGGATTCTTCCGCCTGGTCACGGTGCTGCTGCCGTTCCTGTTGACCTGGACGACGTTCACGATCATCTACAAGGTCGTGCCCAGCGTCACCACGCGGGTGCGCGACGTCGTCGCCGGGGCGCTGGTCGGCGCGCTGCTCTTCGAGGCGCTGAAGCACGGATTCGCCTTCTACCTGCGCAACTTCTCCAACTATGACGCGGTGTACGGATCGCTGGGCGCGGCGATTGCCCTGCTCTTCTTCGTCTACCTCGCTGCCTGCGTGCTGCTGTTCGGCGCGGAGATCGCGGCGGAGTGGCCGCGAGTGATGTACGGCCACTACGACGATGAGGACGACGAAGCAGAGGAAGAAACCGGGCCGACGACGTTGCGCGAACGGGTGCGTCAGGCGGCGGCTCGGCAGTTGATCCACGATCAGCCGATTCCGTCGAACGCCCCTGACGAAGGCGCGCGAACCGCGCGCCAGGAACGGCGATCGGCAGAGCGCAGCAAGCGGCTCGGCGACGAGTGAAGGCCGGTCAGGCGCGGTTGAGCGCGAGGGTGATAGCTGCGCCATCGATGTCCGCTTCGGTGTGGTGTTCCCCGAGCTGCATGTCTGCGCCGTCCACGGAGATGCTGGTGGCGAGCGTCTCGGCGGCGATCAGTGATTCAAACTCTGACACAGCCGAGGCGAGCTGGTGATCGTCGGATGACAATTGCAGGGAGATTCGGTCGTCGGGGTCGAGTCCCGAGTCGCGGCGCAGGCCCTGGATCCGGTTGATCACCTCGCGCGCCATGCCCTCGGCGATCAGTTCGGCGGTCAATTTGGTCGTGAGTTGCACGGCGCAGCGCTCGTCCTCGGCCGCGGCGGCGCTCACTGCGGCGTCGGTGTCGACCTCGATCAGGAGGTCGCCGGCCTGCAGTTCGATGCCTTCGATCTCAATCGCCTGTCCCGATTCAGCGGCCTGCGCGATCTGCGAGGCCAGTTCGGGCGACAGGTCGCCCAACGCGGAGCGCAGGGCAGGCAGTTTCGGTCCGAGACGCGGTCCGAGGACTCGGAGGTTGGGCTTGATCGTGTAGCGGCGCGAGTCAGCTGCGGCGTCCGCAAGGTTGACCGACTTGACGTTGAGTTCCTCGGCAATCGTGGCGCGATGCCGCTCAACTGCTTCGGCGTCCTGCGACGAACGGACGGCGACGCTGACGGCGGGCAACGGCTGGCGCACCTTGATCCCGGCTCCGCTGCGGGCGGAGCGTCCCAACGATGCGACGCGCTGGACGAGCTGCATCTCGTGGTTGAGGGTCTCGTCGATCAGCGACGCATCGGCGACTGGCCAATCGGCGAGATGGACCGACTCTGCGGCGTCCGAATCGGTCTCGGCAGCCAGGTTGCGCCAGATGTCTTCGGCCAGGTATGGGGTCATCGGGGCGAGCAATCGGGCCAGCGTGGTGAGCACGGTGTGCAGGGTCTGGTAGGCGCTGCGCTTGGCGTCGAGGTCCGCGGCTGCGCCACCTCGGGCGGACGACCAGAATCGGCGCCGGCTGCGGCGGACGTACCAGTTGGAGAGGGAGTCGACGAAGCCGTCGATCTCGCGGGCGGCGGTGGTCGGGTCGTAGTCGTCCAGCGCTTCGGTCACGCGGGCGATCAGGGCGTGTAGCTCGCTGATGATCCAGCGGTCCAGCTCGACCGTCGGCGGGGCCGGATCGGGATTAGGATGCCAGCCGTCGATGTTGGCGTAGGTGACGAAGAAGGAGTAGGTGTTCCAGAGGGTATGCAGGAATCGCCGCTGGGCCTCGCTGACCAACCGCGGCGAGAAGCGCCGCGGATTGCCGGCCGGCGAGGCGACGTAGCAATACCAGCGCAGGGCGTCGGCGCCGCTCTGGTCGAGCACGGTCCAGGGATCGACGACGTTGCCTTTGGACTTGGACATCTTCTCGCCGGCTTCGTCCAGGATGTGGCCCAGCGAAATCACGTGGCGGAAGGAGATCGGTTCGGGCACGGCCTCGGCTCGGTGGAGCATGGCCGCCTCGGCGTGGAGCGAGTAGAACCAGCCGCGCGTTTGGTCGACGGCTTCGCAGATGAAGTCGGCGGGGAAGCGCTCGTCGAAGCGGTCCTGGTTCTCGAACGGATAGTGCCACTGCGCGTAGGGCATCGCGCCGGAGTCGAACCATGCGTCGGCGACCTCAGGGCAGCGCCGTGCGGCGCCGTCGCAATGGTCGCAGCCGATCTCGATCTCGTCGACGAAGGGCCGGTGCGGATCGGAGAGGTCCGGCTCGACGCCGCTGAACGCTTTGGCCCGCTCTCGGAGCTCGTCGAAGGAGCCGACGCAGCACACGTAGTTGCATTCGTCGCAGCGCCAGAACGGGAGCGGCGTACCCCAGTAGCGCTCGCGGCTGACGGCCCAGTCGACGTTGTTGGCCAGCCAGTCGCCGTAGCGTCCGGTGCCTGTGTGCTCGGGGTGCCAGTTGATGAGCTCGGCGTTGGAGCTGGTGAGTGAATCCTTGGCCTGCGATGTGGCGATGTACCAGCTCGGCTTGGCGTAGTAGAGCAGCGGCGTATCGCAGCGCCAGCAGTAAGGATACGTGTGCTCGTAGACATCTTTGCGCAGCAGGAGGCCGCGCGAGTCGAGGTCGTCCATGATGATCGAGTCTGCGTCCTTGACCCACTTGCCGACGAAGGCCGGTGCGCCTTCGGCCTCGGGATCTCCGACAATGCGGCCGCTGAGATCGACGGGTTGACGGAAGAGCAAGCCAACCTCTCGGCCGAGGAGGTAGTCGTCCTCGCCGAAGGCGGGCGCGATGTGGACGATGCCGGTACCGCTGTCCATCTCGACGAAGCCAGCTGCCGCCACCTTGCGCAGCGGCAGCGGTCCCTCGTCCTCGTGGCATTCAATGAGGCGCGCGCCATCGAAGCGGTAGGTCGGCACGCCCCAGCGGTCTGGGTCGTAGAGGCCGTCGTACGTGACGTTGACCAACTCGGAGCCCGGCACCGTGGCGACGATCGTCTGGTTCTCGATCACACCCTCGAGCGATGTTCCGACGAGTTGTTCGGCCAGGATCAGGCGCTCGTTGGTGGAGATCTGGACGACGGTGTAGGTCTCGTCGGCGTTGAGCGCCAGTCCGGAGTTGGCCGGCAGCGTCCAGGGTGTAGTGGTCCAGGCGAGGAAGTCGGTCGTGCCCTGCCAGCGCAGCTGCTCGGGGAGCGAATCGTTGTGGGCGCGGAAGCGGACTGTGACGGCCTGATCGCGGACGCCGTCCTGCATGCCCTGGGAGAGCTCGTGGCTGGAGAGGGAGGATTCGCAGCGCGGACAATGCGGGGTGGTGCGGCGGGCTTCGTAGATCAGGCCGGCGTCCCAGAGGGTTTTGAAGATCCACCAGCAGGACTCGACGTACTCGGGCGTGTAGGTGCGGTAGGCGTCGGACATGTCGATCCAGAACGCGACACGCTCGGTCATGTCCTCCCATTGCTGGACGTACTCCATCACCGACTCGCGGCAGTGGCGGTTGAACTCGGCGATGCCGTACTGCTCGATTGCCGGTTTGCTGTCCAGGCCGAGCATCTTCTCCACTTCGATCTCGACCGGCAAGCCGTGGGTGTCCCAGCCGCCCTTGCGCGGGACGCGCTTGCCGCGCATGGTCTGGTAGCGGGGGAAGAGGTCTTTAAACACGCGTGAGAGCACGTGGTGTACGCCAGGTGTGCCGTTGGCAGTGGGCGGACCCTCGTAGAAGGAGTAGATGTCGTCTTCGGGACGCTCTTCGACCGAGCGGCGGAAGATGTCTCGGTCGCGCCAGAACTCGCGGATGCGCTGTTCGAGTTCGAGATGGGGCATCAGCGAGCCGACGGGTCGGAAGGGTTGGTCGCTGGCGGTTGGTGTAGACGAATCTGGTTCGGAGCCTGCGGCTTCGGTAGCGGACTGGTTAGCTGTTTGGGCCATCGTCGGATGAATCCTCGGGGAATCGGTTCGCGATCTGCGCGTCGGCGAGTTGGGCGATGCGGTCGCGGGTTGGTTGGTCGAGCAGTTCGGCAGCTTCATCGAGCTGCCGGCTAATCCAGCCGCGGGCCTGTCGGGCGGAGGCTGCCTGGCCCTGGCGTCGGGACTGGTCGACCAGCGCCTGGGCGGCGCGCTCGGGATAGCGGGCCACGCTGTCGGCGACATCGGCGTCGCTGGGCGGACGGGCAGTGGGCCGGCCCTGACCGCCCATCAGGCGCATCCAGCGTTGCGCCAGCGAGTCTGCCATGTCGACCTTCTTGATGTACGGAGGATGTCTAGGAGCGTGTGCGTTCGAAGTCCGGGATCTCGACGCCCGGCTTGGGCGGGATCAGGCCGCGGCGCAGGTCCTGGTTGATGCCCTCGACCTGGCACGGGTGAATCCCCCAGCGCTGTTGAATCTCATCCATCTGGTAACCGAGCGTCATGATCCGCTTGACCGTCGTGCAGAAGACCGGGCGATCGCCGCGCGGCAGGAAGGGTACTTCGATCATGTCGCCGCACATGGCGCAGGCGGCCGGGTGCATCTGGCGCGGGGTGCGGCCGCCGAACGATGCGGCGCCGCCGTAGCGGACGTAGCCGGCCTCGGCCTCGGGCGAGGTGCGGATCGATTTGCGCACCGAGCGGCACTCGGGGCAGCGGACCGGATCATTCTGCAGTCCCTTGGACTGGTAGAACTCCTGCTCGCCGGAGGTGAAGACGAACTCGCGTCCGCAGTCGCGGCATACGATCAAGCGATCCTGCAAGGCCATGGTTTCTCGCAACTGTTGTCGGTGACTGGGTGAATGTGAATCCGAAAGCGCCGAAGCAGCGGCGCCGGAACATGCTCAACTCTATCAGAGGCAGCGCGGCGCTCCCGAGCCGTCAGCGTCGGAATGCACGCGACAGCACAGACTCGACCCGGAGGATCAGCGTCTCCGCTTCTTCCTGTCGCATGATCAGACTGAGTACGAAGTAGACCACCGCGCCTCCGCTGACACAGAGCAGCAGTGTGATCCAGGAGTCGCGGGCGATGTCGAGCCCGATCAGTACTTCGATCAGGAGCCAGACCAGTTGCGCCATGATCACGGTCGCCACGATCGTTTTGGCCGTTGACCACCAGACAGCGCCGGAGAGCAACTGGCGACTCAAGCGGCCGTTGAGCAACAGCGTGAGCAGCAGGAACTCGGCGATTGCCGAGATCGAAAGCGCCAGCGCCAACCCCTTGAGCTCCAGGGGCCCGACCAGCACGGCGCAGAGGATGATGTTGAGCAGCATTGAGGAAATCGCGAGCGCGACGGGTGTGCGCGTATCGCCCAGGACATAGAACCCGCGGGAGACAATCTCGATGGCGGCGTGGGCGAAGACGCCAATCGAGTAAAACAGCAACGCGTCGCTGACCAGCTCGGTCGCGACGGCGTCGAATGCGCCGTGCTCGAGCAGGGTGGCGACGATTGAGTCGCGTAGCAGGAACATGCCGACTGACGCTGGAATGGCGAGGAACAGGGTGAAGCGCAGGGTTTGCGAGACCATGCCATTGACGGCGCTGGGCCCGGCCAGCGCGGCGCGCTCGGCCAGACTGGGGAAGACAGCAGTGGCCAGCGACATGCCGAACAGGCCGACGGGAAACATCAACAGCAACCAGGCGAAGTTGAGCGCGGAGATCGACGAGTCGCCGACCAGCGAACCGAAGAAGGTGAGCACGATCAGGTTGATCTGGGCGGCGGCCAGCCCCAGCGTGCGAGGGGCCATCAGGCGCAGCACCTCACGCGCTTCGAGGTCGCCCAGATTGAAGTGCAGACCTAGCCCGCCTCCGGAGCGCCGCAGCGCAGTGGAGAGGGCCGGCAACTGGATCATCAGATGCAGACCCGATCCGGCGACGACGCCGATTACGAGCGCCTCGACGCCGAGCTGTTCCGGCAGCAGCAAGGCGCCGAGGATGATCGCGAGGTTGTAGAGCATGGGCGAGATCGCCGGCAAGAGGAAGTGGCGACGGGCGTGCAGGATGCCGGTCAGCATGCCGCTGATGGAGAAGAGGATGGGCGACAGGAGCAGCACCCGTGTGAGGAAGATGGCGTCTTCGGTAATCGAGTCCTGAATGCCGGAGTCTTCGCCCAGTCCCGGCGCGAGGGCAGGAACGATCCACTCGGCAGCGAAGAAGACACCAATCGAGAGGGCGAGGGTGCCGATCAGCACCCAGTTCAGCACGATGCTGGCCAGTCTCCAGGCCGAGCGCTCGCCTCTGTGCTGCAGGACCCTGGCGTAGACGGGTATGAAGGCAGAGGCCAGCGTGGCGCCGGCCAGCAGCTGAAACACGAGATCAGGCAGCCGCATCGCGACCCAGAAGGCATCGAGCTCGACCGACGTGCCGTACTGGTCGGCGATCACGGCGGTGCGGGCGACGCCCAGCAGTCGAGAGCCGAGGAACGAGACGCCAATCAGCAGCACCGCGCCGAAAATGCCGCTACGGCTGCCAAACAGTCGTCCACCAAGCGAAACCGGGGCATTGAGGCTCACCCGCCCACTGTCGCAAACTGCGGCGGAAGATGCACGTTCGAGCAGTTGATTGCACGATGATCGCCAAACAACGCCATTCACCGCCATGAATGCGGTAGACACCCACGGATCGGCTGATACGATGAGGCGGACTCAGAAAGAGGGGAAGTCGTGGCCAACAAGGCTGCCGCCGTCAAATATCTACGCCAGAGCCAGAAGCGGCGCATGCGCAACAAGCCGGTGCGCACATTTGCCCGCAGCACGGTACGCGATGCGTTGGATGCCATCGACGATGCGCTCGATACGCAGGAGTGGACGGACGCCGACGATGCGATCCAGCGCGCGGTCAGCGCCCTGGATCGAGCCGCGCAGCGGGGCGTGATTCACGCCAACACCGCGGCTCGGCGCAAGTCGCGGTTGCTGCGTCAATATCATGCGTCGCGGAATCCCGAGGCAACGTTTCGCCCTCGCAGTCGACCGCCTGAGCCGGCACGCACGCCATAACTGAGCCCGCGCGGTGTCCTCGACACCGATATCTGGGCGATGGGCCCACCCATGCGAGCACTGATTTTCGACCGCCCCGGTGAGATTCGGGTCGGCGATCTGCCGTCTCCGAATCCGGGCCCCGGCGAGGCGGTGATCGAAGTCGGCGCGGCGAGCGTCTGCGCATCCGACCTGCGCGTCTACCGGGGCGAGAAGTACGCCAAGGCCGGCGTGGTGCCGGGACACGAGTTCGCCGGTCAGGTCGTCGCGCTCGGTGAGGGCGTCAACGATCTGAGCCTGGGCGACGGTGTCGCCGTCTATCCGATCATTTCCTGCGGCGGATGTGAGTTCTGCCGCCGCGGTCTGCGCAACCGCTGTACCTCGCGCCAAACACTTGGCTATGACGCCAACGGCGGCCTTGCTGAGCAGGTTCTGTTGCCCGCGCCGCTGGTGGCCCAGGGACATGCAGTCAAACTCCCCGACGGGGCCGACTGGGGACGGGCGGCGCTGACGGAGCCGACTGCCTGCGTGCTCAACTCGTTGGAGTCCTGTCGGTTCCGCGCCGGCGCGTCAGTGGCGATCCTCGGGGCCGGACCGATGGGGTTGCTCCATGTGTTGCTCGCGAGGGCGCTCGGCGCCGGTGAGATCATCGTCTCGGAACCGGTCGATGTGCGCCGCGAGGCTGCGGCCGAGGTTGGCGCTTCGCGTGTATGCGGCGGCGATCCGGACGAATTGCGGGCGATCGTCGATGAGGCGACCGGCGGCAATGGCTGTGATGTCGTGATTGTCTCGGTGGGTCTGGGCGGTCTGACGGAGGCGGCGCTGCAGGTTGCCGGACGACAGAGCAGTGTCAACCTGTTTGCCGGTTTCCCGCCCGAGTCGTCGGCGATCGTCGACGTCAATGACCTGCACTATCGAGAAGTGTCGCTGACCGGCACACAAAACGCTACGCCCGACCAGTTTCGGCGGACGGCGGCGATCCTGCCGACGCTCGACGCCGTCGATCGCATCGTGTCGCATCGATTCGCGCTGTCGGAGGCCGATCAGTCGTACACCTCGCGTGAGGATCCATCGGTGCTCAAGACCGCCGTGTTGCCGGACGCCTGATCATGGTAGGCCGAGGCGACGGGTATCTGACCGGCATCGGCGAGGAACTGCGCCAGGCCAGGATTCGCCGCGGCCGCTCGATCGCACAGGCCCACCAGGCCACCAGAATTGCTCGCCACTACCTCGAAGCGCTCGAGGCCGAGGACTGGCGGCGCATGCCAGCGGCTCCGTTCGCACGGGGATTCCTCAGTTCGTACGCGCAGTACCTGGGACTTGACGAAGGACCGCTGCTGGACCGATTTCCGTTCGAGCCCAGCGCTCCGGGGGAAGGTCTACAGCTCAGCGATGAAACTATCGAGTCGTATCAATCGGTGGAACGCAGCGGCACGCCGCGGGAGGAGCTGCGGCCCTCGCGAGTCCACCTGGGGCCGTGGCTGGTTGCTGCGGTTGTCGTCCTGGTGATTATCGGCGCGGTGGTCGCGGTCGTCAGTTTGCGCGAAGAGGCGCTGCCGGTGGAGGAAACCCGCGACGTACCGGGAATTGACACGGTGGCGGAGACGCTGGATCAAACCAACGCCCCTCAGATCAACACGAACGCAGATTTCCAGGCGCTGCCCGACCTCCGGCAGTTCACATCGCGCGAGGCCGTCAGCTACATCAAGCTGCTCAACGCGCCCTACGTGGTGGTCTCGATTTACGATGATTCTCCGGTTGGCACCGTGCTGGAGCAGTCTCCGGCACCGGGCGCCAACCCGCCTGAGGACGCGGTGATCACGCTGGTCGTCAGCCGAGGGCCGCGGCCCGGCGCGTCGACCGATACCGGGTCGGGCGGCGGGTGATGCGTTACCAGATCGTCACCCTGGGCTGTCCGAAGAACACCACCGATTCCGATCGGATCGTACGCGAGTTGGAGCATGCCGGCCACCGTGCGAGTGGTGATCGGCAGTCGGCGGACCTGGTGATTCTCAACACCTGCGGCTTCATCGACGACGCTCGCGACGAGTCGCGCCAGGCGGCGGAGTTGTTGGCGGCCGAACGGTTGCCGGGTCAGCAGGTGGTGGTGACCGGATGCTGGTCGCAGATTGAGCGCGAACAGGTGATCGCGATCGACGGCATTGGAGCCACGTTCGGGATTGAGGCCTGGCAGGAGATCGCCGAGCACGCGGGCGCTGTCGAAGCCGAACGAGACATACCCGAAACCTCTATCGGGATCGGTCCGTCGGCGTACCTGAAGATCTCCGACGGCTGCGCTCGGCCCTGCACCTTCTGCAACATCCCGGCGATCAAGGGGCGACAGTTCCGCAGCGTTGAGCCCGATGCGCTGGTCCGGGAGGCCCGCGACCTCGTGGGGCGCGGGGCGCCGGAGGTCGTGCTGGTCGCGCAGGACAGTACGGCGTACGGCGCCGAATGGGGCGACGCCAACGGACTGGCGCGCCTGATCGAGCGGCTGGCGGCGGAGTCGGGCGCCGACTGGCTGCGCCTGATGTACGCCTATCCCGGATTCGTCACACCGAGCCTGGTCGACGTGATGGCAAATACACCGCAGGTTTGCCGCTACCTCGACATCCCGTTGCAGCACGGGTCGCCTACCGTCTTGCGTCGGATGAAACGTCCGCACAACATGAGCATGGTCCGGGGAACGCTGGATCGGCTGCGCCAGGCGATGCCCGACATCGCGATTCGGACGACGTTCATCGTCGGCTTCCCCGGCGAAACGGAATCCGAGTTCCAGGAGTTGCTCCAATTTGCGTCCGACGCGGAGTTCGACCGCGCCGGCGCGTTCGTCTACTCGCCGCAAGACGGCACTCCTGCCGCCGTCATGTCCGAGCAGATTGCGGAGGATGCGAAACAACGTCGGCACGAAGAACTGATGATGCTGCTGGCCGATGTGTCGGCCCGAAAGAACCGGCGCCAGGTTGGGCGGCGAATGACGATGCTGGTCGAGTCGGAACCGGGCCAGACCACCGAGGACGGCGAGCCGATCATCGCCGGACGGACATATCGCGAGGCGGCTGAAGTCGACGGGCTCGTCTTTGCCCTCGGCGAAGCGGACCCGGGAGAGTTCAGGCCGATCGAAATCGTCGAGGCGATGGGCCACGATCTGTGGGCCGAGTTGGTCGACTAGAGCGCGATCGTCTCGGTCGAGACCGTCCCCACCTGGCAATCCAGACGCAGATCCTCAACGAATGCCAACACTCGTTGCGCCGTGGCGTGGGAAATCTGGGAGTCGGACGAGATGGCGGCGAACGCCAGAGTGGCGCGGGCGGCATCGTTCTGACTCTCGACTTCCGCCGCTGCCACCGGAAACTTGTTGCGTGTCCGCTGGATGACCTGGCGAATGACGGCGCGCTTTTCCTTGAGCGAGGCCGACTCGAAGATCAGCAACTCCAGCGTGAGCACCGTAATGAAGGTCATGTCCGGTCTCCGGCCGTGTCCCGGGGTTCGAGCGGAAGGACTGCTTGCTCTGCCGGCGGTTCCAACTGTTCGAGTGGCGGGAGTTGATCAAGCGCGCTGAGTCCAAAGTGGTCGAGGAAGCGCGGCGTGACGCTCCAGAGCAGCGGCTGTCCGGGCGTATCCAGGCGTCCGCTGGGCGCGATCAGATCGCGCGCGCGCAGCGAGCGAATGACGCCCGAGGCGCCGACGCCTCGGACTCGCTCGACCTGGTCTCGCGTGACCGGCTGGTGATAGGCGATGATTGCCAGGGTCTCCAGAGACGCCCTGGACAGCCGCGGCGGCGTGTCCAGTCCGAGCAGCCGCTCGACGTACGGCGCCGCTTCGGGGGCCGAAACCAGGGCCACGCTGTGTTCGTGCCGGCGGATTCGGATGCCGCCCGAATGATCGGCTTCCATCTCCTCGATGATCGACTGAACCAACGCGTCCGAGACTCCCGTCACCCGCGCCAGGGTGCGAATGCTCGGCGGCGATTCAGCCACCAGCAGGAGTGCCTCCAACGTGAGCCGCAGATTCTCGGGCGGCGGCAACGAGGCCGGTTCGTCGGTTGTCATCCCGGGAGCTCGCCGAACAGACCGGTCTCATCGGCAGAGTTGATGCTCACGCCGCGGATTTGGTTCGTGAGATCCGTGTCGGACCTGGCCCGGACCGGTAGGTACGTGTCGGTCAGTCCGGAATCGGCTGACTCGAACAACACGGACTGCACCGTTCCGACGCAGCGTTCGAGCGCAGCGGTTCGATGAGTCGCGCCCATTGCCCGTAGCTCCGCCGCGCGGCTCTGCTTGGTTTGTGGCGAGACGTCATCCTCCAGCAAGCCGGCCGAGGTGCCAGGCCGTGGAGAGTAGGGAAACACGTGTACATCGGTGAAGCGCAGATCCTCCATCAAACTCATCGTCTGTTGATGGTCGCTATCGGTCTCGCCGGGGAATCCGGCGATGATGTCGGTCGTGATCGATGCGTTCGGCACGGCGCTGCGAATCGTCTGGACGGCGTTTCGGAACTGATCCGACGTGTATCGGCGTCGCATGCGCGCGAGCACGGGGTCCGACCCGCTCTGCAAGGCCACGTGGAAGTGCCGGCACATCCGCGCATCGTCCCAGCAGGCGAGCAACTGCGGTGTGATGTCCTGGGGTTGAATCGACGAGTAGCGAATGCGCGGCGCGTCGGTTTGGGTCAGGAGCGCTTCGATCAGCGCCGCCGCCGATGCGCCGTCCGAGCGGTCGCGCCCATATGCGCCCGGTTGGGTGCCGGTCAGTACGACCTCCTGGACGCCGTCTTCGACTCGCTGCTGGGCCTGCGCCACGATCTGATCGATCGGCACCGCCCGTTCGCGCCCGCGCACATAGGGGACGATGCAGAATGCGCAGACGTCGTCGCAACCTTCCTGGATCTTGATGAACGACCTGGTCCGGCCGCCTGAGACGCATGCATCGCCGTTGGATGCCGAACGCGCTTCGATGTCGTCGAGCGCGGAAATCAGTGCGTCCGCCGCCTCGTGTTTGCGTTCGTTGCCGACTATATGCACCTGTCCCAGCTCGCTAAGCGCTGCCGCGTCGCGCTCGGCGTAGCAGCCGGTGACAATCACCGGCGCGTGCGGCGAGAGCCGATTGGCCATCCGAATCAGTCGCCGAGCCTTGCGGTCGGCAACGTGTGTGATCGTGCAGGTGTTAATCAGATAGGCATCGGCGCGGGTCGGGCGGTCGGTCGTGACGCAACCGTGTCGCTGCAACTCGCGGGCGGCCTGCTGTGTTTCGGCCTGGTTCAGCTTGCAACCCAGGGTCAGGGTCGCAACCACCGGAGGGCGCGGAGAGACATCGGAGGATGCACGGCGGCTCATGCCAACCTACGATACTGACAGCAAGCGCTGACGGAGGTGTGAGATGGTGGAGATCGGCCTGGCAATTCTGTTCGTCAGCATCCTCGTCGCCGCCGACCGAGGTCGCTACGACACGCTGAACGAGAAGATGCGCGACTTCGTCGACTGGCTGGACCGTCCGGAAGATCAGCAATAGCCACGGCAGCTCCGGTGCTGCCGGGGTCGCTGCCTCCCTCGCGTGTCAAGCAGACAACGGACATAATTGACAACGCCGTACGTGCGTACTAGGTTCAAGTTAACCGAACGTACGTACAGGATGATCCGATGGCGAGCAAGCGTCCCGGTTCGAGTGCAGGCTTCATCGCTCGCGGCGCTCAACTGCCGCTGATGATGGAATCCTCGCCCACCGCTCGGGTTTCTTATCCCGGCCCGCGACGGGGAAGTTCCGTCTGTCCTCGCTGCGCCGGTCCGACGGCGAGTCACGGGAGGCGCGTTGTCTGTGTGATCTGTGGGTTCGGATCACGGCCGCGAAAAGGTCGGAGGCGCGTACGATAAAGCGGTGAGCATCCTCATTGCCATCGTGATCCTGGCCCTGCTGATCGCCGTGCTGTACATGCGCGGCCTGCTGACATTTGGAAACTTGCTATCCGTCTATCGGCGGATTCGGCTTGCGCTCCTGCTGGCGGTCGTGGCCATTCTCGTCATCGGCATTCTGCGCATCCTGGGCATCGGCGCGGGCGACTGAACGATGCGCGTCGTGATCGCGCCGCAGGAGTTCAAGGGCAGCCTGACTGCCGTTGAAGCGGCGTCGGCGATTCAGACCGGCGTGATGTCCGTGTTTCCCAATGCCTTGATTGACAGCGCACCGGTGGCAGACGGGGGTCCTGGGACGGTCGAGGCGATTGTTCACGCTGCCGGCGGACGCACATCCATTGCCCGGGTGGACGGTCCACTGGGTGGCCCGGTCGACGCCCGCTGGGGCCGGATCGACGAGGGTCGCACCGCCGTGATCGAAATGGCTGCGGCGTCCGGGTTGACGCTGCTGCGCCGGGACGAGCTGGATCCACGCCGGGCGTCGACCTACGGCACGGGCCAACTGATCAAGCACGCACTTGACGCCGGCGTCGAACGAATCCTGATCGGCGTGGGCGGCAGCGCGACGAACGACGGTGGAGCGGGCATGGCCGAAGCGTTAGGCGCCGTCTTCCTCGACGAGCAGGGTCAACGCCTGGCTCCCGGAGGAGCATCGTTGGCCGGACTGGCGGCAATCGACGTCGACCAACTCGATTCCCGACTCAACGACGTCGGTATGACTGTCCTCTGTGATGTGCAGAATCCCCTGCTGGGGCCGGAGGGCGCGAGCGCTGTGTACGGACCGCAAAAGGGGGCGGACCCTGTCTGCGTAGCCGAACTCGACCGTGCGTTGTCGAACTTTGCAGCGATCCTGGAACGGGATATGGAAGCGAAGGTCGCCGACGTGCCCGGAGCAGGAGCGGCCGGCGGACTGGCAGCCGGACTGATGGCATTCTGCGGCGCGACGCTGCAGTCAGGCTTTGCGGCGGTCGCGGAAGCCGTTGATTTGCCTGGGCGGATCGCTCGGGCGGACCTCGTGATCACCGGTGAGGGACGGCTCGACACCCAGTCGGCCTACGGCAAGACGGTGGCCGGCGTTGCAGAGTTGGCGAAGACGGCGAACGTTCCCTGTCTCGCCATTGCCGGCCTGATTGAGGGTGAAGCGAAACTGCCTGGTCTGATGGACTGTGAAGCGTCGACGCCCTCCGGAATGCCCGTCGAGGAGGCAATGGCTCGAACCGGGGAACTGATTCCGGCCGCCGTCGTTCGGCTGCTGGAGCGCTATTCGAGGTAGGGCGTCCGGCGCTCGGACAGCTTGATCGCGCCCCGAACGTGGTTCCTGGGCGGCGGCGAGATGCCGATTTCATCCAGCCGATCGTCGTCGATGCCGAAATGGTGCGCCACCTCGTGCAGCACGGTTTCGCGGACCTGCTCGACAATCTCGTCCTCACTGCGGCAAATGCTCTCGATCGGTTGCTGATAGATCATGATTCGGTCGGGCAAGGTCTCGCCGTACCAACCGCGATTGGTCAGCGGCTGGCCCACATACAGGCCCAGCAGCGTCTGACGCGGCCCGAGTCCGACCGATTCTCGTTCTTCCTGCGTCGGTTGATTGCGGAGCAGGATGACGACATTCTCCATTCGATCGGCCAACTCGTCCGGGATCTCGTCCAGGGCACGCTCAACCAGGCGGCGAAAGCGGGAACGTCGCATGGACCTCAGGGTACCCAGTTGTTGAGAAGTGCACCCTCGAGGACCTGGCGGACGAGCGGCCCGGCGTCGTCGGAGCCCGATTTGGCGTTGTCCAGAACCACCGTGACGACCAACCGCGGTTCCTCAAAGTTCGCCCATCCGGTGAACCAGACATTGTTGAGAGACTGTTCATCTTCCTCGTCATCTGGTTCATCGGCCGAATCCTCCGGTTCGTCCTGCCCGGTTTGCTCGCTGTTCAGTTCAACATCGATCTCTTCGTCTCGCTCGGAGTCTTCATCGCCGATGTCGGCCTGAGCGTCGGACTCAACGATTTGATCCTCCGAGGTTCCTGATTTCCCGGCCGCGCGGAGGATGCTGCCCTGGAAGACGTAGAAGCCGGTGCCGTAGGGCTGGGAGATCGTGGTGCGCAGCGCGGCCTGGAGTTGTTCCAACGTGTCGGCCGAGACCGGCAGGACGCTGATCGAGCGGCGATCGATGACTTCCGGCGGCCGCCCGTGCGGTTCGATCGATTGGGCGATGATCGGCGTACTGACGACCCCGTTCGTCGCCAGTGCGGCGTAGGCATTGGCCATCTGCAGGACCGTCACGGTGACGAAGCCCTGTCCGATGGACATATTCAGGGTGTCGCCGGTGAACCAGGCCTCGTTGTAGTGTTCGTTTTTCCATTCCGGTCCGGGATTGACGCCGGGTTCCTCGTTGAGACCCAGGATGCCGGTCGGTTGGCCGAATCCAAATCCGGAAGCGACGGACGGCAGGAGCCGCTCGTCGACCCGATCGAGATTCAGACCGACCTCGAAGAAGACCGTGTTACAGGACTCGGCCAGGGCCTGAGAGAGCGTGAGCCGACCCTGGTCAACGTCCTTCCAGTTGCGCAGCGGTTGGTCGCCGACCTTCATCCACTGGGCCGGACAGGAGATGCGGTCGGTGATCTCGTATCCGCCCCCTTCGAGGGCCGCTGCGAGCGTGATCGCTTTGAAGGTCGAGGCGGGAGCATAGAGCTGTTCGACGGCGCGGTTGATGAAGGGCTGTCGCTCGTCGAAGAAATAGGTCTCGTACTCCTCCTGTGTGACGCCGTCGACGATGGTGTTGGGATCGATTCGGGGATAGGAGGCCATCGCCAGGATGTGGCCGCTGCGTGGATCGATCGCGACGACAGCGCCCGGCTGCTCACCCAGCGCCGCTTCGGCCAGCTCCTGCACGCGAATGTCCAGCGTGAGCCGGATGTCGGCGCCCGGGATCGGGGCGCGAGTGATGATTTCACGCACTGGACGGCCGATCGGATCGACGACCAGGAGACTGCCCCCTCTGCGGCCGGCCAGCGCGCGCTCGAAACTTTGCTCAATGCCGTCCCGACCGACCATGTCGCCGGCGCGGTACCCCTCGACAAACCATGCGGCAAGCTCCTCGGGATTGATCTCCTGCAGGTAACCGATCACATGGGCGGCGACGCTGCCGAATGGATAGAAGCGACGGGTTTGCCGGGTTAGCAGGATGCCATCCGAGGCCAGACGTTCGAACTCGCCGATCGACTCGGGCGGCGTGTCAATCGGCAGAACAGCGACCGGGATGAACTGATAGGAGGGCAGATCCTGGTAGATCAGCGCCCTGACGTCCTCTTCCGCCATGTTCAGACGCTCAACGAAGAAATTCAGCACCGCCACTTCATCGGTGATTGAATCCCAGTGGACGCCGACGATGGTCACATCGGTCTCTCCGGCAAGCACGACGCCGTTGCGGTCGATGATCTGACCTCGGGGCGGCGTCTCAATCAGCGCGTTGATCAGGTACCCGGGCGAACCCAGCCCGGTGAACATCAGGTCGGGCGTCCAGTCAACGACCCAATGAGGCTGACGCAAGGTTCGGGCTTGCACGATTTCTTCGATCTCGCCGAAGAACGTGGTCTGGTAGCGAATGATCACCTCATGCGACGACGCGTTCTCGTCATCCTGGGGAATCACTTCCCAGGTGAATCCGCGGATCGTCGCCTCGGCCCAAACGTCCCGGTAGCGCTGCTCGAAGGCGTCGATGGTGATTCGTTCCCGGGTTTCAGTTGAAGTTCGTTGATAGGCGCTGCGCAGGTCTCCGGTTGCGATCAGGTGGAAGAAACTCTGCACCGCGAAGCGAGCGCTGGGCGGTGCGACCTCCAGGTTTTCCAGTTCTTCGGCCGGCGGCGTGTATGCCTGCGAGGCATCGGCGGCCCCGTCAATGGACGCAGCGGTTCCTGCTGCCTGGTCTTGGGTCTGCTGGGTGCCTTCCTGGGGCGGAGGCGGGAAGTACTGCGAGAGATCGCGTTCGGATTCTCCGCCGAAGATGCAGCCGCTGAACGCCCATGCCGCGATGAGCAGCGTCGCGATCCAGATTCCGAAAGAGAGGTGTTGTCGTCGAGGCACGTCGCCCATGCCAGGCTTGTCCGGTCACCCCGCTCATCGTCACCTTACCAGCCGATCGGGTGCATAGCGCCGCGGAATTGGACCAATCAGGCGTTAGACTTGATCCGATTGCACGATCCGCAGATGACCCGCAGAGGGGGCTCAGCATGGACTATCGCGAAGATCAAACCATCGTCGACTTCCGCAACGAGGTTCAGACGTTCATTTCCGACAATCTGCCCGACGACTGGGGCTCCGGTTCCGGCGGCGAAGGTTACGAAGCCGATGTCATGTCGCTGACGCGGTCCTTCCAGACCGAGATGGCCAAGCGCCGCTGGCTGACCATGGCCTGGCCCGAAGAGCACGGCGGCCTCGATGCGCCGCACTCGCAGCAAATGATCTTGGCCGAAGAGATGGCCTACCACCGCGCGCCCGGCGGCGGCAGCAACATGGGCGTGCAGTGGGTGGGGCCCTCGTTGATGCTCTACGGCACGGACGAGCAGAAGGACGAGCACCTGGCCGGCATCGCCGACGCCGAGACCTGGTGGTGCACGCTGTACTCCGAGCCTGGCTCGGGTTCCGACCTCGCCTCGCTGCAGACCCGCGCGGTCAAAGACGGCGACGACTACGTGATCAACGGCCAGAAGATCTGGACCTCGGGCGCGCACGTGTCCGACTGGGGCTGGCTGGCCGCTCGCACCGACCCGGACGCGCCCAAGCACAAGGGCATCACGATGTTCATGATGCGCATGGACACGCCCGGCGTCACCGTCCGCCCGTTGATCAACATGGCCGACGGTCATGGGTTCAACGAGGTCTTCTTCGAGGACGTGCGCATCCCGCAGACCAACGTGGTCGGCGAGGTCAACCGCGGCTGGTACCACCTCGCCGTCGCGCTCGACTTCGAGCGCAGCGGAATTGGCGCCTTCGCCGGCGGTCGGCGCACGGTTGAAGAGATCACCGGGTTTGCGCAAGACAACAGTCACCTGGTCGACGAACGCCCCAACGCGCGCTACGAGCTGGCCGAGCGCCACATCGAGGTCGAGATCGGCACGATGATGGCCTACCGGATCGCTTACATGCAGGAGCACGGCGTAGTCGCCAACCACGAGGCCTCGATGTCGAAGCTGTTCGGTTCCGAGCTGGGTCAGCGGATCGCCAAAACCGGTATGGACCTGCTCGGTCTGCGCGGCAACGTCTGGTCGGACGGCCCCTACGCCGCCCTCCAGGGCCGGCTGAGCCGAAGCTACGTGAGCAGCGTCAGCGGAACCATCGCCGCCGGCACCAGCGAGATCCAGCGAAACATCATCGCCACCCGCGGTCTGGGCCTGCCTCGCGGCTAGTCCGTCTTACGGGACGGGATCCGGGTGATCGGTGAGGGCTCGAAGAGTCCTTCAGATTTCTCTCCTGGCGCTGCTGACGGCCGGAGTGGCCGTTGCTGTTCTGCCATTGAATCCCGGACAGTGGTCGGCTCACGAAGCTCATGCGTACTCGACCCCGCGGCTAGAGGTACGCGTTGCGGCTCAGAGATTGGAGAGCGGCAGCACCGAGTTCGCACTGCAGGTCTACGATCAAACGACTGGGCAAGCAGGGCCGAGGCTGCTGCCCAATCCGCGCTTCCTGTCAGGCTCGACGGCGCGGGGACATTGGCGTCACTCGGGTCCGCTTGAATTTCTTGGTAGATACAGCCTGCGCATTTCGGCAAGGATCCTTACTGATGGGCGCATTGAATTTGCCGTGCAACAACGTTCCGCAGACAATGGATGGGCCGAACGAATCTTGCCCCATCAACGAATGTTCACTGCCAATCCTCAAGTTGGTCAGTGGCTCGTCAGCAGCTATGTCAGGTTTCCTCAGGCGACCTATGTTCCGATCGCCAATGGCAAAGGCAGATTCTCTTACACGGGACACTACTTCAGCAATGTGTTCAGGGGCGTCATCGGTACTGGCTTAAGAAACTTTAGTCAGACATGGGACATACAGCTCAGCCTGTTGTGCCAGTATGGATTCAACATCTCGCTTCTCGGCCTTCCTGAGTTCGACGCCGACCCGGTCGATGTAACTCTCTCATTCTCGAATGGCATGACAACGACTTCGGCCTGGCGCAGATATGACACGACGATTCTCCAGTCACCTGATCCGTGGGTCGACTTCGATCGGTTGCGGCAGGCCGAGTTCGTTTCAGTAGACATTCCTGGATTGCTGCCGGTTGCCCAGGAGTTCGATCTCACAGACATGTTCACAACTCCCATACAAGAGAACCTGGAACACTGTGGCAACTATGCGCCGGGCGAAACACGCGAGTTTCCGCCTACCAGCCCTTCGTATCGAGGGGGAAGGCTTACAACGTTCAACGGCTCTATGAGTGAGGCGTTGTGGCACTGGTGGCGAGAGCCTGGGACGCTGTCTCGTGTAACGCTCGAGGAGGAACTCCTAAGGCTCCCGAGCGACGGGGCTGGGGTCAGCAACGAGGTCGGTCTGTCACTGAACATGACATGCGACAGTCAAGGACTCGTCATTCAGTTGTCGGGCTCCGAGCTTGAGAAAGGAACGGATGTCGCTGGAGGCTCCAAACCTGTGTTCCAGGTGTTGGCGGACGGCGAAGCGCTTGATGATGTGGTGTGGCGATCAGGATCTGGTTTGATGTACCCACAAGATGGCAGAGACTTTTTCGACGCCGTGCGTCAAGCGACTCGTTTGCAGGTGAGGTTGGCTCCAGATGATGGAGAGACTCTCGCCTTCGATTTGTCCGCGTTGTTCGACACACCGGCCCAGGAGTTCTTTGATCAATGCGCAGAGCACCCCAAACGCACTGAAGCAACGCCGTACACCGATGCGGACCAATGGGTGAGATCGAATATCCCAGGTGTGGGCTACCGAATCGGCACGGGTAATGCTCAAGAGCTCGATTGGTGGACGTTACTGATTCTTGATGAGCAGAGCGCATGGAGCGGAGCGCCGTCGGGGCATCAGGAGATGCGCCTGACCTGTGGACTTGACGGGATCGCGATACAACTGAGAAACGTTGGAAGCGGACAACCCGTGTTTCTACGCGCATGGCCTGCCCACGTCGAAGTGAGCTGGCGCACGGATGTCAAGGAAGTCACCGAGTCTTGGGATGTTTGGGATCTTGAATTCCATCAGGACGGTTTTTCGTTGTCGCCGCCAAACGATCGCGCATTCTTCGAGCAAATCCACGGTGCTGACAGCCTGACCATCGATGTCCCAACTGAACCACATCCTGTCACGCTGTATTTCACACTCGGAGAGATCGGCGTCTGGGATACGCCAGCGGCAATCAATCTCGAGGCCTGCGACCACGGCGGTTTGGAACCTGGCTAGCCTCCCCACCGTCTCACTGTCAGGAGCCCAAGATTGGCGCCACCGACCCACAGGAGGATCCCATGACCCCATCTCGACTCTGGCTGATCGCCCTGGCGGCACTGTTGGGCGTCGCAGTGGTGGCGACTCAACATCTCGCGCTGGCGCAGACGACCGAGGCTCCAGCGCTGCGCGGCTTCGAGAGCTGCGCCGAGTTGCACGACCATTACGTGCGGCTGGCCGTGGAATCGGCAGAGGAGGAGCGGTACGAAGAGGAAGCGGAGGCGGAAGAGGAAGCAGCCTTTGAAGAGGACGCGATGGCCGATGATTCCGGCGTCGGAGGCGACGCGGAGTTGCCGAACACCGGCACCGGCCCGGTGGATGAGGGTGAGGTGTCGGAGACCGGGACCAACATTCAGGAACGCGGCGTCGACGAATCGGACATCATCAAGACCGACGGCACGCACTTCTACATCTTGCGTCCGCAGTCGCTGTTGATTGCCGAGATCTCCGTGGACGGTCCGCTGGTCGAAGTTGGACGGATCGACTTCTCAGCGCGCGGCTACCGCCAGGAACTGCTGATCGGCAGCGGGAAGGCGATCGTGGTTCGTCAGCTGGCGGCCATCTCGACTGCGCTCGAAGTCGATGATGGCGAACTGGTCAAACCTGCCCACGAGATCCTCTATGACCGCCATCAGGCAGAGCTGCTGGAGATTGACATCTCCGATCCGGCCTCGCCGGCGTTGGTCCATGAACTCGATCTGGATGGCCGCTTCCGCAGCGCGCGGTTAGTGGGTAGCGATCTGCGAGTCGCGATGCAGCACAGCTCGGTCATTCCATACGTCTCGCCCTGGTCATTCGGCTGGCAGAACCGCTGGACCAACGCCGAGCGCTACAACCGAGCGCTGCAGGAGTCGTTCAAGCTGGGACGCTGGTACCCGCTGTTCGGTCTGCAGAACCACGTAGACAACTCGTTCTCACACGGCTACGCCGTTGCCTGCTCTCAGATATATGCGCCGGAAGATCGGCTGCCAACCCGCTGGGGCGAGCTGCCCAGTACGGCCTTCATGCTCTCCTTCGACATCGGCGAAGACGGAGCAGGAATTGGCGATTGGGGCAGCGTCGGCGTGCTCGGCATGGCGACGGATCCGACGGTCTACGCGTCAAGGGACTCGCTCTACCTGGCCGCACCGCACAACTGGTGGCGCGACACCGCAATCCAACGCTTCGACATCTCCGACCCGCTCGATCCGACCTACTTCGGCGGCGCGACTGTCACCGGACAGTTGCTCTCGCAGTGGTCGTTGTCCGAGCACGACGGATACCTGCGCGTCGCGACGACCGACAGGGACCGCTGGCCATGGGTCAGCAGCGTGACGGTGCTGGAGGCGGTCACCGACGAATCGACGGACGGCGACCTCGGTAGCCCCACCGGTTCACTGCGGCAGATCGGACGCGTCAACGGACTTGGTGCGACCGAGGAGATCAAGTCGGTTCGATTCGCCGGCGATGTCGGCTACGTCGTCACCTTCCGATTGGTCGATCCGCTCTACGTCCTCGACCTGTCGGATCCGGCAAACCCGATGGAGGTCGGCGAGCTGAAGATCCCGGGTTTCTCGCGTTACCTGCATCCACTCAGCGGCGGACTGCTGCTGGGCGTGGGCCGCGACGCCGATCCGCAGACTGGCTGGGAGCGCGGATTGCAGGCGACGCTGTTCGACGTCTCGGACCCCGCCAACCCCACGCAGATTGCCGTGCTACCGCTGGGCGAGGACGCCTATAGCCCGGTCGAGCACGACCACCGAGCCTTCCGCTACCAGGACGGCGTCGCCTGGATTCCTGTCGGCCCGAACGACTACTGGCTGCGCCAGAATCACGACGGAGCGTTCTTCGGCGTCCGCGTCACCAGTGAAGGCCTCAGTCACGAGTCGACGCTCAGGGTCCACGGAGAGGCGCGCCGCGCAATCCCGGTTGGGGAACGAATCCACCTGCTCGGCGGCGAGGAGATTCGGACCTACGCCCTCGAAGACCACGAAGATCTGGGAGCCCTCAGCTTCGCCCCCGAATGGGACAACCGCTGGCTGCCGGTGGCACCGGAGTAGGGAGTTGGAGACGTGCTTCGGAGGTCTCCTCCGGCGGCGGCACTGGCAGTGTTCGCACTGCTCTGGGGTGTCGCCTGTTCGAACGATGCCACTGATGTACAAAAGTCGTTCACCCAGCACGACACCGGGGAGCCACGGCAAGCAGTTGCGACGCAGACAGAGCGTGGCAACGAGACCGAGGTCAGCGCTCGTGACGGACAAGGGTCGCCTATCCGACAGAGTGCTCAACAGAGCGAATCGGAAGACAAGCTGAGTGAACTGTTGGCAATCGCTCAGCGCGTACGGTCCAACCCAAGAAGAGCGTTCAGCGACTGTGATCAACTGTCCGCATACACCAGCAGTATGGAGCGAGCTCTGGAAGCGGGACAGCTTGATTGGGCGGAAGAAGAGGAAGAGACGGAAGAGTCGCCTTACTTGCTTACGACCGGAGCCGGGATCATGTCGCCGACCGGTACGAACTTGCGGGTCGCGGGCGTAGACGAACCCGACCATGTGAAGGTAGTTGGAGACTACATCTACGACACAGCGCCGACGGATGTGACGGAAGCCGGACGCATAGTGTGGACTACTGGAGTCGATCTCCGGATCGTAAAGGCAACTCCCGGGAGTCCGCCGCAGACACTGGCCGATATCGAGTTTCCTCGACCAACCGGAGTCCGATTGGGCTCGAACTTTGAAGCTCTCATCGAGGATACGGTTGCCATCTTCTTCGCTTCCCACAGGTACGCCAGCTACCTATATGAGTACGACATCACCGACCCCGCGCGACCGCAGTTTGTGAAGCTTCTCGAAGTATCTGGTGCTCACGTGCGCTCGGTTCGGCTCGTCGCCGGCAAGGCAGTAGTGATACTCGAATCACACATGATGCTGCCTCTTCGGACAGGCAGGGATAGTCCATTGTACTTGGCAGAGAGGTATCCCTCGTATCGAGTGCTGGACCATACGCTCCAGTCCGTAGCTGACGGCATGCTCGTTGATTGTCAGGGAGTTCACTTGCCCTTGAGCGACAGATTCCCCTTCAATGGTACGGTCGTGATGTCGATCGACCTGAACGAGGGACTCACCGCACAGAAGTCGATCATGGTGTTGAATCGACCCAGAGATATCTATGTGAGTGGGCCGAGCGTCTACATAGGAGTCCATGGACGAGCCGGCTACGAGTTGCACAGAGTCAGTTTACGATCAGACCAGCATCCCCGGTATGCAGGAAGCGTGCTGGTTGATGGGCGTTTGGATGAGTGGCTGATGGACGAGTATGACGGGCGCTTGCGGTTGTACACGTTGGGCAATTATGGAAGCGGTGTAGCAAATCGTCTGCGCGTGGTGAGGTTGGGAGACTGGTGGGCTGATCACAGCCGAAAGACAGTGGATGATTGGGAAATTGCGGGAGTTGATGTCGACGGTGGCGGTTGGCGCGCAGCCTTCTTCGGTGACAGAGTGTACATAGTGCAGCCGGGCAGAGGGCTGGCGCAATGGAAGGAGTACGAGTTCCGCGAGAGTGAGTCGCCAACATGGATAAGGGACTTCATCGTGCCAGGAGGGGCGATTCACGTGCAGCCATTGGGCGACGATGGCGTACTGATTCTTGGGATGGCTGGCGACCTCTACGAGGGCGGGCGGAGCGTATTGGTTGCGCATCGGAGAGACAGTTCGGGCGCGGTTAGGTCGACCCAATTGGAACTCGGAAGTGAAAGAATGCCAGCAGTGTATGAGTATCGGAGGATGACAATTCACAATGGTGTCGCGTGGCCACTGAAGTTCAAGGGTGGGGGAGCTGTTGTGTTATGCGGAGTTGAGGTGACGGAGGACCAGGTAACGCTTGGTCCCAGGATCTTCGCCGGTCAGGAGTTTCTGTACCTGGTGCCACGAGACGACCGAATGCTCCTGGTGACGAGGGCCGGGGTCAGTCTCCTGTCAGAAGAGTGGCGGTACGTGGAATAGGGGCCAGATTGTCAAGCGCTTCGGCCAGGGAGAGGCGCATTTTCAGTAGCTGCGGGTAGGCTGCCATTTAGAACGTCCTGATGGAGCCGACCCATGACCCCACCCCTCACCGACACGCGCGTCCTCGACCTCTCGACCGGGTCGGTTGGTGGAATCGCGGCGATGGTGCTGGCCGACTTTGGGGCTGAGGTGGTGAAGGTCGAGCCGATTGGTGGCGACCCATGGCGCACGCTGGCGGCGGCTCCGATGTGGCTGCGTGGGAAGCGCTCGGTGGAGCTGGATGTGGTTGGCGAGCGCGGGCGGCTCGAGGAGTTGATCCGCGAGGCGGATGTGGTGGTCTCGACCGATTCCCCGGCCCAGGCGCAGGCTCGGAGACTGGAGTACGCGGACGTCCGCGCGCTGAACGAGGCCGCGGTGTTCTGCTCGATTACGGGCTTCGGTCCGACCGGACCGTACGCGGAGTATCCGGCGTACGAGGCGCTGGTCTCCGCCAAGTCGGGGCGGATGCTGTCGTTCTCGGGACAGCGAAATCGCGAGGGTCCGGGATTTGCCGCGGTGCCGGTCGGGGCGCACGGGGCGTCGCAGGGCGCGGTGCAGGGCATTCTCGCAGCGTTGATCGAGCGTCAGCGTTGTGGACTGGGACAGATAGTCGAGACCTCCCTGCTGCAGGGTCTGATGCCGTTTGACCTGTTGCTTCTCCTCCTGACGCAGCTGACGGAGCGTGAGCCCGAGGTGTATCCGCAGGTCTTCAACATCGGCGGCGGGATGCCGACTCTGAACTATCACCCGGTGATGACGCGAGACGGCCGCTGGATCCAGCTCGGCAACCTGCTCGAGCACCTCTTCTACGCATTCATGGATGCAGCCGACCTGACCTTGCTGTTCGCCGAGGAGCAGTGGCAAGGCGGCCAGGCCGAGTGGACGCCGGAGGCGACCGAGGAGATGCGCGACCGCATCCTCGAACGCATACAGGAGAAGACCTGCGACGAGTGGATGGAGATCTTCCGCGCCCAGGGCAACGTCGCGGCCGAGCCGTTCACACCGACCCACGATGCAGTCGACAACCTCGACATGGCCGCCAACGGCGACACAATCACGATTGAGGATCCGAAGCTCGGGCCGGTCAAGCAAGTCGGCGCGATTGCGCACCTTCGCGAGACGCCGGCGGAGATCGAGCGACCTGCGCCAGCAATCGGCGAGGCGATCGGATTCTCCTGGGCCGCAAGAAATGGCGACGCTCCGATGACGACCTCGCCAAATGGCGCGGTTCCATCGGGCAAGCCGTTGGATGGCTTCACGGTGCTGGAGTTCGCCACGATCATCGCGACGCCGATAGGTGTCTCGATGCTGGCTGATCTCGGCGCCCGCGTGATTAAAGTGGAGCCGATCGGCGGAGATCCCTTCCGCGGCATGGGCGGCGGCCCGCTGCGCGGGCTGCTGGCGGCAAAGACCAACGCCGCCAAGGAATCGATCTGCATCAACCTCAAGAATCCGGAAGGCCAGGCGATCGTCGCGGACCTGATCGCGCAGGCGGACGCAATCGTGCATAACTACCGCCCAGGAGTCCCCGAGCGGTTGGGCATTGGCTATGAGACCGCAAAGGCGATCAACCCCGAGATCGTCTGGGTCTCCGCGAATGGCTACGGACCGGACGCGCCCGGCGCGCATCGACCATCGGCGCACCCGATTCCGGGGGCGGTGATCGGCGGAGCCCTGTTCCAGGCCGGATCGGCGATGCCGCCGGCGGGTTGCGAGACAATCGACGAGATCCGCGAGGCGTCGCGGCAATTGATGCGGGCAAACGAGGCGAATCCGGATCCGAACACCGGCTTACTGGTCGCCTCGGCGACGTTGATGGGTCTGTATGCGCAGCGTCGGCATGGAGTGGGTCAGGAGATCTACGTCAACATGCTGACCGCCAATGCCTACGCGAACAGCGACGACTTCCTCCAGTACGAGGGCAAGCCGCCGAGACGTCAGGTGGACGGCGAACTGTACGGCACGGCGCCGTGGTATCGGCTGTACGAGGCGTCGGAGGGCTGGGTCTTCCTCGCCGCAGTGACGGACGAGGAGTGGTCGGCGTTTTGCCTTGAGGCCGCGCCCGAGCTGGAGAATCGCCGACGATCCGATGAAGGCGCTCTGATTGCGGCGCTCGCCGACGTGTTTGCTCAGGCGCCGGCGTCGGAGTGGGAGCGTCGTCTGACGGCGGTCGGGGTCGGTTGCGTGAGAGCTGACGCGGGACCAGTCGGTGAGTTCCTGTCGAAGGATGAGCACGTGCTCGCCAACGGGTTCAGTCCGGTCGCGAATCACCGGCGTCTGGGCGACGTGCGTCGCTGGGGAGCCCTGACGACGATGGCCGGCGGTCGAGACGACTACGGTCCGGGCGTGTTGGCGGGTCAGGAGACGGACGAGATCCTTGAGGCAATTGGTCGCGGCGCGGAGATTGAGCGCTTGCGGTCGGCGGGGGTGGTGTGGTCGGAGCCGGTTGAGCTTGACTGAGTCCTCGCTTCCTCATTGAGGCTCAGCCGTAGACTGCTGTTGCTAGCTGATGGGAGCAGATCATGGGTCTTCGCGGCGAAGCGGCGATTGTTGGGATTGCGGAGTGGAAGCCGGAGCGGCGGCCGACGGCGCCTCCGATGTTCACTCTGGAGCAGTGGTCCCAGTTGACGCGCGAGGCTCTGGATGACGCGGGGATTGATCCGTCCGAGGTCGACGGGATCTGCTGCACCAACATCCGCGAGTCAGACTCGTTCGTGCCCTCGACGATTGCCGAATACATGGGCATGCAGGTCAATTTTGCCGAGGTCGTCGACCTCGGTGGCGCGTCCTGCGCGGCGATGGTCTGGCGGGCGGCCGCGGCAATTGAACTGGGTCTGTGCAACGTCGTGGTGATTGGCGCGCCTTCGTGGCCGTCGCCTCGGCCGCCGGTAGCACCGAGCGGACCGAGCAGCTGGCGATACGGGGCCTCTTCGGCCAACTATGGGTCGCCGCAGGCCGAGTTCGACATTCCCTACGGCAACGTGGCCCAGAACTGCGGCTACGCGCAGATCGCGATGAAGTACGGCGCGGAATACGGCTACGACCCCGAAGCCCTGGCAAAGATCGCCGTCGACCAGCGCGTCTCTGCCAATCACAATCCGTCCGCCGTCTTCCACAACGTGCCGATCACTATCGAAGACGTGCTCAACTCGCCGATGATCTCCGACCCGATTCACATGTTGGAGATCGTGATGCCCTGCGTCGGCGGCGCGGCGATCGTGGTGGCGGGCAAAGACGTCGCGCGACGGTCGAAGCATCGCCCGGCCTGGATTTCCGGCTTCGGCGAGCGGGTGCTGCACAAGACCCCGACGTATGCCGAGGACATGCTCTCGACCGCACTGATTCCGGCAGCCGACCAGGCATTCGACATGGCCGGCAGGAGCCGCGAAGAAGTCGACCTGATTTCGGTCTACGACTGCTACACCATCACGGTGCTCATGACGATTGAGGACGCCGGGTTCTGTCCCCGAGGCGAAGGGCAACCGTTCGTACGCGAGCACGATCTGTCGTTCATGGGTGATTTCCCCTGCAACACGCACGGTGGACAGCTGGGGTTCGGTCAGGCAGGACTGGCCGGTGGCATGTCGCACATCACCGAGGGCGCCCGACAGGTGATGCGCCGCGGCGAGGATCACCAGGTCCCCGACGCCGACGTGGCCTTCATCACAGGCAACGGCGGCCTGATGTCGGAGCAGGTCGCGCTGATCCTGGAGGGCGACTAATGGCCGCCGACACGCCGCAGCGCCCGTTGCCCACACCGATCGACCGCACGCAGCCATTCTGGGATGGCCTGCGAGAGCGTCAGGTGCGGATCCAGTACTCGCCCTCGAGTGGCAAGTGGGTCTTCTATCCGCGCTCGCACGCGCCGCTGACCCTGGCCGACGACCTGGAGTGGCGGGACATTTCCGGCGAAGGCACGCTCTACACCTACACGATCGCCCGTCGGCCAACGGCGCCGGACTTCGCCGGCGACGAACCGCAAATCATCGCGGTGGTTGAGTTGGACGAAGGACCGCGTCTGACTTCGACGCTGGTCAACGTGAATGAGGGCGAGATCGAGGTCGGGATGCGGGTGCGGCCAGTGTTTGAAGACGTTCCCGAGACGGAGACGACGCTGCTGCGCTATGAACCGGCTCCGTAGGTTCTGCGCTCAACCTGCATTGCTCCTCCTGCTAGGAGGGGCGCTGGTGCTCGCCTGTAGCGGTGAGCGGGAACGCCAAACGAGCCCGCCCGATCCTGGGCCGCGAGAACAGCAGGAGGCGCAGCAGACCGAGTCAACGCCCAGTAGAGCGTCTGGTCAGGTCGATGCCGCCGATACTGCCGAGAGCGCCAGGTCCGATGACCCGGAACGGCCGCAGCCGTCTGCCCGGGAAGTTCAACAATCGGACGCATCCGCCCGAGGGAACGACGACCAGTCGGACGCGGCTGCCGCAGACGGCCAGTCGTCTGAAGCCGCCTCGCCGGGCTTCTCGCCGGCGCTGCGCCCGATCCTGGGCGGGCATCAGTTCCACCAACCGATCGAGATGATCGAGCTGCCCGACGGTTCGTTGCTTGTCGCTGAGCAGCGCGGCTACATCACTCGCTTCGTCGAGGACGGCACGGAGATCAGACAGTTGGGGATTCTCGACCTGACTGAATCGATCACCTTCCGCGGCGAGCAGGGGTTGCTCAGCATGGCGCTCGATCCCAACTTCGAAGACTATCCCTATCTCTACGTCTACTACTCACCGCGCGAAGCGAACGTCACCCGACTGTCGCGGTTTCGGATTGTGCAGGGACAGGCGTTCGTCGGGTCGGAGCTGGTGATTCTCGAGATTCCCCAGCCCTACTCGAACCACAACGGGGGCGCGATCCGCTTTGGGCCTGACGGCATGCTCTATCTGGGCTTGGGCGACGGCGGCGCCGCCAATGATCCGCAGGGCCACGGCCAGAATCGCGAGACCTTGCTGGGCACGATCATCCGCATCGACGTCAACGACATCGACACCACCACCCCCTACCGGATCCCTACCGACAATCCATTCCTCGGCATCGCCGGCGTACGGCCCGAGATCTGGGCATTCGGATTGCGTAATCCCTGGCGAATGGCATTCGATCAGGAGACAGGATTGCTCTGGGCCGGAGACGTTGGGCAGGACCGGGTGGAAGAGATCGTGATCGTCCGCGCCGGTGAGAACCACGGCTGGAATGTCTTCGAAGGCGATGAGTGTTTCCGCAGCGAGGACGACTGCGCAGCGCTGTCCGAGGCTGTCGCGCCGGTTGGCGTCTACGGTCACGACGAAGGCTGTTCGGTCACCGGCGGCCTCGTCTATCGCGGCCAGGCGCTTCCGCATCTCGTTGGCGCCTACGTCTTTGGCGATTTCTGTTCGGGCACAATCTGGGGCCTCTGGCCCGACGACGGTGCCGAGACGGGCTGGGTGAGGAATGTGATCCTGGAAAGCGGCGAGCTGATCGCGTCATTTGGCTTAGACCACGCAGGCGAGATCTACGTGCTGGTCTTCGGCGGTCCGATCCTCAAGCTGGTTGGGGAGGAGCGCTAGTCTGAGTCGACAGCACTCGATGGTCGGAGAGAATCCCCTATGACCACCTCCCGCGCGTTTGGCAAGACGCCCGCGCCCGACGTTCCCGCCGGCATGACCTGGCTGAACACCGGACGCGAAATGTCGATGGGCGACTTCAACGGCCGCCTGCTAATCCTGCACTTCTGGACCTACGCTTGAATCAACTGTCTGCACGTGCTTCCGCAGTTGCGGAAGCTTGAACGCCGCTACGCCGACACGCTCCAGATCGTCTCGGTCCATTCGCCCAAGTTCCCGACCGAGAGGGAGACCGAAAATCTGCGCCAGGCGATCCTGCGTCTGCGAATTGAGCACCCGGTGCTCAATGACGCCGATTTCAAGTATTGGCAGACCTTCGGCGCGCGGGCCTGGCCGACGCTCTACTTCATCGACCCACGCGGCAATGTGATCGGCATTCACGAGGGCGAGCTGACGGAAGACATGGCTGCCCCCCTAATCGAAGGTTGGCTGGTCGAGTACGAAGCCGAACAGATTCTGACGCGTAAAGACCTCGGACTGGTCCGCGAAACCGGACGTGACAGCGCACTCTCCTTCCCCGGCAAGGTCGCCTGGGACGACAGCTCAGGGCGGCTGGTCGTCTCCGACAGCAACAACGACCGGATCGTCGTGTCCGACATCGACGGCAACGTGTCGCAGGTGATCGGCGGCTCGGAGGCCGGCTTCACGGACGGTTCGGCCTCGGAGGCTTGGTTCAATCAGCCCCAGGGCGTCGAGGTGTTCGGCGACTACGTGTTCGTCGCCGACAACGAGAACCACGCCCTGCGCCGGATCGATCTGCGCGACGGCAGCGTCACCACGATCGCCGGCACCGGAGAGCAGGCGCGGATGATGCCCTCCGGCGAGCCCGCAATTCGGACGGCGTTGAGCTCCCCCTGGGATGTGGCCGTACACGATGGCGACCTCTACATCGCAATGGCCGGCATCCACCAGATCTGGCGGATGCCGCTCGGCGATCAGGTCGGCGACGCCTCCTACATCGGTCCCTGGGGCGGCTCGGGTCGCGAGGGAATCGTCGACGGGCCGCGAATGCAGTCGGAACTGGCCCAGGTATCGGGTCTGGCGCCGGGTCCGACCGGGCTCGCCTTCGCCGACTCGGAATCAAGCGGCGTGCGCGAGATCAGCTGGGATCCTGACGGCCGAACGACGACCTTCATCGGCAAGACCGGCCAGGGCGGCCTGTTCCACTTCGGCGACGCCGACGGCGGGCGCTCAGTGGCGAAGCTGCAGCATCCGCTCGATGTAGCCCGCGTTGGCGATGAGCTCTACGTGGCGGACACGTTCAACCACAAGATCAAGCAGGTGTTCCCACTGAACGAGAACGTCAACACGCTCGTCGGCAAGCACGGAGCCGCCTTAGGCAGCTTCAGCGAGTTGGAACTCGACGAGCCAGGCGGATTGACCACCGGTCCCGGCCGCTCCCTGCTGGTAGCCGACACCAACAACCACCGGATCGTGCACTTGGACCTGGAATCCCGCCAGGGCAGGGAGATCGTGCTGAAGTTCCCCTAACTCGGAGCAACGACAACCGTACCGCGCTGCATGACGAACACTGGTTGACCAAGGTCGCGGATGTTGGCGGCAGGGTCGCCTGGAAACGCGGCCAGGTCGGCGTCGAGCCCGGATTGAATACGCCCGACCCGATCTCCGACGCCGATGGCGTCGGCCGTGTCGCAGGTCATGATTCGTAGGGCGTGCCACTCAGACAGGCCCACGTCCTCCACGAACGCCCAGGCCTCGGCGGGCGCGCGGTTGAAGTCGGCGTAGGCCATACCCATGTCGAGGCCGGAAGTGAAACGAGCGCCGCGATCCCGCATGTCGCGCAGGATTTCCAGACCCTGTTCGCGGGGAGACGGTCCTTGCAGGTTCGGATTGCGCCGCGGCGCAGCGTCGCCGCGCTCGCGCGCCTCTGATGCGAGCAGGCCCAGACCGATGGTCGGGTTAACCCAGATGCCTTCATCGGCGATCCGTTGCGCCAGCTCAGGCTCGTACCTGAACCCCTCTTCCGGATTGGCCGACAGCCAGCGGCAGTGAATCAGGTGTCTGACGCCGCCTTCAACCGCCGCCCGGATTCCCTCGGCGGCGTGCGTGTGCGCCGCGACCTCGATCCCGCCGGACTTGCCCGCCTCGACGATCTCCCGGATCGTCTCTGGCGGATACTGTCGGTCGCGCGGATTCGACGTTGGCGTGAAGTTGCCGCCCGAGGCCATCACTTTGAGTACGTCCGCGCCCTGGTCCACATGTTCCTGAGCCATCGCCCTAACAGCCTCGGGCGAATCGGCCTCACCGCCCCAAAACCAGCAGTGGTCCATCGTGCGCGTGATCGGCGCGCCGGCGGCAAGCAGTCGCGGTCCAGGGATGACGCCTGAGGCAATCGCGTCGCGGACTGCGAACACGACTTCGTTTTTCGAGCCTAGATCGCGCATCGTCGTGATTCCGCTGCGCAGCGCCAGGCCGACGGCGTGGGCCGCGCGGATCAGCGCCGGTTCGTTGGGCTCCTGCGAGATGATGTCGAACGCGTCGATTCGAGGTGGACAGGGAATGTGCGTGTGGCCCTCAACCAGGCCGGGCAAGAGCGAAACGTCGCCCAGGTCGACGGTTTCGTCCGCCGGAGCGTCGGCCGCGGGAAGAACATCGAAGATCCTGCTGTTGGCGACGCCGACGGCATGGTCTGGCAGCCAGTCGTCCATCGCCTGGTTGGCGACACGCGCAGCTCGGTAGAAGCGCCGGTCGGACTTCGCCATCAGTGGGCGCCCCAGCTGGGAGCCCGTTTCTCGCGGAACGCTTGCGGGCCCTCCGTGGCGTCGGCGGTTGTTCGGGCGACGCGGCGCATCGTTTCGCCAAAACGGATCGCCTGCACGAAGGGCAACTCCTGGCCTCGGTGGGCGACTTCTTTGGTTGCGCGAACCGCGAGCGGTGCGCCCTTGCACAGGCGCTCGGCGAGGTTGCGGGCGGCGGGCATCAGATCGTCGTGCGGCACGATCTCCCAGACCAGACCCATCTCCTTGGCCCGCCAGGCGTCGACGCGGTCGCCGATCAGCAGGAGCTCCATCGCATAATGCCAGGCGACCCGTTTGGGCATGCGGATCGCTCCCTGGATCGTGGGCACGCCGATTTGCACCTCGGGGAAGCCGAACTGGGCGCGGTCGGAGGCGATGACGAAATCGCAGGCGGCGACCATGGTCAGGCCGAATCCGAGGGCGTACCCGTTGACCGCTGCGATCGTCGGTTTCCAGACTTCCATCCCCGATTCGAGCGAGGTCAACGAGGGCACCTCCCAGAAGGTGTGTTCCTCCGGCGGCGCCGGAGATCGCAAGTCGGCGCCTGCCGAAAACGCGCGGCCTGCGCCGGTGACGATCCCGACCCAGGCATCGTCGTCGTTGCGGAACGCCTCCCAGGCGGCATTGAGATCGGAACGCAACTCATGGTTGATCGCGTTCAGGGCCTCTGGCCGGTTGTAGGTGATCGTGCCAATTCGGCCGCTGCGCTCGTAGGTGACGGTGTCGCCCATCATGGCCTCCAGGATTCATCGGCTGAGCAGGTCCGATCCAGCCTATCCGCCGTGTACGTCTGGTCGAACTCGACTAGGCGAAGGGGTTCAGTTCCTCGTTGAGCGTGTTGAGATACTCCGCGTAGACGTAGCGCCGATCGCGCCGGCGCCCCGTGATCTCCTCGACGATGCCCAGGTTCGCCAGATGCTGGACGGCGGCGTCGGCGGCGGAGAAGGAGAGTCTGGTTCCATCGCGAACGGCGGAGATGGTCAGCAGTGGTCGCTGCATGAACTCATGATGCGCCCGGATGGCCGAATTGGCCCGCCGTCCCGATACCGCAATCCGCTGTCGGTCAGTCTCGAACAGCCTGGTCAACCGTTGTGCGGTCTGGACGCCGTGTTGGGCGGTCAGACGCACCCCCTCAAGGAAGAACTGCAGCCAGGCCTCCCAGTCGCCGTCGTCGCGCAGCTGATTGAGCAGGTCGTAGTACGTCGAGCGGAATTGCTTCAGATAGAGACTGAGATAAAGGATCGGCTCGCTGAGCGCTCCCGACTGGACGAGGATGAAGGCGATCAGCATTCGCCCGACCCGCCCGTTCCCGTCCAGGAACGGATGGATCGACTCGAACTGGGCGTGCGCCAGTCCGGCGCGAACAAGCGACGGCAGACCATCGTCCGTGGCGTGGATGAAGCGCTCCAGGTCGCTCATGCATGGTTCGACCTGGTCGTGAGGCGGCGGGACGTAGAGCGCGACACCCGGTCGCTTGCCGCCGATCCAGTTCTGCGAGCGGCGAAATTCTCCCGGCAGTTTCTCTGAGCCGCGTCCACTCTGGAGCAGTCGCCGGTGCAACTCGCGTAGCAACCGGTTGCTGAGGGGGAAGTCGTCGTCCCGCATCCGGCGCAGTCCGTGGTTGAGCGCGGCGACGTAGTTGGAAACCTCGGTGACGTCGTCGACCAGGACCCCAGGCCGGTTGCCAAGCTCGAACGCCAGGAGATCGGAGAGTGAGGACTGCGTCCCTTCGATCTCGGAGGAGAGCTGCGCTTCGCGTCGCACGTAGGAATAGATGAAGAGGTCGGGGTCGGGCAGGTGCCTGGTCACTGCATCCAGCGAGCCCAGGGCGATGGTCGCCTGTTCGAGCGGTCGATGTAGCCCGGAGAAGTCGATCGGTGGACGGGGAGGCATGGGCGCCGGCACGAACGCCCGAACCGCTTCCTCGGCGAAGAGGGTCGTTTCGAAGTGGCCTGACGCCGTTCGCTTCACGAGTATGCGCTCAATCGGTGATGGTCCAGCCGCAATGCGGCCGTTGTTGTTTCGCGATAGGCGATGAAGTTGGAATAACGGTGTCGCTTGTTCCGGAAGTGAGAATAGCGAGCCACGTTATTCGTACTTTAAGGATGAAGTCAGAATAGCATCGGCTGCTGTTCCTGAAGTCGGAATAACGAACGCCGTTATTCTTAGTTTATCGATAACGACGAATAACAGGGCTGGCGATTCCAGAAGTTGGAGTAAGCGAGTCAGTTATTCGTGATTCACCGGGAACGCCGAATACGCTGCCGCTTCTCACTCTTGCTGCAGATGCTGCAGGTGTTTGCCGGCGAATTCGGCGAGCACGGCCTCGGCGTCGGCGGCGGGATGCAGGTTGGCGATCGCCTGGTCGAAGCCTCTGGATTTCATCTCGTTGAGCGTCTTGGCCGCTTCGTCGATCGTGTCCTCGGCGAGCACCGTGATCCGGTTGATCATCAGCTGCATACCCGAGGAATCGCGGCCGTGCGACTCGGCCTCTGATTTGACCAGCGCCCAATCGTCCTCAAGCGTGTCGAGCATCGCCGGGTTGGCCAGGTAGCCGTCGGCGAAGCGGCCGGCGCGGCGCAGCTGGCGGGGATTGTTGCCGCCCAGCAGGATCGGCACGCGGCGCGGCGGTTGGGGTCGGCAGTACCAGCCCTTGGTGTTGTAAAACTCGCCCTCGAACGAGCCGATCTCGTTCTCCCAGAGGTCGCGCAGGACCTGTAGATACTCGTCCATCCGCGCGCCGCGGCGGTCGAACGGCATCGACAGCGCCTCGAACTCCTCTTTCCACCAGCCGACGCCGGCGCCGAGGATGAGGCGCCCGCCGGCCAGGTGGTCGAGCGTGGCCATCAACTTGGCGTGCAGGACGGGCGCGCGCATCGGCGCGACCAGGACGGCGGTGCCCAGCTCGACCCGTTCGGTCACGGCGGCGGCGAAGGTCATCAGGGTGAGCGGTTCGAGAAAGGGCGCCTCGGCCGGGACCAGGAAGCGGCCGTCCTCGGAATAGGGATAGTCGGAGCCCTGGTCCGGGCGCAGGACGACGTGGTCGAAGGTCCAGAGCGAGTCGTAGCCGTTGGCTTCAACCGCGGTCGCCACTCGCTTGATGTTCTCCGGGCTGGCGACGCCGCCGACCTGTGGCAAGTAGATGCCGACCTTCATGCTGACCTCCCGTGAATCTCGGGGTGGGCGATACCCTCGGCAGATATGCCCCAACCGATCCCGCGTTCGCCGCATAGTATGCCCGACGCATCCCTGAAACGGCGGCGCTGCCCGTGAGCCAGCGTCCAACCTTCTCCCGACCGCCGCTGCGCAGTCTGTTCCGAATCCGCGACTACCGCGTGCTCTGGGTCGCGGCGCTCTGCATGATCATTTCGCAGATGATCCGCTTCGTCGCGATCCCGCAGTGGTTCGTCGACCAGACCGGCGGTGAGTCGTTCACCGAGGTGGCGATCATCGGGGCGGTGCAGTTGCCGATCCAGGCGTTCGGCGTGTTGTATGGCGGCGTCCTGGCCGACCGCTTCGATCGACGCTGGCTGATGGCCTCGGCCAATGCAGCCGTGCTGGCCATCCTGGTGGCAGTCGCCACGGCAGCGACGCTCGACTTGCTCGAGTTCTGGATGGCCTGGGTCGCGCTGGGCGCGCTGGGCGGTCTGGCCACGTTCGTCGCGCCGGCGCGCGCGACGATCACGCCGCGTGTCGTGCCGCCGCGCTATCTCAGCGCCGCCGTCACGCTCGACACCAGCACTCAGATGACCGGCTGGATCCTGGGTGGCCTGATCGTCACGGCGCTGGCCGTTGGACTTGATGCGATCGGGATGCTCTGGGTGGCGGCGGGATTCGCCCTGATCTCGGCAATCATGCCGGCCTTGATCAAGACCTCCGCCCGAGCGGTCTCTGAGCGGCAGTCGACGCTGCGCATGGTGATTGAAGGGACCCGCTATGTGATCCGACACCCGATCCTGCCGGGGCTGTTCATCCTCGACTGGGGGATCACCGTGATCTCGTACTACCGCGAGATCCTGCCCTTGCTGGCGACCGGGCTGTTCATGGCCGGCGTCGGCGCGGCGGGTGCATTGGGCACGGTCAATGCGGTGGGTTCGGCCTGCGGGATGCTGTTGGCGCTGTTCCTGGTCAACTACCGGGCCAAGGGCATCATGGTGCTGGCCGCGTCGGCGGTCTATGCGTCTCTGCTGTTCGCCCTGGGGGCGGCGCCCTGGCTCTGGGTCGGGATGATCGTGATCGCGATGCTGGGTGCGGCCGATGCCGTGACAGTGGCCGTGCGCCAGGTGACGGTGCATCTGACGACGCCGGACGAGATGCGCGGACGGGCCTTCTCGGTGATGGTGCTGATGGCGCAAACGGCGAACAACCTGGGCATCATCTGGGTTGGCTTCTGGGGCGATGAGATCGGCGTGGACCGGACCTACTTCCTGGGCGGCGTGATCGGACTGGGCGCGACCTTGCTGATCGGTTTGCTCTGGCGATCGATCAGCCGCTACCGCGCTCCCGATCATGCGCCCGATACTCTCGTCAGTTGAGAAGCCCAAGCGAAACGGGGACAACCATGGTCTTCAGTGAGGAACTGATCGACTTCCTGGTCGGACTGTCGGCCAATAACGAGCGTGAGTGGTTTAACGCGCGCAAGGACGTGTACGAGACGGTCTTGCGCGAGCCCGCGCTGGAGTACATCCGCCAGGTCGGCGGGCCGCTGGCCGACATCTCGCCACACATCCGCGCCTCCGATCGCAAGCAGGGCGGGTCGCTGATGCGGATCTACCGCGACGTGCGCTTCTCGCGGGACAAATCGCCCTACAAGACCAACGTCGGGATTCAGTTCCGGCACGAGTCGGGCAAGGACGTGCATGCGCCGGGCTACTACGTGCACATATCGATCGAAGAGTGTTTCATCGGCGCCGGGAGCTGGATGCCGGATCGCGACGCGCTGCTCGCCTACCGGCGCGCCGTTTCCGAACATCCCAGGGAGTGGCTTGCGCTTAAGGAACTGGCGGAGACGAGTGAGTGGAGCATCGACGGCCACCACGACATGCTCAAGCGTCCGCCGCGAGGCTTTTCGGCCGACGACCCGATGATCGAAGACATCAAACGCAAGCACTTCATCGTTACCCACCGAATGGACGTCGACGAGGTGACGGCGCCGGATTTCGTTGACTACACGATCGACCGGTTCCGGGAGTCGAAGGAGTGGATGGCCTTTCTGGCCAAGGCGATTGGGTTGCCGTTCTAACCGGAGTTCTGCTGTCTCCTGTCTATCCTGCGAGCCGAAGGCATTGACGAGGAGGACGCGATGACTCAAGAGACGCCTGAACGGAACATGCCACCGGTGGCGCCGGCCCTGGAGGGCGACCCGGTTCCGCCGCCCGAGGATTCGCGCTTCGTGATCAAACCGATCTCCGAAACGTCGGTCAGCGTGGGGCGAAACATTCACTCTCGGCGGATGTTCACGACGGCGGAGGGTCGCTTCGAGAGCTCGTTCCAGTTTGTGCTTTACAACGTGCTGCCGGTGGGCGAGACGAATGTGCGGCACATTCATGAGGACATCGAGAAGGTCTACTACTTCCTGAAGGGCAACGCGGAGATCGATTGCGGACCCTGGCGGACGACGGCGACGGCGGGCGACTTCCTCTTCTTCCCGGCCGACATCGCGCACCAGATTTACAGCCAGGGGCCCGAGGATCTGGAGTTCATCGTCTGCGCGGCGCAGACGACGGGCGAGGCGCGGGGCATGTCTGACGGCGGCCTGCTGGAATTCAGTGACGGGGATGACGACTGATGGCCGACCAGGATGCGACCGAGGTCGTCCCGCTTGAGCCGCTGCGCGAGTTTGGCGCCAGGGTCTACGAGGCTTGCGGCGTTCCATCAGAAGACGCGGCCTTCACGGTCGAGATTCAACTGACCGCCGACCTGCGCGGAGTCGACACGCATGGGTTCCAGCGGCTGGGCTGGTACGCGGGACATCTGCAGGCGGGCCGCTATAACCCGACACCGAGGCTTGAGGTGCTGAAGGAGACGCCGGTCTCGCACGTGGTCGACGGCGACGGCGGGATTGGGCAGCTGATCGTGGCTCGGACGATGGAGCGCACGATCGCCAAGGCGAAAGAGACCGGACTGGCGCTGGGCACGCTGCGCAACAGCAACGACTGGGGGATGGGCGCGTTCTATCCGATGATGGCGGCGGCCGCGGGCTTCGTCTCGTTCTGCACGACGACGAGTGTGCCGAACATCGCGCCGTTCGGGTCCCGGACCCGGATTTCGGGCAACAACCCGATGGCCTTCGCCGTGCCGCGCGCGTCGGGTCCGCCGGTCGTGCTCGACATGGCGCTGACGCCAGTCGCGCTGGGCAAGGTGATGCGGGCGCGGGCGGAGGGCCGAGAGATCCCCGAAGAGTGGGGCTTCCTCGACATCGAGGGGTTGCCGACGACCGATCCGGAGACGGCGCTGTCCGGGATCATCCCGGCGCTGGGCGCGGTCGCGGCCTATAAGGGGTCGGGACTGAGCATGTTCATGAACCTGCTCGCCGGCGCGCTGCCGGGCGGATACCACTCGAAAGACGTCAACATCGGCAAACGGGGACAGTTTCTGCTCGTGATCGACCCCGAGATATTCGGAGACGCCGGCGAGTTCGCCGAGAAGGTGGACTCGATGGTCGACCAGATCAAGTCGGCCGATCCGCTGCCGGACGTCGGTGAGGTCTTCGCTCCGGGCGAGATCGAGCAGCGCGCCTATGAGGAGCGGATTGCGGCCGGGCACGTCGTCTATCCCGCCTCGACGTTGCAGGAACTGCGGGAGTTGTCGTCGGAGATGGGGATCCCGCTGGAGGTCTGAGCGGCGGGTGTTGCGTCGTGGTTTACGGAACTGAAACCGGCGTCGCAACGGAACTGACCCGCGGCTCGAGGGGCGCCGACTGACCCCGAAAATCGGTGCTGAGCGTATGCGGGGCGAAATTGGGTGAGTTTTGGACAGTTTCCAGTGCTCAGCGGCAGTTGAGGTGTGTTGGAGTCCAGATTTGTCCAGATCAGTCCAGATTCGTCCAGATGAGTCCGGAATCCGTGAGTGTGATTCCGGCGTGATCCGGGAGAGTCCGGGAGTGTCTGGATGGGGAACCGGCTGTCGGTGAGGCATGCCGCCGCTCTTCAGGAGTGATACGCTCAGATGTTCGTATTGTATCCGGAATCAGTAGGCGAGCGCGATCATTGTTCGCAGACGACGCCGTCGCTGTCTCCGTCCCGGGCGGAGGGGACTGTGTGTTTGGGGAACCCCTGGCCGGTTCCCTTTGAGCCCCGTTGTCGTTCAACGCCGGCTGCCTCGGCTTCGTCGCAGGAGGCGTAGGGGCCTGACGGCTGCTCTTCGGCGTCCGGGCGCTGTTGATCGTTCTGCTCGCGCTGGACGTGGATCACGGTCGGCTGTCGCTCCGGGTACTCGGCCCGGCGCTGGTAGCTGGCGGGACAAGTCTGGAGCATGTCACGTAGGGCGACGACCTCCTGCTGGTCGGCGGTGAGCGACCACTTGACCTTGACGGCGATCCAGTCGTGCGCGTACTGGCACCAGGCGCTTTTGAGCGGAGGCTTCCAGTCGGCGGGATCGTCAGCTCGCTTGATTCGGTTGCTGGAGGCTGAAACGGCCGTGAGCGCGGCGGGGAGATCGAGGTCGTTGGCGAAGGCCGACTTGCGCTCGGCCGGCCAGACGGCGGCGCCGGAGTCATGCGCTTCCGCCAGCGGCACCATGTGGTCGATGTCCAGCTTTGAGGGATCGTCAAACGGATCGTCGTCGTACCAGGAATGCCAGAGGCCGTCCAACGGACGACAGTCCTGGTTGACCTCAGTGATGGTGATTGCTTCCGCGATCAGCACGAGTTCGCGGACGTTACAGGCCGGTCGGTCGGTCTCCAGCCATCCGTCGGGCATGTACAGATCGCGGTCGTAGCTGATGCCTGCGTCCGATTCAGGAGCCACCGTGAGCCGAGCGAGCATTTCCTCGAACCGATCCTGCGATTCCTGTTGTCGCTCGGAGTGAGGTTGGCTTGCAGGTTGCTCAGGAACAGTCTGCTGGACCGGCTGCGGCTCGGGCGCGGCTGTCTGGCCAGCGGACTGATCGGACTGAGTCTGGGGTTCGATCGCGCAGGCCGACAGCGCGAGGCCGGTGAGCAGGAAGGAGACGGCGAGCGCACGGACGATTCGGAGTCTCATGGTGTTCTTCAGCAGCATGCCTCGGGTTTGGAAAGACGAACCATAGCAGCGAGCCGACGTCGTATCCCTCTATCCTGACTGGGAAGCCGAGAGGACGAGTGTCATGGTCAGCGAGATTGTCTATTCCTGCGACTCCCACGTGGTTGAGGGGCCGGAGGTCTTTGACGGACTGGTAGAAAAATTCGGCGATCGCGCGCCGCGCGTGGTCGACGGCTGGAAGGGCCGCGAGGGGGTGTACCTTGCCTGGCCGCAGATCGACTTCGCCATGCTGGTGGGGCGGCTGGGGATCGCCGGGGCGAACCTGAACCTGCCCGAAACCAAGGAGAAGATGCAGCGCGGCTGGGACCTAATCAATCCCGGGGTCAAGGACCCGGTAGCGCGCCTGACCGAGCAGGATGCAGACGGCGTGGTCGGCGAGGTGATGTATCCCTCGATCAACATGCTGACCTACATGGTCGATGACGTGGAGGTGGTGAACGCCGTCTTCCAGCGTCACAACGACTGGATCCGCGACTACTGCTCGCACAGCCCCGAGCGGCTGATCGGCGTCGGTTGTCTGACGCTGCGCGACGTGGAGGTCGGGATCGCCGAGCTTGAGCGCTGCGCCAACATGGGTATCAAGGGCGTCGCGATTCCCTGTACCGCGCCCAAGGACAAGCCGTACTCGGACGCCTACTACGAGCCGTTCTGGGCGGCGGCAGAGGAAGCCGGACTGCCGCTGACGATGCACATCTTCTGCGGCGCGGAGCCGGGGATGGGTCTGCCCAAGGAGTGGGACGAGGTCGTGAGCTACACGCTGGCGCATTCGGCCGCCTGGAACACGATCTCCAACCTCGTTACCTCAGGGGTTTGCGAGCGGCATCCGGGTCTGAAGTTCGTGATGGCCGAATGGGAGACCGGCTGGATCGCGCACACACTCGAGCGCTGGGACCACGCCTACTACCGCGCTCGCGCGGTCGACCGGACGCCCGAGCTGGAGATGTTGCCCTCGGAGTACTTCCACCGCAACTTCATGGTCACGTTCGAGGACGACGAGATCGGCGTGCAAACGCGCGACCGCATTGGGGTCGACAACCTGCTCTGGGGCAACGACTATCCGCACCACGACGCGATCTGGCCGAACTCGCGCCGGATCCTGGACGAGATCATGGAAGGCGTCCCGCAGGAGGACGTCGACAAGATGGTCTGGGGCAACGTGCAGAAGTTGTACAACATCGACGTGAAGGCGCTGCCGGTGTAGGTGGCAATGTCAACGAGATTGACTTCAAATTGACACCTTGCGGCCTGCTTCACGTCAGCGGTCGGGCGACTTGGAGCGACTCAGTCAACTATCGGATCAATAGACACCGATAGAACACCGATAGTTGCGTGCATTCGGCCTGATGGGCGATTTGCTCACGGTTTCACATCAACCGTGAGCAAATCAACAGAACTGGGGCCGGGGTTTTCGCATCGCCGAGCCTCAGCACTTACTATTGGTTTCACAGAAACCGTGAGCACGCCAATAGTAGTGCGAGGATCAGGGAATGCCGCTTCCCCAGACCGCGCCATCGCAGGCTGCGCTCTCGGCGGAGTTCGTCCAACTCGACGCTGAGCAGCAGGTCGCCCTGCTCACCGAGGCCTATCCGCTTGACGACAAGGATCGCTACCTCCCCTGGGACGAGATCCGCTATCGAACACCGCCGGCCGGCCGCAGCGCGCGCCTGCATTGGTTTGGCATGGCCATGGCGCGACGAGCATCAGCTCGGTCATTGCCGTTGTTGGGACGCGGGGATCAACCCTTCTGGTACTGCAACGCGCAGCCCGTGCTCGCGGCTCTCAATCGTCTAGATCAGGCCCAGCGCGCCCACATCCTTGCCGACGAGACACTGATGACCAATGCAGCCCGCCGACGCTGGCTGCAGCGAGGGCTGATCGAAGAGTCGATCCAGTCCAGCCGACTGGAGGGCGCCAACACCAGCCGCCTGCTCGCACGGGAGATGCTGCATGATGGCCGACCTCCGCGGGACAAGAGCGAGCGGATGATCGCCAACAACTTCGCTGCCATGCAGACCGTGGAGGAATGGGCGACCAACGGCGATTCAGTGGACCTCGAACACATCTTGGGCCTGCACCAGGTCGTCGCCACCGGCACCATGCACAATGAGAACGATGCTGGACGGCTGCAACGACCTGGTGAGGCACGCGTCTACGTCGTGTCGGCCAGCCAGGAGATCGTGCACCGCCCGCCGCCCGCGGACGAGCTCCCCGAGCGGATGCAGAGAATCACGGACTTCGCAGATCTCGACCCGGATGCGGAGTTCGTGCATCCGCTCGTTCGGGCCATCCTGCTGCACTTCATGATCGGCTACGACCACCCGTTCGTTGACGGCAACGGCCGGACCGCGCGAGCGCTCTTTTACTGGTCGCTGTTGCGCTCGGGATGGTGGCTGGCACCGTATCTGCCGATCTCTCACTTCCTTCTGCAGGCGCCGGCGCAGTACTCGCGCGCCTATCAGCACGTCACCGCCGACAACAACGATGTCACACACTTCCTCCTCCACCAGCTCGACATCATGGATCGGGCGGTCGAACAACTCGGTCGCGACCTGCAGGAAGAGGCCGCAGCGACCCGAGACCTGCTGGAACGGCTCGGCGAGACCGGATTCAGCGAACGACAACTTGCGATCATCGATGCGGCCCTAGAGCAGCCCAGTCGCATCTTCACGATCGCGCAACAGCAGAACGAGCATCGGGTCTCTTACTGGGCAGCTCGCGCCGATCTCCAGAACCTGACTGAACGCGGCTTCCTGCAACGCCAGCGCTCGGGCAAGAAGTTCGTCTTTCGCCCCGCGCCGGACCTCCTGGATCGCCTTGGCGGAAGCTAGCGGTAGTCTGCAATTCGAACTGCGAACGGCTGGCGATATGAGCAACATGCGATCTGTGCTGGTTGATGTTCTGGTTGCCTTGCTGATCATGATCTTTGGCGGGATTATTTTTGCCCGGCTTGCGGGGGTGGAGGAGGGGGAGACGGCTCCGGATTGGGCTCAGTTTGCTCCGCTGGTTCTGGCGATGATCTACCTGGGTTGGCGGACGCTTCGGCGCAGCCGACAGCGGCGCGAGGCCGAAGCTCGGATGGAGGAATCCGCCCCGGAGCGCGATGGTTGGGGCGATGAGGGCCGCGCGGACGTTCCGCCGATGGACGACTACGAGTGGCGTTCGCGGCTGGAGTCTTCGATTCGCAACCTGGGACGCGACGCCTTTGAGCAGTTCACGATTCGGATCCTCAGCGCGCTGGCGGTGGTGGACGTCAAGGTCGAACGGATTGCCTTCGACGGCGCCGTCGAGTGCCTGGGGGTGCATGACGACGAGGACCGGGCCAGCGTGTACGCCATTTTTCGCCGCTCGTTTGGTTCGCTGGGAGCGAATCAGATTCGGGATCTGCGGGCGTCGATGGAGGGTAAGGCGGCTGAAGGTCTGTTCGTCTCGAATGGCGAGTTTTCTTCGTCGGCCATCGACGAAGCGGACGGTGGGGAACCACCGATTGAGCTGGTCGACGGGGACGATCTGCTCGATTTGATGTACACGAATCGGCTGGGCTTGATTTTCGACGAGATCGGACGCGTCACAGGAGTCGACGATGAGTGGTTCCGCGGTCTCGCCCGCGACGAACGAGTCCGGGACGGAGACTGAGGATGAGTTCTGCAACTGACTCTGCATCCGACGCGCAACCGACGGTCGGCGTGCTACCCGGCGACGACGCGGCGCCCGAGGCGGTGCATGCCTCGCTGGCGGTGCTGCAGGCGATGGAGTTGCCGATCGCGTTCGAGGTCCTGCCCGACGGCGCGGAGATGGCTCGGGAGATGTCGCGCGAAGAGGGCGAGCAGCTGGTGATCGATACGGCCGAGCGCTGTAACACAGTGCTGTTCGGCTCGACCAATGGTCAGACACCGGGCGTCGGATATTTCCGCTGGGGACGGCAGACGTACGCGAACGTGCGGCCGATCAAGTGGCGGCCCGGCTTCCGCTCGCCGATGGTCCGGCCGGAGGGCATCGACTACGTCATCGTGCGCGAGAACCTGGAGGACCTGTACGCCGGAATTGAGGGCGATCTGTCGGAGGTCGCAGCCTCGGGTCTGGCCGACCGTCCTCGGTTCGGCGGCGTCTCGCGCACCCAGATTCCCGGGGGATTCGGCCACTTTGCCGAGGCCGACGGACGCTATGCGATCAAGTACTTCACGAGGGCCAATGTCGAGCGCGTGGCGCATTTCGCCTGCCGGCTGACGCAACAGCGCAAGGCGGAGGGATCTGAGGGCAAACTGACCTGTTCGGCCAAGTACAACGTGTTGTCGCGGACCGACGGCTGGTTCGTCGAGATCGCCGCCGAGGTCGCGTCCGGCTATCCCGATATCACCTTTGAGTCATTCATCGCCGACGATTTCGCCCGGCGAATCGTCGCCTCGCCGCACGATCTGGATGTGGTACTGCTGCCCAACCTCTACGGTGACATCTTCTCGGACGAGGGCGCGGGTACGATTGGCGGCCTGGGACTGGCGCCATCGGGTTGCTTCGGCGAGGACTGGGCCTATTTCGAGTCGGTCCACGGAACTGCCCCCGACATCGCCGGCATGCACCGGATCAATCCGACGGCGACGATGCTCTCGGCGGTGATGATGCTTCATCATCTCGGTCAGCATGAACGGGCGTCGGCGTTGGAGGCGGCGATTGACGCGGTCTACGAAGCCGGGGAGCGGTTGACGCCGGACCAGGGCGGCTCGGCGAGCACCGAGGAGTTTGCGCAGGCTGTGATCGACGCGCTGTAGGTCAACTCTTGGTTGTCGTGGCGGGAGCGCATGGGAGTCGAACCCACCCGAGACGGTGCGGACCGCCCCGCATCAGTTTTGAAGACTGTGGAAGACACCGGTCCCCTTCCGCTCCCGTGCTGGTGAGGTTAGCTGACGATCTCCCTGACCCGAGGACCAAAGACCTCTCGGATTCTGAGCAGATTCTCAATCATCCACTCTCGGATGTCATCCAGCATCTCATCATCTTCTATTCGCCCTTCCCGTTCTAAGCGAACCTGGCAATAGACAGCGTTCTCTTTGGGATCCCAAACCAGGTCCTGGCCCATTTTCTCGGCCAAGCTCGCTTCGTCCGCTTTGAGACGATTGAAGATGTCGAGGTTGGCCGATTTGTCGTTCTTGTACAACGTCAGCTGAGCAACGGCCAGTCCACTGCTTACGAAGGCGGCCGTGTATTGAATGCCAGCCATATCTGATTTGAAGTTGTAGTAGTTCTGATGCAAAGCCACCTTGGCACTGGTGAAGCCATGCCTTTCTCGCAGCTCGTCCATCAGCTTTTGGAAGAACCGTTGGTAACTCTCCATCTTGGGCGTGGGTCCACCTGAACCGCTCGCGCGAGATGTCTGGCGCTGCCAGTCGTTGGGCCACGCGACGAGATTGAGCCTTGGAGCAGTATCGGAGTCTCCGATTTTCCACGCTTCGATCTTGATGCCAAAAAACGCAGTGTCCGTGTCGGTGCGCTGGTTGAGCCAATCGATCGCCGCGCGATGCTCGGCACGGAAACTGCCAGCAACCCAGACGACCACTTGCGCACCCTTGCCGCCGGCATAAGTCAGCAGCTTGCCAAGGTGGTCATGGTCAGTTGTGCCGAGTTGGTTCTCGATCACAACCACACGTCGGTCGTTGATGTCGCGGGACAACAAATCGAGGGAGAAGTCTCCGACCGGAGATTCAGCCTCGCTTTCTTCAAGTTCGAGACCGAGCACAGCACCTAACTCGTCGAGGTTCTGCGCCAGCCAAGGCGTGAACCCGTATGGCTCACTTTTCCATACATCGCGAACATCGATTGACTCAAGCTTGCTCAACTTCACCATTGTCAGGCTCCCACGGTCTCAGTGGCGGTGAGATTCAGAGACTAGCCAACGTACAGGTCGACGGAGGCTGGGGCGACGGCGGACTCGAGGGCGGTGCGGAACTCGGCCCAGCGATCGTCGTAGTTGGAGCGGCGGAAGTTGGCATGCAGGCTGGTGGTTCCGGCGTTCTGGGTGGATGAAGCGATCTTGAAGCCGCGCAGGTTGGACCGGAGGAAGCTCAGTAACTCGGCCTCGTGCTGGGTGTAGTCGGCCGAGGGCATGGTGATGATCAGGTCGCGACTGCCGGCGGTCAGGCCTCTCAGACCGGTCGAGCCGAAGATGCGCTGGCCGATCAGGACCAGTGCGACCGCGGCGAAGAGAATGCCGATCAGCTCGTAGTTGTAGGTCGCGGCGCCAATTGACGAGGCGATGACCACCAGGAGGTAGCCGATTTCCGCCGGGTCCTTGATCGGCGTGCGGAAGCGGACAAACGAGAGCGCGCCGAGCAGGCCGAGCGAGAGCGGCAGGGACCATTGGATGGCGATGAAGAGCAGCGTGATCGCTGGTCCGGCGAGCAGGAAGACCCGGTGGATACCGGCGCCGCGCTGCCAGTCGCGATAGAAGATGAGATAGAGCACATAGATCGCGATCGACGCGGCCAGCGAGACGATCATCGCGAGCAGGTATTCCTCGAGCGCGATCTCCGAGGTGGGGCCGAGAATGTCGGGCCACTCGATCATGACGATGGGCATCGGCTCCTCCAGGTGTGTCCAGGTGCGCGGGGCGGTTCAGCCGGCGCGGGCGGATTCGCCGCCGTAGAGCGTCTCGACGGCGAGCGCGTACTTCGAGTGGGCGGTGCGGCGGAGGCCGAGGCGTCCGAGGTGGGCGAGTTGCGCCGGCAGATCACTGCTTGACTTGAGTTCGAGCACGGAACCATTGGCGATCGGCAGCCAGATCGGGGCTCCTCGCGGGTTTGAGGTACGTACGTCGGTATCCAGCGATGCTCGGACTGAGCCGTCGGCGGATTGCCAGCGAATTCGTTGGTAGCGAATCAGGGCGGTGGGGATGACTGTCGGCTCGAGCGGCAGCGTGGCGAGCCCGGTCAGGTCACGAAGGCGGCGTGCAAGCTCGTCGCGCTCGGGGATGATCAGTCCGAGCTGGTTAGGCACGCCGGCGGAGGGGTAGCGAACGCGCTGCTTGGTCGAGCGGGCGCCGTCGCGCGACTTCATCTCGAGCCAGACGCCGGCGTACGGGTCGACGGGATCGCCATACCAGCGCAGGCGCAGCTTCTGTTTGGCGAACTCGCCGTCCGCTGACTCCTGGTAGGAGTCGAGCTCGGGCGTGTCGTAGTAGCAGCTGGTAATGACGCCGTGCGGATACTGGGAATCGCGTGGCAGGCGGGCGTCGAGCCAGGCGGTCAGCAGCGCAGCGCGGGCCGCCGGCAGCGGATACTTGCGTTCCTCCCGCGAATCCGCTTTCGTTATCTGGTTCCGAGTGCCCGGGCGACGTAAGGTGAGCGCCATGCCGATATGCTATCCCGTCCTTGACGCGGCTCAAACGGCCCCGGAGGCGCGATGAACAAGCGGTCGGCGCTGGCGCTTGTCCTGGCGGTCGCCGTGATCGTTGCCGGCGTGGTCATCGCGACCACCGGTGACGCGTCGTCTCCGCGCGTGCCGTCGAGGGCGGCGGAGACCACGATTGGCGTCGATCAACAGCGCAGCGATCCATTCAACATCGTCTTTGACTTGAGCACGGTTCGGGTCTACGACATCCAGCTCGGAGAAGCGGAGCAGGCTCAGCTCGACGCCAATCCGACCGCCGAGCAGTACGTCGAGGGCGCGGTGGTCATCGACGGCAAGCGCTACGGGCCGATCGGCGTGCGGTACAAGGGATTTTTCGGCGTGCTGCGGCAGTGCTTCTTCACCGGCGTGAACACCTGCGACAAGCTGGCCTGGAAGCTGAAGTTCAACCACTACGAGCCAGCGCTGCGCTATCACGGCCTGAAGCGGCTCAACTTCCACCAGATGAACAGTGACGAAGCGCAGATGCGCGAGGTGTTGACCTACCAGGTCTTCCGGGACGCCGGCGTGCCTGCGCCGCGCTCGGTCTTCGCGCTATTGCGCCTCAATGGCGAGCCGCTGGGCTTTTACACGCTGACGGAGGATATCGACGATCGCTTCATTGCCGATCGTTTCCGCGACGGCGGACGCGGCGTGCTCTACAAGGAGATCTGGCCGGGCAACATCGAGCGGCTGCCGGCCTTCAGCGAGGCCATCGAGGGGGCGATCGCGCGCGGCCCCGAGGATCCGTCGGGCCTGCGCGAGTTCTCGGCAGCGCTGACCGAAGCGGAGAAGTCGGATGATTCGGCCGCGGGGGTATTCGTCGTGCTGGAGGACTACATCCAGGATCTGGATGCGCTCTACGGCTACCTGGCAGCGGATCGGCTGACCGACAACTGGGACGGGATCGTGGCCTGGTACTGCGTGCCGGTCTGCGGCAATCACAACTTTTTCTGGTACGAGGATGCCCTCTCCGGTGAGTTCAGCCTGATTCCCTGGGACGTCGAGAACAGCTGGCGCTCGCCCAGCCCGATCCGGACGTACTACGAGATGCCCGACTGGGATGAAACGGAGCGCAGTTGCCGGTTGCGCAAGGTGTTCTGGGACATTGATGCGCGAGCGCCGCACTGCAACCCCGTGATCCACGCGCTGGCGACGCAGGGCTGGGAACGATACATCGAGGCGTCCCGCGAGCTGATGGAACACGTTGTCACGCTGGACGAGATGCACGCCAGGGTCGATGCGATCACCGAACTGATTGAGCCACACGTGCTGGCCGACGAGAACGGTCCAGGCGAGATCCAGTGGCGAGCGGCGGTGCGGCTGCTGCATGACGAGATCGACGACCGCTGGCAGTACATTGCCGACAAGATTGCGGCCTGGGACGCGACGGGAGAGGTTCCCGGAGATGGCTGATCTGATCCTGCGGGGAGGAAGCGTCGTCGATGGTACGGGGGCAGCAGCGTTCAACGCCGATGTGGCGGTCGACGGAGAGCGAATCGCTGCAGTCGGCGATCTGTCCGGCATGTCGGCGCGGCGGGAGATCGACGCGACCGGACTGACGGTCTCGCCCGGCTTCATCGATACACACGCGCATTCGGATGGTGTGCTGCTGCGTGATCCGGTCCATGCGCATGGGTTGCTGCAAGGCGTGACGACGGAGTTCATCACGCAGGACGGGCTCTCGTATGCGCTGCTCTCGGCCGGGAATCTCGATTCCTACGGGCGATACATCGCGGGACTGTACGGTCCACCGCCGGTCGGGCTGGACATGTCGACGATGGCGGCGTTTCGCTCGCACTATGAGGGCAAGGGTTGCAATGTCGCCGTGCAGGCCCCGCATGGTCCGGTGCGTCTGGAGAGCGTCGGCTTTGAGGACGTGCCGCTTGAGGGTGAGGGGCTCGCCAGGGCGGAGCGGATGGTCGCCGAGGCGATGGAGCAGGGCGCGACCGGGTTTTCGACGGGGCTCTCCTACTACCCCAACTCCTACTCGGACACCGACGAGTTGGTTGCACTGAACAGGGTCGTCGCCCGCTACGGCGGCGTCTACGTGACGCACATCCGTAACCACAACGACGACCGCGCCCCCGACGGCTCCGGCATCGTCGAAGCGATGAACATCGGTCGGCGCAGCGGCGTCAAGGTGCACATCTCGCACTACCGCACCTTCCCGAGCAACGCCGGCGACATCGACTCGATCATGTCGGAGGTCGACCGGGCTAAGGCCGACGGGGTCGATGTGACGCTCGAGTGTTACCCCTACGCCGCAGCGGCGACGGTGCCCGGCTACTTCCTGCGCGGCGAGTGCCACGTGGGCGGGATCGATCGGTTGCTGGAGCGTCTGGGCGACCCCGCCTGGCACGACCGATTGGTCGATTCACTCGAGAACTTGTTCCCCGGTCGCAACGACGCCGCTACGTTCACCTGGATTGGGGCGGATCACCTCAAGCATCTCGAGGGTCTGTCGTTTGCCGACGCCGCTGCGCGGATGGACATGTCGGTCTCGGACCTGACACTGATGGTGATGCGCGAGTCGGGCCTGCAATGCGGCTTCCGCGACGCCATGCCGGCCAGTCCGGCGGTCGCGCGGCAGGTCGAAGCGGACGTGATCGCCCTGCTGTCGCGCGACGACTACATGGTCGGCTCGGACGGGATCCCGTTCGACGAGGGCATCCCCCATCCACGCGCGTATGGAACGTTTCCGCGGATTGTCGGTCGCTTGCGTCGGCGGACGGGCGTTTCGCTCGAACACCTGGTGCGGGGGATGACGTCGCTGCCGGCGAGCCGATTTAGGCTGACCGATCGAGGCGTGGTCACGGAAGGATGGTTCGCCGATCTGGTCGTGTTCGACGCGGATTCGGTGATCGATACGGCCGACTTCAACGATCCTCGAACGCCGCCGGCGGGGATTCCATACGTGGTTGTGAATGGGCAGATTGCAGTTGATCGCGGAAGGCCAACGGGTGTATTGGCTGGCCGGTCGGTGCCCTGATCTACTCAACGACGCCGTCGACGATGAGTTGCTGGAACTCTTCCTCGCTGTAGCCGCAGAGCTCCCGATAGACGTACTCGGAGTCCTCGCCGAGCAGGGGAGACGGCGCCGGCATGGGCGGCGGTGTCTCGCTGAGGCGCCAGGCGGGAGTCTCGTAGGACATCTCGCCGATCACGGCATGGTCACTGGTCCACCAGTGGTTGCGATGCGCGAGCTGCGGGTCTTCGTGCGCGTCGCGCACATTTGAGGCTCGGTGCGCCGGCACGCCGACTGCCTGGAGCAGTTGTTCGACCTCGGCGACTGTCTGCGTCGATGTCCAGCGGCTGATGCCCTCGTCGAGGTCGTCCTGGGCGGACAGACGACCGGTCGCGTCACAGAGTTGCTCGGACTCGAGCCAGTCCTGACGATCCATGATCAGCGCCAGGCGGCGCCACTGATCGTCGTTGGTGACGGCAATCGCGACCCAGCGGTCGCAGCCGGTGTGGTCGTCGGCGCAGGGATAGACCCCGTGCGGTGCATGCCGGAGATCGCGGTTGCCGAGCGGTTGGGCAATGCGTCCGGTGTTGGCGGCATCCATGACACCGGCGTCGAGGACCAGCGTCGAGGCTTCCAGCTGGGAAAGATCCACGTACTGACCCTCACCGGTGCGGCGGCGATGATCGAGCGCGGCCAGGATTCCGATGATCGCAACGTGCGTCGCGACCCAGTCGGTGTAAGCGACGCCCGTGCCGACCGGAGGCCGGTCGGGCCAACCGGTGACGCCGGTCACGCCGGCGGTCGCCTGAAGTGTGAGCCCGAAGCCGCGGAACTTCGCGTGGGGACCGGTTTGACCTTCCATCGACATCGAGCACATGATCACGTCCGGCTTGATCTTGCGGACCTCGTCGTAGCTCAGGCCGATGCGCTCCATGAATCCCGGCGCGAAGGACTCGGTCACGATGTCGGCACTCGCAATCAGTCGCCTGGCTACCTCGGCGCCACGAGGATGAGCAAGATTGATCGCGACTGAGCGTTTGCCCCGATTGAATTTGGCGAAGTAGGCGGACGCGTCGAGCGAGCCGTCACCGTCGGGTCGCGGGCCGCTCGACCGGAACGTGTCAGGCCGGCGCGAGGACTCGACGCGGATGACTTCAGCGCCGTGGAAGGCCATCTGCATCGTCGCGTTGGGACCGACCCCGACCCAGGCGAAGTCGGCAATCCGGATGCCGTCGAAGACATGTGAGCCGGGAACGTCGCTGCTGGTCATCAGGTTGTCGAACCTAGCGCCGCTGGAACTGAGGGTCGCGCTTCTCGACGAACGAGCGCGCGCCCTCACCGGCATCAAGTGAGCCGCGCAGCCAGGATTGGTAGAGCTCTTCCAGCTGCGCCTGCTGGGTCGCGTCGTTGTTCAGCGCGGCATAGATCGCGCGCTTGGTCAACCCGACCGCGAACGGCGCCATGCTTGCGAGTCGATCGGCAAACGCGAGCGTCTCGGTCATCAGGTCGTCGTGCGGGATCACACGGTTGGCGAGTCCGATCGTGACGGCTTGTTGGGCGTCAATCGGGTCGGAGGTCCAGAACAGTTCCATCGCCTTCGCGTGCCCGACGAGGCGGGTCATCGTCCACGAGGCGGCCCAATCGGGACCGAGTCCGATCTTGAGGAAGCCGGGGTGGATGCGGGCGCGGTCGGACATCAGGCGAATGTCGCAGGCGAGAGCTATCGCCATGCCGGCGCCGGCGGCCGCGCCGTTGACGGCGGCGATCACCGGGATCTCGAGCTGCTGCAACTCGGCGGCGAAGCCGTAGCGCAGATCGGTCGATGTCAGGCCGGGCTCGTTCTCGGCGGCGACGCGCTCGTCGCGGTTGGAAAGGTCGGCGCCGGAGCAAAAGCCGCGCCCGGCGCCCGTGATCACCAGGACGCGCGCGTCCTGGTCGCCGCGCAGGCCTGCTGCCATCTCGCGCAGTCCAGTGCGGATCCTGGGCGAGAGCGCGTTGAGCACTTCCGGTCGATTCAGCGTGGCTACAACGACGCCGTTGTCGCGTTGTTCAATCAGCAGATGGTCATCACTCATGGGTCAATCTCCGATTGGTTGGGCCTGTGTACGGTCTTCCAGTACCTCAAGGCTGTGCTGTCCTGGCATGGGCGCGGTTCGGGTGCGCCAGGGCGTCGCTGACATCTTCAGCGGCGCGCCCGGGACCATAAGTCGCCCGAGCGCGGGGTCGTCGACTTCAGCGAAGAAGGCGCGAGCATTGAGCTGAGGGCTGTCGACTATGTCCTGCATCGTGTTGACCGGACAGATCATCACGTTGAAGTGTTGTCCCGATTCGTACAGCGCCTGTGCTCCATGTGCGGCAAAGAACTGTTCGATCTCTGCTTCCAGTTCGGCGATTTCATCTTCAGTCGGCAGCGTGTTCCCCGCGATCGCGAAGCTGGCCCATCTCTCTGCATCGAACCGCGGTTCGGCGCCTTCTGCGGTCATCCATTTGTGCAGGCGGATCATCGAAGCTGGAACCCGGACGAAGGCGACGTAGCCGTCGGCGCAGGGATAGATGATCCGCGTCGCGCGGTCGGCGAAGGCGCGTGCGCCGCCGGCGCGTTCGGTGATGATTCCATCCATCTCGTAGTAGAGCCGGGCGTTACCGAGGGTGTTGGCCATAGCAGCCTGCATCGAGACATCGACGTGTTGGCCGCGGCCGGTCAGGTGTCGGGCGTGGAGGGCGATCATCGCGGCCGAGCCGGCATTAAGAGCGGTGATGTTGTAGGCCTGTTCGACGGAGGGCCGCAGCGGGGCACGGTCAGGGTCGCCGACGAGTGAACTGAGACCGCCGGAGACGTGGCCGATCAAGTCGGAGGCGGCCCACATCGATTTTGGCCCGCTCTGTCCGAACGGGGTGATCGAGACGTAGATGAGCTGCGGCGCGCGGTCACGCAGGTCTTCGTATCCGAGGCCGAGCGCCGCCATGTTGCCGGGCGCATCCGACTCAAACAGGAAATCGGCAGTCTCGCACAGGCCGCGCAGGCGTTCACGGTCGGCCTCATCCTCGAGGTCGAGTGTGATCGACCGTTTGCCGGCGTTCATCTGGGCCCAGTAGAGGGATGAGGTTGTGTCTTCCCGCAGCATCGGACCGCGTTGCCTGGTCGGATGGCCGGCGGGCGGCTCGACACGGATGACATCGGCGCCGAGACCAGCCAGCACCATGGTGGAGAGCGCGCCGATCTCGGCCGTCAGATCAATGACTCGGTAGGGACCGAGCGCACCCTTCGTAGTCTGAGACATAGTCAATACAGTACGACAGACAGTACGACAGGTAGTGCCGTCGAGATTCCGTGTATCTTCTTCTTTTCTGACGGGCGAGTCGGCAACAGCGCCGCAGTTGAACGGAACAGGTTGTGAGCACCTCGGCCTCCGGATCGCCGATCCGGGCAGCGATCATCAATGTGACGGGTTACGTCGGAGCGGAGTTGGCGCGTCTGCTGGCGCAACACCCGCGTGTGGAGATCGTCTGCGTGACCGGCCGTTCCGAGGTGGGTAAGCGTTTGCCCGAGGTGTTTCCGCACCTCTGGTCGCTCGATCTGCCGATCGTCGCAGAGGTCGACGATGACATCGATGTGATTTTCTCCGGCCTGCCCCACGCAGCTGCGGCCGAGCGACTCACCCCGTTCATTGAGGGCGGCACACCCGTGATCGACGCTTCGGCCGATTTCCGTCTCTACGACGAGGAGACCTACGAGCAGTGGTACGGCGAACATCCGTCGCCGCACCTGCTGCCGCAATCGGTCTATGGCCTGCCCGAGCTGCACCGCGAGGCGATCGCCGAGTCGCGCCTGGTTGGCGTGCCGGGCTGTTACCCCACCTCCGCCATCCTCGCGCTGGCTCCGCTCGCCGCGAAGGGATGGCTCGATGGCCGCACGGTCGTCGACGCCAAGTCGGGCGTTTCCGGCGCGGGTCGCGCGCTGAAGATGACGTCTCATTTCTCTGAGGTTGATTCCAACTTCTCCGCCTACGGCCTGAGCGGTCATCGGCACCAGCCAGAGATGGTTCAGGAACTCTCGACACTGCAGGACGGCGTTGACAGCGATTCCGATCTGAGCGTCACCTTCGTGCCGCACCTCGTCCCGATGACGAGAGGGATCCTGGCCACCTGCTACCCCTCTATTGCTGACGGAAGCTTGCCTCCGAGCTCGGAGGAGCGAGCAGAGGCGCTGCGCAACGTCTACGAGTCCTACTACGAGGACGAACCCTTTGTGCATGTCGCGCCGAATGCGCCCTCGACCAAGCAGACGCTGGGTTCGAATGCCTGCATCGTCTATCCCACTGTCGACCCTATGACCGGCGAGGTCATGGTGATCAGCGCGATCGACAATCTGGTCAAGGGCACTGCCGGTGCTGCCGTGCAGTGCTTCAACCTTATGTTCGGTTTGCCGGAAGAGCTTGGGCTGAGCAAGATCGGCGTGTATCCATGACCGGCAATCACGATGCGTTGGGCGCGAATCCCGACGCCGAAGGGGCTCTCACCAGAGCACAGGGATTCTCGGCCTGCGGATTCACTGCCGGGATCAAGGAGTCGGGTCTGCCCGATCTGGCCTTGCTGGTCTCGGACCACCCGGCTACGGCGGCAGCCGTCTACACCCAGAACCAGAGCACGGCGGCGCCGGTGCATATCAGCAAGGCGCATACCGCGAACGGATCGCTCCGTGCGGCCGTCGTCAACTCGGGCAACGCCAACTGCGCGACCGGTGAGCAAGGACTCGCCGATGCCCGCGAGATGACACAACTGACTGCTTCATTGATCGGCTGCGAAGCCGAGGAGGTGTTCGTCAACTCCACCGGGATCATCGGGCACTACCTGCCCATGGACCTGTTGCGCTCGGCGATTCCTCAACTCGCGCCCGCGTCCGACGGTGGCGCGGATTTTGCCCGTTCGATCATGACGACCGACACCTTTCAGAAAGAAGCGGTTGCGTCATTTGAGGCCAACGGCGTCACCTACACCGTTGGCGGCTGCGCCAAGGGTGCCGGCATGATTCATCCAGACATGGCAACGATGCTGGCGTTCTTCACCACGGATGCGCCGGTCGCTGCTGGCGCTCTGGAGTCTTGCTTCCGCTTCGCCATGGATCGATCGTTCAATATGGTCACGGTCGATGGGGATACGTCGACGAACGATTCATCCGTGATCCTCGCCAACGGGGCTGCTGGCGGAGAGCCGCTCTCTGGGGCCTCGCTCGAAGCGTTTGGCTCCGCCTTGCTGGATGTGTCGACGGCGTTGGCCAAGATGATGGCTCGCGACGGCGAGGGGGCGACCAAGCGGATTTCGATCACGGTCTCGGGTGCGAAGTCCTGGAATGACGCTCGCGACGTGGCACGCACGATCGCGCTATCTCCATTACTCAAGGCCGCCTTGAGCAAGTACGACCCGAACTGGGGCCGGATCCTGATGGCCGCCGGCCGCGCAGGCGTGCCATACGACCTCGATCAGGTCAGCATTTGGATTTCCGACCTGTGCGTCTTCGACGGCACGGCCACCGGCGTGCCCGAGGCTGAGGCGTCCCAGAAGACGCAGGGCGATGAAGTCTTCCTCAGGATGGATCTCGGCCAGGGCGACGCCGAAGCGACCGCCTGGGGCTGTGATCTGACCGAGGAGTATGTCCGTTTCAACGCGGACTACGTGACGTAGTAGACCCATTCGATCAACTAGTCTGAATCAATGACCGAGCCAACGCCAACAAAGCCATGGATTCTGCCTGGGCGCGATCCATCGAGCCGTCCGCCGGTTCAGGTCGGAGAAGCATGGTATGACGCGGACTCATGGGATGAAATCCAGCGCATCCAGGCTCTGCTCCCACGGTCGGCGCAAGGCGGCATTTCTGACCACGACCTGATGTGCTCGATGGGAATGACTGCCGATAGATTGCTCGATCATCTCGGGATGAGCGACGACGAGATATTCGAGCAGTTTGGCGAACCTCGCGAAGAACTTGCGGATTCCCTGGGGCTGCCAACCGAAGCTGAGGTGTTGACGTTCTTGGAGCAATACACCGAACAGCATGCCGTTTCGGATTGAGTACAGCGACCAGGCATTCGCTGACTTCAAGGCCCTGCGGCCACAGAACATCCCTCCAACACGGAAGTTGATCGGCAGTTTCCCGCACGATCGGTGGTTGATGGGTGGTCTCTCTTCGGATTACTCGCTACCGGACCTCGATGTGCGTGAGATGAGAAATGGTCCAATCACACTGGTGTATGAGTTGGACCACGCCAACGAGGTCGTAAGATTACTGCGGATTCTGGCCGTTGCGGTCTGACGTGATTCAACTACTGCAGCGGCAGTGGCGATTGCCACCACGACGGCTTGCTGCTGACCTCAATCGACGTCACCCATTTGACCCAGTTGTATCCGCGATGACCCGGCGCAACCAGTCGGAGGGGAAATCCGTGTCCCGATGAGAGCGGCTCGCCAGCGATGTGGGTGGCCAGCAGCAGTCGGCCTGTCTGCTCAATCGAGAAGCGGCGATTGAAACCGGTTGCGGACGTGACCACGACGCTCTCTGCCGTTTCTCCAACCTGGACTCTTGCCAGTACATCCGACAACCTCACGCCGCTCCAGTCCTGGATGGTGTACCAGCCTCCGGTGCAATCGAGCGTGGCCGTAGCTCTGTGATTGGCGATGGCTTGCAGCTCTTCGTAGGCAAGTTGCACAGGCGGGTCCACCTGGCCATGGATCGTGAGGCTCCACTCGTCTACATCGATTCGTTGGCGGCTGTCGAAGAGCCACTGCGTGACGGGATGAGCGTTGCCTCGACCGCTGGCTTCTTCACGTGAGCCGGTGAATCGAGGCCGTTGGCCGGCCGCCGCCGCCGCGGCGGATGCCCCCTGCCAGAGGACGAGTCCGCCAAGACCGACGGCAAGCAGTCTGAGCGCGGCGCGCCGATTGGTGAAGTCGGTGCGCTTCACCCGCTGCGGCCAACGCATTGCCGCATGCGCGATCAGCGGAATCGTCAGGGCCAGGCCCAGCGTGGTGTGGATCACCAGCAGCCGGGCGTTGCCATAGCCGGGAATGTCGAGGCTGCCACGACCGATGATCGCCCAGAGCGTGCCCGTGGTCAGGACGCCGACGAAGAGCAGCACGAGAATGATCGAGCCAACTGTTTCAGATGCGACTCCGCGCCGGCGAAACGAACGCAGCACGATTCGGTACTTCCAGATCACGAGACCAACCAGCGAGAATCCTGCGATCCCGTGAAGCCAGAACACCCACTCGCCGCTGGGTCGCCCGACTGTGAAGGAAATCAGCCCGGAGAGCAGCTCGACGCCAAGCAGGAACAGGATCGCGTGATTGGTCGCGCGGGCGCTCATACTGCGACGGTATCGGTTCGTGATTGCCAACTCCGGCGGCGTCCGTGAGGCAGGTGTCGGCTAGGCTGGCATCCATGAGATCTGCCAGTCCCGGCAACGGTGCGATCGTGATCAAAATCGGTGGCTCCACCCTTGGCGAACATGACACGTCGTTGTCCGACTGCGTGGAACTGCACCGCGGGGGACGACAGGTCGTCGTCGTCCACGGCGGCGGCGCGGCGGTCACTGACTGGCAGCAGCGTCTGGGCGCCGAGGCTGCCTGGGTAGACGGCTTGCGCACGACCACTCCAGAGTCGCTGGAGGTCGTGGTGGCCGTGCTGGCCGGCCTGATCAACAAGGAGTTGACGCGACGTCTGCAAGAGCTGGGAGCGCCGGCCGTGGGACTCAGTGGGGTGGACGGGCGCACGCTCAGATCGCCAATCTCAACTCGGATTGGGCTGGTCGGGGAAACCCCGTGCTGCGACCCGCAAACCCTGTGGCGAGTCCTGGAGGCGGGCCTGCTGCCGGTGCTCGCGCCGGTCGGGCTGGCCGACGATCTGTCGACGACACTCAACATCAATGCCGATGCGGCCGCGGGTGCGGTTGCGTCAGCGCTGGGTGCGGCCGCGCTGGTGTTTCTGACGGATGTGCCGCAGGTACTGGATGGACAAGGCGCGGGCATGGACTGTCTGTCCGAAGCACAACAACGTGTGCTCACGGAGGCCGGGGTGATCGCCGGCGGCATGTTGCCCAAATTGCGCGCCGGACGCCAGGCGTTCGCTGAAGGCGTGATCGTGCGTATCGTGGACGGAAGACAACCGCATGTTGTCCGCGATGCGGTCGACGGTGCAGCGGTGGGGACGGCGCTTTCGTGAGCAGTGTGAACTTGAACTGGCCGGGCTGGATCCAGCGCACCCAGGGCGGCTGGCGCAACGGCAATGACGGCCCCCGCGACGTGCCGCCCTCGGATGAGGGCCGTTCCGGACAGCTGGGACCGCCGCCGCCGGTGTTCCGCGAAGGATTGGGCGGTGGCGGAGTCGGCGACGACGAGCCGCCGCCCTATACAGCGGCTGAAGGCCAGCCGCCGCAGGGCGGTCGGACCTGGCCCCGTGTTGTCGTGGCCGGCGTGGCCCTGCTGGTGCTGCTGATCCTGCTCAACATCGGTATCGACATCTACGTCGACCGGCTCTGGTTCGGCAATGTCGGATACCAGGGCGTGTTCGATCTGCGGATCGTCACGCAGGTCTGGCTGTTTGCAGCGGGAGCGGGAGTAGCCCTGCTGGTGTTGGGCGGCACATATGCGATCGCCTGGCGTATGCCGGTCGAGGCCCTGGCGCCGGCGGTCGACGATCCGCGCCTGTCGCGGGTCATTCACATCATTGCCGCCGTGGCGATGATCCTGCTGGCGATCATCTTCGGCTCCGTCGCGGCCGGCCAGTGGGACCTGATTCTGCAGTATCTGAATGCCAAGCCGTTTGGCACCACGGATCCCCAGTTCGGCAAAGATCTGGGCTTCTACGTCTTCGAGCTCGAGGCACTGCAGTTCATGAAGGGCTGGGCGACCGGGCTGGCGATCATGGCCATGCTCACCACCGCCGCCACCTACGGCGTTCGGTTGATGATGCACCGCGGCAATGCTCGCTCGACGCTGGCGGTGCGGATCCACATCGCGCTGACCATCGCCGTCGTCATGGGGTTGTTCGTCTGGAGCTACTGGTTGGCTCGCTTCGAACTCGCGCTCAACCCCGGCGGCTTCGTCTTCGGCGCCACCTTCACCGACGACAACATTCGCTCGCCTGTCCAAATCGTCAAGATGGTCGCTGGCGTCCTGGTCATCCTCGGCGTGCTCTCCTGGCCGTTCCATGAGCGGCTGCGCTTCCCGTTGACTTCGATTGCGCTGCTGATCCTGGTCTCGATTGTCGGTGGCGCCATACTGCCGGCCGCGATCCAGCGCTTCACCGTCGAGCCGAACGAGCTGCAGCGCGAAACCCCCTACATCGAACGCAACATCGCGGCGACCCGCTCGGCCTTCGCCCTGGACCAGATCCAGGAGCGAGAATTTGCGGCAGACGACTTCGTCGATGAAGGTGACCTGTCGCTCAACCCGGAGGCGCTGCTCAACGTTCGCCTGTGGGACCACCGTCCGCTCAACGACACGCTGAACACCATCCAGACGATTCGGCCGCTCTATGTCTATCCGGATGTGGATGTCGATCGCTACAAGGTGGGCGGCGTGGAACACCAGGTGTTCCTGGCCGCGCGCGAGCTGTCGCAGGCCAATCTGCAGCCGACGCAACAGGGCTGGGTCAACCGGCGGTTGCAATTCACGCACGGATTCGGAGTTGTGATGACGCCGGTGGACGAAGTCTCACCCGCCGGTGAGCCCGTCTTCTGGGTCTCGAATATCCCGCCCGAGGTGATTGAAGAAACGTCGTCGGGACCGATTGACCTGGAAATCGTCGAGCCGCGCATCTACTACGGCGAAGTGACCGACGCCTATGTGATCGCCAACAGCGAGACCGAAGAGTTTGACTACCCGCTGAGCGGCGAAGAATCGGACGGCGAGGCCGACCAGGCCACGACGCGGTACTCCGGCGACGGGGGGATCGAGCTGGGCGGCTTCTTCCGTCGCCTGGCCTTCGCCTGGTCGTTCGGCGACGCCAACATTCTCATCTCCGGTTCCGTCGACGGCGACAGTCGGATCCTCTTCCGACGCCTGATCCAGGAGCGCGTCAATGAACTGGCGCCATTCCTGCAACTCGACGCCGATCCCTACATCGTGGTCGGCGAGGACGGACGCCTGTACTGGATCCAGGACGCCTACACGGTCACCGACCGCTACCCCTATTCGCAGCCGCACGGCGTCGGCTACAACTACGTGCGCAACTCGGTCAAAGCGGTGATCGACGCGTACCACGGGACGGTGGACCTGTACATCGTTGACGACGATGACCCGATCATTCAGGTCTGGGATGACATCTTCCCTGAACTGTTCAAGCCTGCCGAGCAATTCCCCGGCGACCTGCAGCAACACTGGCGCTACCCACAGGACTACTTCCAGATTCAAGCCGACCAGTATCTGACCTATCACATCGAGTCGGCCCGCGGCCTGTTCAACCGAGAGGATCTCTGGGCGATCCCCCAGGAACTCTTGCGGCAGCAAGAGATCGCGGTCGAGCCCTACTACGTGACGTTGCGTCTGCCCGACCAGGAGGAGCCGGAGTTCCTGCTGATCCTGCCATTCACCCCGCGCAATCGGCTCAACTCGATCGCCTGGATGGCCGGCCGCTCGGACGGCGAGAACTACGGCAAGCTGTTCGCGTTCCGCTTCCCGGCGAACAAGAATGTCGACGGCCCCAAACAGATTGAGAACCGGATCGACCAGGATGTCGCGGTGTCGCGGCAATTCACGCTGCTTGGACAGCAGGGCTCGGAGGTGATCCGCGGCAACCTGCTCTTCATCCCGGTCGGCGATTCCTATGTGTACGTGGAACCGATCTATCTGCAGGCGGAGACCGGACGTTTCCCGCAGCTCAAGGGGGTAATCGTCGTTAACGGCGACACGATTGCCTTCGAGGACACGTTCGTCAACGCCGTCGATGTCGCGCTGGGGCGTCGCGCTGCGCAGGGGCTTTCATTCCTTGGCGACGTCCCCGGGCAGGAGACGCCGGTGGAGCCTGCCGCTGCTGTTGAACCGGAGCAGCAGGAGCAGGCAGCGGAGCCAGCGGCCCCGATCGAACTGTCCGACGATGCCGCCGAGCTGGCCGATCAGGCGCAGGTTGCCTTTGAGGAGGCGCTGCAAAAGCAGCGCGAAGGAGACTGGGCCGGCTACGGCGCAGCGATCGAACGGCTGGGCCAGATCCTCGAGCGTCTGTCTGCCGCCGCAGAGTAAGCCGCTATTCAAGCGCTACCAACTGCATAGACGCGCACTGAGCGCTCGCGTAGTCTGAATCGGTTGAATGTCCTGTCTGCGTAGCCGGAGTGACGACCATGCCCACCACCGCTGAGCGCGAGTCCGCCGTATTCATGATGTCGGCGGGCCGTCTGCCCGTCACACTGGTGCGCGGCGAAGGCTCCAGGGTCTGGGACGACGAGGGCAACGAGTACCTCGACTTCGTGGCTGGCATCGCGGCCGATAACCTCGGTCACTGCCACCCGCGGATTGTCGAGGCGATCAAGCAACAGGCCGAGACGCTGCTGCATGTCTCGAACTACTTCTACACGATCCCCCAGCTCGACCTCGCCGATGTCATCCTCGAACAGTCGGGTATGACCAGGATTTTTTTCTGCAACAGCGGCGCCGAGGCGACTGAGGGCGCCATCAAGATCGGCCGCAAGTGGGGTCAGACCCGGCGCGACGGCGCGACCGAGATCATCGTCATGGATGAGGCCTTCCACGGGCGCACCCTGGCCTCGGTCAATGCCTCAGGCAATCCCAACTACCGCGAGCCCTTCGGTCCGCTCGATGGCTTCAGCCACGTGCCGTTCAACGATGTCGGCGCGGTGCGGGATGCCATCGGTCCGCAGACCGCGGCCATCTTGGTCGAACCTCTACAGGGCGAGGGCGGCGTCAACGTCGCCGACGAGGGCTACCTCGTCGCTCTGCGCCAGATCTGCGACGAACACAACCTGCTGCTGATGCTGGACGAGGTCCAGACCGGTATCGGCCGCACCGGCAAACTCTTCGCCTGGCAGCACGAGAACGTCCAGCCCGACGTCATGGCCCTGGCCAAGGGACTGGGCAGCGGCGTGCCGATCGGCGCGATCGTGGCCAACGAGCGCGGAGACATCCTTGAGCCCGGTGACCATGGCACGACGTTCGGCGGCCAGCCGTTCACGACCTCGGTCGCTCTGGAGACCCTGCGCGTCATCATCGAGGAAGACATTCCGGCCCAGGCGGCCGCGCGCGGAGAGCAGCTCACTTCCGGCATCCGCGCCCTTGAGGATCGGCATCCGCTGATCGATCACGTGCGCGGCAAGGGATTGCTGGTCGCGGTCCAACTCAGCGAGGATGTCGGTCCGGCGCTGGTCGCCGCGATTCGCGAACGCGGGCTGATCTGCAACGTCGTGAAGCCGAACGTGCTGCGGCTCGTGCCGCCGCTGACCATCTCCGAAGACGAAATCGACGATGCGATCGGCATCATCGACGACGCACTGGCCTCAATCGCCGAATAGGCCCGAACGGAACCGAACAGGATCGAACGCCGGCGAACGAGATCGACCCGACGCGAACACTCCACGTCCGTCCACGGTCGCTCAGAATCGAACGCGATCGAACAGGATCGAACAGATCCGAACAAATCGAACACAGTTGGGAGCACTGGGGTGGCAAGACGAACTGACGACAAGCGGGTCGTGTTGGCCTATTCGGGCGGACTGGATACATCCGTCGTCACGCGTTGGTTGACCGAGCGCGGTTGGGAAGTCATCTGCATGACTGCCGACATGGGCTACCTCGAGGCGGACGAAGACCTCGAGAGCCGCGCCTATGCGGCCGGCGCGGTAGGATTCGAAATGCTCGACCTGCGCGACGACTTCGCCAGAGCCTTCTGCTTTCCCGCGTTGATGGCCGGAGCGCTCTACGAGGGCCGCTATCCGCTGGCCACGGCGCTGGCCCGGCCACTAATCGCCAAGGCGTTGGTTGACGTCGCTCGCCGGCACAACGCGACCGCCGTGGCGCACGGCTGCACCGGCAAGGGCAACGACCAGGTCCGCTTCGACGTCTCAGTTCAGGCGCTAGCCCCGGATTTGCGCATCCTCGCGCCGGTCAGAGAGTGGGAGTTGACGACACGGGAATCGGAAATCGTTTACGCCCAGGCGCACAGCATCCCGATCACCGTGAGCGTCGACAAGCAATACTCCACCGACGAGAACCTCTGGGGCCGCTCGATTGAAGCCGGCCCGCTGGAGGATCCGTGGACGGAACCGCCCAACAACGTCTGGGAATGGACTGCCAACCCCGAGGACGCTCCCGACAACCCGACTTACATCGAGATCGGCTTCGAACGTGGACGTCCCGTTTCGCTGAACGGCGAAGATCTGGATCCGGTCACGCTGATCAGCCGTGTGCACGACGTCGCCGGCGCCAACGGCGTCGGGCGAATCGACATGGTTGAGGACCGGCTGGTCGGAATTAAATCCCGCGAGGTCTACGAAGCGCCGGCCGCGACAACGCTGCGGATCGCACACCAGGCGCTGGAGACGCTGACCCTGTCCAAGACCCAGATTCGCCTCAAGCATCGTCTGATGCAGGACTACGCCGACCTGATCTACGACGGCCTCTGGTTCACCGGTACACACCAGGACCTGGCCGCCTTCACTGCTTCGATGCAGCGTCACGTGACAGGCACCTCGCGAGTCAAGCTGTACAAGGGCCAGGCAGTGACCGTCGGCGTCGAGAGCCCCAACAGCCTCTACCAATACTCGTTGGCCACCTATGACGAAGGCGACGTGTTCGACCAGACATCGGCCGTCGGCTTCATCGACATCTTCGGGTTGCCGGTCCGGGTCCAGGCCGAAAAGCAGTTGCTGCAACAACCGGGCGGCGTCCTCGACGTATCATCAGGTCGTACGACCTGACACCCGGCAGGTTCGCCTGACGATTCGGCCAGACAGGAGAGCGTGCGATGACGACGAACGCCTCTGATGCAGAAATCGACATTCGCTACGAAACGGCCGTGGACACGGCCGGCGGGCCCGACGCGGCAGACTTCGAAATCCGCCGTCCCGGCCATCCGACACTGGAAGTCGCCCTGTACCTGGCGCTCGACGCCAGGCAGGCCTTCGAGGCTGCCTGCGGCCCTCTCTCCGATGCGCAGACGCAGGCGCTCATCCGCGCAATCGCGGGCGGCCTCTATCCGGCCCTGATCGCCGGTGGCGCCATTCCCCCCGCGATCATCACGGTGCGCGCGGGAGACTTCGACGACGAACAGTTCGAACACACGATCAACGCAGCAGGACTGACCAGGCTGCCCGCAGACGAATAGCAGGCGGCGCATGGCAGACGCCGGCAACCCGAACGAAGCCCCACAACGCCTCTGGGGCGGACGCTTCGAAGAAGCGCCCGATGCTCTGGTCCAGGCCTACACGTCCTCGATCCAGACTGATCTGCTGCTCTTCCGGCACGACATCGCCGGCTCACGCGCCCACGCTCGCATGCTCGCTGCCCAGGGAATCATCGATACGGCAGACGCCGCAACGATCATTCAGGGACTCGACCAGGTTGAGTCGGAGATCGAATCGGGCGGATTCGAGATCAATCACGAGCTCGAGGACATCCACACGCACGTCGAGGCGCGGCTCGGCCAGATCATCGGCGCGGACGCTGCCGGTCGGCTTCACACGGCCCGCTCGCGCAACGACCAGGTCGCGCTCGACACTCGAATGTTCGTCCGCGACGCAATTGTCCAAGCGGTCGGCGCCGTGCGAGGATTGCAAGCCTCGTTGATTGAACTGGCCGAGCGCTCGCTCGATGTCTACCTGCCCGGTTACACCCACCTCCAGCGAGCTCAGCCGGTGCTGTTTGCGCACCACTTGCTGGCCTACCTGGAAATGCTCGACCGCGACGCCGATCGCCTGGTCGATTCCTTTGCCCGCGCCGACGTCATGCCGCTGGGCAGCGCCGCGCTGGCCGGCGCCGCGTATCCACTTGACCGACAGGCCGTCGCCGACGAACTCGGATTCGAAGCAATCTCCCGCAACAGCATCGACGCCGTGTCGTCACGCGACTACATCGTTGAGTTCCTTTCCAATGCGGCGATCTGCATGGTCAACATTTCGCGGCTCTGCGAGGACGTCATCCTCTGGAGCTCGGCCGAATTCGGCGTGTTGCAGTTCGCCGACGCATTCACGACCGGCTCCTCGATCATGCCGCAGAAACGCAATCCCGACATCGCTGAGCTGGCCCGCGGTCGCAGCGGCAAGGTGCTCGGCCACCTGACCGGTCTGTTGACCACGCTCAAAGGCCTGCCCCTGGCCTACAACCGCGACCTGCAGGAAGACAAATCGGGCCTGTTCGACACCGCCGAGACGTTAATCGGCACGCTGCACGTCCTGGCCCGGGCCCTCTTGACGGCCCAGGTAAACGGTGACCGCGCCCGGGCCATGGTCGACCAGGATCCATTCATCCTGGCCACCGACTACGCCGACTACATCACTCGAACGGGCGTGCCCTTCCGCGAGGCCCACGGAGTCGTTGGCCGCCTGGTCAGACTGTGCGAGCAGCGCGGGTGCGGACTGTCGGATCTCACGCTTGAGGACCTGCAGTCGGAGCATCCCTCGTTCGAGGCCGACGCCGTCGGGATGACCGTGCAGGCGGCGCTGGAGTCGAGGGACATTCCCGGCGGCACAGCGCCGAGCCAGGTCCTGGCGGCGTTGGAGGAAGCGAAGGAGCGGCTTCAACTGAAACCGGCTGGACAGCCGTCGAGCCAGCCACCGAGCCAGCCGGCCGCATCCTCGTCGGAACCACAGCTCGAGACTGGACTTAACCGGGCTCAGCGACGCGCGGCCGAACGAGCGGCCGCCAAACAGCAGGGACGGCGATGAGCACGGCGACGATCCGGCCGGTGCAGATCGCGCCGTCCATCCTCAACGCTGATTGGACCCGGCTGGCCGACCAGATCTCAGAGGCGGAGGCAGCGGGCGTCGATTGGATCACCCTTGACGTGATGGACGGCAACTTCGTCCCGCCGATCACCTTCGGCGCGCAGATGGCCTCGGCGGTGCGTGCATTGACGGACCTGCCGATCGAAGCGCACCTGATGGTCGAACATCCCGAGGATCACATCGAGGACTTCATCGCCGCCGGCGTCAATTGTGTGACCATCCACATCGAGACCACGCGACACCCGCACCGACTGCTCCAGCGGATTGCCGACGCCGGCGTCGAGGCCGGCGTGACCCTCAATCCGGGCACGCCGATGAGCGAGCTCGACGCGGTCGTGCCGATCTGCGACCGCATCCAGATCATGAGCGTCAATCCCGGCTGGGGCGGTCAACAGTTCATCCCCGAGTCGCTCGACCGAATCAAACAGGCGCGAACCATGCTCGATGCCTGCGGCCGTGAACGTGCGCACGTCGCCGTCGACGGCGGCGTCAACGAATCGACGATCGCCGCCATCGTCAAGGCCGGCGCAGACTGGCTGGTCGCCGGTTCGGCCGTCTACAACGACCGCGAGTCCGTCGCCGACGCCGTGGCGCGTCTGCGACGGGCGCTGCCGAGCGACTAGAGCGTCTTCTCGAAGATCCGATAGACCTTGTACACCTCGGCGTCGGTGCGTCGCAGCGCGTGGTTGAGCAGGTGGTTGTCCTCCAGCACCCAGCCGAGTTCGGCCCACTGGTACCCCTGTGCTGCGCCGCGCACGTGGACCTCGGCGGTCAACATGACCCCGAGTTGCGCGAACTCCCGCGTGCGCCACTTCTGCCGCACCCCCAGCAGCATCACCCGCCCGCTCTCCGGCCCGCGCTTGAGCCGCCAGAGCACCTTGGCCCAACCGAACGGGAACAGCCGGCCGTCGATGTCGCGCGCGCATTCATTGAGATTCGGGATCGATATCACCATCGCCGCCGCCTCGCCGTCGATCTCGACAAACGCGGTCAGCCGTGGATCGGCGAACTGAGCGAGGTCGGCGGCCAGGCGGTCGGCTTCCTCCGCCGTGATCGGGACCGATCCCCAGTTCTCGACCCATGCCTCGTTGAAGATTTCGGCCGCAATGCGCACGTCGCGCTGAAAATTGCGTTTGTCGAACGGCCGCACCGTAACCCGGGGATGGTCGTGAATCCGCCGCCAGGCGCGCTCGCGCCGATCACCGAGCGGGGCGTCGACGGGATAGCGATACGCCCAGAGGTCTTTGGCCTTCTGGTAGCCGTTGGCCGCGATCAGCTCGGGAAACCAGGTCCGGCCGTGCGGCATGGCGACCATCGGCGGCGTGTCGAACCCCTTGACCAGGCAGCCCGACTCGTCATTGATAGTGAAACTGAACGGCCCCCGGGAGAATCTGGCCCCGCGTTCGCGTAGCCACGACTCCGCAGCCTGAAACAACGCGGTTGCTGCCTCGCCGTCATCGATGCAGTCGAAATGACCGAAGAATCCTGCGGATTCGTTCCATTTGTCATCGTGCAACGGATTGATCTGCGCGGAGATTCGGCCGATGTCGCGGCCATCTCGCTCGGCAATGAAGAGTTGCGCCTCGCCGTATCGCAGGAACGGTGTCTTACCAGGATCGAGTCGCTCCATCTGCGCCCGGCGCAACATCGGGATCCAATTGGGATCACCGTTGTAGACGGTCCAGAGCAGATCGACGAACGGAGCGGCCTGACGCCCGAATCCGATCGCTCGGACCCGGACGCCGGAAGTCATATCGACAGGTGAAGCGAGAGCAGCGCCGGTGCTGTGCTACCAGCGGCGCCCTCGGTCGGCGTAGCTGTCGCGTGAACCACGGTCGTCATAGCGCGGCTCACGGCTGCCGCCGCCGCGATTCTCGCGGTAACCGCCGTCCCGGCCGCCGCCGTCGCGGTAGCCGCCACCGCCGCCGCCGCGCTCCTCGCGGTAGCCGCCACCGCCGCCGCGCTCTTCGCGGTAGCCGCCGCCACCGCCGCCGCCTCGGTAGCCGCCACCGCCGCCACCGCCGGCGCCTCGCGGGCGCGCTTCATTGACACGCAACTGGCGACCATCGAGGTCGTAACCGTCAAGCGCGGTGATCGCGTTGCGGGCTTCGTCATCGGACATATCCACGAAGCCGAATCCTCGTGATCGGCCGCTGTCGCGGTCGACGGGGATCACGCAGTCGTGAACTTCGCCGTGCTCGGCGAACAGATCGCGCAGTTCTTCAGAGTTCGTACGGAAGGGCAGGTTTCCAACGTAGATTCGCATATTCCTCGGTCTCGGTGTGGCAGCGCGAGTGCGCCGTCTTCGGGCTGGTACAGGTCGTCAGGGGCGGACGCTTCGTCCGCGGCTCTGGCTCTCAGGCGGTTGGATAATCCGATCCGGCTCGGGCTTGGTCGATCGTCATGGATGAATCAGGCGGCGAGCCGCTTCATCATCGTTCTCAGGCATGCGGTGCAAACGTTAAGCCGTTGGGATTTACCGTCAACGGTTACTTTGTGTCGGTGAATATTCGGCTTGAACGTGCGCGACGTGCGGGGCGCCTTGCGCTTCCAGCGTCCGGAGTGCTTGTGGCGGATGTTGCGGCCGAAACTGGTCCGCTTTGGACAGAGATCGCACTTACCCGCCATCGATCGTCCCTCAAGTCCTTCGTCCGCCCACGCGCACTGTCCAGATGACGCCACAGTCGCCGGCGCCTGGCAGGTATCATACCAGCACCCTGACCCGCTTCCGGGCGGGTGCCTGTGGCGACGTTGGCACTCTATACGGGAGGCTACAAATGGTCGACAGCGTACTCACCGGGGCCGACGTCAAGCGCATGATCCAGGGCGCCGCCGGCTGGGTCGCCTTGCATCGTGAAGCGCTGAATCTGATCAACGTCTATCCCGTGCCCGATGGTGACACCGGCGCCAACCTCGGCCGCACCCTGGCCGCGGCCAGCGAGGCGATGGCAGATGTCGCCGCCAACGCCTCGGCCCGCGAGATCGCGACGACCGCTGCCTCTGCTGCTTTGCTCGGCGGTCGAGGCAGCTCAGGAGTCATCGGGGCCCAATGGCTGCGTGGATTTGCCGCCGGACTCTCGGAGGACGGCGACGCGTCGCTCACCGCGGCATTTGCCAGCGCCGCGGAGGCGGCACGCAACGCCGTGACGGAACCCCGCGACGGCACCATGATTTCCGTCGCCGCCGATACCGCCACCGCTGTGCAAGACGCCGATGCCGATCTGCTCGCTCAGTTGCAGCGCGCCGTCGAGGCGGCCTATGAGTCGGTCGAGCACACGCCCGAGCAGAACCCGGTGCTCAAGGACGCCGGCGTCGTTGACGCCGGCGCGCGAGGCCTCGAGTTCATGCTGCGCGGCATGGCCGGTGCCCTGGCGGGCGAGCCGATTCCCGACGTACCCGCCGAGCTGGGCGCCATCGACCCCGGCTGGCTAGCGCGCCGTCTCGATGACGGTGGCGAGTTCGACGGATTCTGCACCGAACTCGTCGTCGCCAATGTCCAGGACATCGACGGACTGCGCGAGGTGCTCTCCGGCGATGATGAGACCGTCATGCTCGCGCCCGACGGCGAGGACCTGCGAATCCACCTGCACACCACCGAGCCCGCCGACGCCTACGCCGCCGCGGACGAGGCCGGCCGGATTCGCGTCTTCCGCGCCGTCGACATGCGCATGCAGGCTGCTCGGACCCACGAGTCAGAGTCCGACGCCGCAGTCGTTGCTGTCGTCCAGGGCAGCGGCTTTGTCCGCGTCTTCACCGAGCTTGGCGCAGCGGCGATCGTCTCTGGCGGCGCCGCCGACAATCCCTCGGTCGAGATGCTGTTCTCGGCCGCCGAGTCGGTCAAGGGCGAGGACGTGATCATCCTGCCCAACAATCACAACGTCACCCCCGCCGCCGAGCGCGCCGGTGAACTGGCCGCTGAGGCCGACGAACCGCAGCGCGTCCACGTGATTCACAACGACAGCCAGGCCGAAGGTGTGGCCGCCCTCGCCGCCGTAATCGGCGGAGTCCCGGCCGAGGATGTCGTCGCCGAGATGCAGGATGCGCTACAGGCGGTCCGCATCGGACGCGTCACCCACGCCGCCAGGACGCTTGAAGGCGACATACCGATTACCGAAGGTCAGCCCTTCGCGATGCTCGACGGTGAGATCGCCGGCGCCGGCGAGTCAATCGACGAAGTCGCGCTGTCCCTGGCCTCGCAAATGGCAGCCTCCCTCAGCGGCGCATCGCTATTCACGGCCTACGTCGGCGAGGACGTCAGCGACGAGCGGGCGGATGCGTTGGCCGAAGCGATTGAAGAATCAACGGGTCTGGAAGTCGACCTGATTGAAGGCGGACAGCCTCACTACCCGTGGCTGCTCGCGCTCGAGTAATCCACTCGTTCCCTCTCCCTCTGCGAGAGGGTTAGGGTGAGGGCAAACGCTGATAGTCTGGTAGAACATATGTCCATCGCAATCGTCACCGACTCCGCCTCCGACCTGGAACAGGGCGAGATCGAAGGCATCACCGTCATTCCGCTGCATCTGCACTTCGGCGATGAAGTCTTCGAAGACGGCGTCACCCTGACCAAGCCCGACTTCTGGCAACGGCTCAATCGCGTCGTCGAGGAAGGCGGTGTACTGCCCACGACCTCGCAGCCCGCTCCGGGAGCATTCCGCGACGCCTACCAGCAGCTGATCGACGATGGCGCGGACGGCGTCATCTCGGTCCACATCAGCGGCAAGCTCTCCGGCACCCTCAACTCGGCCCGCCAGGGAGCGTCGCTCCTCGATAATGCACCGCCCTTCGAGTTCGTTGACACCGAGACCGCTTCGATGTCGGTTGCCTGGGCCGCGCAGGCCGCGCTCGACGCCGACCGCGAGGGCGCGAGCATTGAGCAGGCCGCCGACGCAGCGCGTGAGAGCGCTGCCCGCTCGCGTGCCGTGCTGTTCGTCGAAACGCTTGACTACCTCCAGCGCGGCGGACGCATCGGCCGCGCCCGTCACCTCGCCGGTCGTTTGCTGCGCATGCGCCCACTGCTGGAAGTGATCGACGGTGAGATCGTCGACATCGAGAAGCCGCGCACACGCAAGAAGGCGCTCGATCGGCTCTACGCGCAGATCATGGCGCAGGGAACGCCGGAACGCGTCGCGATCATGCACGGAGGCGTAGAGTCTGACGCACGCGATCTCGCCAATCGCGTCTCGGAAGCCTGCGACGGCATGACCGTGCCCGTCGTCCTCTCCTCGCCCGTGATCGGTGCCCACGTCGGGCCTGGAACGGTTGGAGCCTCGGTCCTGAGACGGGCCTGATGACCAGCCAACGCCGGCCCACGCAGACGCTCCAGTCGATGCTGGCGTTGGAGGAGAAACTCGGCTACGAGGATCGCGCCGTCGCCGGCGGACTCGACGGGTTCCTGCGCAACGTCCTCAAGGACGGCGAACAGGCGCACTTCTTCAAACAGATCGTCGCAGCCCTCCCGCAGGACGGCTACGCCTCGCTCACCCCCAATAAGCGCAAGCGCTGGGCCGCGGACGTGAGCGCCGCCCTGCGCCCGGGCGCCGCCCCGGGCAGCTTCAACCGCTCGGACAAGTCCAGAACGTCCAGGACAAACAGGCAGCCCGCGAATAACGATCGAGACCAATCCCGACATAATCTGGACAAATCTGGACAAATCCGGACAACGAAACGCACGAAGTCCAGCCGTAGACGGCCTCCAGCCACATTCGACGACGAAAATCCCCTCGCCCGCGACGTCTCCGTCCTCGGCCGCATCCCGCCAATCTCGCGCAAGGCGATGATCTCGATCGGACTGCAGACCGTCTACGACCTGCTCTGGCATTTGCCTCGCCGCTACGAGGACTGGCGCAACGTGCGCACCATCTCAGAAGCTCTTGAGGGGATCGAACTCACGATCGTGGCCGAGATCGCCAGCATTGGCGTCAAGTACCTGCGCGGCGGACGCACCGCGACCGAGGCCGTCGTGCGCGACGGCTCGGGCAGCCTTCGCATCTGGTGGTGGCAGCAGCCATACCTGGCGCGCACGCTCAAGGCAGGTATGCGGGTCGGACTCTCCGGCAAGGTGGAAATCCAGGGACGCCAACTGCGCATGGTCTCGCCCGAATGGGAGCGGCTCGACGATCCCGACGACGACACCGTCCACGTCGGGCGCCTCTCGCCTGTCTATCCACGCACAAAAGGCTTGCCCAACCGAACGATCCGACGCCTGGCTCACACCGCCGTCCGCGACTATCTGCCGCTGCTGGCCGAATCGTTGCCGCCGCAGATCCTCGCCGAACAGGGCTATCAGTCCGAGGCTGACGCCCTGGCCACCATTCACTTTCCCGACCGCCTTGAGGACGTCGAACTCGCCAAAGAGCGCATCGCGTTCCAGGAGCTGCTGTCAATCCAGCTCGCCGTGCTCTCACGCAAACGCGAGGCCCGCCTCAGGGCCGACGCGCCGCCAATCCCGATGCCGGGCGACTTCCTCGACAAGTTCATCGGCGCCCTGCCGTTTGAACTAACGGCCGCGCAGCAGCGCGTGTTGACCGAGATCCGCAACGACATGTTCCGCCGCGAGCCGATGGCGCGGCTGCTGCAGGGCGACGTCGGTTCCGGCAAGACCGTCGTCGCCGCGGCGGCGATGCTCGCAGCCGTGCGCGCCGGTCACCAGACAGTGCTGATGGCCCCGACTGAAGTGCTCGCCTCGCAGCACTTCGGGACCTTCCAACGCCTCTTCGCGGGCGATGAATACACAGGGGGGGAACAACTCTGGTACGACTTCAGCCTGGCTCCCGCCCTCGGACGTCCTGTGCGGATGGCGCTGCTGACCGGCAGCGTTCGCGCGGCGCGCAAGCGCCAGATTCACCAGGAAATGGCCTCAGGCATGCTCGACCTCGTGGTCGGCACCCACGCCCTCATCCAGGAGAGCGCCAACTTCAGCGACCTCGGCCTGGCCGTCGTTGACGAGCAGCACCGCTTCGGCGTGCTCCAGCGGGACGCCCTGCGCAGCAAGGGTCGCAGCCCGCACCTGCTGGTCATGACCGCCACGCCGATTCCGCGCACGCTCGCGCTGACGGTCTACGGCGAGTTAGACAACTCGGTGATCGACCAACTGCCGCCGGGCAGACAACGGGTACGGACCCAGGTCGTCGAGCCGTCGCGGCGTGAGGAGATTGTTTACCAGCGCATCAGGGAAGAAGCCGCTCAGGGCCGGCAAGCGTTCGTCATCTGTCCCTTGATTGATGAGTCCGAAAAGCTCGAGGTTGAGGCCGCGACCGACCAGTACGAGTTCCTGCGCAGCGGGCCGCTGCGCGAACTGGCCTCCCGAGTTCGCCTGTTGCACGGACGCATGTCCGCCGAGGAGAAACGATCGGTCATGGCCGACCTCGCCAGGGGCGACGCCGATGTGCTGGTTTCCACGATCGTCGTCGAGGTCGGCGTTGACTTGCCCCGGGCGACCGTGATGGCGATCGAGGGCGCCGAGCGGTTCGGTTTGGCGCAGCTGCATCAGCTCCGCGGTCGCGTCGGCCGCAGCGATCTGCCTTCGGTCTGTTACCTGATCTCGGAGACGGACATCGAGCAGAGTCAGCGCCGGTTGGACCTCATGGTCCAGACCTCGAACGGGTTCGAGTTGGCCGAAGCCGATCTCGAAATGCGCGGCCCGGGCGAGTACTTCGGCACCCGCCAGTCGGGCCTGCCCGAGCTACGTGTAGCAAAACTGACCGACCACCGGACCCTGAACCTCGCCCGCAACTGGGCCAATCGCATCCTCGACGACGACCCCCACCTCCGAGCTCCCGAACACCGCCTCCTCCGTGCCCGCGCCGAGAGCCTGAATGTGTCAGGGGCGACGGCCGTGCATTAGCGCGATTCGATGCAGGACGCAGTCACCGCAGTTTCCTCCGTCATACCCGCGCTTGTCGCGGGTATCTCGCATTGGTCGGTAGGGCGATGACATCCGAACAGCCCCACGGAATGGTAGGAGTTCCTTTAATGGCGAGGCTATGCAGAATCAAGCGAGATTCCCGCGACAAGCGCGCGAATGACGGGATCCGCTTTTGGGCTGCGTGTGAATCAGCCCACGGTAGTCGAGTGTGTCGCACTCGACCCGCGATACCCTGATCCTTTGGCCCGCGCCCGACTACAGTGTGAGTCTGGCGAATGAAAGTGTGATTTCGACATGGCGCGCGCGACGCGGGATCTGGTCGGTGAACTGGTCCGCAATGCCCTGGAACTGGCGCAGGCCGACGGCGCGTTGCCGCCGATTCCACCGATCGAGCTGCGAATAGAACGGCCCAAAGAGCGCGAACACGGCGATTATTCCTGCAACGTCGCCTTGAGGCTGGCCAGCGCCGTGCGGATGCCGCCGATGGACGTCGCCGCGGCGATCGCCCAGCGCATCATGCGCACCGAGCCGATCGCCGACGTCGATGTGGCCCGGCCGGGATTCATCAATGTCACGCTCGATGCCGAGTGGCAACGCAATCTGTTGCTCACCGTGATTGACGCCGGAGACCAATGGGGACGGGTCGAACAGGGCTCTGGACATCGCGTCCAGGTCGAGTTCGTCTCCGCCAATCCGACCGGACCTCTGCAGGTCGGCAACGGACGCGGCGCGGTCCTCGGCGACGCCCTGGCCTCCGTCCTGGATGCGGCTGGATTCGAGGTCCAGCGCGAGTACTACGTCAACGACGCCGGCGCGCAGATTCGCCTCTTCGGCCGCACGCTGTTCGCCCGCTATCAGCAACAGTTTGGACGCGAGGTCCCGCTGCCGGAGGGCGGCTACCAGGGTGCGTACATGGTCGACGTGGCCAAGCAGCTCAAGGACGAGGAAGGCGACCGCTGGCTGCAGAGCAGCGATGACCCGCCGCCGGATCTCTCCGAGCGCGGGCTGCAACTGATGATCGAGCAGATTCGCGACGACCTGGCACTGCTGCGGGTCGAGTTCGACCATTGGCAGCGTGAATCCGCGCTCTACGACGGCGCGAACGAGATGTCCACCTACGACGTCGCCATGGGACGCCTGCGCAGCGGCTCCTACGTGATTGAAAAGGAAGGCGCCGTCTGGTTTCGCTCGGAAGATCTGGGCGAGGACAAGGACAACGTCCTGATTCGCTCCTCCGGCGAGCCAACCTACTTCGCGTCGGATGTCGCCTACCACTACGACAAGTTCCTCACCCGTGAGTTCGACACCGTGATCGACGTCTGGGGCGCCGACCACCAGGGTCACGTCGCCCGGACCAAGGCGGCCGTGTCCGCGGTCGGCGGCGACGGCGAAGCGCTGGAAGTGCTGCTCTACCAACTGGTTCACCTGCGCCGCGGGGAAGAGCGGGTCCGAATGTCCAAGCGGACCGGCGAGATCGTGACGTTGCGAGAGCTCGTGCAAGAGGTCGGCGCGGACGCCGCCCGGTTTTTCATGCTCCAGCGCTCAGCCGACGCGCAAATGGACTTTGACCTGGCCGCGGCGGCATCCGCCGATCCTCGCCAGAATCCTGCCTCCTACGTCAAATACGCTCACGCGCGCTGCGCCAGCGTCTTGCGCAACGCGCAGGAAGCTGGCCTGGACCCGTCGTCGGACCACCTGGAATTGCTGACTGAAGAGCAGGAATCCATCCTGATCGGTGAGATCCTGCGGTTGCCGGAGCTGGTCGCCGACATGGCCGCGCGACGAGAGCCGCACCATCTGACCTACTACGCGCAGAGCCTGGCCCAGGCGTTCACCCAGTTCTACGACGCCCTCCGGATCGTGGTGCCGGACGAGCCTGAGCGGTCCGGAGCGCGGCTGACGCTCACGCAGGCGGCTCAGGCGGCGCTGGCGGCCGCGCTAACGCTGATCGGCGTCGACGCGCCCGACGAAATGTAATGTTCCAGTAGAGACGACCAACCAGAGACGGAGACGGATATGCAGGATCGCGTGTTCGCGGGCATCCGCGCGACCGGCCGACAGCACATCGGCAACTACCTCGGCGCGATCCAGAACTTCGTCGCGTTGCAGGACAGATATGAGTGCATCTACTCGATCGTCGATCTGCACTCGTTGACCACGCTGACCGAGACCGATCAGCTCCGAGATAACGTGCGCGAGACCGCGATCGACCTGCTGGCTGCCGGCATTCGCCCCGAGGAAACGATCCTCTACGCCCAGAGCCACGTGCCGGAGATCTCCGAGCTGCACTTGTTGCTCTCCATGGTCACCCCGATCGGCCGGCTGATGAACGTGCCCACGTTCAAGGAGAAGGCCAAGTCGCAGCCCGAGAATGTCAACTACGGCCTGGTCGGATATCCCGTCTTGCAGACCGCCGACATCGTGCTCTACCGGGCCAACAAGGTCCCCGTCGGCGAGGACCAGTTGCCGCACCTCGAACTGGCCCGCGAGATCGTCCGCAGATTCAACAACATCTTCGGCGACACCTTCCCCGAGCCGGAAGCCGAGCTGACCAGCGCGCCGATGGTGCTGGGGTTCGACAACCGCAAGATGTCCAAGTCCTACGGCAACGCCGTCGATATGGCCGCCACGCCCGAAGAGACCTTCCAGGCGATCCGCACCGCCATCACCGACCCGCAGCGAGTCCGCCGCAACGACCCGGGCCGGCCCGAGGTCTGCAACGTCTACTCACTGCACGGATTCTTCGGACCGGACAAGCAGCCTCAGATCGCCTCAGACTGCCGCAGCGCCGAGATCGGCTGCGTCGACTGCAAGAAGATGCTGACTGACTCGGTCAACGACTACTTCGCTCCGATCCGCGCCCGCCGCGAGGAGCTGTCGGCCGATCCGGACGCGGTCGATGAAATCCTGCTCGACGGCGCCCGCCGCGCCCGCGTCATCGCCGCAGAGGTGCTGGCTGACGTCAAAGAAGCAATCGGGCTGCCCGCGTCGCTGCCGGAAGTGGGGAACCTCCGGTAGTTACTTCCGCTCGAGCACCACGATCGGAATCTGCCGACCGGCGCCGCCGGCCCGGATTGCGTAATCGAGGTACGGGGCGAAATCCTTCGCCATCAACGAAAACAGCTTGTCACGCTCGGCGCCCTCGGCGGTACGCGCGGTGGCCTCGAACTGCTCGGTGCCGACCATCAGTTGTACTTCGGGGTTGGCGTCGATGTTCAGGTACCAGGCCGGATGACTTCGATGGCCGCCCTTGCTGGCCACGATCACATAGGCGTCGTCCGACTCGCCGTAGATCAGCGGGAGCGTGCGCCACTCGCCTGAGCGCCGGCCCCTGGCCGCCAACAGCAGACAGGGAATCGGGCCGGAACCGTCGGGCCGGTCCCACATGTGGCCCTCTTCGCCGCCGGAGCCGAGATATTGCTCGGTGTGCTCGCGGATCCAGTCGGGGAGGTTGGGGTCGACGCTGAAGATGTCGGACATGTTCACACTCATTTCTTGGTCTGGTGAAGCGCTCTCGACCGAGTCTAGGGGCGGACCCCTGCTTTGCCCTTGACGCCAAGGGTGGTCGAGATGGTGTCGTAGGCATGCTCGAGGAAGCGGTAGATGTAGGAGCGGGTCTGGCGCGGATCGATGATGTCCTCAATCCCGAACGCCTCCGCCGTGCGGAACGGGTTGCGGAATTGGAGCAGGTGCTCCTCGATCTCGCGACGCCGCTTGTCGGGATCGGGCGCACTCTCAATCTCCCGGCGATATGCCGCCGCGACGCCTCCCTCGATCGGGATCGAACCCCAGTCGCCCGAAGGCCAACCAACGCGGTAGTTCATCGTGCCGACGTTGGCCGTCGCCTGACCGGCCATGCCGTAGTTCTTGCGCGTAATCACGGTGAACACGGGAACTGAGGCGAGGTACGTCGCCCAGTAGGCGCGCATGCCGTGACGCAGCGTGCCCGTAGCTTCGGCCTGCGGACCCAGCATGAAGCCGGGCACGTCGGCGATGAACACAATCGGAATGTGAAAGTGATCGCAGAGCTCGACGAAATGTCCCTGCTTGTCAGCCGAGTCGGCGGTCATCGCGCCGGCCAGCATGCTGGGATTGTTGGCCACGATGCCGACGACATAGCCGCCGATCCGGGCAAAGAGCGTATGCACCGTCGTGCCGAACTCCGGCTTGATCTCGAAGAACTCGCCGTCGTCGACCAGGAGCTTGATCAGCTTGAGCATGTTGTACGGCCTGGTCCGCTTGCGCGGGACGATGCTGAGCAGCGCCTCCTCCTCACGGTCGGGCGGATCGTCGGTCGCTTTGAACGGCGGTTGCTGATAGACGTTCTGCGGCATGTAACTGAGAAACGTCTTCATCTGATCGATCGCGTCGTACTCGTCCGTGGCCCGGTTGTCGATGGCCCCAGATTGGGCCACGTGAATGTCCGGCCCGCCCAGCTGGTCTTTGGTGATGTCGAGTCCCAGCGCCCGTTTGACCAGTGGCGGACCACCGGCGAACAATGCTCCCTGGGGCGTCATCACCGTGAAGTGTCCGAGCATCACCCGCGCCGCGACACCCCCGGCGGTCGAACCGGAGGCGCCGAAGACGAGCGGCACTTCCTGGCCTGCGCGGATGTCGGGACCGAACACATCGAAGCTACTGGGCAGGTGCCCGTGCCCGTCGCCTTCGGCGGCGACGTTGGCGCCGGCGCCTTCGTGGAAGACGATCAGCGGCACGCGGTACTCACGAGCCATGTCGGCCAGAAACAGGCTCTTGAAGCGCTCCTGGGTGCTGATGTCGGCGGCCCCGCCGCCGACTGTGAAATCCTCGCCGCCGACCACGACCGAGCGGCCGTCAACCTTGGCCAGTCCGCCAATGTAGGGCAGCGGTGTGAAGTCCCTGAACTCGCGGTCTTCGTATGTCCCGTAGCCGGCCAGACCGCCGATTTCGTGGAAGCTGCCCGGATCGACGAGCGCATCGATGCGGTCGCGGATGGTCAGCTTGCCCAGCTCGCGTTGGCGATTGACGCGTTCCTCGCCGCCCATCTTGAGCGCCAGCTCGCGCCGCAAATTGAGTTCATCGACTTCGGGTTGCCAGTTGGTCGGTTCGGACATTGCGCACTCCTGGAGTCTGCGCGATCAACCTAGCGGATCAGTTGGTGTAGCAGGCCGCAGGTCGGTTCAGACCGACGCAGCGGCCCCCAGCCAACCGATCAGCAAGAGTGGCAAGAACGGGACGATGAGCCAGCGCTGAAGACGTAAGCGCACCTCGGAGACGCGCCTCATCAGCAACCAGATACAGAAGAGCCCGGCCAAAATGAAGTAGAGCAACGGACCGAGCAGCCAGGCCAGATCACCGCCGGAAAGATTGATCGAAGCGGCCGCGAGCGCCAGTGCGGCGGCGACCACTGCCCAGGACATAGAGATCGCCGTGTCGATCCCCAGCCAATGCAGGACGGAGCGGGCACCGTCGAAGTCGTCAAGCTCGAAGTCAGGCAGTTTGTAGATCATGAATGTGGCCGCGCCGGACAACGCCCCCACGGGAACGACCCAGATCAGATGAGCGTTGGAGAAGCCCTCATCCGCAGTCTGAATCGCCCCGACTGGCAAGAGCACGCCAATCAGCGCAAAGGCCAGGAATCCCAGAATCGATCCGCGCCAGGCGAAGTTGTAGATCGCGCTGGCCGCAAGCATGGCCAGGCCGATGACGCCGACGCGCCAGTCAGTGGCGAATCCGATCGCGGTGCCGAGAGCGAATGGCACCGCTGCGCCAATCAACGACCCACGAGACGAAATCTTGCCGGACGGAATCGGCCGCATGAGACGCGTGGTCGAATCGATCTCGGCATCGAGTGCATTGCCAATCAGTGCCGCGGCGTACGCGAACGCCACAATCATCGCCCCGTACTGAAATGGCAGGCCCCATTCGAGCGAGCCTTCAGCCGCCGTGAGGACCATCAGTGCGGCCGAGACGAGCAACCAGGTCCCGGTGGCGGGCCGGGACATTTCCAGCCAGGCATATGCGCGGCTGCGAAAGACCCTGGTCTGCCAGGGAACTTCCGACTCGGGCAGCGGGTCACGATCGGGTTCGTTCACAAGAGGCAGCTTATGCGCCGCCCAAGGATCGCGCGGAAGCCCGTCGCCTGTGTACATTCAACTGAGAGCGAATCCATATACTCGCTGCGAGCGAACGACCGGCAGTCGGCAACGATAGGCAATAGAGGAGCATCCGATGGCTGTTATCAACATGGTCCGCGACTACGAACGAATCGCAAAGTTCCAGCTGGGCCGCTACGTCGGGATGAAGGGTCCCGGACTGGTCTGGGTGATTCCGATCATCCAGGCTGGCACCAAAGTCGATATGCGCGAGCAGTACTTCGACGTGCCGCCGCAACGCAACATCACGCGAGACAACGCCGGCGTCGATGTCGACTTCGTCGTTTACTTGCGGGTCATGGATCCCGAGCGCACGGTGCTCGAAGTTCGCGACTACCTCGGAGCCGCCCGCCAGCTGGCAACCACCACATTGCGCGCCGTGGTCGGTGAGATGAACCTGGACGAAGTTCTCTCAAGGCGCGACGACATCAACGATCAGATGCAGGTCAAGCTCGATGAGGTGACGAACCGCTGGGGCGTCAAGGTGACCGCGGTGGAAATCCGCGAGATCGAGCCGCCGCCGGCAATCGCGGAGGCGATGACCCGGCAGATGTCGGCGGAACGAACGCGGCGTGCGCAGATCACAGAGTCCGAGGGCTCACGCGACGCGCAGATCAACGTCGCCGAGGGTGAGCGCCAGGCCGCCATTCTCGAGGCCGAAGGTGAGAAACAGGCGCAGATCCTGCGAGCCGAAGGTCACAGGGAGGCCCAGGTCCTCGAGGCGCAGGGCTACGCTGACGCCCTGAACTCGATCAACTCGGCCGCCCAGCTCGCCCACGGCAACACCATGGGTCTGCAATATCTCGAAACGCTGCGCAATCTGGCGAACAGCGACAGCACCAAGTGGATCATCCCGATGGAGCTGACCAACGCGGCCCGCACGATCGCCGAACGGCTGGGCGTCGGTGTGGCGTCGGGCAACGGCAACAACAACGACGAGTAGTCGACGTTACTGCGGGCCGGCGTGTTCGTGAACGAACTGGTGCATCTCTGACTTGACGGTCTCGGGATCCTCGGCCAGGCCGTGCCCGCCATCGGGGACCAGCACGAGTTTTTTCGGATCGTTGGCTCGCTCGTAGATGTCTTCCGAGGCCATGTGGTGGAGGATCGCGTCTGCCGTGCCGTGGATCAGCAGCAGGGGCTTGTGCATCTCATCGACCTGGCGCGTGCCGAAGAGTTGCGGCGATAGCGAGATCACCCCACGGACCTGAGGCATGATCTGGGCGGTCTTGATCACCACGGCGCCGCCAAATGAGTGGCCGGCCAGGATGATTCGCTCGGCCCCGAGGCCGGCAAGAAACGAGCAGGCGCCGAGCAGGTCGAGGACGCATTCCTCGAACTCCCCGGCTGTTCGGTAGTGGATGCGAAGCGTTGATACGCCTTCGCCCGGCAACTGCTCCGCCAACCTCTGATAGACGCTGTCGGCCGGACCGCGGACCTCGTGCTCGCCGCCCATTGCTCCGGAACACGTGATCAGCGCCCCGGTCTGTCCTTCCGAGACATCGAGCAGGGCACTGATCTCGCCCCGGGTCGTACCGAGACGCAGTTCCAGGCGCGAGGGGTCGGGTTCGCCCTCCTCGACCGCTCGGGGACGCGCCTGCACGCCAGTGATTCTCAGCGTCAGGTCTTCCGGTTCGGGTTCTCCCGGAGTCGGGTTGAGGCGGAAGGTCATGGCCGCAGGCTAGCGGCTACTCGTGGGTCTCCAGGCCGCGTGACCCACCGTTACTTCGCCAGGGGAGCGTAGTGGAGGAAGCGGCCGATGCGCTCGAGTGCGTCCTCGATCTCGTCGTAGCTGGTCGCGTAGCAGGCGCGCACGTGTCCGGCGCCGGCCGCGCCGAAGGCAGAGCCGGGTACGACGGCGACCTGTTCCTGGATCAGCAGTTGTTCGGCGAACGTCTCGTCGTCGTAACCGGTCTGGGCGACCGAGGGGAAGGCGTAGAACGCGCCGCGCGGCTCGGCGCAGGCCAGGCCGAGCTTGTTGAACCCGCGCCACATCAACTGGCGCCGGCGGTCGTATTCCTCGCGCATGGCGACGACGTATTCCTCGCCCGCGCGAACCGCTTCCAGCGCGGCGTACTGCGCCACCGTTGGCGCAGACATCATCGCGTACTGGTGAATCTTCAGCATGCCGGCAAAGAGGTCGGACGGCGCGGCCGCCCAGGCGACGCGCCAACCGGTCATCGCGTGCGACTTGGAGAAGCCGCCCAGCGTGATCGTGCGCTCCTTCATGCCCGGCAGCGAGGCGATCGGTGTGTGTTCGAAGCCGCCGTACACGAGGCGATCGTAGATCTCGTCGGAGATGACGAGCAGGTTGTGTCGGCGTGCGATCTCGGCAAGCGCCTCCAGTGTCGGTCGCTCGAGCACCGCGCCGGTGGGATTGGAGGGGTAAGCGATTAGCAGGGCCTTGGTCCTGGGAGTGATAGCCGCTTCGACTGCCTTGGGGTCGAGGGCGAAGCCCTGCGAGGCACGCGTTGTGATGGGCACCGGCACGCCGCCGGCGAGAACGACCGCGGGCGCGTGCGCGGCGTAGGACGGATCGGCGACGATCACCTCGTCGCCGGGATTGATGATCGCTCGGGCGGCGAGGTCGAGGCCCTCGGAGACGCCGGTGGTGATCAGCAGCTCCTCGCGCGGATCCCATTCGACGCCGTAGCGGCGTTCCAGATCGCGCGCGATCGCCTCGCGAAGCTCCAGCAACCCAAGATTCGAGGTGTAGTGCGTGTGACCCTGCTCGATCGCGCGGATGCCCGCTTCGCTGATCGGCCAGGGCGTGACGAAGTCCGGCTCACCCACGCCGAGCGAGATCACGTGATCCATCGAGGCGATGATGTCGAAGAAGCGCCTGATGCCTGAGCCGGGCACAGCCTGCACCCGCTCGGCGACCCGAGCTGCTCCATCCGCCGATCCCGCACCTTGCGCCGCAGCCGCCGATCCGGCACCCGCAGCGCCGGTACGCCGGGGATCGTCGTCGCTCGAGTATGGGCGGTCGTTGGACGCTATCGGCATGGTTCTCTCGCTCTGAACTCATTCCTACTGCTGCGATTGACGGGTCAAAAGACGACCTTCTGGCGGTCGTTCTGTAGATCGGCGTCGATGTAGACACCGTCTTCCTTGTAGCGGCGCATGAGGACGCGGGTCGTGGTGCCCTTGACGCCGGACATGGTGGCCAGGCGTTCGCCGACGAAGTCGGAGATGCCGCGCATGTTGTCGGCGGCAATCATGACCAGCAGGTCGTAGGCGCCGGAGACGAAGTAGACCGTCTGCACCTCATCGAAGCGCGCGATGCGCCGGGCGACGGCGTTGTAGCCCACGTTCGGTTGCGGCTCGACGGTGACCTCGACGACGGCGTAGACGGTCGAGAGGCCCAGCGTTTCCCAGTTGATCTTGGCGCCGTAGCCGAGGATGATGCTGCGCTCTTCGGCGTCCTGCACCGCCTCCGCAACACTTGCTTCGTCTGCATTGACGCGCTCGGCGATCTGCGCCGCCGACTGGCGGGCGTCGCGCGCGAGTTCGCGGAGTACGGGTTCGAGAATTGGATCCATCAAGATCGAACTTTACGTGAAGAAACCGGCAGTGTCAGTGCCGGACGCTGTCGCATCGTTTCTCGTTACGTTGAGCCAACATTCCCTGCCGGGAAGGTGGGCCATTGTGTCAGCTGCTCGTAGGCGTTGGCGACCCCGAGAAGCGTGGTTTCGTCCAATCGCTGGCCAACGAACTGGAGTCCGACCGGCATCCCGGCGTGTCCGAATCCTCCGGGAACGGAGATTGCAGGAAGTCCGGCGATGTTGGCCGGAATCGTGAAGATGTCGTTGAGATACATCTGATACGGGTCGGTGATTTCACCCTGCTTGAAGGCGACCGTCGGTGCCGTGGGAGCGACGATCACGTCGTGCTCGGCGAAGACCCGATCGAACTCTCTTCGGATCAGGGTGCGCACTTTCTGCGCCTGTAAGTAGTAGGCGTCGTAGTAGCCGGCCGAGAGGGCGTAGGCGCCCAGCAGGATGCGTCGTTTGACTTCGCGCCCGAAGCCGTGCTGGCGTGTGGCTTCCATGTCCGCCCACATTGACTCGCCACCGCGCGCGCCGTAGCCGTACTTGACCCCGTCGAAGCGGGCCAGGTTGGCCGAGCATTCCGAGGGCGCGAGGATGTAGTAGACCGGCAGAGCCATCGGCACGGACGGCATCGACGGCGTGCGGTCGATGAGCGCTCCGTTGGCGGCCAGCAGTTCGAGCGCCGTCTCAACAGCGCTCGCGACGTCGTCGTCCATGCCGTCGCCAAAGAACTCCTGCGGCGCGGCGACGCGCAGGCCGTCCAGCCCGCGCTCCAGTCGTTCGCTGAAGTCGGGGACCGGTTCGTCATAGCAGGTGGAATCAAGCGGATCCGGTCCGGCGATCGCCTGAAGCAGCAGCGCAGCATCCTCGACGGTGCTGGTGAAGGGTCCGATTTGATCGAGCGAGCTGGCGAACGCGATCAGGCCGTAGCGAGATACCCGGCCATATGTCGGTTTGAGTCCAACCACGCCGCAAAACGAGGCCGGCTGACGGATGGAACCACCGGTGTCGGATCCGAGAGAGGCGATGCACTGGCGGGCGGCGACCGCAGCGGCCGAGCCGCCCGAGGAGCCGCCCGGCACGCGCTCGTGATCCCAGGGATTGGCCGTCGGAAACCAGGCCGAGTGCTCAGTCGAAGAGCCCATCGCGAACTCGTCCATGTTGAGCTTGCCCAGTGAGATCGCTCCGGCGTCGCGCAGGCGAGCGACGACCGTCGCGTCGTAGGGCGGAACCAGGCTGTCAAGCATCCTCGAGCCGGCGGTCGTCCGGACGCCTCTGGTCATCAGCACGTCTTTGAGGCCGATCGGCAGACCGGTCAGCGGCGCCGTGGCGTCGCCGCGAGAGAGCAATGCGTCCGCTTCAGCTGCCTGTTCGAGGGCCGACTCCGCCGTCACCGTGACGAATGCGCGGACCTCGTCGTCGGTGGCGGCGATCCGATCGAGGAACATCCGGGTCAGTTGGCCCGAAGTGACTTCACCGGCAAGTAGCCGTTGGCGGCCCTCAGCCAACGTGATCGTCAGCAGCTCGGGTTCGCTAGGCGCATTCATGACTGATCGAGCACGGCGTGCACGCGGAAGTACTCGTCTTCGCGCTGAGGTGCGTTGGCCAGCACTTGATTGCGCTGCATCGCTGGAATCGACGCATCGTCGTCCTGGACATTGATCAGGTCCGCGCCGTTGTGGGTCGGCGGCACGCCGCTGGTGTCGATCTCTGACAGCGCATCAATGTGCGAAAGGATGCTGGCCAGTTCGCCGCGGAACTCTTCGACCTCGGAATCCGTCAATTCAATACGCACCAGCGATGCGAGATGGCGCACCTGCGCGCTCGTGAACTGATTGCTATCGGTATCGGACATCTTGGGCGGCCCGTGGCGAAGGATAGGGATCGTTATTCGTGCGTGAAATGCAGCCTATCGCGCCGCGGAGTTCCAGGGCATCGGACGTAATGTGGAAGCTGAGACGGAGTACTGCGATTGACATCCGAACGTAACGGCGAACGCAGCCGGCGGCTGAGCCTGGCCACGCGCCTCGCGATCCGATCGCGGCGGCGCAAACGCGGCGAACGGGTCGAGCCGGTTCGCATGCGCGGCTGGATGATCGCCCTCGTGATCGTGCTCGGCGTGCCGTTGGTCATGCTCGGCGCTGCAGCGGGCACGGCCTATCTGATCTATTCGGACTTCGCCAACGATCTGGCTCCGCCCGACGAAATCGAAGAAACGCAGCAACTGCTGGGCAGCAGCCGCATCTTCGATCGCAACGGCGAGGACGGCGTGCTGCTGTTTGAGTACGCGCGACCTTCCGACGGTCTGCGCGCGCCGGTTCGGCTGCACCGAGTTTCGCAACACCTGATCGACGCGACAGTGGCGACAGAAGACGCCACGTTCTGGACCAACCAGGGGATCAACTTCCGCGGTCTGCTGCGTGCGGCCTGGGAGAACTTCGGCGTCGGCAGCTCGGACTTCCTCGGCGGTTCGGGCGGCTCCTCGATCACGCAGCAACTGGTCAAGAATGTGCTAATCCCGCCCGAGGAGCGAACCGGCCGCACTCTGAACCGCGTCCGCGGCAAGCTCAAGGAGACGATCCTTGCTATCGAGCTGACCAACGAGTACGGCAAGGAGCAGATTCTCGAGTGGTATCTCAACTCGATTTTCTATGGCAATTTCTCATACGGGATCGGAGCCGCCAGCCAGCGCTACTTCGGCAAGTCGCCGGCCCAATTGACGTTGGCCGAGTCCGCGATGCTGGCCGGCCTGCCGCAGGCGCCATCGCTCTACAACCCACTGGAGAACTTTGACGGAGCGAAGCAGCGACAAGGCGACGTGCTGGAGTTGATGGTGAGGCACGGGTTCATCACTCGCGCCCAGGCCGATGCCGCCTGGCGCGAAGAGTTGGAGTTCGACTCGGCCGAGTTTGACATCGAGGCGCCGCACTACGTGATTTATGTAAGAGAGCAGGTTGAGCGCCTGTGCCGGCTGGAGCGGTTCGTGCCGCCCTCAGGTACGGGCGGTTGCGAGAACTTGATGAACAACGGCGGTTTGAGGATTACGACCTCGCTCGACTTTGGCCTCCAGGCCCGAGCCGAAGCCGAAGTGCGCTCGGCGATCGACGATTTCGAAGCGTCGACCGGTGCACATAACGGCGCACTGGTGGCAATCGATCCGTCGACCGGACAAATCCTTGCCATGGTCGGCAGCCGAGACTTCTTTGACGAGACGATTGACGGTCAGGTCAACCTGGCGACGGCGACGCACTCACCGGGATCCGCACTGAAGCCGCTGACCTACCTGGCTGCGTTCCAGCTCGATCCACGCACATGGCACCCGGCAACGGTGCTCTGGGACGTGCCGACCACGTACGTCGAAGCGGACGGCACGGAATTCAAGCCGGTCAACTTCGACGGCGTGTTTCGGGGACCGGTGACTGTGCGCAGCGCCCTGGCCAACTCGATGAATGTACCGGCGTTCAAGGTGGCCGAACGACTGGGAAGCGCGGCCCTGCTGGACACGCTACATCGACTGGGGATCACCACGATGCACGACCCCGGCGCCTACGGACCCTCGATCACCCTCGGTGGCGGCGAGGTGACATTGCTCGATTTGACCTATGCCTACGCGACGCTGGCCAATCTGGGCGAGATGAAGGGCCAACTCACAGTCCAGGCACTCCCGGACGGATTCCGCCAACTCGATCCGGTCGCCGTGCTGGAGATTCGCGACGTCGAGGGCCGGCTGCTGTACGAGTGGTCGGCGTCGGGGGAGCCGGACGTCCGGTCCGCGGCACGGGCCGGGCAGGTCTATCAGATCACCGACATCCTCTCGGACAACAGTGCCAGGTCACTGCTCTACGGGACGGACAGTCCGCTGGTGTTGGATCGGCCAGCCGCGGCCAAGACGGGAACGGCCGGTGATCCGGGTCAGGACGATGTCCGACGCGACTTCTGGACGATGGGCTACACGCCGCAACTGGCCGTGGGCGTGTGGATCGGAAATGCCGACGAGTCGCCAATGACCGGCGGCTCGTCGGTGCAGACGGCAGGATTGATCTGGAACCGATTCATGCTCTTGGCGCACGAGGGCGTGACAGCCGAGGCGTTCACAGAACCTGACGGGATTCATCGATCCATGGTGTACGCGCCCGCGGTGAACTTGCATGCGGCGGTGCAACCCGATTCGAGTCTGCACGACCCTTGTTCCTCTCCGCGAGAGGAATTGTTCGTGTCGGCCCGCGTCGCGCCACCGCTCGACAACTTCATCTGCTACGAGGTTGAAGTTGATCGACGAACATTGCAGCGAGCAACCGTCGACACGCCTGAGGACTATCTGCAGCAGGGCGTCTGGTTGGAACCACCCGCAGTGTCGCGACGCGGGGCGACGGCGCTTGATCCCATCGCAGTCGAGTGGCTGCGTCGGAACCGCGTCGCCTATCTCCAGCCGGGGACGGTTGATGACGCGGATGCGCCGGTGAGGTTCGATACGCCTGGCGACGCCGCGATCCTCGATCGCGGCGAGGTACTGATCACCGGTCGGGCCCATAGTTCCGACTTGATCGGCTGGACGCTGACCGCGCGTCGAGTGGGTAGTGAAGATGTTGCCACCATCGCGACCGGCTCGCGCAGTGTTGACGGTGGGGTCCTGGCACGTTGGGACAGCAGCGAGATTGCCGGCGGCGTCTATGAGCTGAGCCTGGAGTTGATGGACGCGTACCTGGGGTCGATCAGTGAGACGATCATGATTGCCCTGCCTGAGCAGCCGAGTGTGTCCGGACTGGAGTCCGAGACGGCTGAATCGGAGTGAGCCGCGCTACCGGGGAAGCAGAGCATCCGCCTCTTCGGGAGAACCGACCCCGCGCACTGCTCGAAGAAACTCGGACAGCGACTCATGGTCAGCGCGAAACTGGATCAATCGCGGGCCCCAGGGACTGGCCGACGACGGGCTGGCGCCGTAGCCGCCGCGAAACGCGAGAAATGCCTGGTTGATCCGGCGGAATGGTCGATCCAAGTCGATTAGCCGTAGTCGCGTCGATTCCATCAGACGTTCCGCCTCTTCGATCTGACCATCGGCCAGCAACGCGTCCACGTCGATTCGAAGTTGGCGCAGCAACGGATCAGTGGCGGCGCGAATCTCGGTGCGGAGTTGCGTTCGGTCGTCAATGTTGGGGGGGACAAACGCTGACAACCCTGCGGCGACCTCGCCCAACTCGTCGCCGACGATATCTGCGACGGTCTCATTGATCGTGCGCATGTCGGATCCCTGGCCGTATGCCAGCCCAAGCGCGTAGAAGCCGAGGTAGTGATGGGTCCACTCATGGGCCATGATCTGCAGTGTGCTGAGAGAATCGCGCGAGGAGACGACCGAAGCCGGATACAGCGCGACGCCGCCGATCGATCCGACCCACGCGGACCAGCGTCCGTCTGCTTCGACTGCCGCTTCGATTCGTTCGTAGTCGTCGCGCTCGACATCCGATGTAAGCAGCACCGAACGGACCATTCGAACCTCGTCCCTCGGAGAGACAGCGACCACGTGCAACCGCTCAGTCAGGTCAACATCGACCGGCGGCCAGACGATTCTGACCCGCCCGAAGAGAGGCAGCGGAGTATCCAATCCCAGGCCCGATGCCGCATTGCTGAGCTGCCCTTCCAGCAGCAGTTCCGCCTTCTTTCGGTCTTCCTCGTTCCCCTGCTCGAACCAGCGCTGGAGCGTCGCTTGCTCGTCCAGATCCGGTTGATCAAGCCAGCCGGCCACATTGGTCAGCCAGCGGTTGGGCAGGTGAGTCACCTCGTACTTGAAAAAGGAGAAGCGATGGGTCTCGGTCGCCCGTTCCACGATGTCGTCGAGGCCGGTTGAGGACTGGGCTCTCAACGTGGTCGAGACGAACAGCGCGCAGAGAACGGTCGTGCCAATGGCAACCGATGCCAGCAACACGGTCAGCACGAGACGACGCCGCATCATGCATTCGATGCTACGCTCAACCGCGTTGATGACCCGTTCAGAGTCCGAATCTCTCTACATCCCCATCGTTCGCCGTGAAGTCCGTGTGGTCGCTGCAGCGATTGACTTTGTCGTGATCGGCCTGTTCAGCGCGTTGTGCGCTGCGGCCGCACTGACGGCCATGTTGCTGCAAGTCGATCCGCTGGAGCGTGACCCAACGGCAGGTGAGTGGGGAGTTGGCTATGCAATCGCCCTCTGTTGGTTCATGCTCTCGTCGTTGTATGCAGGTCTGGGGGCACGCACGCTCGGAGCTCGGGCGCTCGGCCTCAGGGAACTACGCGGCGGCAGGCGGACGTTTGTGGTTCGCGGGCTCATCTGGTGGCCTTCGGTGCTGTTGCTGGGGATTGGATTGTGGTGGCCATGGATCGATCCGCAGGGACGCAGCCTGCCCGACATGATGTCCGGCTCCTTGCTCATCGAGACCCAGCCGAGGTGAACAGGCGCCCGACGCTGCACCGGCCGGCGTTGGATCGAGAGCCAGGATGGCGCCAGCCCGTGCTGGTCCTGACTGTGCTCTTGACCGCGCTGACGACCGCCGTCGCAATCGTGTTCATGTCCGCTACTCAGCTGACGGAACGGAACATGGCTCAACGCTTCCTCGCCCGCGCGCTGCACTCTCTGCTCGAGATCGATCAGTTTGTGCTCCATGCCTGGCCGGAACTGGAGGCAGCGGCGGCGGATGGAAGTCCGATTCTGCTGGAAGACTTCCCGGTTGCACTCCAACTCGATCGCGCCGGACTGGCGGAGGGCCCAATCGCAGTAGCGGAAGCGATCGCCGCCGCAACCGCCTCGCTGGTGTACGACGCCGGACTCGATGTGCTGTCGGAATCGCCACGAGCCTTCCGGATCCTGTCGCGGGGCGCCTTGTTTGACGGCTCCGTTGGCCGGCTGACGGGCGGCGGTCACGAGTTGGCCAGCATCGGGTTCATCGTCAGTGGGACGCTCGCCGTGCTACTGGTCCTCGCCACCGCAGCCCAGGTCCGAGGCCTCTACCGGATCGGCGCGCCGGCCCTCGCGATCGGACTGGGGGCGGCGCTGGTCTGGATCGTCGCGGCTGTGGCGCGGTCCGCATTCGAAGGGCAAGCGGAGACGAGTGCGGATCCATTCGCTGCAGATCTCGGATTGATCGCCGCCGACGCAGTTTCCCTGCTGGTGCGCAACGGGGCCACCGTGACGGTGACAGCCGGTGTTGTCGGCGTGTTGAGTCTGGCCGCGGGCGGTCTCCTGCGAGCCCTCGAACGCGCGAATGTCGCTCAGTCGGCGCGGAATCGGTAGCTGCCCACTTGATTCCGTCGTCGCAAGCACGGCGTGTACGATGCAAGAAAGTGACTCGGGTATGCCTGACGCAGATCCGAGCGCCGCGGGAGTAGCTCAGTGGTAGAGCATCTGCTTCCCAAGCAGAGGGTCGCGGGTTCGAATCCCGTCTCCCGCTCCACGAGGCAGAAGACGTCCCAGGCAACGGATTGGTGAGGTAACACTGATGGAACTGCGATTCTCAGAGACTGAAGAGACCCTGCGCGGCGAGGTCCGCCAATTCCTGCTCGACAACATCCCCGAGCCAGCCTCCAGCGAAGGGCCGGGCGGCGCACGGGAGAACGAAGAGGACTTCGAGAACGCCGTCGAGTTCAACCGCAAGCTCGCCGACCGCGGCTGGATCGCGCCGGCCTGGCCGAAGGAATACGGCGGTCTGGGCGCTTCGATCTACGAGCAGATCGTCTTCAACGAGGAGTTCGGCTACCACGGCGCGCCCGACACCGGCACTCGCGGCTTCGGCGTCGGGATGATCGGACCGACCCTGATCATTCACGGCTCGGACGAACAGAAGGCCGAGTATCTGCCCAAGATCACCTCGGGCGAGCACATCTGGTGCCAGGGTTACTCCGAGCCCGGCTCAGGATCCGACCTCGCCTCACTGCAGACTCGCGCCGTCCGCGATGGCGACGACTACATCATCAACGGCCAGAAGATCTGGACCTCGGGCGGTCACCGCGCCAACCAGATGTTCTGCCTCGTCCGCACCGACCCCGACGCGCCCAAGCACCGCGGTATCTCCTTCCTCTTGATCGACGACATCAAGAACACCCCGGGCCTTTCGGTGCGGCCGCTGATCAACATGGCCGGACGCCACCACTTCAACGAGGTCTTCTTCGAGGACGTCCGCGTGCCGGCCAAGAACCGGATCGGCGAAGAGAACCGCGGCTGGTACGTCGGCATGACCCTGCTCGACTTCGAGCGCTCGGGGATCGGCACAACCGCTGGTCAGCGCAAGACGCTCGAGGGCATGACCGAAGAGTTGCAGAATGGCCCGGCCGACGAGCGCGAGCGCTACCGGCTCGGCCTGTCCGACCTGGTGATCAGCAACAACGTGGCCAAGTATCTGGGCTACCGGATCGGACACATCCAGGCCACGGGGAACGTGCCCAACTACGAAGCCTCGGTGATCAAGATCTTCCAGTCCGAGCTGGGCCAGAAGATCTACAACTACGGGATCAAGATGTTCGGTCTCAGCGGCCAGCTGATCCCGGAGGAACCGACAGCTCCATGGTCGGGAGACATGCCCGAGCAGTACCTGCTCGCCGTGCCCAGCACGATCTACTCCGGAACCAACGAGATCCAGCGAAACATCATCGCGACACGCGGTCTGGGCCTACCGCGGTCGTAGCTGCTTCGAGTTCCGAGTCAGCCGATACCGCGGCGCGTCCTGGACGCGCCGCGGTTTGGTTAACTCGCGCAGAGTGTCTGGAAGACTGGAGGATTCAGCGCTAACGCTTCGTCGCTGATCTCAATACTCATCCGGGCCAGGCCTGACATCGCACTTCTATATGACACCTGCAATCCCTGCGCCGGAACTGCCGCATTTGGCACTCCCCTAGAGATGTAGATGTTGCCCTTCTCCAGGCCAGCATTCTCATCGTCCCGAAGCATCCAAACAGCGGTCAGCGCGTCGCTGTTCGCTGTACCTCGATTCGGTTCGATCAGCACAGCATCATCGCCGAGCGCCTGATCAACCAGCGTCAGGACCCAGGGATGGACGATCATCTCCTCCCAGTGTCTGCCGACTCCATGATGCTCGATCAGCTCATCAGCCATCGCGTCGGTGAATGCGCTCTTGAGGATGGTGCGACCCTGACTATCCAACTCCTCGACGTGTGAACGCAACCCGTAGTGCTCAATCCGGTGATCGACGTCTGGGTTGTTGATCGTGCGACGGGCCATGTGGTCGTGCAGACCGCCGAGGAACGGCAGTAGTGGCGGATGGGAGGGGAACTGGCCCTTCATCTTGACTGGCTTGTCGCGTGAGAGATGACCGTACTCGCGCTGTGCCCGCGCCTGGATTGCGGCGTCGCCGTCGTAGATCGTCCAGCCGATTGGCAGGATGGCGTTGTAGTCGCCGTCGATTTCGGTCTCCGCCTCGGTTGCAGGTCCGGGACCGACCTCAATCTGGCCGCCGGAGATCGTGAACCAGAATCCCGCCACGTTGCCGTCAAAGCCCAGGTGCGGCGGAGCGTTCTGCCAGCGCTCGGTCACAGACCATTCGACGCCGTCCAGGGCCTCGGGATGCAGGGCCGCTTGCTCTTGCAGGTAGCGGTTCGCCTCCTCGCACCATTCCCGTGAGGCGAACTCAACCCATTCGCTGCGAGAGATCGGCAGCGTTGTCCCGTCCGACATCGTGTCCTCCCTCATTGCTCCAGGCCGTTCTCGGCGAAGATAGCGAACGGAGGGGAGCCGGAATCAGCCCTCCCAAAGCTGGCCGTTGTCGACCTGGTTGGTGATCGCGAACCAGTAGGCATTGTGTCCGCCGACCCGCTGCAACACTTCTCCGTCAGGGCCGAGCAGACTGTCCTCTCGGATTCTCCAGACGGCGCCCTCGGAGTCGATCAGCGTGTCGCTGGCCGGGTCGGCAGATTGGAACTGGACGTCGCCCGACTCGTACGAGCGGCCTCCTTCGCCGTTGGCGGTGGCGACAACGACGATCGGCAGGCCGCCCACTTCATCCTGCGCGAACGCGCGCTCGGCGAGCAATGCGATTGGGTAGGCCGTCAGCGCCTCGCCGACTCGCACCGCGTAGACATTGTCCTTCTGCGCCAGACGATCATCGGAAACCGGAACGTTGAACCAGGTGAGCGGGCTGTTGAAGTAGTCCCGGTAGGCGACGCCGGGGCCGTAGTCACGGACGAAACCGGTGTTGATGCTGAGCAGTGTCGTGTCGGGATTGCGGGAGTACCAGTCGCCCCAGGTGGTAACCACAACGGGTAGCACTTTGAGCCTGATCTCCTCGCCCACCAACGGCCCCCAGGCGGGCTTACCACTGAACTGGTTCCACAGCGTGCGCGTGTTGCGGTCGTACATCAACTTGTTTGAGCGATACAGCAATCCACTGGTGCCGAAGCGGTAAACCTCGCTGCCGACACGGCCGTCGAACAGGATCGGCGATCCGCACAGCGTGCAGTAGGCCAGCGAAACAGGCACCCCGCCGATGGTGTCGTTGACCATCTCGTGCCAGGCGATGATTCGGATCGGGTACGCGCGTGCGTCGCCGTCAATCTCCACTCCTACCACGACATCGGTGTCATTGATCCACTGCGCTGCCTCATCGGGCAAGACCTGGGTAGGGAACTCGAGCGGCGGAATGCCGTCGACGCGAACGCCGCCCCACTGAATCTCCCTGGCGTCGATTGCGATTGCTGCTTCTGGGTCCATCATTTCCGCCATGTCCTCGAACTGTCCCGCGAACAGCGCCTGCTTGAAGCGCAGATAGGCCGGCGTGGCGCCGTCATCCGGGTGGAAGTCGAAGATCTCGGGGAAGTCATAAACCGTGCGCAAGGCCTCGCCGAAACGTCCCTTCAGATGTTCCAGTGCCTGCTCCCAATAGGGGCTGGGGAACGCGGCCAGGTCGATGATGTACTTGTCGATGGCGGGCGAATCCGAGGTGAGCAACTGGTCGAGCAGCGCCTGTCCATAGCCCGGAATCGGCACATAGCGACCGAAGAAGCCATCGGCCGGCCCCCAGTACACCAGGTCGGCCATTTCCACGGCGTCGGGGTGGAATGGGCCGTCGCTGGCTGCCTCGGATTGTTGCTCGGTCTGTTGTGAAGCCGGCTGCGAGCCCTCCTGCGGTTGGGACTCGCGGGCAGGTTGTTCGCTCTGTTCCGTGGCCTCGGCGACCGCCTGATCCGCTTGCCGGGCTCGCTCAACCTCTTCAGTGGACTGGCGTCGCTGCCGGTCGCCTGATTCGGCCTCGGGCCGCTCTTGCTCGGCGGCCTGTTGGTCCACAGACTCGACCGTTGCCTGAGTCCCCGCTTGTTCGGATCCGCCGCAACCCGAGATCACAAGCATGATCGCCAGTATCGGGAGCACCCAGCGCATATCGCCGCCCCTCACATCCGCTGACCTCAGCCTACGCGGCCCAATGGTCACTGGATCTGTTCAGGGTCGGCTCCAACCGGCATGCGCGTATCTTCTCAATACACCTCGCCTATACGAGAGATGGAGCCAATCAATGAGCGAACCACCACTATTGTTTGAACCCGATCCGGCGAATCGCCGGGCGCTGATGACGTTCAATCGACCAGAGCGAATGAACGCGATGAGCCCCGAGCTGCAGGTCCTGATGCGCGAGGCGATTGAAGAGTTCAAGAGCGACCCCGATCTCTGGGTATTGATCGTCACCGGGGCCGGCGAGCGGTCATTCTCAGCCGGCGCCGATCTGAGTAGCACCATCCCCAACGCAACCGCGGCGACCCGCGAGGAGCCGCTCAAGGTCAACGAAACTCGCGGCCTGCACGATGTGCACAAGCCGGTGATCGCGGCGGTCAACGGCTACTGCATCGCCGGCGGGCTCGAATTCATGCTGGGCACAGACATCCGCGTCGCCGCCGAGCACGCCGAGTTCGGACTGCAGGAAGTGCGCTGGGGGATCATTCCGATCGGTGGTTCGCATATCCGGCTGCCGCGTCAGATTCCCTGGTGCTGGGCGATGGAGATCCTGCTGACCGGCCGCCGGCTATCTGCGGCTGAGGCGTTGCAATGCGGGTTGGTCAATCGAGTGGTGCCTGTCGACCAGCTGATGGAGACCGCGAACGGGATCGCCGACCTGATCTGCCGCAACGGCCCGCTGGCGGTGCGGACGGCCAAGGAGATCGCCGTGCGCGGCGCGATGGGCATGTCCTGGGAACAGGCCTGGAGCATGGAATCATTGCTGGGCGCTCGCGCCTTCGGCAGCCAGGACGCAATCGAGGGGCCGCGCGCATTCATGGAGAAGCGGGATCCGGTGTTCACAGGCCGATAGGCCCATACGCTCCATAGGAATCAAGGAGACGATAGATGTCCGACCAATCCGATCTGCCGCTGACTTACGAGAAGGACCCCGCCAACAGGCGCTGCGTGATCACGTTCAACCGACCCGAGCGAATGAACGCGATGTCGCTTGAGCTGCTGTCGCTGCTGCGCGACGCGACTGAGGACTTCAAGAACGACCCCGACCTCTGGGTCGCGATCATCACCGGAGCCGGAGAACGCGCCTTTTGCGCCGGCGCAGACCTGAGCAGCACGATTCCGGCCAAGGCCGGCGGCGCTCGCAACGAGCCGCTCAAGGTGAACGAGACGCGCAATCTGCACCGCGTGTTCAAGCCCGTGCTCTCCGCGATCAATGGCTACTGCATCGCTGGCGGACTGGAGTACATGCTGGGCACCGACATCCGCGTCGCCGCCGAGCACGCAGAGTTCGGTCTGCAGGAAGTCCGCTGGGGCATCGTCCCGGACGCGGGCGCGCACATCCGCCTGCCGCGTCAGATCCCCTGGGCCTGGGCGATGGAGATACTGCTGACCGGACGTCGGCTGAGCGCCCAGGAGGCGCTGCATTGCGGTCTGATCAACCGCGTGGTGCCGCTCGAAGACCTGATGTCGACGACTCACGCCATTGCGGATCTGATCTGCGCCAACGGCCCGTTGGCGGTGCGGACGGCGAAGGAGATCGTCATTCGCGGCTCGATGGGCATGTCCTGGGAGCAGGCCTGGAGCATGGAGTCGTTGCTCGGTGCGAGGGCATTCGGCAGCGAGGATGCGATCGAAGGTCCCAGGGCGTTCATGGAGAAGCGGACCCCGCAGTTCAAGGGCCGCTAGTCCAACGTCGCGACCGCTGGCATCGCGCCGCGCGGGTCGATCAGGTCGTCGTCGGGGTCGAGCGTGCCGATTGATGCTTCAATGCCATCGGATACCCGCGTCACCGCGTCTTCTGAGGTCATGCCAGGATTCGCCGTCGGTGGCAATGGTGTGTTGAACTGGAAACCGGGTTGGGCAAGTTGGCGCTTCCAGGCGTAGCGCATTTCTCTCCAGGCGCTGAGGAGCGTGCGCGGTTCTGGCATGTCGTCGGCCACTTCCCGGCTCAGCGCTTTGAGGTTGTAGCAGGGGACTCCGGCGAACATGTGATGCTCGATGTGCATCTCCATGTGCCAGTAGAGGAATGACGAGAGCGGATCGAGTTTGATCGTGCGCGTGCAGAGGCGGAAGTCCGGCACGTTGTCTCGAAGACCGGCGTGCTGGGTCGTAGCGATGAAGTACTTCCACCACGTGCCGATGAAGATGGCGCCGTTGACGACGATCATGAGCCACCAGAGCTGGAAGACGATTGACAGCACGATCACCGTGCCGTGGAATGCGAGCAAGAACCGGGCCCAGTTGACGGCGGCGCGATAGGTCGCCGGATGTACTTCTGAGAGCGCCCAGGTCCAGGCGGTGGCGCCCGCTCCGCCGATGCTGGAGGGCGTGTCCATGTCGAACTTGCCCATCGCCATTCGCACGGTGGCGTGCAGCAGCCGCAGTGCTCCGCGCACGTTGACCGTGAACATCTCCAACAGGACCAGGGGATGCAGCGACGCCTCCCTGGGCAGGAGCACCTCGCGGTCGCCGTCGGGGAAGAGCGTGTAGCGGTGATGAAAGGTGTGGCTCATCCGGTACTCGTTGTAGTTAAACCAGCCGAAGAGCGAGAACAGGCGCAGGAAGATCCGGTTGAGACGATTGGTGCGGAAGACAGTGCCGTGGACGAGCTCGTGGCAGGCGAGGCCGGGGACGAAGGCCGAGACGGTACCCAGCAGCCAGAGCGAGACGCCGAAGGCGATCCACCAGCCCGACTCGAATGAGACCGCGACAACGGCAGCCAGGGCGACGATCAATGCGAGATGTCCGAGCGACTGCTGGAATCCGCGGCGGTTGGAGCGTTCCATCAGCTGCCAGAGCGTGGGTTTGTCGATTGGCGATCGATACCAGCGGACGCGCATCGACTTGCGCACCTCGGGCAATGGCGGCCACTGCGGTGTTTGCGGTTTCGGGGCCTCGGTCATCGTCGCCATTGAGGTGGTTCCTTGCGTTCTGGGCTCAGGCTAGCGTCGGCGTATCATTCCTGCGGTCGGAAGATCGGAGGCTGCGACGATGACTGACATGGCTGGCTACAGCGAGGGGACGATGGACGACAGCATCCGCTCGCGGTTTGTCGAAGGGGTAAACGGACTGACGGTTCACATCCTCGAGGCGGGTTGGGAGGACGGTGACCGACCGCGCATCCTCCTGCTGCATGGCTTTCCCGAGATCGCCTACAGCTGGCGCAAGGTGATGCCGATGCTGGCGGCAGCCGGCTTTCACGTCGTCGCGCCCGACCAGCGTGGCTACGGCCGAACAACCGGTTGGTCCGCGGAGTATGACGACAGCCTGATTCCTTACGGCATGCTGAACCTGACTCGCGACGCGGTCGGGTTGGTTAGCGCGCTGGGCTGGGACTCGGTGGACGGCGTGTTCGGGCATGATTTCGGCTCGCCGGTGGCGGCCTATTGCGCGTTGATTAGGCCCGACATCTTCCGCTCGGTCGTGACGATGAGCGGTCCGTTCGGCGGTCCGCCGGGGCTGCCGGCGGGTGAGCTTCGCGGGTCGGGCGCGGCGGGATCGGCGAGCATTGCCGACGACCTGGCGGCGCTGGATCGTCCGCGCAAGCACTACCAGATCTACTACTGCACTCGTCCGGCGGACGCCGACATGACCAATGCGCCGCAGGGCGTCCACGACTTTCTCCGTGCCTACTACCACCACAAGAGCGCCGACTGGCAGCAGAACCGACCGCATCCGCTGGAGGCGTGGAGCGCAACGGAGCTGGCCAAGCTGCCGACCTACTACGTGATGGATCTCGACGAAGACATGCCGACGACGGTGGCGCACGAGATGCCGTCGGCCGAGGAGATTGCCGGTTGCACGTGGCTGACTGAAGCAGAGATGGCTGTCTATGCGGGTGAGTACTCGCGCAACGGATTTCAGGGTGGGCTGAACTGGTACCGGGGGACTCGTGATCCGGAGTGCGTGGCGCAGCTGCAACTGTTTCACGGCCGGACGATCGATGTGCCGGCGGCGTTCATCGGCGGCGCCTCGGACTGGGGCGTCTACCAGTCGCCGGGCGGCTGGGACCGGATGGCCACAGCCTGCACCAAGCTGGAGGGCATGCACCTGGTCGACGGCGCCGGCCACTGGGTCCAGCAGGAGCAGCCGGAGGCGGTGACGGAGTTGCTGTTGGGTTTTCTTGATGAAACCGTCTCGGTTTGATTCTCAGCGCCTCAGTTGCGGGGCGACGTCGCTGACGAAGCGTTCGCTGCATTCGGAGTCGGGGTGGCTGGGGTCGTTCGTGGCGCCGGGGATGAAGAAGCGGGTGACTCCGAGCTCGATCAGTTCACCGAGGCGCTGGACGCAGTAGTCGGGTGGGCCGAAGATGCCGAAGCTGCCGGCGAACTCCTGCGTCACGTGGCCGGACTGCGGACTGCCCTCTCGCGCGTGACCATGCATGTCGTAGCTGTCGTGGATTTTGGTCAGCACATCACGCTGGTAGTCGGTGACCGGTCCGACGATCTCGCCGTACATGTTGGAGAACCGGGCAAACAGGGAGAGGCCGGCGGAGCCGATCGAAAGCGCGACCTCGGGGTCGTCGTGGACGACCGTGGGGATGTAGGCCGCGAACGCGATCTCCGGGTCAAGACCCGCTGTCGATCTGGCTTCGCGGGCGACGTCCATGCCCCACTTGATCCGTTCCGGGTCGCCGCCGACCGCCAGACTGACCTGTTCGGCGTGACGGGCGGCCGCGGCGATCACGCGCGGACCGGTCGCCGCGACATCGACGGGCACCTTGGCATAGGACGGGTTGAGCCATTCGATGCGGCTGGTGTCGGGCGTGTCGGCGAGGCCCAGGACGTGGACGTCGGTCTCTCCGAACTCCACATCGTCGCCGCGCAGGTATCCCTGAAGTTGTTCCAGATAGTGCTCGAACTTCGGCACCGCGTGCGGCGCCAGTCCGAGATGGGCCAGCGCCGAGTCGCCGCGTCCGATACCGAGATAGGCGCGCCCGCCGCTCTCGGCCTGGATCGCGGCGATCGCCGAGGCGGTGACGGCGGGATGCCGGGTGTAGGAGTTGGTTACTCCCGTACCCAGCTTGAGCCGCGTGGTCGCGTGGGCCGCGACGGTCAAGGCGACGTAGCAGTCGCTGGCCCGATTTTGACTGTCGACGAAGGTGATGCCATCGAAGCCCAATTCCTCGGCTCGTTGCGCCTGTCTGGCTGATGTGAACGCGGATGGGTTGTCGCTCGAGGCCAGGCCTCGGCCCGATGTCCAGAATTCGACCGGCATAAGGGTTAGCCCTTCAACTGGGGGATGACTTCCTGAGTGAAGCGGACGCTGGATTCGGTATCGGGGTTGCCCGGATCGAGCGGGGAGCCGCGGAAGATGAAGCGGTCGATGCCGATCTCGATCAACTCGCCCAGCCGCTGGACGACGTAATCGGGCGGACCGAAGACGCCAAAGGAGCGCTCGAACTCGGCCGGGATCACGCCTGCCTGGGCGCTGCCGGGGCGTCCGTGTCCGTGCATGTCGTAGTTGTCATGGATATCGGTCAGGACTCTGGTCTGCTGTTCCGTCGCCGGACCGACGATCTCGCCGTACATGTTGGAGAAGCGGGCGAAGAGAGAGACCTGCCCCGCTCCGATCTGCATGGCCTGCTCGGGGTCGTCGTGCACGGCGAGCGGGATGTAGGCGGCGAAGGGGATGTCCGGGTCGAGTCCCGCTTCGACACGTGCCTGGCGGGCGACGTCCATGCCCCAGAGCGTCCGGTCGACATCGGCGCCGACGTTGAAGCTGATCCGGTCGGCGTGCCGGGCGGCGGCCTGGATTACGCGCGGACCGGTGGCCGCGACATCGACCGGGACCTTGGGTCCCATGCCGTTCATGTAGCGGATGTTGCTGGATTCCGGCGTGTCGGCCAGACCGAGGGCATCGACGTCGGTCTCTCCAAAGGCGACGCTGTCGCCGCGCAGGTAGGCCTGGAGCTCCTCGAGATATCGCTCGAAGGGATCGACCGCGTGGGGAGCGAGGCCGAGATGGGCGAGCGCGGAGTCGCCGCGGCCGATGCCCATGTGGGCGCGGCCCTGGCTTTCCGCCTGGATTGTGGCGATGCATGAGGCCGTGACCGCGGCGTGGCGCGTGAACGAGTTGGTCACGCCGGTGCCAAGTTGGATCCGCGAGGTCGCGTGGGCGGCGAGCGCCATCGAGATGTAGCAGTCGGGGGCGAGGTTCTGGCTGTCGACCCAGACGATCCCGTCATAGCCGAGCCGCTCAGCTTCGACGGCCATTTGCACGCCGTCGAAGGAGGGCATGCCAGAGCTGGCGCCAGGCAAGGATCTGGTCGGGACACCGGCGCCCATTGTCCAAAACTCGGTTGTCATTGGAATCCTCCATGAGTCGGTGATTTTCGCGGCTGGGCCGAGGGTACCGCCTGCTTGAGACGGTGCGGTCTGGCGAGTTTCAGGTTTTCAGAGAACTTTTTCTATCGGGCGGAAAACAGGAACCGCGGTGCGGATCTCCCGTGTTTTGCTGGAGATCGTGAGTTTGGTGACCTTCAGGACTTTCAGCTTTTTTCAGGTTTTTTCGGGTCGGTTCAGGCTTCGCAGCCAGGTGGCGATGGGGCGCGCGGCGTGGAAGGAGGCGTTCGGAGCGTTCGGTTTTGTTCGATTTTGTTCGATTCTGTTCGGGTTGGGACGATGCTGTGCGACGGTGGACTGGGATGTGCGGGCGGTGTTCGGGTTGGTGTGAGCGGGGCATCGGAAGTCGCTTTCAGGGACGAAGCGGATGAATCGCGATTGATTGTATCCGCACATGCGTTCCATTGCGGCACGGATTGTGACGGTGGACACATGGTCGCGGACCTCTTCGCCCCCTGGGAGAGGGCTGCGGTGAGGGTCCGGCCGTTGCCAGCAATCTGATGGTCGCCCGTCTCTGGGCCTCGAGGGGCCCTCACCCCCCGCCTTCGCGGGGACAGGCTCTAACCCTCTCCCTCAGGGAGAGGGGACCGGAAGGAGCAGATGGCAAATGATCAGCACTACTGGGTGCGCATGAGGTTGTCGATCAGGGTTTGGGGATTCTCGATCTTTCGGCCGGCTGCGTCGATGGTGACGTCGAGTAGGCGGCCCTCGAACTCAAACGGGGAGTTGTAGAGATCGTCGACCGGAGTCTGGCCGTCGCGTCCGACCTCCAGCGGCTCGTTGACGTAGTTGCGGTCTTCGAAGTGGGACAGGGTTCCGCTTCCAGCCGGTTCGTCGTTGATGAACATCTGGACCGAAGCCGTGCCCTCTCCGGCGCGGACGACGTCGGCGCGGAGGGTCGCGGCACCGACAGGGATGGCGGCGTCGGAGATGATCCGGCTGCGCTCGCCAAAGGCGTTGGTGGTGTAGCAGAGCCGGTTGTGTTGGATGTAGAGCGCGACGCCGCCGAAGCGGCCGCCGTCGGCGAGGATGACGCCGCTCTGTGCCGCGTGGTCTCGCTCGATCTTCGCTTCGATTCGATGCGAGCTGCCGAGCAGGAACGGTCCCTGGCGGAAGAAGTGGGGCAGGACGGCGCCCTGCTGGAAGACCCAGCGGCCGGGACCCGGGCGCTGCAGGCGCAACTGGTGACCGCCGGTCAGGTCGTCGAGCGGGAGTACGCCGTAGCGCTCTGCCTCCTGCCACCAGAGGTCGATCATGTCCTTCAGCCGTCGTGGTTCGGATTCGGCCAGATTGATCAGCTCGGCGATGTCCTGCTCGAGGTGATAGAGCTCCCAGGGCTCGGCGTCGTAGTCGGCGCCGGGCTCGTGGAAGGTGACCGCCTTCCAGCCGTCGTGCCAGATGGCGCGGTTGCCGACCATCTCGAAGTACTGCGTCGTCTTGGGCGAAGGGGCGTCCGGGTCCTCCAGGGTGGAGCCGAGAGAGTTGCCGTGCATGGGGATCTGTTCAACGCCATTGAGTGACTCAGGCATGTCGACGCCGGCGAGGTCGAGGATCGTGGGGGCCAGATCGACGACGTGGCAGAACTGCCGGCGCGTCTGGCCGCGGGCGGCGATTCCCTTGGGCCAGGAGATCACCAGCGGAGCCCGAACGCCGCCCGAGTGGGTGTGCGATTTGTAGCGCTTGAACGGCGTGTTGCCGGCCATGGCCCAGCCGCGCGGGTAGTGGTTCATGACCAGCGGACCGCCGAGGTCGTCAAGCCGCTGGGCGATGTCTTCGAGGGTGTCGCGGACGGCGTTGCGGCGGCGGGTGTGATCGAACGTGCCGCTGGCGCCGCCCTCGGCCGATGCGCCGTTGTCCGAGATCGCGATGACGAGCGTGTCGTCCAGCTTGCCCAATCGATCCAACTCGTCCAGCAGGCGGCCGATCTGGGCGTCGGCATGGTCGAGGAATCCTGCGAAGACCTCTTGCATGCGGGCGTAGACCCGCCGCTCGTCGTCGTCGAGATCGTGCCAGGGGCGGACGTTGGGATTGCGCGGGGCGAGCTGCTGATCCTCGGGGAGCAGTCCGGATGCGCGCTGGCTAGCGAGGATTCGGTCGCGCTCGACGTCCCAACCGTCGTCAAAGCGGCCGCGGTACTTGTCGGCCCAGGCGGCGGGAACGTGATGCGGGGAATGCGCGGCGGCGAATGCGACGTAGAGGAAGAACGGGGCGTCGTCGCCGGAGGAGGCCAGTTGACGCAGCCACAGGTTGGCACGGTCGACGATCGCTTCGGAGAGGTGGTAGTCGTCGCCCGATTCGACGGTCGAGGGTGCGTCGATGCGCTCGTTGCCGAGGAAGAGTTCGGGATTCCACTGGCTCGTCTCGCCGAAGAGGAAGCCGTAGTAGCGGTCGAAGCCGCGCTGCAGCGGCCAGTGGTCGTAGGGGCCGGCGGGGGTCTGCATGGTGCTGACGACGAGGTGCCATTTGCCCACGCACATCGTGCGATAGCCGCTGGGCTTGAGCATTTCGGCCAGCGTGCCGGCCTCGCGGGAGATGAATCCGGCGGTGTTGGGGAATCCGTTGTCCATTTCGGTCACGCGGCCGATTCCGACGGCGTGGTGGTTGCGTCCGGTGAGCAGGCAGGCACGCGTTGGGGAACAGAGCGGCGTGACGTGGAAGTTGGAGTAGCGCAAGCCGCGCTCGGCGATCCGGTCGAGGGCGGGCGTATCGATGCTGGAGCCGTAGCAGCCGAGTTGCGAGTAGCCGACGTCATCGAGCACGATGACGACGACGTTGGGCCGCTTGACCGTTGGTTCCTCGTTCCAGGAGCTTTCAGAATCGGCGATGGTGGTGCGGATCGTGCCGGTGAATCCGCGTTCGTGTTCCAACTCTGGCATCGGTGCGCCTCGCTTCTCAGCTCGATGAGGGTCCAGTCGAGTAGACATGCGCATCGTCTAGAATTAGACAGGCTGTGCGCAAGTGCGCACTCTGAGAGCGAGATACAGGGAACTCGATGACCAATCACTGGACGAACCTCCGCCGGACGCGATTGAGCCGGCGGTCGATGCTGCGGGCGTCGGCGCGGGCCGGGGTCGGCGCGGCCGGGCTGGCCCTGGTCGGCTGTGGCGACGATGACGACGACGATCAGCAGCAGGCGATGGCGCAGGCTCAGCAGCAGGATCAAGACCAGCAGCAGGCGATGCAGGATCAGGACCAGCAGCAGGCGATGCAGCAGCAGGCTCAGCAACAGCAGGCCATGCAGCAGCAGGACGACCAGGCCGAGCAGCAGGCGATGCAGCAGGAGCAGCAGGAACAGTCGGCGGCCGAGGCGCAGGCGCAGCAGGAAGAAGAGCAGGCCGTCGCCGACGACAACATCGACTACAACGCGACGGCGATTGGCGCGTACGGCGCCTTCCCGCAGATTCTCGACCAGGGCAGCGCGCTGGCGCGCGGCGGTCAGTCGGCGTCGAACAACTATCACTTCGGCGCGGTGTTCCCGCTCGATCCGTTCGGCAGCGCCGTGCCCGGCGGTCTGGCCGAGTGGGAGTTCGTAGGCGCCGAGGCGCTGATCGTGCGGATGAACGAGGGGCGAACCTTCCACAATGGCGATCCGGTGACGGCGGAGGACATCAAGTTCACCATCGACCGCCTGACCGGCAAAGCGGAGTACAACCCGGAGTACAACTCGGCCTGGACGGGCGAGCTGAGCTGGACCGGCGACAACGAGTTGCTGGACGAGAACACGTTGCGGATCGAACAGGGCGCTCCGAGCGTCGATGCGGCGAACAGTCTCGCGCTGGGCGGCTTCCCGGTGTTCCCCAAGAACTACCTGGAAGAGGTCGGCGACGACGGCTACGGCCAGTTCCCGGTCGCGACCGGGTCGTTCAAGTTCGTGGAGTGGTCGCCCGACGAGTACATCAAGAGCGTCCGCAACGACGACTACTTCAACGACCGCGAATACGCCTATGCGCCCCGGCTGCCGTACCTGGCAGGGTTCGAGGCGCGGCTGATCCCGGAGATCGGCGCTCGCGTGTCGGCGCTGGAGGCGGGCGAGGTCGACGTGGCCAACTCGATTCCACCCGACCTGGCAGTGCCGCTGGGCGAGACCGGCGACTACAACGTCTTCTATCACCCGGCGCAGCGCGGGCTGCACATCAAGCTGCCGATGACAATCGAGGAAGATCCGTACAACCCCGGTCAACCGAACCCGTGGCGCGACCGGCGAGTGCGGATCGCCGCCAACCTGGCGGTCGATGTGGATGCGATCACTCAGAACATCATGACCGGTCGCGAGAACTACACCTACACGCTGTCGTCGGGTCAGTTCGGGTTCCCCGAAGAGCTTCCCGAGCAGCGCTGGGGCTACGACCCGGAGGAGGCGAAGCGATTGCTCGCCGAGGCCGGCTACGAGGACGGCGTCGAGACCGACCTGATCTACCTGAGCGGTCTGTACACCAACGACCAGCTGTTCATGGAGGCGATCGCCGAGATGCTGCGCGAGGTTGGCTTCATCGTCAACCTGATTCCCGAGGACATCTCCAAGTTCCTGGGCGAGGCGCGAAACAAGGAGCTGGTCGCTCCGTATCTGTTCCCGCAGTCGGCGGGTTTCACCTCGATCGGTTCGATGGCGATTTCGGTCGACAGTGCCGCGACCTACGAGCACCGCGTGGAGGTGCTGAGCGACGAGCGGGCCGAGGTCGACCGGCTGATCGCTGCGGCGAAGACGGAGTTCGACACAGAGAAGCGGCGCGAGTTGCTCAGCGATCTGGTCCGCATCCACTACCTGGAGGCGTCCTGGATCTTCCTCTTCGAGCTGGTCCAGACGCACGTCGCGGCCTCGCGGCTGCACTGGGATCCGTACTTCCTGCAGCCGCCGTCGGTCGAGCTCTGGAACCTGAAGTCGATGAAGACCTAGGGCTCGCATCGCCCGACGCTGCCTGAGGCAGCGGGGAGCAAGCCATGGCAGCGCACCTGATCCCGCGACTGCTGCAGTCGATCGCGGTCGTGTTCGTCGTGGTCTCGCTGGTCTTCGTCGGCAGCCGGCTGATCGGCGACCCGATCGAGGCGTATGCGGCGCGCAACGCCACCGAAGAAGCGATCGAGGCACAGCGCGATCGGCTGGGGCTGCTCGATCCGATGATCGTCCAGTACGGGAATTTCCTCTGGGGGGTGCTGAACCTCGATTTCGGCGATTCGATCTTCAGCGAGCAGCCGGCCTGGGATGAGGTGTCGTCGCGGATGTGGGCGACGGTCCAGCTGAGCCTGGCCGCATTCGTGCTGATCCTCGCGGTTGGGGTCCCGGTCGGGGTGCTGGCGGCGATTCGCCGAGGATCGATACCAGACCTGATAGCCAGGCTGTTTGCTCTGGTCAGCCAGGCGATGCCGAACTTCTGGCTGGGCCTGGTCTTGATCTTCATCTTCGCGGTGCAGCTCGGCTGGCTGCCAACCAGCGGTAAGGGCGGGTTCGAGAACCTGATTTTGCCCGCGATCACGCTGGCCGGATTCGGCATGGCGGCGACCATGCGTCTCACTCGCTCGGGCATGTTGGAGGTGCTGAGCAACGACTACATCCGCACGGCGCAGGCCAAGGGTCTGGCCCAGCGCACGGTGATCGTGCGTCATGCCTTGCGCAATGCGTTGCTGGGACTGGTCACGTTCCTGGGGATCACGCTGGCGCAGCTGCTGGCCGGGTCGATCATCGTCGAGGTGGTCTTCGCCTGGCCCGGCGTCGGACGCCTGATCTTCCGATCGATCAGTTTGCGCGACTTTCCCCTGATCCAGGTCGGCGTGTTGTTGATCGCGGTCTGGTTTGTCGTGATCAACATCCTGGTCGATCTCTCGTACAACTTCCTCGACCCCAGAATCCGCGTAGGTAGCGACGCATGAGCGGGCAGGCGAGCCAGACGAGCGCGACGCTCGCTGATGCGTTTGGTCAGACCAGCCAACGCTGGCGCGCCTGGTCCCGACGCTTGCCGCGCGGCTGGCCGCTGCTCTGCGTCTACCTGGCAGTCATGGGTCTGTTCCTCTTCGCGGGAATCTTCGCCGACTGGATTACTCCGCACGATCCGACCAAGCAGAGCCTGGTCAACCGGCTCCAGGATCCGGTCTGGCAGGCAGAGGGAACGTCCGAGTTTTTCTTCGGGACCGATGGACTGGGCCGCGACATTCTCAGCCGGCTGATCAAGGGCAGCCAGACATCGCTGCTGGTGATCGTGACCATTATTCCCGGATCTCTCGTGCTTGGTACGGCGATCGGGCTGATCGCTGGTTGGCGCCGCGGGCCGTTCGATTCATTTGCGATGCGCCTGGTTGAGGTCCAGTTGGCCTTTCCGGCATTCCTGTTTGCGCTGCTGATCGCGGCGATGCTCGGACCCTCGCTGCGCAACGTCATCGTGATCCTGATTCTCTTCCTCTGGGCGTCCTATGCACGGCTGGTCCGGGCCGAGGTACTCAGCCTGCGTGAGCGTGAGTTTGTGCTCGCCGCGCGGACGATCGGCGCGTCGGACATCCGCCTGATGACCAGGCACTTGCTGCCCAATGTGGTCAACTCCGTGGTCATCCTGGCGACCTTGAATGTGTCGATCGTGATCATTGCCGAGGCGTCGCTGTCGTTCCTCGGTGCAGGCGCCGGGCCGGAGACGATCTCCTGGGGGAAGATGGTGGCTGAGGGTCGCGATCTGCTGAAAATTCGCTTCTGGTTGACCGGGATTCCGGGCATCACGATCATGATCATCGCCCTGGTCGGAAACCTGCTCGGAGACTGGTTGCGCGACTACCTGGATCCTCAGTTGCGCAACATCCAATGAGGCCTGGTTAGAGTCCATTCGCCTGCGCAAGGTTGCGAGACTGCAGCTCTTGTCGCGGCAGTGGCAGAGCCGTGGCGTTGCCATGGTTGCCGAGCTTGCGGCTTCCAGGTCGCATTAGGCATTCGGAATTCACTATCTTTCGCGGAAGCGAATAATTCCAGGAAGTGGAAAGAGAGAGCCATGTCACGACACTGGACCAAACTTCGTCGGACCAAGTTAAGCAGGCGGTCGCTGTTGAGCGCCTCGGCGCGGGCGGGGGTCGGCGCTGCCGGCCTGGCGCTGGTCGGCTGCGGCGGCGATGACGACGACGATCAGCAACAGCAGACCGTCGCCCAGGCCCAGCCCGAGCAGCAGCAAGAGCAACAGGCCATGCAGCAGCAACAGCAGCAGCAGGCCATGCAGGAGCAGCAGGCTCAGCAACAGCAGGCCATGCAGCAGCAGGAGCAACAGGCTGAACAGCAGGCCCAGCAGGTCGAACAGCAGGAACAACAGCAGCAGGAAGAACTGGACCGCGCGACAGCGCAGGAAGAGGCCGAGGTCTCAGAAGTCGACCTCGACGCCGAGATCATCGTCGGCTACGGATCTTTCCCGCCGACACTCGACATCACCACCGCCGGCGGCGGCGGCGGTCAGGGCGCGAGCAACAACCTGCACTTCGCGGCGCTGGCGGCCTACAACAGCGGTCGTGTGATCCAGTCTGAAGGCGGGTTCGGCGACTGGGAGTTTGCCGAGGATCTGTCCAGCTTCATCTGGAGGGTCAAGGAAGGCGTCACCTTCCATAACGGCGAGCCACTGAATGCGGAGTCGATCCAGTTCTATTGGGAGCGGATCCTTGGTCGGGCCGAGTACAACCCGGACTTTGAGTCTTCGCTTCGCGCCCGTGCCGGCTGGATGGGCGACATCAGCATCGTTGACGAGCAGACGGTCAGCATCGCGATGGATCCACCGTTCGTTGACGCGCCGGAGCAGTCGGGTGGAATCAATTTCGGTCTGCTGCCGAAGCAATACATCATCGACAACGGCGACGAACACTTCGCCAACAACCCGATCGGCTGCGGCGCGTACCAGTTCATGTCATGGATCCCAGACCAGGAGATCCGCAGCCAGCGCTTTGAGAATTTCGCATTCGATCACGATGCGCCATTCCAGTGGAAGGCCGGCTGGGCCAAGTACATCACCGGTCGATACTTCCCCGAGGAACAGGCGCGCGCCGCGGCCCTGGAGGCAGGCGAGGTCGACATCGCATACCGGATCAGCCCAGACGTGGCGGCCCAGTTCGAGGATCGCGACGACTTCAAGGTGATTGCGCTGCCCGATGTACGCGTGATGGCGCTGGAGCTGCCGGTCAACCAGTCGCTGGATCCGATCACGGGCGAAGAGAATCCCTGGCGCGACGTGCGGGTCCGCCAAGCCGCGAACTATGCGATCGACGCCGACGCCATCATCGAAAACCTGTTGACCGGCACCGAAGAACGCGCCTACTCGCCGTTCCCGGCCGGCTACGACCCGCCGATCGGCAACCTGCCCGGCCAGTACAACTACGACCCGGACAAGGCGCGGGCGCTGCTCGAGGAGGCCGGCCAAATCGGCTTCGCCTTCACGATCACACTACCCACGGGTCTGTGGACGGCTGACCGAATCTGGATGCCGGCGGTCCAACAGATGCTCAACGATGTTGGCTTCCAGGTCGAGGTCGATTACGCCGACTTCGGGAACTCGCTGTCGCTGATCCGCAACAACGAGGTTCCAAACCCGTTCGTGTTCAACCAGGCGGGCGTCTCCAGCGGTGCGCCGCTGGGTCCGGCCTTCGCCTACCGGCTGGTCACGACGGTCGGCTCTCCCTACTCGCACGCACAGGAAACGGACGACTTCCTGCCTGAGTTCGAAGCGTTCCAGGCCCTGATTGACGAGGCGAACGCCGAGTTCGATCTGCAGCGGGCCAACGATCTCTACTACGAGGCCGCGGTCATCTCGTACGAGAACGCGTTCCAGGTGCCGCTGTTCGGTCTGCCTCACCTCTACGCGGTGACGCCGCAGATCCTCTACAACGAGTACTACGACACCTCGACCGGCCTCAACGCGATCTACGCGCAGAAGCTGAAGGCCTAGGGAACAGGATTGAATACGCAGTAGTCGGTGCTCTTACCCGAGCTTGACGTCCTCCGTGTGAGGGTGGCGCGGTTTCCACGGGACCGGGGGACCCCCTCACCCACTTCGCGGGAGCTCCCCCTGCAAGGGGGAGCAAAGGAAACCGTCCGAAGCTCGGACGATTGAGCAAAAGGGGGTTTGATCGACGATGCGTAGCGAACTCGGGGCGACCGCAGTCGGACGGTTCCTCCGCTCCATCGCGGTCGTCTTCGGTGTGGTCACGATCGTCTTCTTCATGAGCCGCGGCGCCGGCGACCCGGTCTCGCGGCTCGCGCCGATCGACGCCTCGCAGCAGGAGATCGAAGAGGCCAAGGAGCGCTACGGGCTCAACGACCCGATGATCGAGCAGTACGGACGATTCCTCTGGGACATCGTGCGGCTTGAGTTCGGCCAGTCCTTCCGCGCGACGCGACCGGCGACGGACGTGGTCGGCGAGCGGCTGGTGGCGACGATCCAGTTAGGAGCTGCGGGCCTGTTCGTCGCCTTCGCGATCGGCATTCCATTAGGGATCGTGGCCGCCGTGCGTCGCGGCGGCGCGACCGACATCTTCAGCAGGATCGGCGCGCTGTTCGGTCAGGCGGTGCCCAACTTCTGGCTGGGCCTGATGCTGATCCTCTTTGTCGCGCTGTACATCGACTTCATACCAACAGGAGGCCGCACGTCGCCGCAGAGCATCATTTTGCCCGCGATCACCCTGGGGTCGTTCCCGGCCGCGGCGGTGATGCGGTTTACGCGATCGGCGATGCTCGACACGTTGCAGCAGGACTACATCCGCACCGCGCGGGCCAAGGGTCTGAGCGAACGGGCCGTGCTGTTCAAGCACGCGCTGCGCAACTCAATGCTCGCCGTGATCACCCTGCTCGGGCTACAGGTCGGCAACATCCTCTCCGGGGCGATCATCGTCGAGACCGTCTTCGCCTGGCCGGGGCTGGGTCAGTTGATCATCCAGTCGATCGTCGCCACCGACTATCCGGTCGTACAGGCATCGGTACTGCTCACCTCGGTTTGGATTGTGTTCATCAACCTGGTCGTCGATGTGTCCTACACGTTTATCGATCCTCGGATTCGGACGGGAGCGATCTGACCCGTGGCCGAGTCCCAGGCGCCTTCGCAACAGGTCGAGGATCCGTTCGCCGGACGACGGCGCAACTGGCGTGTGCGTTCGCCGAAGACGCTCGTGGCGACGCTGTCGATTCTGCTGCTCTTCATTGTGCTCGGCCTCTTCGGTCCGCATATCGCGCCCGAGGATCCGTTCAAGCTCAACCTGGTCGGCAGATTGCAGCCGCCTTTCTTTGAGGCGGAAGGCAGCCTTGATCATCCGCTCGGCACCGATGACCTGGGCCGCGACACGCTGAGCCGGCTGATCTACGGGGCCCGGATCTCTCTGCTCGCGATTGTCATGGTGATCCCGCTGGCGACGGTGATTGGATCGATCCTCGGCATCCTGGCGGGTTGGTTTGGAGGTTGGACGAGCCGTGTGATCATGGCGCTCGTCGATCTCCAGTTGGCGATGCCGGCCATTCTGATCGCGGTGTTTCTGCGCGCGATCTGGGAGCCGAGCCTGAGCAACGTCGTGATTGTGTTGGTGTTCGCTCTGTGGGCGACCTTCGCTCGGCTGGTTCGGGGCGAGACGCTGGGCCTGAAAGAGCGGGAGTTCGTCTTAGCAGCTCGAACGATCGGCGCCAACGACCTGCGGATCATGGTGCGCCACGTGCTGCCCAGCCTGGTCAACTCGATCGTGATCCTGGCAACGCTGAACGTGGCCACGGTCGTGATCGCCGAAGCAGGACTCAGCTTCCTCGGCGTCGGGATCCCGCAAGACTCGATTTCCTGGGGCATCATGATCTCTCAGGGACGGGGCGTGATCGTCACTGCCTGGTGGCTGGTCACGGTGCCGGGCATCGCGATTATTGTGGTCTCGCTGGTGGTCAACCTGTTCGGCGACTGGCTGCGAGACTTCCTGGATCCCCAGTTGCGCAACATCCAGAGGTAGGCGCGCGTCGACAAGAAGGAGCCGCCGATGAGCTGGCAGTCCGAACTGGATGAGATGGAGCGGCGCGCGGTGTTCGCCCGGCAGATGGGCGGAGCGGACAGCGTCGCCTTTCACCACGGCCGGGGCAAGCTCACTGTGCGCGAGCGCATCGAGTTGCTGATCGACCCGGGCGAGTTCCAGGAGACCGGTGTGTTGGCCGGCAATCCGCAGTGGGACGGTAACGAGCTGACCGGCCTGATGCCGGCCAACTCGGTCGTTGGCGTGGCCAGGATCAACGGACGCAAGGTCGCCGTGCAGGGCGACGATTTCACCATCCGCGGCGGCTCGGCCGACGGCATGATCGGGACCAAGGGCGGCTGGGCTCAGCGACACGCGTACATGAATCGGATCCCGTATGTCCGCCTGCTCGACGCCACCGGCGGCAGCGTCAAGCACTTCGAGCAGCTCGGGCGCACGTACGTTGTTGGGCCTGAGGTCGGCGGCGGCACCGGCGTCGACGATCTGCTCTGGTACATGCCCGTTGTCAACGTCGTGTTGGGCTCGGTCGCGGGCGCGCCGGCGGTGATCGCGGCCGACGGACACTTCAACGTGATGGTCAAGGGCACCAGTCAACTCTTCGTCGGCGGACCGCCGGTGGTCAAGGCCAGCCGCGGGCTGGAGATCTCCAAGGAGGAGTTGGGCGGCGAGGATGTCCACGTCTATGGCAACGGGGTCGTGCAGAATCTCGCCGAAACCGAGGAAGATGCGATGCAACAGGCGCGCAGATTTCTCAGCTACCTGCCGCAGAATGTCTGGGAGATGCCGCCGCGTGTCGAACCGACCGACGATCCGGAGCGGCGCGAGGAGAAGCTGGTCTCGATCATCCCGCGCAACATCCGGCGCATCTACAACGCGCGCCGGATCCTCGACTGGGTACTGGACAAAAATTCGTTCTTCGAGATCCAGCCGCACTGGGGCAAGTCGCGGATCACCGGACTGGCCCGCGTCGACGGCTATCCGGTTGGAGTGATGATCAACAACCCGCGCGAGAACGGCGGCTCGCCGAACAAGGCGACGTCGGAGAAGATCATGCGGATGATCTCGCTCTGCGAGACGTTCCATCTGCCATTGATCTACTTCTGCGATGAACCCGGATTTTCTGTCGGCCCGGCCGACGAGAACTCAGGAATCATTCGCACCGGAGCCCGATTGATGCTCACCAGCCGGCTGTCGCAGATGCCCTACCTCGTCTTCATCACCCGGCAGGCCTACGGCGTGGCGGGGGGTCTGCAGTACCGCCGCGGGAACGCGCTATACAGGCGCTACGCCTGGCCGTCGGCGCACTGGGGCTCGATGCACATCGAGGGCGGCGTGACCGCCGCCTACCGCCGCGAAATCCGGGAGGCCAACGATCCCGAGGCGAAGCGCTTGGAGATTGAGGCGCGGCTGAACGAGATTCGGTCACCGCTGCGGACGGCGCATGCTTTCGGGATCGAGGACATGATCGATCCGCGAGATACCAGGCCGCTGATGGTCGAATTCGTCCGCGACGCGCAATCCTACATTCAGCAGAGTCTCGGCCCGACGGCGCGGATTCCGTATCTGCCTTAACGAGGTCAGAACGGCGGCGCCTTGTGTGACTCCACCTCCGCGATTGCGTCCTCGTCGTATCCAAGTTCTTGCATCAGTTCTGACGTGTGCTCGCCGAGGTCGGAGAACATGTTCTTGGCCGTGCCCGGGGTTCGGCTCAGGCGTGTTGGGATGCCGGCGACTCGGCGTTGGCCGATGTGGGGAATGTCCTTGTCGACGATGTAGCCGTTGACAAGCGCCTGCTCATCGTCCAGGACTTCTTCGTAGTTGAGGACTCGCTGAGCCATCGCGCCGTCGGGGTGGATGTCGAAGAAGTCTTGCCACTCGTCGCTGGTGTGGGTCTTCATCATCTCGGCCACGAAGGGGCGCACGTCGCTGATCCGGTCCATTGCCGTCTGATCGCGGAACGGATCGCGACCCTCGCGCTGATTCCAGCGCGGATCATCGGCCAGTGCCGGATTGCCTCCGAACTCGCAGAACTCACGCCAGGTTTCGTCTTCGCGGATGCCAAGGCAGAAGGCGACGCCGTCGGCGGCTTCGTAGATACCGCTCAGCGCGGAAACGATAGGGTGAAATGCGCCGTCGCGCGTGGGCAGGTGTCCGGTCGCCGAGGTGTGGTTGATCTCCCAGGCCTGCATCCAGATCATTGCGCCGTAGGAGGATGTCTGAACCTTCTGCCCCAGCCCGTCGCGCTGACGCGCGACCAGCGCCGTGAGGATGCCCATTACCAACGCCATCGCGCCGCCGGTATCCGCGATGATCGCACCCGGAATCAACTGTGGATCGTCGGGAGTGCCGGTCACGCCCGAGATCCCGCTGCGGGCCTGCGAGTACTGATCGCTCATCCGGTTCTCGCGCGCGGGTCCGTCGGGGCCGAAACCGTTGGCCGTGGCGTAGACCAATCCCGGGTTGCGCGCCGAAAGCCGTTCGTAGCCCATCCCGATCCGCTCCAGCGCCGGCTCTCGGTAGTTGCTGAGGAAGACGTCTGCGCTGTCGACCAGTTTGTCGACCAGTTCCAGGCCGATCTCGGTGTGGATGTCGACGCAGACCGATCGCTTGCCGTGCGATGCGCCGATGAACTGCGTGCCGACCGACTCCAATGGCAACTCGTTGTGGTTGCCTCGGTACCAGCGGTTGGCGTCGCCCATCGGCGGCTCGACCTTGATCACATCGGCGCCCATATCGGAGAGGTAGCCGCCGGCAGCCGGTCCCTGTACGGCAATCGAGAGTTCAACAACCCGGATTCCTTCAAGCGCTTCCATCGGCTCATCCCTTCATGACGGCGTCTGAGCAATCGCTAGTATGGCAAAGCCCTACGGAGACCATGGGATCTACAACGCGGAAAGGCGCTGCTCGTGACACTCCCGCTGCATGGAGTCCGAGTTCTGGACCTCTCGGACCATCGGGCGGCGCTCGGCAGCCGGATGCTTGCCGACCTCGGTGCTGAGGTCACGATGGTTGAACCGCCCGGCGGGAATCCCATCCGACATCTCGCGCCCTTCGTCGATGACGAACGGTCGGCGGACGGCAGCTATCAACATCTGTACTTCAACGTCAACAAGCGCTCGATCGTGCTTGACTGGCGATCCGACGACGGCCTGGCTCGACTGGGCTCGTTGGTTGAGTCCGCTGACATCCTGATCGAGACGAATCAGCCGGGCGAGTTCCCGGTCGACGAGGTTCGCGCCAAGAATCCGCGTCTGATCGTCGTTTCGGCGACGCCGTACGGCAAGCGAGGGCCGAAGTCGAGCTGGCGCGCGACCGATCTGACAGCCACGGCCGCGGGCGGCCTGTTGCAAGTCAGCGGCGAGCGTGCGGATCCGCCGGTCCACGGCGCGGCGTTCCCGGGCCACACGATGACCGGCCTGACCATTGCCTCGTCGGCGATGACCGCGCTGCACGGGCGCGACCGGACCCCGGGGCAACCAGGCTGCCAGATCGATATCTCGATGCAGGAGGCGACTTCGTTCCAGGTCGTGCAAACGTCGAATCCGAACATCTGGCGCTGGCGCGAGGAAGCGCCGTATCGACCAGCGCTATCGCAGGTCATCCAGTGCGCCGACGGCCGCTGGATGGGTTGCAACATTTCGCCGAACAAACTGCCCGAGTTCATCGCGATGCTGGAAGAGGCGGGCGTCGAGCATCATCTAGACCCTGAGAACTGGGAAGTCATCCATCGCGGTGATCGAGCAGCGTGGCAGTACCTCGAGAATCCGCTCCAGGATCTGGCCAGGGACTTGGCGGCGGTCTGGCCGCGTCAGAAACTGCTGGAACGGCTCTGGGCATGCGGGACACCGGCCATGCCTACGCTGAGCTTTAGCGAGTTCGAGGAGACGGAACACTACCCGACATCCGGCCAGTTCACTCATATCGACACGCCGAATGTCGGCAAGGAGCTGAGCTACTCTCGCAGCCCGCTCGATCCGGTGCAGTCGCCGCTGGAGATGCGTCCCGCTCCGTCGCTGGGTGAACATAACGATGCTCCGCTCCCGCCCCTTACAGGGGGACATGACGTAGGCACAGAGGGGCAGGCCTCCTTCCCCGACATGCCCCTGACCGGGATCCGTGTGCTCGACCTGACCTGGGTTGCGGCCGGTCCGCTGACTACGCGGCTGATGGCCAACTTTGGCGCGGACGTGATCAAGGTGGAATCCAGCGGCGACCGAATGGATCCGGTCCGGGTGCAGCCGATCAAGGGTGAATTCCATTTCGACTTGCCCGACCTGTTCAACGAGGTCAACACCGGCAAGAAGTCGGTCACGATCGATCTGGCCAACGAGCAGGGCAAGAAGTTGCTCAGAGAGCTGGTCGCGCACTGCGACGTGTTGGTCAACAACTATTCGGCCGGATCGCTGGCTCGGATGGGCTTCCCCTGGGAGGAGCTGCGACAGATCAATCCCGGCCTGATCCTGGTCCATCTGCCTGGCGTCGGCGGCGACAGTCCCTGGCGACCTCTGCGCACCCTGGGCAACCTGCTCAAGGCGGCGGCCGGAATGAACTTCCTGATGGGATACAAACATCAGCCGCCGCGAGGGATGGGCGTCGCTTATCCCGATTTCACCTCGCCGCACGTTGGCGTGACGGCAATCCTGTCCGCACTGCGAGCGAGAGAAGAAACTGGCGAGGGCCGCGAGATAGAGCTGAGTCAGCTCAGCGCAACGGTGGCCCTGCTCGGCTCGCAATGGATGCAGTTTGATCAACTGGGCCGGGATCTGCCGCGTCCCGGCAATCGCGACGCCAACATGTGCCCACACGGGGTGTTTCCCTCACAGGGCGACGACCAGTGGGTCGCGCTCGCGCTCGAATCAGATGATCAGTGGCCGGCATTCGCGCGGCTGATCGGCTGTAGCGATTGGGCCGATCGAGTTGACCTACGAACTCTGGCTGGTCGCAAGGCCACTGAGGATGAAATTGAATCGGCAATCGGCAAGTGGTCCGCACCACTCACCAAGTGGGACGCTGCCGAACAGATGCAGGCCGCCGGAATCGCTGCGAATGCCGTCGAGGACTTGCGCGACATGATGGATCTCGACGAGCACTTTCGCGATCACTACCAGCGCGTCGAGCAACCGTCGCATCCCGGCTTCGGGATCTGGATCGACGGCGCGCCGTGGGAATTCGCGCACCTGGAACGACGCGTGCTGGATCGATCGCCGATGCTTGGCGAACACAACGAGGAAGTCCTCAGCGGATTGCTCGGCAAGAGCCAGGAGCAGATTGCCGAGTTGGTCGCGGCCGGCGTGGTCGGCTAGGCATTTGCGAGATGGTTGAGGAGCGGACATGCCCAAGTACGTGATGCTGCCGCCGATCGACGACGACATCCGCGAATGGGCGGCGAAGATGCGGGAGGAACTCCCAAGTCTCGATGTGGTCATCGTCGAGGATGAGGCAGACGCAGCGCAGGAACTCACCGACGCCGACGCCGCCTACGGTTGGGTCGCACCGGAGGTGTTGCCCGGCGTCGAGCGCTTGAGCCTGCTGCAAAACCCGTTCGCCGGACCGCCGGTTGGTTGGTACTACCCCGAGCTCGCCGAGCATGCGGTCGTGGTTAGCAATCCGCGCGGGATCTACTCCGACCACATCGCGCACCACATTCTGATGTACATGCTCGCCCTCTCGCGTGGGCTGCCCTACTACGCGGAAGCGCAGGCGCAGGGTCGCTGGGACAACCGAGCCCGCAAGCGCGGCTACGTCGACCTGACCGAAGCGACCGTCTTGATCAACGGCGTGGGCGGCATCGGAGCAGAGGCCGCGAGGCTATGCGCTGCGTTCGGTTGCCGCGTCATCGGCGTCGATCCACGCCCGGCATACGAGATCGAGGGCGAGATCATAGATCCGTCCGAGCTGGATGCCCGCTTGCCCCAGGCCGATTTCAGAGTCACGGCGGTTCCGCACACGCCCGAGCCCGAGTTCAGCTGGCACGCGGCGCG
>VXQZ01000001.1 GCA_009838735.1 Chloroflexota bacterium
CTTCCCCACTTTCGCTCCGATGCCCCCCACTCCCACTCCGAGGCCCCGCACTTGATGCGGGGCCCAGACCGCGATCGCCAAGTGGAGCAGAGCGCCAGCCCCCTGACTCGATCGCCACCGGCCCGCAGCAATCGCCTCGCTGCCCGCTCTGGCGCCGACCCATCCGGCATCGTCAACCACGACGCGTTGACATGGCGCGCCAGACCCACCCCGCGAAGTTCAATCCCATATAATCAGAACATCAGTCCTTGTTCGACTCTGGAGCGGCCCTCAATGTCTATTGCAACCCGGTACACCCGCCAACACACCCGAACGGATCCGAACAGGACCGAACATGCAGGACCCGCTAGATGCCTGAAGAAACCTGAAAAAACCTGAAAAATGCTGAAACCCCTGAGTCCACGATCTCGAGGGTTTTGCAGGGCATCGCGTCCGCGACGCTCGTTTTCCCACCCGAGAGAAAAGTTTCGCCGAAAACCTGAAACCGTCGTCCGCCGAACCAGATTCGACCTTCACCGGTCGGTAGTCTGTACAGGCTTGAGCAGCACCTGGAGCACGACATGACCCTCAATCCCGACGCCTACACCACCATCGACATCGACAAGCGCTCCGACGGTGTGACGATTGCCACATTGAACCGACCGGAAAAGCTGAACGCCGTCAACTCGGCGATGCACCGCGAGCTGGCCTCGTTGCCCCTCGACGCTAACCGCGACCATGAGGTACGCGTCCTGGTGCTGACCGGCGCCGGTCGCGCATTCTGCGCCGGCGGCGACTTCTCCGCCGATCGCGACGAGCCAATGGGCGGCCGCTATCTGAATCGGATGAACGAAGCCCGCCTGATCGTCGACAACTGGCTCGACTGCGAGAAGCCCGTGGTCTGCGCTGTCAACGGCTACGCCCTCGGTCTGGGCGCCACGGTCGCGCTGATGGCCGACGTTGTATACATCGGACGCTCCGGCGTCCTCGGCGACACCCACGTCAACATGGGCATCGGCGCCGGGGACGGCGGCGGCGTAATCTGGCCGATGCTGGTCGGACCTTCGCGGGCCAAGTACTTTCTCATGACCGGAGAGCACATCCGCGCCGAGCAGGCGAAGGAACTCGGGCTGGTCCAGGATGTCGTGGAAGACGACGACCTGATGCCGACGGCTCTGGCGCTGGCCGAGCGGCTCTCGAATGGTCCGCTGGCGGCAATCTCCGCATCCAAGGTGCCAATCAACAAATGGATCAAGCACGTATCCAACCTCGTCCTGCCACTTTCGCTGTCGATGGAAGAGGCAACCATGTCTGGACCGGATGCCGCGGAAGCGCAGGCGGCATTCCGAGAGAAGCGCCAACCGAACTATCGAAGTTAACCCCGATTTCCAATTCCTCGATAGGCTGATGCGTAGTGCGGGGTGGGCTGCGTCATCGAGACTCTGACGTGGCCGGGCGTCGATACCGATGATTGGCAGGCTTCCTCACATGCCCCTGCGTCCGATGCTGTCCCCGCGCGGCGCGCCGTTTGCCGGCTGGCTGACCGCGTGTTTCCTTTTCATGCTTCCGCTAATCGCGGTGACTGCGTGTACAGACAGCGTCCCCCAGGATCACCAGCCGCAGGCCCAACGACAGCAGCAGAGTGATGCGCAGCAAGACCAGTCCGCAGAGCCGGACGCATCGCAGACCGCGGCTGATGAGCAACAGGTAGATGCCGACCAGGACGGCGCCGCAGCGGACACCCAGCAAGGCGATCAGAATCAATCCTCTGCTGCCGACGCGATGCAACGCGATCGGCAGGAATCTCAGCAACAGACCCAGAGCTACGGTTCGGCCGACCCCTACGGCGACGGTGAAGACGGTGACGACAGCGCGCAAGACGACCAACCGGTAACCCCCCCAGTGCCGCCGGTGCGCCAGTGGCTGGCTGAGGGCGTCGCCCTGGCGCCCAGCGTGCCGGCGGAGGGCGACGAGTATGGCTGGTCGGCGGTCATCGAGGGCGACATCATCGCCATTGGCGCGCCCTATCACGACGAACTCGGCGAAGACACCGGCGCAGTGTTCATTTTCGAGCGGATCGACGGCGAATGGATCGAGACCGCCTACCTGTTGCCGCCCTTCCCCGACCCGCTCGGTTGGTTCGGCCGCTGGCTCGCGATCGACGACGGACGAATCGTGATTGGCGCGCCGTACGAGGACGGGTTGCGAGAGGATGGCAGCCGGATCGACGACTCCGGCGTCGCCTATGTCTACGAGAGAGTCAACGGCGAGTGGACGCGCACCGGCACGTTGTTGCCGCAGACGCCGTACTCGGGTGCGTCGTTTGGCTGGAGCGTGGCCATCTCCGGCGAGCGGATCGCGGTTTCAGCCTGGGAAGCCCCGCTCTTTGGCATGCAGACCGGCTCCGTGACGATCTTCACTCAGCACAAGGGACTCTGGCGGGCGGAAGCCGTGCTGCAGCCAGCCGAGGCGAGCGAGCGGATGATGTTCGGCCGAGACATCGAACTGCAGGGCAACGTCCTGGCCGTCGGCGCGCCCGGCGACGACACCATCGCCGAGGACGCCGGCGCCATCTATGTCTGGCACTACTACAACGACGAGTGGAACTTCGCCGGCAGGCTGGTCGCCGCCGACGGCATCGCCCACGACCGGCTTGGTTCGCAGGTCGCGCTGCACCAGCCCTGGCTCGCGGCCGGCGCCTACGACCACGACGATCCCTTCTGGAGCGCCGGAGCCACCTATGTCTGGAAGTTGGACAACCTCTGGGAGTTCCATGCCAAGCTCGAAGCCTCGGACATGCAACCCGGCGATTGGTTTGGTTACTCGGTCGACATCCAGGGCGATTTCATGGTCATCGGCGCGCCCCATCGGGGCCATCCCGAGACCGGCACCTATCGCAGCGGCGCGGCCTACGCATTCGAGCTAACCGACGACCAGTGGCTCGAGGTCGGCGTGCTCGGCCCGGTCGACGCCGTCGAAGCCGGTGAGCGGGCCGAATTCGGCTGGGTCACCGAGATCCACGGAACCACTGCCGTCGTCGGCGCCTGGCTCGCTGACACCGACGCCGGCGGCGTGGATGCAGGCGCAGCAGCCGTCTATGAGATCCCGACCAACGGCGAAGACGCCGACAGCCCCGCGGACGAGTAGCTAGCGATCGGGCCCACGTACCGTGACGCCGCCGTCGACGGGCAGGATCACGCCGGTCACGTACTTCGCCTCATCGCTGGCCAGGAAGACAGCCGCCCAGGCGATGTCCCACGGCTCGCCCTCTTGCTTCAGAAGGCTGGCGTTCTTCCGACGCTCGCGCAGCTCCTCCGACATCCCCGCCGAGTAGACCATCGGCGTGTACACCGGACCGGGCATGATGCAGTTCGCTCGGATCCCGTCGCGGCCGTGGTCAACCGCCAGTGCCTGCGTCAGTGTCGCCACCGCCGCCTTGCTCACGCTGTACGCCGTCAGACCCCGAGGCCGCAGCGCGGCGATCGAAGACACATTCGTAATCGCCCCGCCGCCGCTCTCGCGGAGCGCCGGCACCGCGTGCTTGCAGGTCAACATCATCGAGGTCACGTTGACGCGCTGAACATGCTCCCACTCAACCTCCGACACGTCCTCGACCGTGCCGCGCCCACCAATCCCCACGTTGTTGTGCAGCACATCGAGCTTCCCGTATCGGCTGACCGCGTCCGACACGATCCGCGCGCAGTCCTCGGTCGACGTGACGTCCGCGACGGCGATTGCCGCGTCATGGCCCTCGGCCCGGATCATGTCCAGCGTCGCCTGAGCCGCCGCCTCATCGCGGTCGACGAGCAACAAGTCTGCGCCCTCGCGAGCAAAGAGAATCGCCGTCGCCCGACCATTGCCAATCCCGGCGGCGCGAGACCCCGCGCCCGTCACAATCGCAGATTTGCCGTTTAATCGGTCGGGCATGAGTCTGCTCCCATCATTCTTCAGTCGAAGTCAACCGGTCGCGGCACGGACGCCGGACGTTGCTGCGGCTTCCAGAGCACTTCCCGCAGGAGCGCCGGGACAGCCGGCGGAATCCGCAGCCGCCCACCCTCCTGCCGATCGGCCCGCACCCAGAGAATCATGATGATCAGTAGCAGCGGCCCGTAGAACGCGGCGAGGCCGAGAAAGACCGTCGGCAGCGGGTGATCGTTGACCACGCGACCGAAGATCGGCAAGAAAGGCAGCATGATCAGCGCCCAACCCATGTGATTGAGCGAGAGCGCGGTGGCTCGCAGGTGCGAAGGGATTCGGCGGTTGAGGTAGCCCTCCATCAGCGGCATCTGCGCGCCGCGAGCGATCCCGAGCAATACAAACAACCCGATCGCACCGAGGTGATCGAGCAGTGCAATTCCGACATAGACTCCGACGACCCAGAACGGCATCGAGGCCACCGTGCGCACCAGGCCGAATCGCATCGCGAGCCAGAACGCGAGGCCGGCGGCGAACACCGTGGCAATCCGCGCAGGAGCCTGCAACGCGGTGAACACCCAGCCGACTTCAATGCCATGCCGATCCAGGAACGGCTGAATCAGATAGAACTCGGGCACCAGGGCCGCGACGAGCAGCGCGCTGAAGATCAGCGAGTACCGAATGGTCGGAGTACGCGCCGCTAGCTGCAGCGTTTGCTTCATCAGGCTCAGATACGACGGAGTCTTCGCGTCCTGCCCGGCTTCCTGTCTCGGCGGCTCTCTGAACCCGAACGTGATCAGCAGCGCGATCGCCGTGCCGATCGCGCCGGAGATCACGGTCAGCTGCGTGCCGATCATTCCGGCCAGGATGCCGCCGCCGAAGGTCGCCAGGACCATGGCGACCGATCGCACGGCGAAAGCCCGCCCGGCCAGGCGCTCGAAGTCGCGCGCTCGGCCCATAGCCTGCAGCGAGTCGTGCAGGAAGGCGCTGTCCGTGCCGGTCAGCGTGACCATCGCCAGACCCCAGAGCGCCCAGGCGATCGCCGCTTCCCAGAACGAACCTGCAAATGCAAACCAGAGGATGAACGCGATGTATATGACCAGCGAGGCGCGCATCACGCGCAGGCGGCCGAAACGATCGGCGATTGCGCCGGCGGGCGCCTGCCCAAACGATGTGATCACATAGAAGGCCGGCCCGATTGCTCCAATCTCCGCCCAACTGAGCCCGACGCCGTCGATCGCAAACACGATCCACAGCGGCAGCCAGAACTGCAAATCGTGAAAGAAGTAGAACAACGGATAGAGACGCACGTTTCGCCGCCAGCGCGGCCGCTCGTCAACCCCATTGAGACTGGACTGTACGGTCACTCAGGCAGGGTAAGGCGTTGGCAGGCGGAGCTGCCCTCGAGTTAGCGTGCGACCGCGCGATACAGTCGCACCGGATCCGGGATGCCCTTCATGATCACCGGCCCTAACTCCTCGAAGATCGCCTCGGAATCATCGTGCAGCTCAGCCACCGTAGCCTCTGACAGCAACAGCTCAGTCGCTCCTGCCTCGTCGGCAATCCTCGCCGCGAGATTGACGTCGTGTCCGATCAGATCGGCCCGCCTCCGAGTCTGACGACCCCAGTGAATACCCATCCGCACCCATAACGGCTGCAAAGTTTCGAGCGAATACTCCTCGAACCGTTGCATCAACCGGAGACAGGTGGCGAGCGCCACGTCGGCATTGGGAAACCAGAGCATAAGCCCGTCCCCGAGTTCCTTGACCAGCCAGGAGCCTGCAGGCAGGAGCTGATTGACGATCGATTCCTGCGCGGTCAGCAGCTCGTTCGCCGCGGTGTCGCCCTCGACGGCGTTGAACTCGGTGAAGCTGACGATGTCGGTGAAGACAACCGCGCCTTCGATGGAGTTCGGTGGAGCGGCGGAGACTGCTGCTGAAGACATGGGAGGATGGCTGTCGGACCGTCTGGCGGGGTCTGCTTGCTCTTCGCTGTCAAGCTGATGCGTGTTGTCCAAAATCAGTGCGTACCTACCTTGATCGCGCCCGAAACCGTCGCCACCGTAATCCGCAGGTCGTTGCCCTCCGTGCAATCCACATCGAGGCTTCCGGACTTGCGGTGACACTTGATCTCCGGAGCGCGGTGTTCGGGGATGCGAACCTTGATCGCGCCCGAGACGGTGGCCGCACTGATGTCACCCGCGCCCTCCGATTTGATATCGATGCTGCCGCTGACGCTCATCGCCTCCGCAGAACCGACGACTCGTCTCATCTTGATCCTGCCGCTGACGGTTGCTGCTCGCGCGCTGCGCGCTTGAACGACCTCGATTGAACCTGAAATCGTCCCGGCCGACGCACGCCCGTGGATACGGGCGATGTTGATCTTGCCGTCGCGCGTCTTCGCCTCAGCGCTTCGTGCGCTCTCGACGCTGATGGCGCTGCTGCTGCTCTTGAGCTTGACGTCGCCGAAATCCCCTCGCAATTCGACCCTGCCCGAGTCGCTGCCGGCTCCGATGTCCGTGCCCGGTGGACACTTCACCGTCACCGCGTTGCTGCCGCTGCCAGAGCGGATGTGCAGGCGGCCGTGCTCACGCCAGATCTGCCGGCGCTTCGCCTCCTCCACCAGACCATCGACCTCGATATCGACCCGTCCGTCCTCGGCGATCACGACGAGCGCGCCCGAGCGGGTCGTGATCTCCAGGCCGTTGGCGTCTCGAAGTTCGACGGCGCGGTTCATGCATTCGAGCCTAGAGATGTCGCTCACCGCCGGTCCGCTGACCCGGCGGCTGATGTTCCTTGCGACATATAGACTTGGCCCATCAAAGCACACAACGGAAGATGGCGTTGCGCGATGACCTACGAACAGATCCTGACCGAAACAATCGGACGAGTCGGAGTCATCCGGCTGAACCGACCCGAGAAGCTCAACGCCTGGACCGACCAGATGGCGTCCGAGATGGCCGAGCAGATTCAATCCTGGAACGACGACGACGGTATCGGCGCAATCGTCATCGCAGGAGAAGGCCGCGCCTTCTGCGCCGGCGCCGACCTGCAGGGCTTCAACCAGCGCCTCGCTGATGACCCCGAGGCCCAAAACCGAGATCGCGGCATGCGCGTCGGCACCAACTGGACCCGGCTCATCCGCGAATCGAAGCCGGTGATCGCGGCGATCCACGGATACGCAGTCGGCGTCGGTCTGACGCTGGCGCTGCCCTGCGACGTCCGCTACGCCGCCGAGGACACCAGGCTCTCGATCCGCTTCGTCAAGGTCGGCCTGGTCCCCGAACTCGGCTCCACCCGCCTCCTGGCCCAACTGGTCGGACTCGGCCACGCCACAGACATCTGCCTCTCCGGACGCATGGTCCCGGCCGACGAGGCCTATCGGATCGGCCTCGTCTCCGCCGTCGTGCCGAAGGAAGACCTGTTCGCCACCGCCCTGGCCAAGGCCGAGGAGTACGCCAACAACCCCACGGCGGTGGTGCGCAAGATCAAGACACTGCTCAACGACAACGTGACCGAGCCGAACCTCGATCGAGTCATGGAACGAGAGGGAGCCCGGGACCGGGAATCCCGCCGCCTCCCTTCCCACGAGGAGGCCGTCACCGCCTTCCTCGAGAAGCGAGAACCCGTCTTCAACCAGTAGCGGAGTCGGGCGAGACCCACATCCTTTATCCCCCCTGAGCGGGGGGAGATGCCGAAAGCCTGCCCCGCACCTGATGCGGGGGCAGAGGAGGGTAGCGGATCATCGGAGCTTGCGGCGCGGATGACGCCGAACCCTCAAGAGTCAAACAGTAGGTTCTGTACCCCAGCAAGGTCCCCCGCCGTGTCCGTCGCCCCAAACCGGCGCAGATACTCCTCGTCCCGCACGCCCACGATCCCAATCACCCCGGCAAACCCCGCATTCCGGCCCGCCCCCATGTCCGACTCTGTGTCGCCAACCATCACCGCCGACTCGGGCTCGCCCGCGAGGATCTCCAGCGCATACAGTAGCGGCGCGGGGTGAGGCTTCGGGTCGCTCGCCGTGTCCGCGCCGATGATCGTCTCGAACTGATCCGTCCAGTCCAGCAGTTCCACCGTCTTGCGCCCGGCGTCTTCGCGCTTGTTCGTCACAATCGCCAGCGGCACGTTCGCTTCGCACAGCGCGTCCAACAACGACTCCGCCCCCGGCAAGGGGCGCGTCTGCGGCATGTAGACGTCCTCGTAGCGGCGCAGATAGTCCATGTAGATCGGGTGCGCCTGCTCCGCGCTGAGTCCCAGCATGTTGTTGAGCATCACCGGCAGCGGCGGCCCGATGTACTTAAGCAGCAGCTCCTCGTCGACCGCGTGCCCGTGCCTGTTGATCGTCTCCAGCATGCAGCCAAGCACCAGCGGCTCGGTGTCCGCCAGCGTGCCGTCGAGGTCGAATACGACCGACCGATAGCGCGGCCTCTTGCCATTGATCACTTGAACTGGACCCGCCAGTCGTCGGAGCCGGGCTTGTCCCGCTCGCAGACCGCCAGCTTGCCGTTGACGAAGACGCTCACACTGAGCGCCGGCCCGGGGATCGTTCAATCCCGCGCCGAGGGACGCTCGGCTTCTGCCGCTGCTTGACGGATTTCGTCCAGGAGCGCATCGGCGTCAACATTCAGGATGTCCGCCGCATTGCTGATACTTAGTGATTCGGTCGGTGCAACCATGCCAGAAGAGTAGCGTAGGGATTCATAGCCCCCGGCGGTTTCGGGGGCAGCACTGTCCGTTGTGCAACGGAACGTGCAGGGAGTCCGTTCGTGATTGAGTATTTCGTGCTGCTGGCAGGGCTGCTGGCGCTGTCGGCGTTCTTTTCCAGCTCCGAGACCGCCTACCTGTCGATCGAAGGCGTTCGCCTCGAACACGAACGCCGTCGCCGGCTGCCCGGCGCCGATCGCGCCGCCCGCCTGCTCGCCGAACCGCGACGCCTGCTCGCCTCGATCCTGGTCGGCAACAACCTCGTCAACACCGGCGCCGCGACCGTCGGCGCGGTCATCGCTCAGGAGCTGGTCGGCGGCAGCGGCGGACTCAGCATCGTCATCGCGACCATCGCCGTCACCATCCTGCTCGTCATCTTCGGCGAGATCGGTCCGAAGTCGGTTGCGCTGCACCACAACCTGGCCGTCGCCCGCTACTACTCGCTCCCCCTCACCTGGTGGGCGCGACTGACCAGGCCGGCCGTCGCGGCGCTCGACTGGACCTCGCGGATCTGGCTGCGCATCGTCGGCGGACAGGAAGAAGCGCATTCGGCGCTGTCGCTGGGCGAACTGCGCACCGCAATCGTCCAGGCCCGCGACGAAGGCGAGCTGGAAACCCAGGACACCTCGGTCCTGCTCGGCGCGTTGCGCCTCGGAGAGACCCAGGTCCGCCGGATCATGACCCCGCGACCACAGATCTACTCAATCGACTCGGCCGCCACGCTGGAAGAGGCCGGACGCGCCTTCGGCGAGGCCGGATTCCTCCGACTGCCGGTGCGCTACGGCTCGGCCGACGACTACATCGGCTACCTGCACGGCTCCGACGTTGTCGCCGAGCTGGGACGCGGCAAGCGCGAGGATCGCGTGCGCGACGCGATGCGCGAAGCGCCGGTCGAGTCCGAGCGCGCTTCCGTCCAGCGAGTCTTGACCGAAATGCAGACCACCGGCCAGCAACTGATGCTGCTTATCGACGAGTTCGGCGCGACCACCGGCATGGTCACGCTCGAGGACATCCTCGAGCTGGTCGTCGGCAACATCCGCAGCGAGACCCGGGCCGGCTCGGAGCCCGTCCCGGTCAGCATCGCCGGCGAACAGTTCGTCGAGGGCCGCCGCGGCCTCACCGACCTGGGCGCCGAGCTGGAGCTCGACTTCTCCGGCGAGGAGGCGGAAACCGTCGCCGGCATGCTCCTGCAACGCTTCCGCCGCATCCCCCAGGCCGATGAGTCCGTCGACCTGCACGGCTACCGCTGGACGGTCGCCGAGTCCGACCGGCGCCGCATCCGCCTGGTCCGCTTCCGCAAGTTGAATCCGATTCAGGCCCATCGGGAGGACGGCGATGGCGTCCGAGAGTCCTGATAGTCTGGAGAAAGCGTGCCGAGGTGGCGGAATGGTAGACGCGATGGTCTCAAAAACCATTGGGCGTAAAGCCCGTGCCGGTTCGAGTCCGGCCCTCGGTACCACGCTCACTTGCCGAGTAGTGTAACGGTAGCACTAGGGACTTTGGATCCCTCAGTTCAGGTTCGAATCCTGGCTCGGCAGCCAGTCATTTGCTGTGGAAGGCGACCAAAGCCTTGCCGGCAGACTGAGGATTGTTAGCCGCCTAACTCTATCAGCGCCGTAGGCGCGACGTCCGTGTACCATGTAGCACATTGCCCCTTTGGTCGATTGGGCCATCGATGTCTCCTAGCAACAAGGGATTCTGAGAGCTGATGCGCCCATGCTTGCATTTGCTGGTGCTCGCCGCTCCACAACTCTTCCAAGTCTCCATCGCGCACTTCAACGTATCGCCTTAGGATCGCGGCGTAAACGTCGGCAAGTTGGACCAGGCTTTCATGGTGAGACTTGATAGCGTAAGGCGTATTGATTATCTGGTCAAGGCGCTCTGGCAGCTTCTTCTTGGTCTGGTAGTAGTCGTCAGTCCAGGGTGGAGGGTTCCAAAGAAGCTCGCTGAGTCTGTCGGCCTTTTGCTTGTTGTCGTCGAAGATCAAGAAGGTCTTCCCTTTGTTCTTTTGCATGTTCCTGTTCATATGTTGAATCTGCAGGGCAATATGAAGGCCCGCTGCGAGCCATTCGTCTCTGAGTTGGCTCGGGACACTGGTCATCTTAGTTTCTCTAAGTTTTCGTTTGTCCACTGCCGCGAGGACAATCGAATGACTGTTCGTCTGGACGAAAGAACACAGTGAGTCGAGGATGCTAGCCCAGTCGACCGAGGACAGGTGGCTCCATCCACCTTTGCGGCTAACAAGGCGTGATCCTTTCAACTCCGAGAGATCGCCCGGGAAGACTTCAGATATCGTCGAAAGTTCTTTCGTCAATTCGCGCTGGGCTTTGTTGAGTCTTGTCGCATCCACCAGAACACCCACCATAATCAGGCATCTCGCGCTTGAGTTATGGCCTGTTTCGTCGACGTAGCAAACTTTCACGGGTGTTCTCCATTCGTATTGGGCCATTCGCCGAATCTACGCGTAACGGATCGAGTGTGTCGAGAATACGTGGCAACAGCCATGTGGTGCTACGATTGGAAGTAGTCGGGTGCGCTGAAGAAAGAACAATTGGTAGGTGTTGCGTGTGAATCTCGTGAAGGACTGTTGGTAGTTGGCCGTCCGGCGAGGACTCGAATCCGCAACCAAGCGGTCAATTGCCTCCGGTTGCAGGAGCAACTAGCTTACGAGCTGGTGCTGGAATCGGATGCCCGAACTCCTTCGCAGTATCGAGCCAGAGCGACATAGCCACTTGGGCCTCCTCGAGCGCTCTTTCGTAGGTCTCGCCGTGCGCAGAGCATCCCGGCAACTCCGGAATGTGTGCGATGTACGCGTTGTCTTCTTCGCTCCAAAAGATGATGATTTCGTATTGAAGCATCAGTTTCCTCCTGAGGCGTCGCGCAGATTGTGCTTTGCAAGCACCGCGCGGAGTTGGCGCAGTTGGTAGGGTATCGCGTCTGAGCCCTGTGGCTGCAGGTTGATTGTGTCGTCGATACCTGCCCTCGCGTAGATGTGATGACTCCCCCGTATTCGCTCCTCAAACCCCATTCTAATGAGAAGCGAACGCACGTCGTTGAAGGCGATGTTGGCGAGCTGCCGTCCGTCGAGGATGCGATTGAGGAGTCGCTGATGGCGGTTCAAGCTAGGCTCCGCGCACTTCAGCGAAGGATGGCTGCCCGGGCAGGACTTGAACCCGCAACCTAGCGGTTAACAGCCGCCCGCTCTACCAATTGAGCTACCGGGCATTGCCATCGACATCTTAGCGCGACCCCTCCCCGTGATCACCCCGCCACTGACGCAGCCGACGCACTCCGACGCTGCGGAACTGCCTACCATGAGAACATATGACCCAATCTGTCCCGAGAGGCGCCCGCCATGCTCCGCCCACTCTCCGACGCAATCCCGCACATTCCTGCCCTCAGCCGCACATTTCCCGCTCAAAACCAGCCAAAACTAGCCCAATCTGGACGAATCTGGACAAATCTGGACTCCCCCGGACGCCAGAACGCACGATCCGCAGCCCAGGACAGGAGATCCGATCAAATCGACCAGAATTCACCCCCGCCGAGGCCTAAATCGCCTCTAACTCGTCGTTGGCAGACCGCCCACCGCCAGGGGATTCGCCGACAGCGGATCATTGATTCGCAGGCTGATCCGCCCGGCCAGCGCTTCGAGCAGCGGCTCCGCGCAGACCTCGCCGCGCCAGCCCTTCAGCAGCCGCGGCGTCAGCTCAGGCGGCCGCCCGTTCTCGTTCCACGCGACCAGCGCCCGCAACTGCGAGCTGCCCCCGACCAGGTCGGGGTCAATCTGATGCTTCGCGCAGGCCGCCGCCAGCACCGACTCCAGGAACAGCACCACCATCCGCGACGGCTTGCCCCCGTGATGCCGCGTCGCCCGCGCGGGCAGCTCGTCCTCGGGAATCGCCAGCGCCGCCTCGACCGCGCCGAGCACGTCGGAGAAGTACGCCTGCTTGAGTTGCTTGATTCCGCGAATGCTGGACAGCTCCGCCGCCGACGTCGGCCGCGTCGCGGCGATTGCTACCAGCAGGTCGTCCGAAGCAATTCGCCGGAACGGGATATTGCGTTCGCTCGCCACCGACTCGCGCCAGGACGAGAGTTCGCGCAGCGCCGCTAGCGAGCGCGATGCGAGCTTGTTCGCGCCCGACAGCCTCCGCCAGCGGTCCGTCTCACGCGTGCTCAGCCGGCTCAGCCGCGCTTCGGTCTCCTCGCGCATCCAGCCCAGGCGTTCCTGCTCCAGGTCATCGCTCATCCGACTGAGGAAGCGGTCGTGCAGTCGAATCAACCAGCGCACATCCTCCGCCGCATAGCGGCACTGGGCCGACGTCAGCGGTCGCTGCAGCCAGTTGGTCCGCGACTGCGACGGCCCCACGCCGCGACGCAGCTCGCGTCCGACCAGCTTGTCGTAGGCAATCGGGTAGTAGTGACCGCTGAACGCCGCGGCGAGTTGCACATCGAACAGGTCGCCCGGAGTCTTGCCTGTCCGTTGCAGACAGAACTGCGCCTCGTGGTCCAGCGAATGCACGATCGTCCGCACCGACGGGTCGGCCATCAGGTCCCAGATTGGCTGGTCGGGCGCCTCCTGGATCAGTTCGGCGAGCGGGTCGATCAGATAAATCTCGTCGCGCGTGGAGACCTGGAGCAGCGCCAACTGCGGTTGGTAGGTGCGTTCCGAGACGAATTCGGTGTCGAGCCCCATCACGCCGTCGTCGCGAATGCGGTCGGCAAGTTCAGCGACATCCTCGTGTCGCTCGAGCAGCTGTCCGGCCGCTGGCAGTCCGCGAGCAGAATCCGATGGGCTCAAGGGCATACGCAGTTGAAGCCTCGTCCGTCAATCCATTCGAGGATAGCGACAAGTCGGTGATACGTCAGCAACAGACTCGTCAACGTCCGCCGCGCCGGCCGCGTGTTACGATCTTCGAAGAGCAGTAATCGGAGCCCGTATGAAGGTCAGAGCCTCAGTCAAGAAGCGCTCCCGCGACGATCAAATCGTGCGCCGCAAGGGCCGCGTCTACATCATCAACAAGAAGAATCCGCGCAACAAGCAGCGCCAGGGCTAGGCGGTCGGCGGCAGCGCAGTACAGGCGGGACGGGTGGCGGACGCCGCGGTGAGTGACCAGTCCCAGTCAGACCTGTCAGACCCCACGCAAATCAACCGCGCCCAGGCCGCGTTGTCGGCCTGTGGAGTCGACGGCGATGTTTGCGCCGTTCAGCGGCTCAAGGGTCAGTCCCACGAGAGCTGGCGCGTCGAGCGACGCGGCGCGCCGCCGGTCGTGCTCAGGATCGAGCCAGCCCGAGGGATCCTCCCGCCCTACGACCTACCGGCGGAGGCTCGGCTGCTCCAGCAGCTCGCCCAGGCCGGCGTCCCCGTCCCGGAGGTGCTCGGCGTCTGCGATGCTCTCGATTCACCAGAGTTGGCAGGCCGCGCCTGCATCGTTATCGAGTGGGTCGATGGCGATGTGCTGATCAGAGGACAACTCCAGGCACGCGCCGCCCGCGCCTACTGCGAAACGCTGCGCCAGATCCACACGCTCAATTGGAGAGCGGCCGGACTCGACTGGCTGCCGACACCGCCCGCGTCGGGACCGGCGCTTCGCGAACGGGCCGAGATACTTCAGCGCCTGCAATCATTCGGCGTCGCCAACCTGCCCCACATCAAGCGCCTGCGCGAAGCGCTCGACGGCCGCATCCCGGACGATTGCGAGCCAATGCTCGTCCACGGCGATGTCAACTTCGGCAACTTCATTCTCGCCCCGCAAACGTCCCCGCAGACTCCGCCGCAAGTAGCCGCCGTCCTCGACTGGGAACAGACCCATCTGGGCGATCCTCTCTCCGACTGGGGCCGGCTCGCCGCCGAAGACTTGCTCGGCAACCTCGACCTCTCGGCAGAAGCGCGGCAGGCCATGACCGAAACGCTCGACAGCTACGCCCGAAGCGAGCACGACTTTCACTACTGGACCATCCACCAGCTCTACAAACACTCCTCAGCCACCGGAGCCCTGATCGTCCTCCGAGGCTGGGACCCAGACCAGATCGCCGCCATGTACGAGGAACCAACTAACCGCTTGTTGTCCCAGTAGGGCTGGATTGAGTCTGCCCTTAGACTCCGCGGTATGCCCGACGACATTCAGTCGCTGGTCCCCCTGCCCGAGATCAAGTCTCGGTATGGGACCGATTCGATCTTCGGCGAGCACTTCACCGAAATCTCTCGAGGTCGCACCGTGCTTGAAATGCCGATCACCGCGACCACGGCCGGCGGCGCCAGAGGCGGCGTCCACGGCGGCGTGCTTGCCTCCCTGGCCGACATCGGCGTCGTCGCCGCAGTGCTCTCAACCTGCCGCGTCGGCGAGCAGATGCAGGGCACGTCCGAGCTGAACATCTCCTACCTGCGACCGGCAGTCGGCTCGAAGGTCCGGGTCGAATCGAACGTGATCAAGAAGGGCCGCACGCTGGCCGTCGGCGACGTCGACCTGCTCAGCGATCAGGGCAAATTAATCGCCAAGGCCCGAGTCACCTACTCAATCTCACAGACCGGCTAAGCCGATGGAACTTGAGCTAACGCCGGCGCTCGCGACCGAGGCGCTGCAATCCTGCGGAGTCGGCGGGCAAGCGGTCCGGGCCGAACGGCTGGACGGCGGGGTCTCCAACCTGACCTGGCAAATCGGGGGAGACGGCGGCCCGCCGGTGGTGCTGCGGCTGCAACGCGAAGTCGGCATCTTCCAGCCCTACAACGTACGCCGCGAGGCGCGTGTGATCCGCTGCCTGGAGACGTCTCCGATTCCCGTCCCGCGAATGCTGGGCGAACGCGGCGATGACTCGCCGCTGGGTGCGCCATTCATCGTGATGTCGTGGTTGGACTACCCACACATGGGCATGGTCCCGATGTCGGGTGAGGTCATCGATAGCTACCGAGCAATGGTGGAATCAATCCATGCGCAGGACTGGCGCTCGCTGGATCTGGACTTTCTCGGTCCTCCACTCGCCGGGAGCGAAGCAGCGCTGCGCGACCTCGAAGCGATCCATGCCAGAGCACTCGCCTTCAACTGTCAGCACGACAACCTGATCGCCGATCTCCGCGCCGCCCTCAAGCGGAACCTGCCCGACAGCCCTGAGCCTCAGCTCTGCCACGGCGACATCAACGTCTTCAACTACCTGGTCGACGAAGACGGCTCGATCGCCGGCGTCGTGGATTGGGAGCAGGCCCAGCTTGGCGATCCGCTCTCGGACTGGGGCTTGATCACGGCCCTCGCCTCACTCAAGGGTCTCAATGCCCGGCCCGAGGAGCACCCCCTCGCCGCTCCTGCCTTCGAGCGCTCCGGACGAGACGCCCACGACCTCCGCTACTGGATGCTCCACCAGATCTACAAGCTGGCCGTCATCCACCGCATCTGGTCCGAAATCGGAGACGCCCCACCCTGGTACGCATGGTCCGACGTCGAGCGCGTGGCAGAAAGCGCCCTCATGTACCTCGGCGAGTAGCTATCCCGCCAACGATCCCAGATGCTCCACGCCGTGCAGCATGCTGCGCTCGGTCGGCGTCGCCAGTGAGACCAGACGGTGCGCCCCGGCCTCGGCGTACTGTTCGATCGCTTCAGCGGTGAGACGCGCCGGCGGAGTGATCGTGATCTCCAGCTCTCCCATCGCATCTGGACGACCCGCCTGCTCCGAAAGTTCGTGCAGCCTGCGAACATAGTCAGCCGTCTGCTCCGGATCCTGCATCCAGCCGTACCACCCCTGACCTCGCTCGGCAGCTCGCTTGAGCGCGGCTTCGGAGTGACCGCCGATGTGGATTGGCACGCCAGCGGGACTGGTCGGTCTGGGGTGCGCATCGATTCCGCTGAACTGCCAGAACTGACCGTCGAAGCTGGGATCCTCCTCATTCCACAGCGCGCGCATGGCGTCGATCGCCTCGTCCGTGCGCCGCCCCCGCTCGCGGAATGGGGCCCCAATCGCATCAAACTCGGGCTGCAGATAGCCCGCGCCGATACCGAGGATCGCCCGACCGTTCGAGACCATATCGACCGACGCGAACTCCTTGGCCAGGACGAGCGGGTTGCGCTGCGCGATCAGGACAATGCCCGTACCCAGTCTCAGGGTTTCGGTGCAGGCTGCCAGGTATCCGAGCACAACCGAGGGGTGCAGAAAGTGATGCTCAGGATCAGCCGGCGACGGCGCCACGCGAGGCTTCGGAAGCACCACGTGTTCGCCGCACCAGAGCGACTCCAGACCGGACGCCTCAGCCGACTCAGCGATCCTTCGCAGCGACCCCGGATCGGAAATGCCGGTACCCATGTTGAAGATGCCGAGTTTCACGAATGGCCTCCATCTAAATCTCACCGTCATTGCCGCGCTTGTCGCGGCAATCTCGCAGCGTGCTGTGACAACGTCCATGCCAGCACAGCCTCATACCTGCGGTAGGCGCGGGTATGACCGTAGTGCGTGGTTCCCGGAGAGGGAAGACGCAGCCTACGTCTTGAGCAGGCCGTCGGTCAGCGTGACGTCGTAGTTGCCATCGATGAACGGTTGGGCGTCGAGCACGCGCTGGAGGAAGGGAATGTTGTGTTTCAGCCCCTCAATCCGCGAGCCGTCGAGCGCGATCCGCAGCCGTTCCAGCGCCTGCGGACGGTCGTCGCCATGGACAATCAGCTTGGCCATCAGAGGGTCGTAGAAGTGTGAGACCTCGTCACCCGAGGCCACGCCAGCGTCCAGCCTTAGCCACGGCTGGTCCGGCACTTCCAGGATGTCAATCGAGCCGGGGCTGGGCAGCAGAGTCTCCGGATCCTCGGCATAGATTCGCGTTTCGATGGCGTGTCCGGAGATCGGCGGCGGATCGCCGTAGCCCGGCAGCTCCGTCAACGGCTCTCCGGCGGCGATCCTGATCTGCCACTCGACCAGATCCAGTCCGGTCACCATCTCAGTGACGGGATGCTCGACCTGAAGACGCGTGTTCATCTCCAGGAAGAAGATCTCGCCCGATGCATCGAGCAGGCATTCAACCGTGCCCGCGTTCCGATAGTTCAGTCCCGCCACAGCGCTGCGCACCTGGCCATACAGCCGGTCGCGCAGGTCGTCCGTCAGATGCGGAGCTGGCGCGGGAGCCTCTTCGATCACCTTCTGGTGACGGCGTTGGACGCTGCACTCGCGATCGCCAAGGATCACCGCGTTGCCCTGGCCGTCGCCGAAGACCTGCAACTCAATGTGATGAGGCTCGACCAGCAGGCGCTCGAGGTAGACCTCGTCCGAACCAAACGCGCGCAGCGCCGACGAGCGGGCGCGGCGCAGGGATCGACTGAACTGGTTGGGACGCTTCACCGTCGCCATGCCGATCCCGCCGCCTCCGTATGAGGCTTTGATCAACAGCGGGTAACCAACCGCTTCGGCGACCGCTTCCGCGTCTTCGTCGGCGACGGTGGCGGCTGAACCGGGGATCACCGGCATACTCAGGTCGCGCATCGTCGCGCGCGCCTGGTTCTTGTTGCCCATCAGCTCCATGTGCGCCGCATCGGGGCCGATGAAGGTGATCCCCCGTTCGTCGCAGGCCTGGGCGAAGTGGCCATTCTCGGAAAGCAACCCGTAGCCGGGGTGCACGGCGTCGCACCCCGCTTCTACTGCCGCGTCCAGTACCGCCTCCACGTTGATGTATGACTCGGCCACTGGCGCAGCGCCGATGTGCGTGGCTCCGTCCGCCTCGCGCACGTGCAGCGCGTCGGCGTCGGCGACCGAGTAAACGGCGTGCGACTCGATGCCGAGTCGGCGGCACGTGCGGGATACGCGAGCGGCGATTTCGCCTCGGTTGGCGATCAGAACGCGTTGGAACATGGCGGACGCGATGGGTACTGCTAACTAGTCGCCGATTGTGACCAGCAGATCGCCCTCCTGGACCTGGTCGCCCTGGGCGATGTGAATCTCGGCGACCGTTCCGTCGCCGGGCGCTTCGACCGGAATCTCCATCTTCATCGATTCGAGAATGACCAACTCATCGCCCTCCTCGACCGCATCGCCCACGGCGGCGATCAACTCGAAAATGGTGCCGGCCATCGGCGACTTGACTTCGGCCATGGTTGCCTGCTCCGCTCCCCTGGGATCTGCTTCATGCCGGTGTGAATTCCACCGGACGGTTGTACGAGTTGGCGTACAGTATTGCAGTATGCCCGCAGCGCTCAGTATGCGCACTAGCAACCGACGCAGGCTGAAGATGAGAAAAGAACTGGTCGATCAGCTGGTCTGTCCCATCACCCGAGAACCGCTGACGCTGGAAATCACGCTCGAAGACGAACACGGCGAGGTCATCGAGGGAGCGCTCTTCTCGGAGCGGATCAACTTCCGCTACCCAATCGAAGACGGGATTCCCAACCTCCTGCCCCCCGACATGCAGCGCCGCGCCGATGAGTCCGTCTGAGCGACCCAATCGGTTGACCCACGATCCACACGGAACCGGTGGATCATGTGGGATGGTGTCGGGCGTGATAGAGATGCCGGACTCGGAGATGTAAGCTCGGCAGAACCCCAGTTGGACTTTAACCCGGTCCCGCGAGGCCGGGAAGGTCAACGAGATGTATCTCAAGCTCCTGCCCATTCCTGACGTATCCGGGTATCAGCTGCAAAACCAGCGCTTGCCGCTGGTTTTTTCGTCTCTGGACGGCCGCTCCCAATGATCTCTATGGACGCCGCCGCCATCAATCGAGCCATGACTCGCGTCGCTCATGAGATCGTGGAGCGACATCCGGAGCCCGAGCCGCTGATGCTGGTCGGCATGCGCACCCGCGGGGTCCCGCTGGCCGAACGCCTGGCGGTCAGGATTGAAGGAATCGACGCACGCCGCATTCCCGTGGGCGCGATCGACATCTCGCTGTACCGCGACGACCTCGCTCAGCGACCGCACGCGCGGATGCAGCCGTCCAGAATCCCCGAGGACATCGACGGCGCGGTGATCGTGCTCGTCGACGATGTGTTGTTCACAGGCCGCTCGATTCGCGCGGCGCTGGATGCATTGATCCATTACGGACGACCGGCCGTGATCGAACTGGCGGTCCTGATCGACCGGGGCCACCGCGAACTGCCGATCCGGGCCGACTACGTCGGCAAGAACATCCCCACGCAGCGCGGCGACGACGTACGCGTGTCACTGCTCGAATCGGACGGTGAAGACTGCGTCGGCGTCTATGAGGAGAGGATGTCACGTGGTCTCTGAACCGATTGCGGAGCCTCTCGTAGCGCCAACCTCGCGGGTGCCGTTTGATGAGCCAATCACGGACTGGCGGCACCGACACTTGCTGGACGTCGACAATCTGTCCAAGGAAGAGATCCTCCGCATCCTCTCAACGGCGAGCGCGATGGCTGAGGTGCTGGACCGCTCAGTCGCACGAACCCCGGCCTTGCGCGGCGTGACGATCTTCAATCTCTTCTACGAGGCTTCCACGCGCACGCGCTCATCCTTCGAGTTGGCCGGCAAGATCCTCGGTGCGGATGTGATCAACGTGTCCGGCTCCGGATCCTCGGTCGAAAAGGGAGAGTCGCTGGTCGAGACGCTGAACACGCTCTCGGCCGTCGGGGCCGACGCCGTCGTCATGCGTCACCATGCCTCGGGCGCGCCCTGGCTGGCAGCCCGCACCATTCAGGGGCACATCATCAATGCCGGCGATGGTCAGCACGCGCACCCCACCCAGGCCCTGCTCGACGCCTACATCCTGCTCGAAGAATTCGGCGATCTCACCGGTCGCAAAGTCGTGATTGTCGGCGACATTCTGCACTCACGCGTCGCGCGATCCAACATCTGGTCGCTGACAACGCTCGGCGCGAAGGTCACGCTGGTCGCGCCGCGTCCGCTGATTCCGGCGTCCATGGCGCCTGGGGCCGGCGAGCCGGAACATCCACTGGCATTGCCCTCGGTTCAGGTGGCCGCAGACCTCGACGAAGCGATCGTGGGCGCCGATGCGGTGATGGCGCTGCGCATCCAGAACGAGCGTCTTCAGGGCAAACTGCTGCCGTCGTCGGCAGAGTTCGCCCGCCGCTACCAACTCACCGCCGAGCGCGTCGCGATGGCCTCTCCGCACGCGATCGTCATGCATCCCGGACCCATGAACGAGGGCGTCGAAATCGCCGTCGATGTCGCCCACGGACCACAGAGCCGGATCGAGGCCCAGGTCTCTGCTGGATTGGCTGTACGAATGGCAATTCTCTTCCTCTTGATTCGAGGCGGCGCGTGAACCGCATCCTCGTGTATGGCGGCCACGTGATTGACCCCGCGTCAGGGATTGACGAGCGGCTCGACGTATTGGTCGTAGACGGACGGATCGCCGAGGTGGGCGCCGATCTTGCAGCACCCGAAGGCGCCGACCTGTTGGCGGCCTCGGGACTGGTCGTGGCCCCGGGCTTCGTCGATCTGCACACGCACCTCCGAGAACCTGGTCAAGAGCACAAGGAAACGATCGCCTCAGGCGCGCGCGCTGCGGCCCGGGGCGGATTCACAACGATCTGCGCCATGCCCAATACCGAGCCGGCGTTGGATTCGGCGGCGATCATCGACGGCATGCTGCAACGCGCGCAGGACGTCGATTGTCGAGTCCTCCCGATCGGCGCAGTGAGCAAGGCCCGGGCCGGCAAGGAACTGACGGAGCTCTCTGCGCTGCGTGATGCGGGAGCCGTTGCCGTCTCGGATGACGGCGACGCCGTCGCCGATACGTCACTCGCCCGACGGGCCTTCGAATACCTCGCCGACCTGGACATCCCCCTCGCCGAACATTGCGAGGATCCCGCCATTGCCCAGGGCGGCGTGATGCACGACGGCGCGGTCTCTGCCCGGCTCGGCCTGCGCGGCCAGCCCGCGGCAGCCGAGTTGTCGATTGTCCAGCGTGATATCGCGCTCGCCGAGGCCGCGGGTGCGCAGTTCCACGCCTGCCATATCTCGACCGAACCGTCTCTACAGGCCATCGCCGACGCACGGGCGCGCGGCCTGCATGTCACGGCTGAAGTGACCCCCCACCATCTGTACCTGACCCACGACGTGGTCGCGGGCAGCAGTGACGAACTGCTCTACGACACCAACGCCAAAGTCAATCCGCCGCTGCGCACCGACTCCGATGTCCAGGCCTGCATCGACGCCCTGGCCGGGGGCGTCGTCGACGCGGTCGCCACCGACCACGCGCCGCACGCAGCAATCGACAAGCAATGCGAGTTCGACGCGGCGGCGTTCGGCATCTCGGGACTGGAATCCGCCTGGGGCGTAGTCAACTCGTTGGTCATCGCCGGCCGCCTGACGCTGTCCGATGCGATTGAACGGCTGACGATCGGTCCGGTGCGAGCCTGGAATCTTGACCAGGGAGCACTGATCGGTTTGGGCACACTGCAGGTCGGCGCGCCGGCCGACCTGACGCTGCTCTCGACCGACGCGGTCTCGCGGGTTCAGCCCGCCTCGTGGGCATCAAAGGGCAAGAACACACCACTCGACGGCCACTCGCTGATTGGGCTGGTCGCGGCGACGATCTCCCAGGGACGCATCGTCTGGGACGGTCGGGAGCAGTAATGACCGAACATATGGAGGCGGCGCTGGTACTGGCCGATGGCGCGGTGTTCCGCGGCATCGCACTCGGCGCCACGACCGACACCTGGGGCGAGGTCGTCTTCAACACCTCGATGACCGGCTACCAGGAGATGCTGACCGACCCGTCCTATGCGGGACAGATCCTCGTTCTGACCTACCCGTTGATCGGCAACTACGGCATCGACCCGCCCATCGACGAATCGCGCCAGATCCAGGTCCGCGGTCTGATCGTCCGCTCGGAATGCGAATCGCCGTCACACCCCCGCGGCGGAATGCGGTTGCACGACTATCTCGCCTCGGCGGCCGTACCCGGGATCGCCGGCGTCGATACGCGTGCCATCACTCGCCGTATCCGGCACGAAGGCGTGATGATGGGCATGATCGTCCCCGGCGACCAGGTCGAGGCAGCCCGCCAGCGACTGGCCGAGTTGCCCGCCTACGACACGCAGGATTTCATCGACGTCGGCGTCGACCAGCCCTACAGCTGGGTCGACGGCCGGCCACAGGCGTTCTCAAATGGCGCCGCTGAACCGGGACCCCACATCGTCGTGCTCGACGAAGGGCTCAAGTACAACATCTTGCGCAATCTGCGCCGTCGCGGCTGCCGGGTCACGGCGATGCCACCGTCCTCCGGCGTCGAAGACATCCTCTCGGTCAATCCGGACGGCGTCCTGCTCTCGCCGGGACCCGGTGACCCACAACTTCGCGAGTTCCAGGTTCAGACGGCGACCTCGCTGATCGGCAAGCTGCCGATCATGGGCATCTGCATGGGCCACCAGGTGCTGGGTCGCGCCTTCGGCGCCGACACGTTCAAACTCAAGTTCGGACACCGCGGCGGAAATCATCCCGTGCTGGAGGTGCCGACCGGTCGGATCGCGATCACGGCGCAGAATCACGGCTACGCCGTCGATCCGCACGGACTCTCGCCCGACGTCGAGGTGACACACATCAATCTGCACGACGAGACGGTCGAGGGATTGGCCCACCGCAGCGAGCCAGTGTTCTCGATTCAATACCACGCAGAGGCATCACCCGGTCCACTGGACAACGGACACCTCTTCGACCGTTTCCTCGACCTGATCGGCGAAAGTCAGGGAGCCTGACATGACGCACTCCAGCAGCCCGGACGATGGCCCAGAGCCTGAGTATCGACTGGCGACAGCCAATGACGCCGCGGCAATCTCCGACGTGATCCGCGATGTTGTCGAAGGACCGAATCCGGTGGTGTTCGATCGCCCCTGGAGTGTCGAAGAAGTCTCGACATGGCGAGGACGCTTGGGCAACAGCGGCGCCATCTACGTGGCGGTCGAGGGCGACCATCTGATCGGCTTCGGCGCGCTCGACTACAACACGCGCCAGCCCGACACCTGTACGCTCGGCGTCTGGCTGCGTTCAGAGTGGCGCAGGCGCGGCATCGGCACGGTGTTGGCCGAATACCTCCTCTCGCACGCGCGCGAACAGAACTTCCGCCGAGTCGTCGGTTCACTGCCTGACAACAACGAGGCCGCCCTCTCCTTCCTCAGCGCCATCGGCGCGCTTGCGCCGCTGATCAATCCCGATTCACGATTCGAGCTCCCGCTGTGATAGGACAATCGGTTGCATCTTCGTCGCTGGTTGCTCGTCAGCGCGCTGATCTTCGCGCTCATCGGCGCAGGCACGTTGACCGTATCGGTCTGCTGCATGTTCGGTCTGATCGAGAGTCAGTGCGAACTCTGGTTGCTGGGACCGCTCCTGGCACTGCCGCTCGGTCTGGGCGTTGCGTTGATCGGTCGAGCCGCCGGCGGACCGCCCGTGCCGGAGTCGGCGGAGTCGGTCGAGCCAATGGGAAGCGGTGATCGTGACGAAGCCTGAATCCGTCCTGATTATCGGCAGCGGGCCGATCGTGATCGGCCAGGCGGCCGAGTTTGACTACGCCGGTACACAGGCCTGCAAGGCGATGTCCGAAGAGGGTGTGCGTTCAATCCTGGTCAACTCCAATCCGGCCACGATCATGACCGACGAAGGCGTCGCCGACGAGGTCTACATCGAGCCGCTGACAGTGCCGGTCTTGCGCCGGATCATCGAGAAGGAACGCCCCGAAGGTCTGTTGCCCACGCTCGGCGGACAGGTCGGCCTGAACCTCGCCGTAGACCTGCACGAGGCCGGCGTGCTGGAAGAGTTCAACGTTCGCCTGCTGGGCACCCCGCTCGACGCCATCCGTCGCGCTGAAGACCGCGAGCTGTTCCGCACCGCGATGCGCGAGATCGGCGAGCCAACGCCGCCCTCGGCGGTCGTTCACACGCTCGCCGAGGCTCGGGACGCACTGGAAGAGATCGGCCTGCCGGTCGCGATTCGCCCCGCGTACACGCTGGGGGGAACCGGCGGCGGATTCGTCCGCACAATGGAGGAATTCGAGCGAGTCGTGCAGACGGGACTGGACGCCTCGCCGATCACGCAAATCTTGATCGAGCGCTCGCTGCTGGGCTGGAAAGAAGTCGAGTACGAGGTGATGCGCGACGGCGCCGACACCTGCATCACGATCTGCAACATGGAGAATCTCGACCCGATGGGCGTCCACACGGGCGATTCCATCGTGGTCGCACCGTCGCAGACGTTGTCCGACAAGGACTATCAAATGCTGCGTTCGGCGTCGCTCAACATCATTCGCTCGCTGGGGATCGAGGGCGGTTGCAACGTCCAGCTCGCGCTCGCGCCGCGCCAGGATGTCGTCGCCTGGCCGCCCGAATCGATGCGAGATGGCGGCGGCGTGGGCATCCCTCACGACGAACCGCTGCCCTACTACGTGATCGAGGTCAATCCGCGCGTCAGTCGATCGTCGGCGCTGGCATCCAAGGCGACCGGCTACCCGATCGCGCGTGTGGCAGCCAAGATTGCGGCCGGCAAACGGCTCGATGAAATCGCCAACCAGGTCACCGGACGCACCCAGGCAGCGTTCGAGCCGGCGTTGGATTACTGCGTCGTCAAGATCCCGCGCTGGCCCTTTGACAAGTTCGAGGCCGGCGATCGCGTGCTTGGCACGCAAATGAAGGCCACCGGCGAGGTGATGGCCATCGACCGGACCTTTGAAGCCGCCTTGCAAAAGGCGATTCGCTCGCTCGAATTCGGCGGCCGCACGGTCCTCTGGGAGGACTCGGAAAAGGAGGAGGAACCCTTTCGCGGTTCTGAAACACCGACCGATGTCCGACTCTGGCACTTGCTCGCCGCGGTCCGCGCCGATCTGCCGCTCGACGAGATCGCCAGTCACTCCGGCGTTGACCCCTGGTTTCTCGAACGTCTCGAGACGATTGTGCGGATGGAGCAACGTCTGCTGGCCGAACCGCTGACGCCGGCGCTGATGCGTCGCGCCAAGCGCATGGGATTTGCCGACGAGCAGATTGCCAACCTGGCCGGCAGCGTCGACGAGCGAATCCGCGAACAACGGCTGAGCTGGGGCATCGCGCCGGTCTACAAGATGGTCGACACCTGTGCGGCCGAGTTCGACGCCGTCACGCCATACTTCTATTCGACCTACGAGGACGAGAACGAGGCCGAACCGGAGCTGGGCAAACGCGCTCTGGTGGTCGGCTCAGGGCCGATCAGAATCGGTCAGGGGATCGAGTTCGACTACGCCTCGGTCAAGGCAGCGCAGGCGCTGCGAGCGGCCGGCTGGGGCGCCGTGATGGCGAACAGCAATCCCGAGACGGTCTCAACCGACTTCGACACTTCCGATCGGCTCTACTTCGAACCATTGGACGAGGAAGCCGTACGCGACATCCTCGAAAACGAGGACGGATCGCAGAACGGCAATGGCGGTGATGGCGGCGTCGCCTCCATCCTGCAGTTTGGCGGCCAGACCGCGATCAACCTCGCCGGACCGCTGACGACCGCGGCCCGACCAATCCTCGGCTCGTCGGCAGACGTGATCGACCTGGCCGAGGACCGTAAGCGCTTCGAACGCTTCCTCGCCGACCTGGGTATTCCTCAGCCCCCGGGCACGGCGGTGAGCACTATTGACGAGGCCGTCCTCGCCGCCGACGCGATCGGCTATCCGGTGCTGGTCCGGCCGTCGTACGTATTGGGCGGTCGAGCGATGGAGATCGTCCAGGGCGTCGGCGATCTCGCCCGCTACGTCACTCAGGCTCAGGCTGCGGCTCCGGGTAAACCCATCCTGATCGACAAGTACCTGGCCGGGATCGAGGTCGAAGTCGACGCGATCTGCGGCGGCGCTGGCGATGACGCGGTGTTGATCCCCGGGATCATGGAGCACATTGAGCGCGCCGGCGTCCACTCGGGCGACTCGATGGCCGTCTACCCCGCCCCGAATCTGCGCGCCGGAGAAGTCGCGACGATCATCGAGTACACCCGACAGATCGGTATCGGGCTCGGCGTCGCCGGGCTGATGAACATCCAGTACGTCATCATGCGCGACTCCGACGACGACGGCGACGTCTTCGTCCTCGAGGTCAACCCACGCGCCAGCCGCACCGTGCCGTTCCTGAGCAAGGTCACCGGCGTGCCGATGGTCGAAGTTGCCGTGCGCGCCATGCTCGGCGAGTCGCTAGCTGAGCAGGGCTACTCCAGCGGACTCTGGCCGTCAACGCCATTGGTCGCGGTCAAGGCTCCGGTCTTCTCGATGTCCAAGCTGTCCGGCGTCGACACACATCTCGGTCCCGAAATGAAGTCGACCGGCGAAGTCATGGGCGTTGATACCGACTATGAGAAGGCCCTGAACAAGGCCTTGATTGCCGCCGGCATGGCTGTTCCATCGCAGGGCCGCGCCCTGCTCAGCATCGCCGACCAGGACAAGCCCGGCGCGATGGCGTTGATTCGCGAACTGGGAGAGGCGGGCTACGAGCTTCACGCGACGGTCGGCACGGCCAGCTTGATCCGCGGCCTGGGCTATGCGGTGCACGAAGCGCCCAAGCGCGAGGTCGGCGGCGATCCCGACGTGATCGACTTGATTCGCTCAGGCCAGATCGACATGGTGATCAACACACCCGAGCAAATCAGCAGCAACATTCGCGACGGGTTCCATATCCGACGAGCGGCGGCGGAACAGCGGATTCCCTGTTTCACCTCGATCGATACCGCGCACCACGCCGTCGGGGCCATGCTCGAGGGCGGCGCCGACTACAACATCGCACCGCTGCCGGACTATACGGCTGGCCGGGTGTAAGAAGTTCGGAAGTCAATCAGGTGCGTCGCGCCGCCGCCCGGGTGATCGAGACCGAAGAGATCTATCCCGGCACGTTCGTCACCTGGTACGATGCTCCCGCGCTCACGCAACACGCCCAGCCCGGCCAGTTTGTCATGGTCGACCCAGGCGCGGAGCGCGGCGCGTTCGATCCGTTGCTGCCACGGGCGTTCTCTTACTACCGGTTTCGCTACACCTCGCCCAGGGACTCCGAGCGACAGTTCGCGTTGCTCTACAGCGTGATCGGCCGGGTGACCGAGCAGATGGCTTCGATGCAACCGGGCGAACGGGCCTGGATGACCGGTCCACTGGGCCGCGGATTTGACGTACGACGCACCGCCTCGAATCTGTTGCTGGTCGGCGGCGGCGTTGGGATCGCCCCGTTGGTTGCGCTCGCCGACTCCGAGTCCGAGAACTCGTCGCGAACGCGTTCGATCGTGCTCTGCTTCGGCGCCCGCAGCGCGGACGGCGTCTATCCCGCCGAACTCCTCCCGCCGCAGGTCGAGTACCAGGTCTCGACCGAAGACGGCTCAATGGGTCGAGAGGGATTCGTCACCGATCTGTTCGCCGACTACCTCTCCTGGGCCGACCAGTCATTCGCCTGCGGACCGGTCCCCATGTTCCGAGCGATGACGCCGATCGTCCGCCGCGACGGCATGAATCGGCCGGTGCAAATCCTGATGGAAACCGAAATGGCCTGCGGCACCGGCATCTGCTACGGCTGCGCGGTCTTCACCAAGCAGGGAGTCAAGCTCTGCTGCAAGGACGGCCCCCGATTCGAGCTGTTGGACGTCTATCCCAACGGCTGAGGCGAACATTCGATGCCCGAGATTCCTCATCGTGGTGTTCGCGGGAACGACGCGACTGACGAACACCTTTGGAAGCACGGCCTCAGATTGGCCGATGCCATTGCGGTGTGGGTTGGTCCGGCGAAGTACTTTGAACAGGCCGAGTCGCTTGAGGACGATGGGTACGGTCGGATACGGAAGAGAGCGGAACGGACGATCATGATTGGTCCGGACCGGGGTGGACGCCTGTTGACGATCGTTCTGGAGTTGCCCGACGCCTTGCGGGAGTCGCATGTCGTGACGGGATGGCCGTCAACCTCCGCAGAGCAATCCCGCTACCATCAACCAGGAGGAAGGATGCGACGCCGATGACCAGGCAAGGCGATGAGTGGCACACGATGAACCCGCCGATAGAGGAGGCGGTCGAGATTCCATACGACCCGGCAGACATGGGCCCAGGATCGTTCACGATTGAAGTCACATTCGACATGGAGGAGATCGACCGAATGTACGCCGGTATTCCCTACGGCCCGATCGGCATTACCCGATTCATCAAGAACGCCGCGCTTGCGGAGGCAGACAGGCTCGCGGCTGAACGCGAGTGTGAAGAGCTGCCGCAGACGGACTAACCGGGACTCATCCCATGCCTCGAGAAGCTCGCCTGGTACTTGACAGTCTCGTCTTTCCCGAGGGCCCCCGATGGTTTGAGGGACGGCTGTGGTTCTCGGACATGCACGCCCACGAAGTCGTTGCCGTCACTCCCGACGGTGAGCGCGAGACGATCGTTGAAGTTCCCACTCAGCCCTCGGGCCTCGGGTTTCTGCCCGACGGTCGACTGCTGATCGTCTCGATGACCGATCGCAAGTTGCTTCGCCTCGACCCGGACGGACTCTGGGAGGTCGCCGACATCTCGGACATGGCGCCCTACCACTGCAACGACATGGTCACCGACTCCGAGGGCAGCTGCTACATCGGCAACTTCGGTTTCGACATCACCGACGGCTCGCCGCCGCGCGCGACGACGATGGTTCTGGTCACGCCCGACGGCGACGCCTCGGTCGTGGCGGATGAACTGCAGTTTCCCAACGGCACGGTGATCACGCCTGACGGCAAGACGCTGGTCGTCGGCGAGAGCTGGGGTCAGCGGCTAGCGGCATTCGATGTCGCGGACGACGGGACGCTGTCCAATCAACGAATCTGGGCAGAACTCGGATTCCCGCCCGACGGCATCGCCCTCGACGCCGAGGGCGCGATCTGGGTGGCCGTGCCGACCAATCCGGGAGCGCTGGTCCGGGTTGCTGAGGGCGGCGAGATGCTGGAACGCATCGAGGTACCGGACATGGGCGTCTACGCCTGCATGCTCGGCGGCGAGGAGCGCAAGACCCTGTTCTCGCTGGAGGCGCCGACGTCGAATCCACAACCTGGTGACCCTCGACTTGGCCGGATTCGCGCCTTCGATGTCGAAGTCGGCGGCGCTGGATTGCCGTAGGCACCGTTTCAGCGGACATGTCGAAGGCTGAACTGCGGAGCGCGATGCGTCGCCAGCGGGCCGCGTTGCCCGCCGAGGCGACGCACGGCTGGTCGGCGTCGATCGCCGCTCGCGTGATTGCGCTGGACGAGATCCGACGCGCCGATACCGTCCACTGTTACGCCAGTTCGTTGCCCGGCGAGGTCGGCACCGACGGCCTGATTGCACAATTGCTGACCGAGCGACGGCGGGTCGTGTGTCCCAGGGTGCGCGCGCATGGACAGCTGGAGCATCGCGAGATCTCGGCACACTCACAACTGGTGGGCGCAGCGTTCGGGCTGCGCGAGCCCGATCTCGAACTCGCACCGCCGGTCGATCCGGGGATCTGCGATGTGATCGTCGTGCCCGGAGTCGCATTCGATGTGGAGGGTGGACGGCTGGGCATGGGCGGCGGCTACTACGATCGCTTTCTCGCCCAGGTCTCCGCGCCCGCCGTTGGGCTGGCATTTGAGATGCAACTGGTCGACAGACTCCCGGTGTCGGACCACGACCAACGTGTTGACCTGATCGTGACTGAGTTGCGAGTGATTCGATGTCGCTGATCCGCTGGATGCCCGTCACTCGGGCCGCCGCGATCCACGCCGTCACGACGCACGCCGAACTGGTCGGCGCATTCGCTCAGATCTATCCGGCGGTCTGGGACGCGTTGCAAGAGCAGGGCCCGCCCGAATTGGGGCAAGTCATCGCCGTCTACCACTCGATTGGAGATGACGAGCTGGTGCTCTCGGCGGGGATGGAGGTTGCAGCTGACTTCGAGCCGCTCGAGCCGCTGGCGCGGCTCGACCTGGGCGGCTGTGATGCTGGAGTGATCGATCACTTCGGCCCGTACCTCTTCGAGGACTTCCGCAGAAGCCAGGCCACACTGGAAGCGGAGCTTGCCTTGCAGAACCGGGTCGCGACGGGACTGGTCATCGAGCGGTATCTGACGATGCCTGATGCGGAGCCTGACCAGTCGAAGTGGCATACCGAGATCTGGCTGCCGTTGGCGTAGCATCGCGGTGAAGCGAGATGGTGAACGGAGCGAACGATGCCGGAGATTGTCCAACTTGCGGCCCGGAGGGCGGCGGTGATGCATGCGGAAGCCTCGACGGAGGAGCTGCCGGCGACCTTTGCGCGCATTTTTCCCGCAGTGCATGCGGCGCTGACCGAGCAAGGCGTCACCGACATGGGTCATGTCATTGCCGTCTATCACTCGATGGACGCCAACCAGATGACGCTGTCCGCGGGGATTGAGATCGGCGATGGAGTGGAGCCGAGCGGGGAGCTCGAGCTACTGGAGATGCCCGCCGGCGACGCGGTGAAGGCGGACCACTTTGGACCCTATGAAGAGCTCGGCAAGACGCATGAGCAAGTCTGGCAGTACGTGCAGGAGATTGGCCGCATGCCGAGCGGTGGTCCGATCGAGCGCTACATCACGGATCCCGGGGCGGAGCCGGATACGTCGAAGTGGCATACGGAGATTCTGTTGCCACTGCAGTAGCGCTGGAGCGGGGGACGGGATTCGAACCCGCGGCCACCTGCTTGGAAGGCAGGAGCTCTACCCCTGAGCTACCCCCGCTTGCAAGGACCAGCTTAGCGGCGACGCGGCCGGCCTCATGGAGGCCGGCCGTTCGGGATGCTAACGCTCGCGGAGGTGGCGGAGTTCGGGATCCTTGCGCAGCTCGCGGTAGGCCTTGGCCTGGATCTGGCGGATTCGCTCCCGGGTCAGGCCGAAGCGCTCTCCGACCTGTTCCAGGGTGTACTCATTGCCGTCTTCGAGACCGAAGCGCATGGCCAGCACGGCCGCTTCACGCGGCTCCAGACGTTCGAGCGCCTGACGGGTCAGGCCGTTCAGGGCCTTGTGCAGGACTTCGTCCTCCGGCGACGGCGCATCCTCGTCGGCGAGGAAGCGGGTCAGGTCGGAATCGTCGTCCTCGTCGGAGACGCTCTTGTCGAGCGAGGCGGGCGTCATCGAGATGCGCCGCAGCGTCCGAATCCGGTCCTCGGACTCGTCCATCTCCAGCGCCAGCTCGGCGTCGGTCGGCTGCGCCTGGAACTCCTGGCGCAGACGGCGCTCGGCCCGCTTCATCTTGTTGATCAGTTCCGACGTGTGCACCGGCACGCGAATCAGGTTGGCCGTATCGGCCAGCGATCGCGTCACCGACTGCCGAATCCACCAGGTCGCGTAGGTCGAGAACTTGTTGCCCTTACGGTAGTCAAACTTCTCGACGGCGCGGAACAGGCCGACATTGCCTTCCTGGATCAGGTCGAGCAGGTGCAGCCCCTTCTTCTGGTACTTCTTCGAGACCGAGACGACGAGACGCAGGTTGGAGACGTACATCGTCCGCTCCGCGTCGTAGCCGTCCCACTTGGTCTCGGTGAGCCGCCGTTCGGCACGGCGCACCAGCCCCGCGTCTGCCGACAGCAGGGTCTCGCCGTCCGGCGTGTCGCCGTTGGTCGCTGCGTTGCGGTCGAGCGCCTCGAGCGAGCGCCGGTAGAGGCGCGGGGTCACGATCGACGTGACGATTGACATCGCGATGAGCAGATCGCCGACGTATTCCTGCTCGAGGCCGCTGGCCGCGCTGATGCGCGTGACCAGGTGAGTGTCCAGCTTGCCGTCGACCGCTTCGCGGAACCGTTCGTGTTCCATGAGCGCCTCAACCGGCAAGGTGTTCAGGTACAGGGTGTGAGCGGTCATGGACATGACCCCACGCAATTCGCCCAACTGCTTGAGCAGCTCGGCCCAGACCTGCATCGGCCGCGGCGCGTAGCCAAGTTCCTCGTGCAGGCTCTGCTCGAGCGCGTCGATCCAGCGGGCCCGCTCGATCGCGGCGCCCAGCTTCTGCTCCTGCTCCGCCGTCAAGAGCGGCCGACGGCCAATCTCGTTGAAGTAGGCGCGGGTCGCGTCGACGTCCGCATCGGAGTCGGGGTTGGACGCCCGTCGGCGACGCGGCTTGCGCTTGGGCGCGGGAGCGATCTCCTCGCTCGAATCATTGGCGAAGTTCCAGATTGGCGAGGACTGTCCCAACCTCACCGGGGGACGGGCGGCATCGCCCATACGACGACGCCAGGCGGCGGCGACGTCCTTGGTCGGAGCGCGGGTGCCCGAAATGTCAAAGCCGATTAGGGGGATCATCATGTCCTTCCTCGCCTCCGGCGCGGCATATTGCTCGTCGCCACTCACCTCGTTGTGCTCCTCGATCAGCGCGTCAACTTCGGCGCCGTCGTGGTCGAGTCGTTGCTCGAACGTCATCCGATCCCCCTTTCATTCAGTGCTGCTGCGCCCGCTCGATGCTCCGTGCACCAGCGGATCAGTGCGCTCACCAACAGTACGAAAACGGGCACGCAATTGTTCCCGATTGCAACAGCGACTGCAATCCGCTGTACGCCGAACATGCGTCCGCCGCCACTCGGGAAGCGGCAGCGTCTACCAGTGACAGATTTGATGTAGCGCGGGCGACTGAGTCGAAGTCTGTCGACCTCCGATGTTGGCGGTCAGTCCGCCAATACCGCCGCTGCGCTCGCTGCCCGGGCCGGCGCATGACGGACGTCGTCGGGCCGCATCGCGCGGGTCCAGGCGGCCAGTTCGAGCATGATTCCGTCGGGATCGTAGAAGTAGACGGAGCGGACAAAGACGCCCTCGTGGTTCTCGCGGGCGATCCCGCGGGGCGAGTCGTCGTGGTTGAGGATCGGCGTGCAGCGGATGCCGGCTTCGATCAGCCGTTCGCGCATCTCCTCGATCTCATCCGGATCAACGTCGAAGGCGACGTGGTTCATCGAGGCGATCGCGGTGACGAGTTCGGCCGAGGGGTCGAAGAAGGTGTTCGGGTCCGGCGAGGCGACGCCCGGCGCCGGTTCGGGCGCATCGGGGAAATTGAAGAAGGCGAGACAGTCGCCGTTGCCGATGTCGAAGAAGAAGTGCTGGCCCATGTCTCCGGGCAGCTGGATGGTTTTGACGAGCGGAAAGCCGAGCACGCCCTCGTAGAAGTCGACGGTCTGCTGCATGTCGCGACAGACCAAGGCCAGGTGGTTGATGCCGCCGACGTTGAAGTTGCCGACACGGTTCTTGACCGGCTGCTCATTGGTGGTGGTCATCGTCGCCGCTCCTCGTTGCTTGTCGAATTCTCAGGATACGCCTCCGGGTTACGTTTGGTCGGCGGTGTTCGGGAGAGGAGGATTGTTCGGACTTCGGGTGTTTGGCGAGAAAATTGTTCTTCGAGGCCAGACAGGCAGGATCTCCAGTGTTTCGCTGGGGATTGGCGATTGCGGGTGGACAATTTTGAACAATTTCGGACAATTTTGGACCAGTCTTGTTGGCCTGAGAGCATGTTTTGGCTGGTGAAGCTGTTCGGGCGTGTTCGGTTCTGTTCGACGGGGTTCGACTGCGAGCGCGTGGTTCGAACGTCGGCGGGAGCGTTTTGGTGAGTCGGCGGACGGTGGTTGGAGATGTTTTTTTTCGGACGGGCGAATGGGGCGGAATCCCAGTGTTTTGCGGGGGAAGAGTGGTTGAGAGTGGTTGGTTTTGGAAGGTCTTGGAAGATCCAGACGCAGGCGATGGAGGCTGGATCTGTTCGGTTTTGTTCGATTGTGATCGAATCGGCCTGGTCGCTGCGGGGCCCTCACCCTAACCCTCTCCCTCGGGGAGAGGGGACCGGAAAGGGACTTGTGGGCGAGCTTCAGGCAAGGGAGCGGAGTTGCGCCAGGGATGAGGATGGCCGCTCGCACGTTGTTCGTCATTCCTCACCTCTCAGAAGGACATGTGTACGATGTTCTGCCACGGTAGTCAAGCTGGAGGTAGCCGGATCCGGTGGACGCGGATACGGTTGGGACGGCGGTCGGAGATGGGTGGCTTGTATCGACTGGGTTACTTGTGGTATCAAAACTATCTATCGTGAGCTATCGGAACTATTGACGAAACCTAGATCGACCGTACCTTAATCCAACGTTCACAGACGATACTTGCGAGCGGCGTCCACCTTCGTCGTGGGAGGCCACCGATTTCGACAGGGCGGCACAGACCGCGAGCACGGACAGAGCACAGAGATGACCCAGGCTATTGAGATCAGCACCCCGGACGGCGTGGAGGTCGTCGGAGCACTCCAGGAGGGCTTCGACGAGATTTTGACCGAAGAGGCGCTCGCGTTCGTCGCGGGCTTGCACCGCGCCTTCAACGCGCGCCGGCACGAGTTGCTGCAGCGACGCGACGAGCGACAGGTTGAGTTTGACAACGGCGCGCTGCCCGACTTCCTCTCCGACACAGAAGAGGTCCGCTTTGGCTCCTGGGAAGTCGCCCCGACGCCGGAAGACCTGCAGCAGCGCTGGGCGGAGATCACTGGTCCGGTCGACCGCAAGATGATGATCGGCGCGCTGAACTCCGGCGCCGACGCGTTCATGGCCGACTTTGAGGACGCGCTGTCGCCGACCTGGGACAACATCGTCAATGGCCAGATCAATGCCCGCGACGCCGTCCGCCGCGAGATTACGTTCGAGAACCCCGACGGTTCGGTGCGCACGCTGAATGAGAAGATCGCCACGCTGCTGATCCGGCCACGGGGCTGGCACCTGGACGAGAAGCACGTGCTGGTCGACGGCGAGCCGATCTGCGCTTCGCTGTTCGACTTCGGCATGTACATGTTCCACAACGCGGCCGAGCGGGTGGCTCGGGGCACGGGTCCCTACTTCTACCTACCCAAGCTGGAGTCGCACCTCGAAGCGCGGCTCTGGAACGACGCGTTCGTCAAGGCGCAGGACGATCTTGGCGTGCCCCAGGGCAGCATCCGCGCGACGGTGCTGATTGAGACGTTGCCGGCCGCCTTCGAGATGGAAGAGATCCTCTACGAGCTGCGCAACCACTCGGCCGGGCTCAACGCCGGGCGCTGGGACTACATCTTCTCGGCCGTCAAGCGCTTCAAGTCGCAGCCGACCTTCACCCTGCCCGACCGCGTGCAGGTGACGATGACGACTCCGTTCATGCGCGCGTACACCGAGTTGCTGGTTCGCACCTGTCACAAGCGGGGAGCGCATGCGATGGGTGGCATGGCCGCGTTCATTCCCTCGCGCCGCGACCCCGAGATCAACGAGATTGCCCTGACCGGCGTCCGCGCCGACAAAGAGCGCGAGTCGACCGACGGCTTCGACGGCACCTGGGTCGCGCACCCGGACCTGGTTAACGTCGCCCGCGACATCTTCGAGAAGAACCTCAACGGCGCGCGCAACCAGCGTGAGCGGATGCGCGAAGACGTCGAGGTCAGCGCCGGCGAGCTGGTCTCGCTGGACGAATCCGGCGGCACGGTCTCCGAGGCCGGATTGCGGGCGAACATCTCGGTGGCGCTGCAGTACATCAACAGCTGGCTCAACGGCGTGGGCGCGGCGGGGATCAACAACCTGATGGAAGACGCCGCCACGGCGGAGATTTCCCGCGGTCAGATCTGGCAGTGGATTCGTCACGAGGCCGAACTCGACGACGGCCGCTCGGTGACCTCGGAGCTGTACGAGTCGCTGCGCGACGAAGAGCTCGCGTCGCTCGGCGGGTCCGGGGAATCGCGCTTTGGCGACGCCGTTGAGATTCTCGACCAGCTCGTGCTCAACGACGAGTTCACCGAGTTCCTCACTCTGCCGGCGTATGAGTATCTCGACTAGACGCTGAGAGCGAAACAGGACAGAGTGAGCGAATCCCCAACCACAGGCATCACGGCTTGACAGCCGCAACGACGTGATCCGACGCCAGGGATCGGACACGGACAGCCACGGAGGACCCAGATGACGACGAACGGCACGAACGGGACCGGTAACCCGCTGGACAGCGCCGCCGCCGCACTCGAGCACGAGTGGGCGACGAATCCGCGCTGGGCTGGAGTACAGCGGAACTATACGGCTGCCGACGTCCTCAAGCTGCGCCCCTCGTTGCTGCCTGAGTCGACCCTCGCGCGCTACGGCGCGGAGCGGCTCTGGAACTCAATGCAGGACACGGACTTCGTCCGCACCTTCGGCGCCGTCACGGGCGCGCAGGCGGTGCAGATGGCCAAGGCTGGCTTGCAGTCGATCTACGTCTCCGGTTGGCAGGTCGCGGCTGACGCCAACACCGCTGCGCACACCTACCCGGACCAGTCGCTCTACCCGGTCAATAGTGTGCCTTCGCTGGTCAAGCGACTGAACAACGCGCTGATGCGGGCCGACCAGGTCGACCGACTCGAGAGCCGGGCCAGCGTCGACTACTACCTGCCGATCGTGGCCGACGCCGAGGCCGGCTTCGGCGGTCCGATCCACGCCTTCGAGCTGATGCGCAACATGATCGAAGCGGGCGCCGCCGGCGTCCACTACGAGGACCAGCTCGCGGCCGAGAAGAAGTGCGGTCACATGGGCGGTAAGGTGCTCGTCCCGACGGCGCAGCACGTGCGCACGCTGCAAGCGGCCCGGCTCGCGGCTGACGTGATGAACGTGCCGACCGTGCTGATGGCTCGCACCGACGCGCTCTCGGCGACGCTGATGACCACCGACATCGACGAGCGCGACCGTCCCTTCACGACCGGCGAGCGCACGGCCGAGGGCTACTTTGGCGTCACCGGCGGGATCGATTCCGCGATCGCTCGCGGACTTGCCTTCGCACCGCACGCGGACCTGATCTGGTGTGAGACCTCAGTGCCGGACATCGGCGAGGCGCGCGACTTCGCTCAGGCGCTGCACGCCGAGTACCCGAACAAGATGTTGGCTTACAACTGCTCGCCGTCGTTCAACTGGAAGCGTCACCTCGACGACGCCACGATCGCGAACTTCCAGGAGCAGTTGGCCGACATGGGCTACCGCTTCCAGTTCATCACCCTGGCCGGCTGGCACGGGATCAACTACCACACCTTCAACCTCGCCTCGGGCTACCGCGATCGCGGCATGGCCGCCTACGTCGAGCTGCAAGAGGGTGAGTTCGAGGCCGAGGCTCAGGGCTACACGGCGACCAAGCACCAGCGTGAAGCGGGCACGTCCTACTTCGACGAGATCCTGCTGACCGTCACCGGCGGCGACGCCGCGACGACGGCGCTCTCAGGCTCGACCGAGGCCGCGCAGTTCAGCGAGGAAGCGGTCGGCGCTCACTAAACTCACTGCGTGCGACGGCTGCTGGCCCCGGCTCTTTCCTGTCTGATTGCAGTTGCCTGTGCTGTCGGGCTGAGCGTTGCGTTCGCGGATGACGGCGAGCCGTCGCTGCCCGAGTCGGTCACCACGACGCTTCAGCCTGGGGACAACCGGATTGGCTGGGTGGCGGAGCGCATGTCCGCGGAGGACCTGTTTGCGCGGCTGCCTCAGGTCGTGCTGGTCTACACCTGGAATGCCGATTCTGGTCGCTACGAGATCGCTGCGCCTCGGCTGCCTCGGCGCTACTGGACGATTCGGTTCCTGGAGCCGGGGCAGGGATACGTCCTGCGGGTCGGCGGGCCGGGCGACGTTGAGTGGCAACGGTCGGTGCTGCCCGCGAGCGGCCTGGTCAGTCTGCGCAGCGGGCTCAACTGGTCGGCCTGGGCTGGTCGGGACGATGCAAGTATCGCGGACGTGGCCAGAGGGATCGGCAGTTCGCTGCTGTCGATCCGTTCGGGCGATCTGATCTATGACCCCTCTGTGCCCGGGTCCATGGACGATTGGCCGGCTGTGCAGCGGGGCGATGCGCTGGAAATCAGCGTGAGCCGCGATGTCAACTGGCTCCAACCGACGTTCGTCATGCCCCAGATTCACTATGCCGGCAACGTCGATCACGGTGTGCGCCGTCTGATTGAGCGCGATCTGGAGGCAACGCTGGAATACAGCGCCACAGAACTCGGTGTCCAGGCCGACCCGTCTTCGCTCGTGGTTGTCGTCGCCGGCGACGCGAAGTCGGCGCACGACAAGACCACTGAACTGGGCCACCCATGGGAATGGGAGTCGTTCCGGAACTTCTGGCAACGGGCTGGTGGTTGGTACAGCAGTGATCAGGATGCGTTCTACCTGAAGAGCAGCACGTGGGAGGGATCCAGCAGCGGGCGCTACCACTTTGGTCGCTACGTGGTCCTGCACGAGTACATTCATGCGTTGCAGTTCCAGCTGATGGGCGCCGACATCGTTGATTTGGACTGGATGCTCGAAGGCTCCGCCAACTGGTTCGACAGCGATCTCGCGACCCAGGATCGCAACGGCTATCCGCTCAGCAGGAGGCTGATCGACGCGCTCAACCTGGCTTCGAAGGGTCCGCCGCTTGAGGAGATTGAGTCGGCCAACGATACCTGGCAGTACTCGTTCGGCCTGGTCGCTGCCGATCTGCTGATCGAGCGCGCGGGCAAAAGCGCTGCGCTCGACTTCTATCGCGTATTGGCCCCCGGCAGAGCGGGGCCCGGTGGCCGCTGGGAGACCCGGCCTACCGTGCGCAGCGCCTTCGCGGCTGCCTTTGGACTGTCCCTCGAAGAGTTCTACGACGAGTTTGAGGCGCTGATGACCAAGCGCCGCGGCAGCGCCAAACGCCGGCCCGCGGGAAACGAGTTCGCGCTCGCGGGGACAATCGTCAACACCGACGGCACGCCGCGGGTGGGCGCGTCGCTGGAGGCAAGGGAGTACCAAGACGGTGTTCCGGCCGGTTGGGATCGTCGAGCGAGGTCGAGTGAAGACGGAACCTTCGAACTCTTCGTCCGCAGACGGGCCGACTACCGTGTCTGGGTCGAGCTTGGAGACGACTACTGGAACTGTCAGTTTTGGTGGTCGGAGAGCAGCGATGCGGCGAGGCCGTCCGATGACGAGGCCAGCCTGATCGAAATCGGCAGCAGTCAACCTGAACCGATCGCGATCACCGTCGACGCTGATCAATGCCGTTGGCGCATCACGGGAGCATTGTCCGGTCCAGACGGTCAGCCGCTGGCCGGCATCGAAGTCCAGGCCCAGAGGGAAGGCAGCACGACCTCGATCAGAACCGAAGTCGACGGCTCGTTCACATTCGTTGCGAGCCGGCCTGCCTCTTACCAACTCTCTGCCGACCTGGGCGGATGCCGTCTCTATTGGAACGCGGATGCTCCAGCCTGGACCGAGGATCAAGCCGGGACGCTCGAGGTGACCAGCCGGGACATCGCCGGCATTCGATTCCAGGCCGAAGATGATCCGTGCAAGCGGATCACTGGATGGTTGCTCGATTCGAATGGCGAGGGAATCAAGAACGTCGACGTTAACGCCGTTGCCGATGACCATCGAGCCATGGATCCTACGGATTCAACGGGCAGATTCAGCATCGCGCTGACGGAGGCGGGAGTCTATGGCCTGGAAGCCTGGATCAACGGGTGTTTCCTGTACTACGGGAACGACGGGGCCACAGGGACGTTGCGCGAACGGAAGACTGTCAGTGTGACAGAGCACGATGTGTCCGGCCTGCTGTTCCAACTCCAGCCAGACATGTGCACCCTGCGCATCTCCGGCAGGCTTCTCAACGCCGATGGCACTCCGAGGACGGATAACTGGGTCGGTGCCAGCGGGGAATCCGGCAGAGGCGCTGATTGGCCGGCCGAGGACGGGACGTTCTCCTTCGCGGTTCCCGGTCCGGGGGTCTACGACATGTCGGTCGCCGTCGACGGATGCGAAATCTACTACGTCGGCAATGGCAAGACCGGAGCCAAGAGCGAGCGCCGCTCCTTCAACATCACCCGCTCCGACATCACCGGGATCGAATTCCGCCTGCCCGAGGCTCCCGCCTCTGTCTGCAACTGACCTGGAGCCGCCGCAAGTGGAGGCGCTCAGTCGCTGCCGCGGAGGCGGGGGTCGAAGATGTCTCGGAGGGAGTCGCCGAGCAGGTTGAAGCCGAGTACGGCGAGGGTGATGGCGACGCCGGGGAAAATGCTCAGGTGGGTGTGCTGCCAGTAGTCTCTGGATTCGACCAGCATGCGGCCCCAGGAGGGGTTGGGCGGCGGGACGCCGAGGGCGAGGAATGAGAGCGCACCCTCGAACAGGATCGCGCCGCCCAACAAGGTGGTGACGTAGATCAGCAGCGGCGGGCCGATGTTGGGCAGCACGTGCCGCCAGAGAATGCGGAACGGCGCCACGCCGATGACGCGTGCAGCCTCGACATAGGCTGCGCCCAGCGTCGCCAGGGTCGAGGCCCGCACGATCCGGATCATGCCCAGGGTGAAGATGATCCCCATGCCCAGTGCGATCGACTGCCAGTTGCGCCCCGTCACCTGCGCCAAGAGCAACAGCAACACGAGCCCGGGGAAGGCCAGCAGCATGTCGAGCACGCGCTGCGACAGCAGATCGAACAACCCGGCCGCGTAGGCCGAGGTCATACCCAGGACCAGGGCGAAGCCGACCCCGATCGCCATTGCGGTCAAGGCCAACGTGATTGAGAGCCGGGCGCCCGCGACCACGCGCGCGAAGTAATCTCGGCCGAGATCGTCGGTGCCGAACCAGTACTCGCCGCCGGGTGCGGCCAGGATGTTCGGGGAGAGCTTGGTCGGATCCCCGGCGATCAGCGGGCCGAAGGCGGCGAGCGCGATCATCAGGATCACGATCAACAGCCCGAACGCGCCCAGGGGATGCTGCCGCAGCAGCCGCCGGAGGCGACGGCCCAGCGGCGGCCGCACCAGCAGACCGTACTCATCGAAGACGGCCGCGCCCGGCTGTTGAGTGGGTTGGGCGGCGCTCACTGGAACCGGACCCGAGGATCGAAGACGGCGTAGCTGAGGTCCACGGCCAGGTTGATGAGCACGAAGGCCGTGCCGAAGAACAGCATCCAGAGCTGCACCACGGGTAGGTCGTTCGCGAAGATGGACTGGACGAGCAAGCGGCCCATGCCCGGCAGACCGAAGATCTGCTCGACGATCACCGAGCCCGCGACGCCGTCGGCAAAGACCAGGCCGATCAGCGTGATTAGGGGGATCATGGCGTTGCGCAGCGCGTGGCGCATGACCACGATGCGGCCGGAGACGCCCTTGGCCTGGGCCGTGCGCACGTAATCCTGGCGCAGCACTTCCAGCATCTCCGAGCGTGCCAGCCGTCCCAGCACCGCCGCGCCCGACAGCGCCGCGACCGCCGCCGGCACGATCATCTGGATCAGGTTGGTGCCCGGACTCACCCAGAGCTGCTCGTAGGGGGCGGGCAGCGCATAGCGCCAGAGCACGAGCGGGATTAACACGACCAACGTGGCCAGCCAGAAGTTGGGGATGGCGAGGAAGAGCACCGTGACGAAGCGGATGCCGTAGTCGTCGGGCCGGTTGCGGCGCACGGCCGACCAGATCCCCGTTCCAATCCCGATCGGGATGTACAGCAACAGCGTCAGGAAGAGCAGTTGAGCCGTGACGGGCATGCGCCGGGCGAAGGTGTCCATGATGGACTCCCGCGTCAGCCAGGAGGTGCCGAAATCGCCGGTGAGGACCTGTCCGACCCAGTTCACGTACTGCACGTGGACCGGCCTGTCGAGCCCGAAATGCGCCTCCAACGCGGCGCGCTGCTCCGGGTCGGCGCTCGCCGAGGCGCCCATGGTGTTGCTCAGGCGCGCGTCGACCACCGATCCCGGCACGAGCCGAACCAAACCGAACGAGAACACTGATAGCAGAAGCACGGTGACCGGCAGCAGCAGCAACCGTCGAATGACGTAGGTGCGCATCGGCGTTGGCCTCCTGCCGCCCCGATCAGGGGAGAGCCCTCGGTTCTTTTCTCCCCCCGCGCCAGCGGGGGGAGATGCCGAAGGCAGAGGGGGGTTCCCTCCGGAAGCAGCTACGGGGAGCCCCCCCTTCAGTCCCTACGGGACAGCTTCCCCCCAGAGGGGGGGAAGCGAGGATGCGTGGGGGAGGTCTTTCCGACCCCGCTAGACGCCGGGCTTGCCCTCGAACCACGACCGGTACCACCGATAGGTGGCAGCGGTTTGCATGTTGGTCGGGCCATAGCCCTTGAGCCAGGGACGGTGGCCGACGACCGGCCGGCCCCAGCTGCAGTAGAGCTGGGGATTGTGCCGGTCGAGCAGCTTGGTCTGGATCTCGTCGTAGATCGGCCGTCGGTTCTCGAGGCCGAGGGTGGATCGTCCCTGTTCCAGCAGTGCGTCGATCTCGGGGTCCGAGAACTCGCCGAAGTTGCGCCCGCCCCCGCTGTGGCTGAGTCCGTAGAGGATGTCGGGGTCGAACGCGCCCCCGAGGCCCTGGTAGGTGAGGGTGAACTCCCCCGCCGCTCGCTTGGGGTTGTTCTCCGAGTCGGGCTGCTCCTGGACTGCGACCTCGAAGCCGATTTCCGCGAAGTTCTGCTGCATCACCTCGGCGTACGGGGTTCCGTAGCCAGCAGCGGCGGTCATCGGCGGCGCGCTGGCCGGGTCGTAGCCGCTGGCGTCGAGCAGCCGCCGACCCTCGGCCAGGTCCTCCTCGCGCTGGGCGCCGGAGCGGTAGCCGGGCAGTTGGCGCAGTTCGTCCGGGGTCCAGGCGTATGCGCCGATCGCGTGGGAGATCGGTCCGCCGATTTCCGTCACGCCTTGAGTCGTCACGAGGAGCTGTTCCCGGTCGGTGGCGAGGTGCAGGGCGGTGCGCACACGCGGGTCGGTGTAGGGCTCGACCTTGGTATGGAAGTGGACCGCCACCCAGTTCCAGGTCGCGTTCATGGGCACTTCGACGAGGTTCTCCTCGCCGACTTGGCCCCGCACGGCCTCGTTCTCCGCCGGGAAGCCCAGCCACGGAAAAAAGAGCATGTCCGCATCGCCGGCGACGTACTGCGCGGCCCGGTACGCCCCGTCGAAATTCCAGTTCCCCCGCAGCCCGTCGAAGTAGGGGAGCCCGTCGCGGAAGTAGTTGGGGTTGCGTTCCAGCACGGTTTCGACATCGGCCTCCCGGGAGACCATCTGCATGCCGCCGGTGCCGATGGCGGCCGCGGCGTCGCCGGCAATGGCGTCGTCGCCGAAGGCCTCGACCACGTCGCGCGCGATCATCAGCATCTGGATCTCGCCGACGGCGGTGATCATCGGCGCGAACACCTCCCCGAGCCTGAGGCGCAGGGTGAGGTCGTCGGTGACCTCGAACTGGTCGACGGCGGCGAAGCGGTCTCGCTAGATGAACTCGGGGTTGTCCTGGCCGAAGCGCTGGAGTCCGAAGGACGCGTCCTCGGCGACGAACTGGCGGCCGTTCAGCGGGGGCTTGTCCTGCCAGTACACGTTCGGCTTGATGTTGTAGACGAAGGTGACGTCGTCGACGACCTCGGGCAACTCCGCCATCGCCGAGGTGAGCACCCCGCCCTCATCCATGTAGTTGAGGTGGTCGTAGATCGGGAAGATGCTGCTGTCGAGGCCGCCGTGGTCGGCGATGGCCGGGTCGAGGATGCCGCCGTCGAAGGCGAAGTACGTGATGATGCCGCCGCGTTTTGGATCGCTGTCGGCGGCCTGGGCGGCGGCTTGCTCCGCATCCTGTTGCTCTTCGGCGGTCGCGGTCTGAGCCTGTTGCTGCTGTACCTGTTGTTCGGCCTGTTGCTCGGCCTGCTCCTGCTGCATCGACTGTTGCTGGGCCTGCTGCGCCGACTGTTGCTGCTGGTCCTGCTGCTGCGCAACCTGCGCCCCCGACGGTTGTGCGTCGTCGTCGTCATCATCGCCGCCGCAGCCGACCAGGGCCAATCCGGCGGCGCCGACCCCGGCCCGCGCCGAGGCTCGCAAGAGCGACCGCCGAGACATTTTGTTGCGCCGCATGCGCTGCCAGTAGTTTCGCGTGGTCATGCCAAGGCTCCGTCCCCAATCGCCGCCTGTGTCTTGTTTCTATCGGCGATTTCGGCGAAGCTACCCCCCCCCATGTCAAGTCGGCGGCCCACTATCGAAGCGTCTAACGCAGTCCTACTGTTCTAGTCACAGCCTGACGTCGACCCTTGTTCCGATCCCCTCTCCCTGAGGGAGAGGGTTAGGGTGAGGGCCCCGCGGCGAGCGAGGACTAGGAGCCTCTAGATTGTTTGCGCCCCCCGGACCCTCACCCCAGCCCTCTCCCAGAGGGAGAGGGGGTTGCCGGATCGGCGTATCGTGCAATGGTTGAGCAAAAGGATGCGAACTCGATGAGCAAGCCCAAGCGACCGGCGCATGTTAGGAATCCTCCGATTCTGGATGCGGAAGAGATTCCATACAATCGCTCTCAAATGGGACCGGGTTCTCTCGTGCTTGAGATCGAGTTCGATCGGGAAGAGATCAATCGACTAAAGGCTCGACATCCCAGGGGGCCCCTGATTCGCTTCATCAAGCAGGCTGCCCTCTAACGAGCCGACCGCGAGGCAAGGCGCCTCGCTTCCGACGAACTCCGCGAAGCTGACTGACTCCGCTGCTACCCTTCAGCAGACATTTACCAACTCAATCAACCGCCTCAGCGGAGAGAGGATCGTCACATGACCAACAGCCCCCACTTTGGCGTCATGGTTCCCCAGATCAAGCGCACCTGGCAGGAGACGCAACGCGCGGCCTCGGCCTTTGAGGAGATGGGCTTCGACTCGCTCTGGGTCAACGACCATCTCTACGGCCCGCAGTCCCCCGCGATCCCGATGCTCGAAGCCTGGACCCTGGCGGCCGGCATCGCCGCGGTGACCGAGAAGCCGGAGATCGGCACGCTCGTCACGCCCGTCGGCATGCGCAACCCGGCCCACACCGGCAAGATGATCGCCACCGTCGACAACATCGCCGGCGGACGCATCATCCCCGGCTTTGGCTCCGGTTGGATGGCCCGCGAGTTCTCCGACTTCGGCATGCCCTTCGTCGGCACCCGCGACCGTCTGCGCCAGCTCGAGGAGGGCCTGCAGATCTTCAAGGGCATGTTCGACCCCGACCAGGACGAGTTCTCGTTCGAGGGCGAGTACTTCCACACCGAGAACCTCGTCACCCAGCCCAAGCCGCCGCGCGACATGCCGATCCTCGTCGGCGGCGGCGGCGAGCAAGTCACCATGCGTATCGCCGCGCAGTACGCCGACATCTGGAACAACTCGGCCGGCTCGCAGGACGACCTGGAGCACAAGGTCTCGGTCCTCCACGGCCACGCCGAACGCCTCGGCCGCGACCCTTCGGAAATCCGAGTCTCGCAGCAGTGCCTCGTCACGATCGTCGACGACGACGCCAAGGTCCAGCCGATGGTTGAGCGAGCCCAGAAGATCTTCGGAGGTCACATGGGCAACCCGGCCGGCGACATGGCCCTGACCGGCACCCCGGACATGATCAAAGAGCGAGTCAACCGCCACATGGAGCGCGGCTGCGACATGTTCATGATCGAATTCTTCGGCCGAGACACCATCGAGCCCGCCCAGATGTTCGCGGAGACGGTCATCCCCGAGTTCCGCTAAGGACGCTAGCCACCCGTTCCACTCCGCTCTCCCCCCGCGAAGCGGGGGGAGATGCCGAAGGCAGAGGGGGGCTCCCCACCCCTCAACTACGCTTGCCCTATCCCCGATAGGACGAGCAGTGCCCCAAGCCGCAACCCTCTCCGCCGCCGACTTCGCCGCCAAGTGGCGAGACAACGCCCGACGCGAGAGCGCCTCGTCCCAGGAACACTTCCTCGACCTCTGCCGGCTGCTCGGCGTCCCGACCCCCGCTGAAGCCGACCCCTCCGGCGAGTCCTACACCTTCGAGGCCGGCGTCGAGAAGCTGGGCGGCGGACAGGGCTGGGCCGACGTCTGGAAGCGCGGACACTTCGGCTGGGAATACAAGGGCGACCGCGCCGACCTCGCCGCCGCCTACCGACAGCTCCTCGACTACCGCGAAGACCTCGAGAACCCGCCCGCGCTCGTCGTCAGCGACATGGACCGCATCGAGGTCCACACCAACTTCACCAACACCCGACCCCGCGTCCACGAGATCACCCTCGACGACCTGGCCCAGGGCGGCGACAAGACCGCCGAGGCGCTGCGCATCCTCCGCGCCGTGATGATCGAGCCCGAGGACCTGCGACCGCGCCAGACCCCCGACGAAGTCACCCAGGCCGCCGCCACTCGCTTCGCCGACCTCGCCCGATCAATGCAGGAGCGTGACAACGATCCCGAAACGGTCGCCCACTTCCTGAACAGAGTCCTCTTCTGCCTCTTCGCCGAGGACGTCGGCCTGCTGCCGCGACGGCTGATGACCGACCTGATCGAATCGCGCAAGGACCATCCCGCCGAATTCACCAGTGGACTCGCCGATCTGTTTCGCCTGATGTCAGACCGCGAGGCCGGCCGATTCTTCGGCACCCAGCGCATCGAGTGGTTCAACGGCGGGCTGTTCGACGACGATTCCGTGCTGCCATTCACCAGCGACGAGCTGCGCACCGTCGCCGACGCCTCCAGCCTCGACTGGTCGCAGGTCGAGCCCGCCATCCTCGGCACACTCTTCGAGCGTGGGCTCGACCCGGCCAAGCGCGGACAGCTCGGCGCGCACTACACCGACCGCGAGAAGATCCTGATGGTCGTCGAACCCGTTGTGATGACGCAGCTGCGCCGCGAGTTCGCCGCCATGCAGGAGCGCGTCGCCGCGCTGATGAAGGATCGCCAGCCCAGCCCACTCACCCGCGAGGGCCTGCGCCGAGCCAACCTGCCCAAATGGGAGCGGGACGCCGAGACCGAGTGGCGCGCCTACCTCCAGCGCCTGCGCGACGTGCGCGTGCTCGACCCCGCCTGCGGCTCGGGCAACTTCCTCTACGTCACCCTGCGTTTGCTCAAGGACCTCGAACAGGAGGCCATCCGCTGGGGCGCCGAGCGGCTGCGCATCACGGGCGAGTTCCCCCGCGTCGACCCGCACAACGTGCTCGGCATCGAGATCAACCCCTACGCCAAGGAGCTCGCCGGCGTCGCCATTTGGATCGGCCACATCCAGTGGATGCTCGACCACGGCTACGGCTTCCCCCGAGACCCCGTCCTCCAACCGCTCGACAACATCGAACTCCGAGATGCCATCCTCGCCCACGACGAGGACGGTAACCCTATACCGGCGTCCTGGCCGGAGGCCGAGTTCATCGTCGGCAATCCGCCATTTCTTGGTACGGGAATGAAACTACGGGCCTCGCTAGGAGACGACTACATGGAGGACCTGTTTTCGGCGTGGCAAGGCAGCGTTCCCAAGGGAGCGGACTTAGTTTGCTACTGGCAAGAGAGGGCTCGAAGGCAAGTCGAAAGCAGACGCACATCGCGAAGCGGCCTCCTCGCTACCAACTCGATTCGTGGTGGGGCTAATCGGGTGGTTTTAGAGAGCATCAAGGGCAGCGGAGACATCTTCGTTGCATGGTCAGATGAGCCATGGATCGTTGAAGGCGCTGCCGTGCGGGTCTCGATCATCTGTCAAGACAATGGGTCTGAAGCGTCGCGATCTCTGAATGGCAAGGTCGTCAGAGCCATCAATGCCGATCTCACATCGGGAGCTGACCTTACGACTAGCAAGTCGCTTCCGGAGAACCTTCGGCTCTCCTTTCAAGGGGTGAAGAAGGGCGGCTCATTCGAGCTTGAAGGAGATGCCGCCCGCGAAATGTTGAGAGAACCGGCGAACGTCAATGGGCGCCCAAATTCCGACGTGGTATTGCCTTGGAAGAATGGCCTGGATATCACGCGTCGTCCTCGAGACATGTTCCTCATCGACTTTGGCATAGAGGCATCGCATTCTGACGCGGCTCTCTACGAGAGGCCCTTCAGATACGTGGAGGACCATGTAAGGCCTTATCGCCTAAAGAGCAGGGAACGCAGCGCGAGGGAAGACTGGTGGATACATCAGCGAGCACGTCCAGAGATGCGGAGTGCCACGGCGCCGCTAAATCGTTTCATTGGCACTGCGAGAGTTGCCAAGCATCGTCTGTTTGTCTGGCTTGAAGAGCCAACTTTGGCCGATAGCCAGATCATCGTCATCGCCCGCGACGACGACTACACCTTCGGCGTCCTTCATTCCAGAGCACACGAACTCTGGTCGCTTCGGCTCTGCACGTGGCTGGGAGTAGGCAACGATCCCCGCTACACGCCGACCACCACCTTCGAGACCTACCCCTTCCCCTGGCCGCTCAACACCCCAGACGACGCCCTGACGCCGGAGCAGCGTGATCATCGCGACGCCATCGGCGCGGCCGCCAAAGAGCTGGATGACAAGCGCCGACTCTGGCTCAACCCGCCCGAGTGGGTCCGCGAGGTCCCCGACGTCATCCCCTCCCTCCCCAACCGCCTCTTGCCCGTCGACGACGAGGCCGCCAAACAACTCAAGCAGCGCACCCTGACCAACCTCTACAACCAGCGCCCCACCTGGCTCGACAACCTCCACCGAACCCTCGACGCCGCCGTCTTCGCCGCCTACGGCTGGCCCGCCGACATCGAAGACGAACAAATCCTCGAACGCCTCCTCGCCCTCAACCTCGAACGCGCCGAGCCCGCTCCATAGCTACCGGCTCCGGCTCTGTCACCCCGACAACTCCCCAGTTTTCCGACAGAACATCCGTCCGCATACAATCGATGCCGCCAGAACGCCTGGCCATCAGACGACGGAGCACCCCATGACCAATCTCACCCCCAGGACCACCACCCGGACTGACCCGGATCAGGCCGGAATGACCAAGAACGACACTCACCAGAACTGGCATAACCGAGACAAATCTGGACAAATCTGGACTGGTCCGGACGGTTTTTCGCAGAATTCTCAGTCCAGAGCGCCAAAACTGTCAAAACTACCCGAATTCCCCGCCCGACCCTCACTCCGCCGGCGTCCGCGACTGGACCACGTACATCGGGTCGCTCCGACCCTTGGCTGGCGAGATGTCGTGCCACTGCGGCGGGTCGAACGCGCCCGAGTAGTGGAAGTAGGCGCCGACCATCTGCACGTGGCCGTCGTCGCCCATCCCCTGCCAGAGCCAGACCGCCTTGGTCGGGAAGCAGCGGTTCGAGAAAGACACGATGCAGCCCCCGCCCGGTCGCAGCACCCGGCCGATCTCGCGAAACACCTCCAGCGGTCGCGTCAGGTACTGCACCGACACCGCGATCGTCACCACATCGAACTCGCCGTCGCCGTAGGGCAGCACCGGGTCCGCGTTCAGGTCATGCACGACCCACTCGGTCAGCTGAGGATTCTCGGCCAGCTCGTCAGCGTTCATCCCCAGCCCGGCCACCCGCTCCGACTCCAGGTCGTCCGGGTAGTGCGAGACCCACGACGACATCAGGTCGAGCAACCGACCCTGCTTCGGCAGGAATTTGGAGTAGTGCTCGCGCAGCGCGCCGATCGCCGCGTCGTCGATGTGCGTGACCAGTCGCGCCTCGACGTAGAAGTTGGCGTCGTCGGACTCATCGGCACGCCGAAAGTGGGCGTCTTCGAAGGGAGGATCTGCGGGTTGATCGGACACTGTGGCCCTCACCCTAACCCTCTCCCTCGGGGAGAGGGAACAGAATCTCCCCTCTTCCTACCCCCTCTCCCTCTGGGAGAGAGCTTGTCCCCGCGCAGGCGGGGAGCTGGGGTGAGGGTCCCGCTTAGAACTTGGGCGGCTTGGGCAGAATGTAGGCGGCCGAGAGTCCGAGCAGGATCGCCGACAGCGCGATCCCGATCACGATCGCCACGATCTGTCCGGCGTGCAGTCCGCCGCCGCCCTCTCCGCCGGCAGCCATCGCCACGCCGCCCAACAGGACGGCGGCGATGAATGCGACGGACAGCGTCAAGGTGCGCAGCATGGCGAGATTCACTCCGGCTAGAAGGCCGGGCGGCTGATCTGCGCGGCGTGGTCGGCCAGGTGCCAGGTGTTCATCGCCATCAGGCCAGCCACCGGCACCGCGGCCATGCCCTCGCCGCCCTGGGACTTGCCCAGTTCCTCGTCCTGCACGTACTTGATCTTGCTGTTCGCAGCCTCGGCGACGGCGTCCAGCGCGGCCAGCGCGTCGTCGGGAGTGGCGAACTCGGTGCTGGTCAGCGGGTTGTCCGGGCCGTCGTAGCCGCAGGCGGCGCAGACGCCGGTAGCGAACATCATCTCGGCCGGGATCACGTGCTCGGCGGTCTGGCGCGGCGACCAACCCGCCTCACCATCGTCGGCTGTGCCTTTGGGGGTTTCCCAGGCGTCGCCAGATGTCTGGATCGCCACGCGCAGGGCTGCCCGCGCTCCGTCAATCCCGGCTCGCAGTTCGTCGGCAGTCGGCATCTCGTGTACTCCTTGGTTGGGGACGTTCGAATGGTTCTCAAGCAGCATAGGACAGGCCCGGACTACCCTGACCTCGACTCTTCAGACCTTCACAACCAATCGCGCGACACGGAGGAATCGGCCATGGCATTCGGCATCGGACTGATCGGAGCAGGCGGCAATCAAAAGCTGCGACACATCCCCGGCTTCCGCGAAATCGACGACGTCGAAGTCGTCAACGTGGTCAACCGCTCTCGAGAATCGGGGGAGCGAGTCGCCGCCGAGTGGGACATTCCCAACGTCTCTGACTCAGTCGAAGAACTGCTCGCCGACCCGGCGGTCGACGCGGTCAGCATCGGCACCTGGCCGTACATGCATCTCGACTACACGAGGGCGGCGCTCGAAGCGGGCAAGCACGTCCTCTGCGAAGCGCGCATGGCCACAAATGCGACCGAGGCGGAGGCGATGCTCGCGGTCAGCCAACAGCATCCCAACCTGGTCTCGCAGCTCGTCCCGGCCCCCTTCGACTTCCGCCTGGGCAAGACGATCAAGCGGCTCTGCGAGGACGGCTCGCTGGGCAGCATTCTCGAAGTGCACCTGACGCTGCTCAACGGTTCAGGTCTGGACGACTCCGGACCGCTGCACTGGCGTCACCGAAGCGACTATTCCGGACATAACATGATGCAGCTCGGCATCTTCAACGAGACCATCCAACGCTGGCTCGGCGATACCGCGCGCGTCACCGCGCACGCCCGCACGTTCGTCCCGTCGCGCGTCGACGCAGAGACCGGCGAGCGCTACAACATCGTGATTCCTGACAGCCTGGGCATCTTCGCCGACATGGCCAACGGCGCCCGCTGCACCTACCGGGTCAGCGCCGTGACCGAAGGCGCGCCGCAGCCGCCGAGCATCGACATCTACGGCTCGGAAGGCCGGCTGCACTGGCGCTTCGGCGACACCGGCGAGTGGGGCAAACACGGCGAAGACGTCGAGCCGATTCAGCCGGATCCAGGAACGGCGCACGATTGGCAGGTCGAGGCGGACTTCATGAACTCGGTCCGAAACGGAGCTCCGGTCGAGTTGACCAACTTCGCCGACGGCGTCCGCTACATGCGCTTCACCGACGCAGTCTGGGAGTCTTGGAACAGCGGCCAGAGTCGAGAGATCGAGCCTCTTGCAGAATAGATTCCAGCATCGAACCGATGAAAAGGGCACAGCTTGCCATGCTCAGGCCAGGCACTTGGGCAGAGCCGAGCGTCTAAGGGCCAAACAGTGCGCATAGCGGACTGCAGATGACGGCCACTCGCCCGGATCGCAGGTGGATCAACTCCGATCTACCGCTCCGACTACGGTCAGCTGTACCAATTGCCGTAATCATCTCCACGCTGATCATTTCCGCATGTAGCCAGATCTCTGCAGCCGTTCTTGCGCCAGAACACATCGACGCGCCATCGCTGGCGCCGGCGTCGCCGGAGGACAATGAGATCGACGGCGATTCAACCTGGAGGGAGGTGTTCAACCAGCTTGCCGCGTCCGAGCAAAGCTGTATTCGCACCAGTTTGGGCGAGGATTTTGGGTCGCTGCTCGATCAGCCGATCGTTGAACTAGACATCGCCGAGCCGCCTCCGTGGCTGGAGTCTTTCTTCGATTGCCTCCCGGAGGAGACGGTCCGTTCCGCATACTTGATCATCTGGGTCCGATACTGGCTGGATTCACTGGGCCTCGTACTGAGCGAGGAAGAAGAGAGTTGCCTACGGAGTTCGGCGGTTGAAGAAAGCAAGCAGGGCTTGGTCACTTGCGTGTCGAACCTGTTCGGCGCGATCAGTGAAGTCGCCCGAGCCTCCGACGATCATGCTGGAACGCCGTCAGATGCTACGACATTGACCGACGGGCAGGAGACCGAAGGGACACTGGACTCCGTAAGCGACGTAGATCTTTTCAAGTTCCGTGCGTCAAGAGGAGAGCACTATCGGCTCGACGTAGCTCTGGACACGCTGGAGAGCGCACTACTAGTCCTCGTGAGCCTCGATGGCGGTGTCCTGACCTCCTTCAATGTGTATGAGTACGTCGGAGAAGCAACGGAGATCTGGTTGGCCGCGAGTTCGGCTGACTACGTTGTCGGCGTGCTTGGCCCCTATTCCCACACCGGGACGTACAGCCTGACAGTTTCCGCAGTCGTAGACGACCACCCCGACGATCAGTTTGGAGCTGCGTCGGTGTCTATCGGCGCGACGGTTGAGGGGAGCGTCGATCACTATGACGACCGAGATGTGTTCGGATTTCAGGTCGAAGAAGGGTTGTTCTATCTGCTCGATGTGGGACTGGGAACGCTTGGCGACTCCCTCCTGGCGGTGGAGGACGCCGAAGGCCAACTGCAGGCACAGAACGACGACCGATACAGGGGTGAGCCCGCATCGCGCATCGTCTGGAAGGCGTCGGCCTCCGGCCTCTTCTATGCCGCAGTGAGCGGCGGCAGATCGAACATCGGCACGTACAGGCTGACCTTCTCTCAGATTGAAGACGATCACGTTGACCGCCGGCCAGGAACCACCATGGTGACGTTGGGCGCTGTTGTGGATGGTGAGCTGAACTATGAGCGCGACGTAGACGTGTTCGCCTTCGAGGCAGAAGCAGGGGTGGTCTACAAGATTGGCGTGGTTTCGGAGACACTGGTCAGACCGGTGTTCGGCGTGGTAGGGGCCAGCGAAGATTACCTGGCCGGCAACATCGGTCACTCGGACTATTGGACGCCAGTTATCAGATGGAAGGCTCCGACTCAGGGGATCTACTACGTCGCGTTAGCTGGTGAGAGTATCGGAAGATACACGCTAACGATCACTGCTACCGATCTCAATGACAACCATGCTGATACGACGTCAGATGCCACACTCGCGACCATTTCTGAGGTCGTCCAGAGCGCGGTTGAGCATGTCCACGATGAAGACCTGTTTGGCTTCGATGCGACGGAAGGTGTGATCTACGAAGTTTCGGTCATCCCGGAAGAAATGTCTGCGCTAACCCTCAGCGTGGTCAACGCCGAGAAGCGACAACTCGCCACCACGACCAACTATGCGAACGCGGGCAGCATGCAGATTCTCTGGCAAGCCCCTGAGTCAGACCGCTACTACATCGCGCTAGGAGGACCGGGCACGGGTGCGTACAGTCTGACCGTCAAACAATCTCAACTCGTGGACATGCATGGCGATACCGTCACCGATGCGAGCACCGCACATTTGGGCGAGTCGATGTCCGGTGGGATCGATCATGTTCACGATCGTGACGTGTTTGTATTCGCAGCAACGCGAGACGTGATCTACGAGGTCGTCGTGACTCTTGGAACCTTGGAGCGCGTGGTGTTGTACGTTGAGGATGTTGACGACGAAGAGGTGGCACGCCTCGACTTCGATGATGATCCTCGACTCGAGCGCCTCATTTGGAAGGCTGACGCTACCGGAAACACCTACGTGATGATTGATAGTCGTTACACGGGAACATACACGTTGAAAGTTGGCAGATCACCGGTGGTTGATGATCATTCGGATACCCGAACCAAAGCTACCAGAACGCGAGCGGGCCGAGTCGCCCAGGGCATGGTGGATTATGAGGGAGATGTGGATGTGTTCGTGTTCACAGCGAAGAAAGGGGAGCTCTACGACCTTGACGTTGACCTGGGCACGTTGGAGGATGCCCTGATGACAGTGGAGGATGCCGAAGGAACCGTGCTGGAATGGAACACGGGCAACCTCTACGGGGGAGTGCCGCGGGCTTTCTGGAGAGCGCCAGCTACGGGCGAATACTTTGTTCAGGTTGCCAGCTACGGCTTTAACTCACGTCCAGGGACCTACAGCCTGAACATCTCCCAGGTCGTGGACGATCACAGCGACGACGAAGCACTGGCGACGAAGATCATCGTCGGCGAAGGCGTACAGGGGTCGATAGATGATCCCTGGGATGGAGACTGGTTCGTCTTTGAAGGAGATGCGGACGTTGCATACAGAATCGAGACTAGTCTGGGTACTCTGCCTGGTGCATCCTTGTTCCTGAAAGCCTCGTACGACGACTGGATCGCCTCGAGCGATGATGCTCAAGGGCAGCCCCCGAGCATCGTCTTCTACGCGGCGTCTTCAGGCGAACACTATGTACGAGTGGCTAGTTCGCACCTCCCCGGTATGGGAACGTACACGCTGACCGTGAAGCATGCTGAAGTTGAGGACGACCATGCCGGTAATCTTTCCGGAGCGACAGAGTTGGTGTTAGGCAACGCGGTGCCTGGCGTGACGGACTATGTGCAGGATTTGGATGTCTTTGTCTTTGAGGCAGTGGCAGGTCGGCAGTACGAGATCATCGTGTCGTTAGGCACGCTGTCCGATGTGGTCGCCACACTATACAGGGAGGACGGTGCGGTGGTGGCTTGCGACTTTGCCGAAGACTCCCAGAGATGGCAAGCATCTTGGACGGCTCCGGATTCAGGCGCATACTATATCGCGCTTCGGGGTTCATTCTATCGCGTCGGCACCTACACCCTTACGGTTACGGCAGAGGTGCAAGGAGACGTTGTGGCCGTTCGGTAGTCGAAGCCCGCGCTAACCGGAGTATAGGAAAAGGTTGGCGCGCTCGTTGCAGCTGAATGAGGTAGGCGACGAAGACTCGGTTGAGTTTCGCGGGCTCTTCCTGACGGCTCTAGGGAGTGCGGTCGTCGATGGGGCTTCCGTGGAGATAGGAGGTCGATCCCGATGGGGGAACGGAGCGTGGCAGCCGAGGACCTTTGGCCGTACCTCTCACCAATTAGGATGAGGGCATGGCGCGGATTGTGTCACTGCTGCCCAGCGCGACCGAGATCGTCTGTGCGCTTGGCGCCGGAAACGATCTCGTCGGACGCTCGCACGAGTGTGACTTCCCAGCGGAGATTCAGCATCTGCCTGTGCTCACCAGTCCCAGGTTCGTCCCCGCTTCGAGCAGCGGAGAAATCGATCGACAGGTCCGGGAGTTGGCGCTTGAGGCTCGGGCCGAGGATGCGTTGGGCGTCTACGAGATCGAGATGGACCTGCTGCAGCAGCTCGGGCCGACGCACATCGTCACTCAGACTCAGTGCGAAGTCTGCGCCGTGAGTCTGCGAGACGTCGAGCGTGCCGTGGAGCAGCTCACCGGCTTCAGTACTAAGCTGATTCCGCTGGCGCCGAATTCCCTCGCTGACATCTGGGACGACATCCAGCGCACCGCAGAAGCGCTCGGCCTGGGCGAGCGAGGAAGATCGCTGATTCACGTCCTGCAAGATCGGATCGATTCGGTGCCCGGCACCGCGAACGCTCCCCGCGTCGCAGTCGTCGAATGGGCGGACCCTCTCATGACCGCCGGTCACTGGACCATGGAACTGATCGAGCGCGCCGGAGGCGTCCCAGTGATCGGCGCGCCGAAGGGTCCGTCGCTGCATTTCGCGATGTCCGATCTCGCGGAAGCGGATCCAGACTTCATCATCATCGCGCCGTGCGGTTTCGACCTCGACAGAACGCGGGAGGACGCCCGGCTGCTGAACGCTCGTGAGGACTGGCGAGCGTTACGTGCCGTCCGAGAGGGTCGCGTCGCTCTGATCGATGGGAATCAATACGTCAATCGCCCCGGCCCAAGGGTCGTGGAGACACTCGAGATCATCGCCGAGATCATCAATCCCGATCTCAAGGAGCATCAGCACGAGGGGCTTGGCTGGGAACGCGTTCCCTCCTGATCCGGGTGCGCGGACGAATCAGAGAGTCTTCAACCACCCGACGAGGATGCGGTTGAGCTCCTCCGGTTCTTCTTGCTGGGTCCAATGGCCGCAGTTCTCGATGTGGCCTCGGCTGAGGTTGGGGATCCAGTCTTCCATGCCCTCGGACATGGAGGGCAGCAGGACGCCGTCTTTGCCCGCCGTGACCATTAGCGCCGGTTGAGTGATGTCGTTGCCGTCAACGGCGGCGCCCCATTCCCAGTTGCGGCCGTGGTTGCGGTACCAGTTGAGTCCGCCGCGGAATCCGGTCTGCTCGAAGGCCCTAACGAAGGTGTTGAGGTCTTCCTCGGTCAGCATGATTGAGCGCTCCGCGTCGTCGGGCAGGCCGACCAGCAGCCCGCCACGCGCTCGGACCCCAGACGTCATGCCGATCACGTCCAGCCGGTCTTCAGGCTTCGATGTACGCAGCATCAGGGTCATGGTGCGTCGCACCTTACCGCCGAGCTCGGCTTCGGCCACGCCCTCGTCCTGGAAGTACAGCTGGTAATCGAATCGGCCGGGATCCATCTTCATCGCGTCGAGCGGGTTGATCGGTGGTCGGCGGCCGGCCGGCGTGTTGATCCCGGCGACGGCGCTGCAGCGCGTCGGGTGGTGCTGGGCCATGTTCCAGACGACGGCGCCGCCCCAGTCGTGGCCGACGAACACGGCGCTCTCTATCTCCAGCCCGTCGAGCAACGCGACCATGTCGGCGCAGATCCGTTCCTGGGTGTAGTCCTCGGCGTTGGGCGGAGCGTCGGTGCCCCCGTAGCCGCGCATGTCGGGGGCGATGGCGCGGAACCCCGCCTCCGCCACGACCGGCAACTGGTGTCGCCAGGAGTACCAGAGTTCGGGGAAGCCGTGGCAGAAGACGACCGCCGGGCCTTCGCCCGCCTCGGCGACGTGCATGTTGATGCCGGTGGAGAGGTCGATCTGGGAGTGAGTGACGTCGGTCATGTGCCGCCCTTGTGACTGCATGCGAAGCGGCAGGGCGTTGCTCCGCGCTCGCATGATCATACGCAGAAGCGGCAACTGCGGATACCGTAGCTCCGACAGGAGAACGACGATGACGATCGACACACCGAACTGGGCCTCGACCACCGCCGACGACATCGAACGGGGCGTCGATGCAGCGATCCGCACCGTCGAACGGTTGGCGGACGAACTGGTGTCCGTACCCGACGGCCGGCGCAGCTTCGAGAACACGGTGCTACCTCTGGACGAGATCAGCAATGTCTTCAACCAGGCCTCAGGCCGATTCGGATTTCTGTCGCAGGTCTCCGCAAACGCGGAACTGCGCGATGTCGCTCACCGTCAGGAGGAGCGTCTGAACGTGTTTGCCGCCGGAATCGGCTTTCGCGAAGACATCGACCGCGCGCTCAAGGCCTATGCGACGAGGGCCGAGTTGGAGGCTCTCCCCGACGATGCCCGTCGACTGCTGGAGTTCGCGCTCCGCGATTATCGCCGAAACGGTCTCGACCTGAACAAGGAGACACGCGACGAGTTGCAGTCATTGCAGGAGCGGCTAGTCGGTCTGGGCATCGAGTTTCGCAAGAAGATCGACGATTACCAGGATCACATCGAGGTCAGCCGCGAAGAACTCGATGGTCTGCCGGACGCGTACATCGAGCGGCTCGGCACCGTGGAAGTAGACGGCGCCGTCCGCTATCGAGTCAGTCTGGACTATCCCGAGTTGCATCCGTTCCTCGACGCCGCGCACGACGGAGAGCGCCGCCGCGAGTTGTTCTACAAGAACCACAACAAGGCGGCCGACACGAACATCGACATCCTCGAAGAGGCGCTCGGCGTCCGTTCGTCGATGGCAACGCTCCTCGGCTTTGAGTCGTGGGCGGCGTACGCGCTCGAGGTCAAGATGGCCAAGCAGGCTGACGCCGTGCTTGAGTTCCTGGAGGATCTGGAATCGCAATTGCAAGCCAAGCTGGCAGCCGATCTGGCGCGTCTGAGCCAGCAACAAGAACGTCGCACCGGCATCGCAGGTCCGATTGGCATCTCCGACTGGCGCTACTACACCAATCAGGTGATCCAGGAGGAGTACCAGGTCGATCCATTCGAAGTTGCCGCCTACTTTCCACTCGACGCGGTGTTGGACGGGATGTTCCGGGTCTACGAAGCACTGGTCGGGGTCAAGTTTGTCCGTCGGCCGGACGTGGTCGAATCCGCCTGGCACGAGGATGCGCAGCCGTTTGACATCGTCGATCCGGCCAGCGGTGAAGCGCTGGCGCGGTTCTACATGGACCTCTACCCGCGGCCGGGAAAGTTCGGACACGCGGCGGCGTTCACACTGCGCGGCGGACGACGGCTCAGCGATGATGGATATCAGCGGCCGATCTCCGCGATCGTGGCCAACTTCACCAAGCCGACCGAATCTTCGCCCTCGCTGCTGAGGCACACGGAGGTCGTGACGCTATTCCACGAATTCGGGCACATCCTCCACCAGACACTGACCAGCTCGCGATTCACGCGATTCAGCGGTACACGGGTGGAACGCGACTTTGTCGAGGCGCCCTCACAGATGCTCGAGCACTGGTGCTGGCAGCCCGACATGTTGAGCAGCTTCAGCCGTCACTACGAGACCGGCGATCCGCTGCCGGCCTCGCTGATCGGCCGGATGATCGAGGCCAAGCACACATCCTCGGCGATCGCGACGTTGCGGCAGGTTTATTTCTCTCGCCTCGATCTTGCCTACCACTCCGAGCCGGGTCGCAGCACCGACGAGATCGCGCGCGAGCTGCACCCGATCACCGGCTTTCCGTTCCCCGAGGACACGCACTTCCAGGCCGGCTTCGGACACCTCTTCGGCTACGACGCCGGCTACTACGGATATCTCTGGTCACGGGTGTTCGGCGACGACATGTTCACCCGGTTTGAGGAGCCGGGAGCTTCCGTGTCAGCTGTCGGCGCCGAGTATCGGCAGCACATCCTCGAGCCGGGTGGCACCGCCGACGCCGACCAGCTGATCCACCGCTTCCTCGACCGTGAACCGAACGCCGACGCATTTCTGCGTGAACTGGGTCTGTCGACGTAACTGAACTCGAGCTGGTACCGCAATTCGCGCATGGGCGCAGCAGGTACACTGCCGACGGTAGCGCGACGCAGATGCTTCGGCGAGGAGAATGAACATGCCCGACATCGGATCCCTCGAGCAGGCCAAACAGCGGTTTGGCGAGCTGCTCGAGGCTCAACAGACACGGGTGGACGCGATCAAGGCGGAGGGCGAGCCGACGGACTTCACCACGCTCGATCACATCGAGATCGGCGTGCTGGGCGGCGACGGCATCGGTCCGTCGATTGCCCATGAATCGCAGCGCGTGCTCGAAGCGTTGCTTGAGGATCAGGTCGCGTCTGGCCGGGTCAGCTTCCGCACCATCGATGGACTGACCATCGAACGTCGCGCCGAGGAAATGGCCGCCATTCCCGAGGGAGTGCTCAAGGAAATCCATGAGTGCGATGTCACACTCAAGGGACCGACCACCACACCGGAACAGGGCGACGGTTGGCCCAACATCGAGTCGGCCAACGTGGCGATGCGCAAGGTGCTCGACCTCTACGCCAACGTCCGGCCGGTGCGGGTACCGGCCGAGGGAATCGACTGGACCTTCTTCCGCGAGAACACCGAGGATCTCTACGCGGTTGGCTCTGAGGGCTTCTCGCTGGGCGATCTCAATATCGACTTCAAAATCCTCTCGAATCCAGGATCCGAGCGGATCATCCGGGCCGCCTTCGACTATGCCAAGAACAACGGCAAGGACTCGGTCACGATTGTGACCAAGGCGAACGTGGTCAAGACGACCGACGGCGCCTTCCTCGATGCGGCGCGCAAAGTGGCGGAGGATTACGACGGGATCGAGTGGGAGGGCTGGTACATCGACATCATGACCGCGAAGCTGGTCGACCCCAAGCGACGGACCAACTTCCAGGTCTTCGCGCTGCCCAATCTGTACGGGGACATCTTGACGGATGAGGCGGCGGAGTTCCAGGGCGGCGTCGGAACGGCCGGTGCTGGCAACATCGGCACCAAGACGGCGATGTTCGAGGCGATCCACGGCTCGGCCCCGCGCATGGTGCGCGAGGGTCGCGACATTTACGCCGACCCATCCTCGATGCTGCGCGCCGGGGCGATGATGCTCTCGCATATCGGCTTCCCCGAACTCGGCGGCAAACTGGACAAGGCAATGGACCTCTGCGGCCAGTACGAGAAGGAACTCGTCATGACCGGCCGAGATACCGGCGCCACCACGGCGGCATTCGGCGACTACGTCTTGGCGACAGTCAACGACTCCACCCTGGACGACCGCTGGACGACGGCGATCGAGGCCGTCCGCGCCGGGTCGTAGGCTCCGCAATGGCCGACCAGCTTCGAGTTGAACGCGCCCGAGCGGAGCGTGCCGAGGCGGGGCGAAAAGCCGCGGTTGAGCGGGCCAACTCGCTTGAAGATCGCGCCAAACGGGCCGAGAAACAGTCTCGCGATCTCCGCGCGCACCTTGATCGCCTGGGAGAGAGGTTGGCCGCAGCCGGCGGAGAGGTCGAGCCGTTGCGTGACGAGCTGCGCAACGCCCAGCGCGAGTTGGCGTCGTTGCGAGCAGAGGCAGCGGCTGCTGCGGCGTCCTCCGAGTCTGCCAATGCGCAGCTCGCGGCGCTGCAAGCGCGAAGCGAGGCCGCGGAGCAGGAACGAGATCGGTCACAGACTGAACTGCAGGCGCTGACCGAGAAGTCGACCTTCTACGAGCAGGCCGCTAAGGAAGCATCCTCTTCGCTGGCCGCAGCTTCCGCGGCCCAGACAGAGGCAGAGCGCAAGGCCTCGGAGTTCGAGTCAACGCTTGACGCTCGCCACGAGGAATTCCGTCAGGAACGCAATCGGCTGAGCCGCGAGAACAAGCGTCTGCAGAAGCAGGTCGAGCAGCTAGAGTCGGATTTGGAGGCGGCCCGCGGCGGTATCGGCGGCGCTCTGCGGCGTCGGATACGCGGATAGCTGTCCCGACCGGCGGACTGTTCACGCAATACTGCCGCGCCGTTCTTTGCTGGATACGATCAACGGATGCAACGCTCCGACCTGCGCGCTGCCGCTGCTGAACGTGTGATCGTGCTCGACGGCGCGACCGGGACCGGTCTGCAGCTGCTCGATCTCTCGCTCTCGGACTTCGACGGTCTTGAGGGGTGCAACGAGATCCTCAACGTCTCGCGTCCCGACGCGGTGAGTGCGCTCCACGAGTCGTATCTCGAAGCCGGCGCCGATGCTGTCCTGACCAACACCTTCGGCGGCTCCTCAATCACACTCGGTGAGTATGACCTGTCTGAGCGGACACGTGAGATCAATCGCGAATCAGCTCTGATTGCCCGCACCGTCACAGACCGTTTCTCGACGAGGAAACGGCCACGCTTTGTGATCGGCTCACTCGGCCCCGGGACCAAGCTGCCCTCGCTGGGGCATATCGGTTTCGACGAGTTGCATGCCGCGTATCTGGAACAGGCTCGTGGACTGCTCGATGGCGGAGTCGATGCGCTGTTGGTGGAGACGGTCTACGACCTGCTGCAGGGCAAGGCCGCGATCCTGGCTTGCAGGGACGCACTGGCCGAGTTCAAGATCAACACGCCGCTGTTCGCGACCGTGACGATCGAGACAACCGGACAGATGCTGGTTGGCAGCGAAATCGGTGCCGCATTCACTGCGTTGGCCCCGCTCGGACTCGATGGCATCGGGCTCAACTGTGCAACCGGGCCGGACTTGATGCACGAGCCGTTGCGCTACCTCGCGGGAAATGCCGAGATGACCCTGCTCTGCTCGCCCAACGCTGGTCTGCCCCGCACCGAGGACGGGCAAATGATCTACGACCTGCAACCCTCTGAGCTGGCCGACGCACACCGCACATTCGTGAGCGAATACGGCGTCGGGATTGTCGGAGGGTGCTGCGGGACAACGCCTGAGCACGTGCGCGCGATGCGCGAAGCGATGAGCGGCATGCAGGCCGTGCAGCGGAGTCCCGAACCAGATCCGTCGGCTGCTTCGCTATTCGTCTCGACGCCGTATCGACAGGACGCTTCATTCCTGATTGTGGGCGAGCGAGCCAACGCCAACGGCTCGCGTCGCTTCAAGCGCCTGCTGCAGAACGAGGAATGGGAGCAGATGGCCAATGTCATCCGTGACCAGGCGGCCGAAGGTGCGCACATCGCCGATGTCTGCGTCGACTTCGTTGGCCGCGACGGCACCCCCGACATGGCTGAGTTGGTTCAACGAGCCCGCGGACTCTCGACGCTGCCGCTGATGCTCGACTCGACCGAGCCTGAAGTGCTTGAGGCCGGACTCAAGCAACTCGGCGGTAAGGCGCTCGTGAACTCGATCAACCTGGAAGACGGCGGCAAGCGGCTGGATCAGACGCTGTCCTCCGCGATTCGCTTCGGAGCCGGGGTCGTTGCGCTGGTGATTGACGAAGAGGGCCAGGCCCGTACCTGCGAGCGAAAGCTGCAGATCGCGCGTCGGCTCTACCGGATCGCCACCGAGGACTACGGTCTGGCGCCCGAGGATCTGTTCTTCGACGCTCTGACCTTGCCGGTCAGCACCGGCCAGGAGGATCTGCGTCGCGATGGACTGGAGACGCTCAACGCCGTGGAAGCGATCACGAAGGAGTTTCCCCGCGCCCAGACGATCCTCGGCATTTCCAACATCTCCTTCGGACTCAATCCCGCCGCGCGGCAGGTACTCAACTCCGTCTTTCTGCACGACGCGGTCGAGCGTGGACTCAAAGCCGCCATCGTGCATGCGGCCCAGATCCTGCCGATCAACCGAATTCCCGACGAGCAACTCGAGGCTGCGCGCCGACTGATCTTCGACGAGTGGGCCGACGGCGCAGACGGACCTGTCGATCCCCTTCCCGCATTCATGGCATTGTTCGAGGATCAGAAAGCCGCGACGCAACAGCGAGAGAGCCTCGACGACCTGCCGCTGGAGGAGCGCTTGCATCGACGCATCGTGGATGGCCAGCGCGAGGGCCTGGAATCGGATCTCGACGACGCGTTGGTCAAGCGAGAAGCGATTCCGATCATCAACGAACTGCTGCTGCCTGCGATGCAGGAAGTCGGGGATCTGTTCGGCGCGGGCGACATGCAGCTCCCCTTCGTGCTGCAGTCGGCCGAGACGATGAAGAAGGCCGTCGCCCATCTTGAGCCGCACATGGATCGGCTGGATTCAACCAGCAAGGGGTCGATCGTGCTGGCAACGGTGCGCGGCGACGTCCACGACATCGGCAAGAACCTGGTCGAGATCATTCTCTCCAACAACGGGTTCACGACGATCAATCTGGGGATCAAGCAGCCGATATCGAACGTGATTGAAGCGGCGATCGAGCACAACGCCGACGCGATCGGGCTATCCGGACTATTGGTCAAGTCGACGTTGGTGATGAAGGAAGACCTGGAAGAGCTCAACCGCCGCGAGCTGGCAGATCGTTGGCCCGTGCTGCTCGGCGGAGCCGCCCTGACACGCAAGTATGTCGAGTGGGATTTGCGCAACACCTTCCACGGCGACGTCTTCTACGGGCAGGATGCCTTCGATGGTCTGCGCATCATGACCGCGCTTAGCGACGGAGTCGAACTGGACAGCACTCCGACCGAACCAATGGCCGCACCGACTGGTCCTTCGTCAACGACAACCGCGACGGCTGTCCGCTCGACTCTGTCTCCGGCGACAACGATCCCGGAAGCGCCGTTCATGGGGACCCGCGTGATCCGAGGGCTGCCGCTGACCGATGTCTTCCCATACATCAATCGCACCGCACTATTGCGCGGCCAGTGGGGATTCAAGGGCCGCGACGCGGAGACGGCGGCGCGGGCAGAGTTGGCGCTCTCTCAGATTCAACAACAGGCGCTTCGCGACGGGGTCCTTGAGCCCTCGGTGGTCTACGGCTACTACCCCGCCCAGTCCGAAGGCGATGACCTGATCGTCTACGAACCCAACCAGACAGGTACCGAGGCCGTTCGCTTTACATTCCCTCGACAACAGGGCAAGCAGGGTCGCTGCCTCGCCGACTTTTTCCGCTCGGTCGACTCCGGCGAGATGGATGTGATCGGCTTTCACGTCGTGACGATGGGCTCGCGAGTCGGCGACTACGCGCAGGACCTGTACGCCGACAACCGCTACCAGGATTACCTCTACTGGCACGGATTCGGCGTCGAAATTGCCGAGGCGCTGGCCGAGTACTGGCACCGACGGATTCGCCAGGAACTGCAGATCGACGGAGCGGACGGCGCGACGCCGGAAGATCTGATCAAGACGAGCTACCAGGGGGCGCGCTACTCGTTTGGCTATCCCGCCTGCCCCAATCTGGAGGATCAGGCGTTGCTCTGGCAGTTGCTGGATCCGGAGCGGATCGGTGTGTCACTCAGCGACGAGTTCCAGATGCACCCGGAGCAGTCGACGTCCGCGCTAATCGTCCATCATCCTGAAGCCCGCTACTTCAGCATTTGAGGCAAGGAGAGGATCGATCGCACTTCGGCGCGATAGGATGCTCACGGTTGAAGTCGTTTGGACCGGGAGACGCAGGGTGAAGACGAAGGCCGGACATGGCTGATCTCTTCCGTCCCCGCTGGCGCGAGGGCGACGACCCGTTCCGACGGATCGTCGTGCAGACGACGTTGCGGTTCATGGAGGTCGAGGCCGCCGGCGGCATCGTCCTCGTGTTCGCCGCAGCCGTGGCGTTGATCTGGGCGAATCTCGACTTTGGCTCCTACGACTCCTTCTGGCACACACACATCAAACTCGACCTCGCCATCTGGTCGTTCGATCAGTCGCTGCAGCACGTCGTCAACGATGTCTTGATGGTCGTGTTCTTCCTGGTCGTCGGCGCCGAGATCAAGCGGGAGTTCACGCACGGGGAACTACGAAATCCGCGCCAGGCGGCACTGCCGCTTGTGGCCGCGCTGGGCGGCATGGTCGTTCCCGCGGCGCTGTATGTCGCGCTCAATGCTGGCGGCGAGGGGGCATCCGGATGGGGAATTCCGGTTGCGACCGACATCGCGTTTGCTCTCGGTGTGTTGGCCCTCGTCGGTCGCGGCGTGCCAGTGCAGCTCAAGGTGTTTCTGCTCACCCTCGCGGTGGCCGACGATGTCGGCGGCATCTTGATCATCGCGATCTTTTACTCCGACTCAATCCAGATCGAGTGGATCCTGGGCATGGTCGGGGCGATTGCCTTCCTCCTACTGCTCAAGCGAGCAGGGTTCCGGCATTTCGGCATTCATGCCATTGGTGGAGTGTTCCTCTGGCTCACGCTCTGGGAAGCGGGTGTGCACGCGACGCTCGCCGGCGTGATCCTGGGGCTGATCGTCCCGGCAGACGCGCTCTACGACGACAAGGGGATCACGCGACGGATCGATTACCTGCTGCAGCGTCTGCGCTATGTCCAGGAGGATCCCGATCCCGCCGTGCGCGAGCACGACTCCCACGAGGCGCTCCGCAACGTCGAGCACGTCGCTCGCGAGGGGTTGAGTCCGCTGGAGCGTCTGGAAGAGGGGATGGCGCCCATATCGGCGTTCGTGGTCGTCCCAATCTTCGCCCTGGCCAACGCCGGCATCCATATCACCGGCGAGAGCATCGACGCCGCCTTGAGTTCCAACATCGCCTGGGGCATCTTTCTCGGTCTGCTGCTGGGCAAAGTTGTTGGAATCGTCGGCGCGTCAGCACTGGCGATCCGGCTCGGCATCGCGTTCAAGCCCGAGCAGCTGCGGTGGTCCCATCTCGGCGGCGCAGCCCTCCTAGCAGGCATCGGCTTTACGGTTGCCATTTTCATCGCCAATTTGAGCTTCGGGTCGGGAGAGACGGATCTACTCGAGGGCGCAAAGATTGGCATCTTCGCCGCGTCGATCGTCGCTGCAGTGCTGGGATTCGCCATGCTCCGCTGGGTGAGGCCGCGTTACTGACCGCTCCGTTCGCCGGGAGGGTGTGCGCTACACTTTTTGCGGTTGAGCGCCTTTCCGGTGTTTGTCGGCACGGCGTCACCTGTTCGATCTGTTGTGTCAAATCGGGCGCTCCAGAGGCCCAAACTGTTGAGGAGGCGGACTACGTGCAAGCGGTCAAATATGCCCGCGCCGAGAGCGTGGAAGAGGCGGTCAGCCTGCTGCAAGACGGGGGCGCTGGCGCCCGTCCTCTGGCTGGCGGAACCGACGTCATTGTGCAGGCCCGTGAGCGAACTCGCGACATTGACGTGTTTGTCGACATCAAGCACATCTCTGAAGTGGTCGCGATTGAACATGGCAGTGACGGCAGCCTGACGATTGGCGCGGCGACTCCGTGCTACGAGATCTACGGCGATGACTCAATCGCCGAGAATTTTCCAATTCTCGTCGATTCGACCTCGCTGATCGGCGGCACCGCAATCCAGGGCCGGGCCTCGCTCGGCGGCAACCTGTGCAACTCTTCACCGGCAGCAGACGGCATCCCGTCGCTGATCGTTCTTGAGGCGCAGGTCGAGATCGCCGGACCGAACGGCCGCCGCACCGTGGCGGTTGAAGACTTTTGCACCGCTCCGGGCCAAAACGTTCTGGATAGCGGCGAATTCGTTGTCAAGCTGCACTTTCCCGCGCCCGCCGAGAGTTCAGGAGCGCGTTTTTTGCGTTTCATCCCGCGTAACGAGATGGACATCGCGGTCGCCAATGCCGCCACCCAGCTTCGGCTCGACGCCGATGGCAGCGTGGCCTGGGCGCGAGTGGCGGTCGGGGCCATCGCCCCGACTCCGCTGTTAGTGGCGGACGCCGCAGCAGCAATCGTCGGACAACCGCTGAGCGAAGACACGATCGCTGCGGCTGCTGCGGCCTCAAGTGCCGCGGCCAGACCGATCACCGACATGCGCGGCAGCATTCGCCAGCGAGTCCATCTCGCCGGCGTGCTGACCGAGCGGACCATCCGCCAGGCCGCCGAGCGGGCCGCCTGATCGAGCCAGTTTCCAGCAACGACAAGGGACAGGTATTCAATGGCCACCGAACATATCGTCGTCAACTGCACGATCAACGGCGAAAACACCACCTTCCTCGCCAATGAGCGCGATTCGCTGCTCGAGGCGCTGCGCGACCGCATCGGCCTGACCGGCGCCAAAGAGGGTTGCAACAACGGCAACTGCGGCGCCTGCTGCGTCAACATGGATGGGCGGATCGTCAACAGCTGCCTCGTCATGGCCGCGGAGTGCGAGGGAACAGAGATAGGCACCGTTGAGGGTCTCGCCTCGGGCGACCAGCTCTCGCCGCTGCAGAATGCGTTTCTCGAACAGGCCGCGCTGCAGTGCGGCATCTGTACGCCCGGCTTCCTCGTCGCAGCCGAGGCTTTGCTCGAACAGAACCCCGACCCATCGGAGCATGAAATCCGATACTGGCTGGCCGGCAATCTCTGCCGCTGCACCGGCTACGACAAGATCGTCAAGGCGGTCCAGCAGGCCGCCGGCCAGAGCGTCGTCTAGCGACACCACAGACTCAGACCAGAGAGGATTCTTCGCATGGTCACCGCACAGTCGCAACCACAGTCGAAAGAGACCGAACAGTACAACGTGATCGGCACCCGACCGATTCGCCACGACGGCGTCGACAAGGTGACCGGCGCGGCGCAGTACGGGGCTGATATCAACCTGCCGGGCATGCTTGCCGGCCGCGTCCTGCGCAGTCCGCACGCGCACGCGCGGATCGTCAGTATTGACACGTCGAAGGCCGAGGCGCTCGAGGGCGTGCTCGCCGTGATCACCAACGCCGACTTCCCCCGCGCCTCCGACGAGGTGATCGACACCGGTGAAGGCACGGCGCAGCTCAACTGGGTGCTCGACAACGTCATTGCCTCGGACAAGGTCCTCTACAAGGGACACGCGGTGGCTGCTGTTGCAGCGACCGATCACCACATCGCCGAAGACGCGGTCGAGCTCATCGAGGTCGAGTACGAGCTGTTGACCCCGGTGCTCGATGTGCGCGACGCGATGGTGGATGGATCGCCGCTGCTCCACGATGGCCTGCACACCGGCGAAATGGACGGCTCCAAGAGCGACAACGCAAGCAACACCGCCTCGCATCTGCAGTTCACCAAGGGTGACCTTGACTCTGGATTCGCCGACGCGGACGTGGTGATCGAGCGCGAGTTCGAGACGTCGATGGCGCACCAGGGTTACATCGAGCCGCACAACGGCACCGCTTACTACCGCGCCGACGGCACGCTTGACGTCTGGACTTCGACGCAGGGTGCATTCGTCGTCCGCGACTCCGTCGCGCCGCTGCTTCAGCTTTCGCCCTCGCAAGTGAAGGTCACGCCCATGGAGATTGGCGGCGGATTCGGCGGCAAGATTCCGGTCTACCTCGAACCGTTGGCCGGGCTGCTCTCGCAGAAGACCGGTCGCCCGGTCAAGCTGACCATGAACCGCGAGGAAGTGCTGCTCGCCACCGGCCCAACCTCGGGTACGTACATGCGGGTGCGGATGGGCGCCAAGCGCGACGGCACGATCACGGCCGCTGACGTCCACCTCGCCTTCGAGGCTGGCGCGTATCCCGGCTCGCCGGTTGGCGCCGGTGCGATGTGCGCGCTGGCTCCCTATGACATCCCCAACCAGCGAATCGACGGTTACGACGTAGTCGTCAACAAGCCGAAGACGGCCGCCTACCGCGCGCCCGGCGCTCCGCAGTCCGAGTTTGCGACCGAGTCAGTGTTGAACGAGCTCGCCGAGGAACTTGGTCTCGACCCGCTCGAAATGCGCCTGCAGAATGCCTGTGAAGAGGGCGCGCAGCGCGCCGATGGGTTCACCTACGGCATCATCGGCAATGTCGAGTGTCTGCAGGCGGCGCAGGAGTCTCCGCACTGGCAGTCTGAGCTCCAGGGACCGAACCGAGGCCGTGGCATCGCTCAGGGATTCTGGTTCAACATCGGCTTCGAGTCTTCGGCCTACGCGCAAGTCAACGGCGACGGCAGCGTTCCGCTGGTGCTTGGCTCGACGGACATCGGCGGCACCCGCGCCTCGATCGCGATGCAACTCGCTGAAACACTCGGTATCTCTGCCGAAGACGTGCATCCGCACGTTGTCGACACCAACTCGGTTGGCTACACGCAGGTCACCGGCGGGAGCCGGACGACCTTTGCCGGCGGCTGGGCGGCGTACGAATGCGCCATGGACATCCGCCGCCAGATGGAAGAGCGCGCCGCCCAGATCTGGGAGTGCGACGCATCCGACGTCAGCTACGGCGATGACGCGATCATTCGCGGCCCGGCCGATGAAGACGGCAACGACCAGCAGTTCACGTTCAAGGCACTCGCCGCTCAGCTTGTCACCTCCGGTGGCCACATTGTCGGTCGAGCCGACGTGAACAAGACCTCCAGCGGTCCCGCCTTCGCGACTCACATCGTCGATGTCGAGGTCGACCCGGACACCGGCAAGGTCGACGTGCTCCGCTACACCGCCGTCCAGGATGCCGGCACCGCGATTCACCCGGCCTACGTCGAGGGACAGATGCAAGGCGGCGTCGCCCAGGGCGTCGGCATGGCGCTCAACGAGGAGTACTACTACGACGATTCGGGCGACCTCAAGAACGCCAGTCTGCTCGACTACCGCATGCCGACGGCGCTCGACCTGCCGATGATTGACTCAATCATCGTCGAGGTACCGAATCCCGGACACCCGTACGGCGTGCGCGGGGTCGGCGAGGTGCCGATCATTCCGCCGGCCCCGGCTGTTCGCGCGGCGATTGCCAACGCAATCGGGGTGCACATGAACGAGCTGCCGATGTCGCCGCGAGCGATCCTCGACGCCACCGTGCTTGGAGGCGACTAGTCGCCAACGCCAACCGGCGTTGCCCAGGACGGCGGAAATGGTCACCGTCCTCATCCCTCAGCCGCTCAGGACCCTCACCGATGGTGAGTCGGTCCTGACAGCTGAGGGTCACAATGTCCGCGCCGTGATTCGAGACCTCGCCCCGCGCTATCCCGAACTCGCCGACCGCCTGATGGACGGAAGCAAGATCGGCCGTGGCATCTCCCTGGCGATCAACGGAGACGTCGTCTCGACCGGCCTGATCACCAGGGTGCCCGAAGGCGCGGAAATCGCAATCGTCCCACAAATCAGCGGGGGGTCGAGGGACTATCGGCCCGCCGTCAACACGGCGATCGAGGCGGTGAAACCGTGCAGGTAGTTCTCGCCTCCGACCGGGCCGATTTCTCCATTGCAGAAGAAGCCGGCGGTTGGTACCGGGCCGAAGATTTCGGACAACGCTGACGCGTCGTGATCGGGTTCTCCGAAGAGCCCGCGTCCTCGGCCGTTGCAGGAGCAGAGCAGGGCGCCAAGCACTTCCTCGTCAGGCTCCAGCGCGTCGCGCAGATCGGAGAGGCGCGTCCGCAGGTCGTCGTCAGCCGCCTGGGCGTCACGGAACTGGAACTGGAACGTTTGCCCGACCCGAGGGATTGCGTTGATCGCGACTGTGCCCGAATCACGGTCGGCGCCCATTACGTTGCGGATCAGGAAGTCGCCGCGTTCGTGCGTCTCTTTGTATTCGTTCATTGCCAGTCCGACGAGCAGATTGCGCGCAGCACGCTCGCGGGTCGACTCGTCCAGCTCCCAGAGCGTCTCCTGCAGGACCTCCAGGGCCGGCCTGGAGCCCAGCGACTTGACCGTGTTGGCTTCGCACTCGGTCACGATCCACGGTTGGCCAAGCGGCTCGGCGCCCTGGGCGACCACCGGTTTGACCGACACACCGCTCAGCCCCATCATCACCGCGCCGCCCATCAGCGCCTGGTCGTCGATGAAGACCGCACAGCCTTGCTGCTGACTGTGTGACGACGCCATTCCGCCCAACAGCGTGATCTCTGGCCGCAGCTGCTGCAAGTGCGCGACAAGTTGGTCGGTCATGATCGTGAACGGATTGCTAAAGAAGAGCCATACATCGGGGCCGTCTTGCAGCGGTGCGAAGACGTCGTCCGACATCGACTGCGGGTCAACCGCGATCGGAGTCAGCTCGGCCCCCGGCAGTGAGAGGCCAAGCACGGCGATGGCCGAGCCTTCTTCGGCTTCCAGTGAGGATCCAATCACGCTCTGGCCCGAAGCGCCAATCAGATGCTGGGCGCCGGTCCGCTCTCGCAATCGAGTGATGATCTCGTCATAGTGAGCGGCGTAGCGGGAATCGACAAAGACCATCAGCAGGTCCGGTGCGCCGTGCAAGTCCAGGCCCTTCAGGGCGGAGTCGCAGGCTGCCTCCCACTCTGCTTCGAAACCGACGGCGGCCGATGCGCCGGCGGTCGCTGTCTGGACGGTTGCCTGTCCGGGACCGCTTGAGCGACGGATCGTGTCATCCGATGTTGCAGTTTCGTTAGACATTTGAGCAAGTCCTTCGCCAAGGGTGCGGGTAGCAAACCAAAGGGTAACCTGCTGACATGAGCAACATGACTGATACAGATTCAAGTAGCGACAAATCTGACCAATCTGAACCTGACGATCTTTCTGCGGACGAGTTATCTCATCTGGCAGATGCCGCTCGAGCGTTGGCGCAACGCGGCGGCGACATCTTGATGGATCGCTTTCACGCGACGATTGAAATCTCGTTCAAGGGACAGAACGCGCACGATCCGGTGACCGAGGTCGACCACGCCATTGAAGACTTGATCCGAGACGAAGTCCATCGCCAATTCCCCAGCCACGGAGTGCTAGGTGAGGAGCGTGACAATGGCGGTCCGCTCGACGCCGACATCGTCTGGGTGATCGATCCGCTCGACGGCACATCGAACTTCATCAATGGGATCGGCATGTTTGCCTGCTCGATTGGCATTCTCCATCGAGGCACACCGGTAGCCGGCGCCATGTGGCTGCCATCCAATCGGTTCCTGACGCCGGGCGTCTACCACGCCAGAGCGGGACACGGGCTGATGTTCAATGGTGAGGAAGTCGATTGCGGTGCGCCGGCATTGCAAGCAGCATCCCGATTGAGCACCGTGCCCGCCGGAACCGGTGGCGTCACCGGACCGGCGGGCCGTCGCTTCGGTATCGCCCGGACCTTCGGTAGCACCGCGACCGAGTTGGCGCTGGCGGCTGAAGGCTCGGTCCAGATGGCCCTGTTCGACGGCTCGCGGATCTGGGACGTCGCCGGGGGCGTCGCGCTCTGCATCGCTGCCGGACGGGCCGTCTACACGAAGGCACGCCGAACGGATGCGGGATGGCGGCCGTTCACACACTTCTGTGATCGGGTCGAGGGACCGGTCACGATGTCGAAGTTGCGTGCCTGGAGCGATCCGCTCGTTGCCGGGGACGCCTCCGTATTGCCCAGTTCCGCTTCCGCCCTGAAGCGGGAGCAGAGCGTCGCCGCGACCGCGAAGCGGGCGGCGGTGAAGAGCGTCAAGCGGGCATTCCCGAACTTGCCGCTGCCGTCCTATCCCTAGTTCATCAACCGGCTCAGGCGTGGACGACCGGCAGCACCTCGTCGAACAGGCGCTGTGACTGGTACATGATTGCGTCGTCGCCGCGGGCCATTGGTCGCATGATGAATTTGCTCACTCCGGCCGCGCGATAGTCGTTGACCCGCCTGAGAATCTCATCGGCGTCGCCGACGGCGAAGTAGGTGTCGGGATTCACTTCAGGCAGACGCGCCTTGATTCCCTTGATGGTCATCTGCACGTCTTCGTCGTCCCAGGAACCGAAGTGGTATCCAAAGCCGGCGCCGAAGTGGTCGGGCTCGTAGTCTGTCCGTCCCGCCTCGGCCAGCGCGGCGCGGATCTGCTGGATGATCGGCCCGACCTCGTGGGCCGACTGGACCCCGGCGACCCAGCCAGTGCCGATTCTTGCCGTTCGGCGGATCGCGGCCTTGCTGTGCCCGCCAATCCATAGCGGTAGTGGACTCTGCACCGGCTTCGGCGAGATGGTGGCGTTGTCATAGGTGAAGTGCTCGCCGTGGTAGGTGAACGACTCCTCGTTCCAGAGGCCGTTGATGATGTCGAGCATCTCGTCGGCGATTGGCGCGCGTCCCCGGAGCTCACGATGGGTGACGTTCCACTCGGGTGCGAACCCGCCCCCGACGCCGAAGGCAGGCAGCATCCGACCATTGGAGAGGAAGTCAATCGTTGCGCACTGCTTGGCCAGGACCAGCGGATCGCGGAATCCGACCACGACCACGTTCATCCCGAACTTGAGCTTCTCTGTGCGGGCCGCCAGGGCCGCCATGAAGGTCATCGACTCGAGGATTGGCTCCCGCGAGATCAGCCGGTCGGTCTGCCAGATTGAATCGACCTCATTCTCTTCGCAGAGGTCGATCCAGCGCCACATGGTGTCCACGGCGGAGAACGGAAAGTTGGCCAGTCCCATCCCGATCCGGTCGCTCATCGTCGGCTCCTCCAGCTAGCGGCGTGATCTATGCACCAAGCCTAAATGGTGGGTAGCGGTCAGTGATGAGGAGGAATCCGTAGGCCTCGACTCGTAGCCAGTAGCGGCCGACGCCGACGGCGAAATCGAACAGCGGTCTCGGATGCTTGCCGGTGATCAGGATTGAGAACCAGGCGGCGATCGTTGCCAGGAATGCCAGGATGCCGAGGATGACGAGCACTATGTAGTGCGGGATCAGCAGGAGCCACTTGATGATCGGCAGGTACTGGTTGAGTTGCGCGGCGTCGGGGTAGTCCAGATCCAGATGAACGCTCTGCTCCTCATCCGTGGACGGATACTGGTCGGTCAGCAAGCTGATGTAGGCGGAGACGCGGTACTGAAAGCGGCTCAAGTTGAGCAGGAAGTCGAACCACCAGCGTGGGTACTTGTTGCGGACGAGGATCATCAAGACAAGCGGGAGGAAGAACGCGGCGGCCAACCATCCGGTGGCGGAATCGTCGATCAGCCCTTCTACAGCCAGGCTGATGGCCAGGAGCGGCGCCACCGGCATGAGGTACGAAAGGATGACGATGGGGATGGCGAACGGGATGCGCAGCAGTGTGCTGAAACGGTCCCGAGACTCCGGATAGTCGATCTCAAGCCGTGCGGGGTATCCGTCGGGTTGGCGTTCCATCAGCTACCTCGATTCTGGGGCAGGCTACTCTCTGCTGTTCGGGCCGGAAGAAACGGGTGGTTCAGCCTTTCAGGGAACTTTTTTTCTGACCCTCAGTCAGCTACGTTCTCCAGTGTTTTACTGGGGATCGCCCGTCCGAGCCTTCAGCTTCTTTCAGGTTTTTTCAGCTTTCTTCAGGTGTGTTCGTTCGGGCTTGTTCGGCTCTGTTCGGCGCCCCCCATCGGCTCGGCTGTGGGCGAGACTGTGCGAACGATTGGTTGGAGAGCTTCTCGGCGATAATTTTTCCCGGCGGTTCGGATCGTGATGACACCCAGTGTTTTGCGGGGGATCGTCCGATCCAGGCGGACAGTTTTGCTCAATTTTGAGATGGTTTTGTCGGTCTGAGGCGTGCTGCGTGAGAGTTTGTGCGAGTGGCCGGCGGAACGCTGAGGGAGCGCGTTGTCGGGTCGGGCTGAGGACCCGGAGAAGAGGGCGGCGGTCATGGCGGACGTGTTTCCAATTGAGCGGGAATTAGAACAACAGTACGCTGTTGCCTACCGCCCGTCAACTCGTTTGGTCCTGCCGCGCCGCTCCGTCGATTGGGCGCATCGGCCGTTGCCAGATGCCGACGTCCCAGTACTGGCCGAACTTGCGCCCGCACTCCTTCCACACACCGGAGAGTGTGTAGCCGACCTTTTCCGTCATCGCGATCGAGGCGTCATTGGGCAGGGTGATCAGGGCGAAGAGCTGGTGCAGCTCTTCGACTTTGGCCAGTTCGTCGTAGAGCGCGTACCAGAGCCGGGTGCCGACGCCTCGGCCGACCTCACCCGGCAACAGGTAGACGCTGGTGGCGACGCTGCTGTCGTAGGCGGCTTTGGGATACAGCGCGCTGGAGTAGGAGTGGCCGACGATCTGGCCGTCAGGTTCGACCGCGACCATCACGCGGTATGCTCCCGAGTCCGAGTACGTTGAGAACCACTCGCGCTTCGCTTCGACGGTGTGCGGCTCGGTGTCGAAGGTGGCAGCGCTGGTCAGGATGTAGTGGTTGTAGAGGTCGGCCAGTTGGGGTATGTCGGCATCGACGGCTGTGCGAATGGTCAGGTCGTCGGTCATTGATTCATCCGTGAGAAGTGGAACGCAAAACGGCGGACCCGAAGACCCGCCGTCAGCGTATGTGAACCGGGTCAGGAGGATTAGCCAAACAGGCGGCTGCCCTCGATGGCGGGCTTGAAGACCCGCTCGATCTCTTCGCCGGCGCGCTCGACCGTCCAGCGCTCGTTGCTGGAGAGGTTGCGAATGATCTCGTACTGGTTGTAGAGACCGATGTCGAAGCCCATCGCCTGGATCACCTGGCCGTTGAGCCAGTCCGAGGCCTCGGAGGCCATGTAGACGATCGGCACGGCGACGTTGGCCGGCGAGCGTCGCGGGTCGATCGTGGTCTCGGAGTCCTCGTCGAAGCCGCGAGAGCGTCGGTCCGTTGGCACGGTGTCGGTCATCCTGGTTGAGGCGCCCGGTCCGATCGCGTTCGAGGTGACGCCGTAGCGACCCAGCGCGTTCGCGCAGCTATATGTGAAGCCGACGATGCCGAGCTTGGCGGCCGCATAGTTCGGCTGCCCGGGCGCGCCGTGCAGGCCGGAACCGGAGGTGAAGTTGATCAGCCGGTAGTGGCCCTCGCGGTTGGCGCGCCAGTAGATCGAGGCGTACTTGGTCGTGTTGAAGGTGCCCTTCATGTGCACCGCAACGACCGCGTCCCATTCCTCTTCGGTCATGTTGAAGACCATCCGGTCGCGCAGATTGCCGGCCACGTTGACCAGGATGTCCAGGCGACCAAACTCGTCCAGCGCTTGCTGGATGATGCCCTCTGCGCCGTCGTAGTCAGCGACGGAGGTGTAGTTGGCAGCGGCGTTGCCGCCGGCGTCGCGGATCGTCGCGACGGTATCGTCGGCGGGTCCGGACTCGCCGCCCGTACCGTCAACCGCGCCGCCGAGGTCGTTGACGACCACGCTGGCGCCATTGGCGGCGAACAGCTTCGCGACTTCGGACCCGATCCCACGTCCCGCGCCGGTCACGATTGCGACGCGATTGTCAAGCATTCCCATGATGTCTCTCCCTTGCACCCAACCTCCCCCTCTGGGGGAGGTGTCACGAAGTGACGGAGGGGGCTATCCGTAGAATCCGCCGCCACCGACGGCCGGCTTGAACAGTTCTTCGATCTGCTGGGCCGCGCCCTCGGTCGTCCAGCGCTCGGTACCGCGCACCTGGCGGATGACGGCGGGCTTGTTGAAGAGCTGCAGCTCGTAGCCCGACGCGCCGACGATCTGGCCGTTGAGCCAGTCGGACTGCTCAGAGGCGATGTAGACCAGCGGCACGGCGACGTTGGCCGGCGAGCGTTGCGGGTCTTCCTCTTCCGAGTCGCCGATGTTGCTGCCGGCGCGGCGTCGCTCCTCGGGCACGGTGTCGGTCATGCGGGTCGAGGCGCCGGGCGAGATCGCGTTGGCGGTCGCGCCGTAGCGTCCGAGCGCGTTGGCGCAGCTGTAGGTGAAGCCGACGATGCCCATCTTGGCGGCCGCGTAGTTGGGCTGGCCGGGAGCGCCGAAGATGCCGGAAACCGACGAGAAGTTAATCAGTCGGTAGTGACCTTTGCGCTCGGAGCGCCAGTGGATCGAGGCGTACTTGGTCAGGTTGAAGTGGCCCTTGAGGTGGACGTCGAGGACGGCGTCCCACTCGGCTTCGGTCATGTTGAAGACCATGCGGTCGCGCAGGATGCCGGCCGTGTTGACGACGATGTCGAGGTCGCCGAAGTTGTCCAGCGCGGCTTTGACGATGCCTTCGGCCGCGTCGTAGTCGGCCACCGACGAATAGTTGGCGACGGCTTCGCCGCCGGCGTCGCGAATCGCCGCGACCACTTCATCGGCTGGCGCCGCCGCGGCGCCGCTGCCGTCGACCGCTCCGCCGAGGTCGTTGACGACGATCTTCGCGCCTTCCGAGGCGAACAGCTTGGCCGTCTCGGCGCCGATCCCACGGCCCGCGCCGGTGATAATCGCCACGCGGCCATCAAGCATTCCCATGTGTGTGTCCTCTCAGCCCACAGCACCGTCACGTCGGGCGTGCGGGAAAATTTTCACAGGTGGGCACAGGCTATCACCGAGCATGGGTAGCTTCCGTCAGGCACGACTTCCCCCAAGAGGGGAGCCGTTGCTGTTGGTTCAGTGCCTTGGACCGCGACGATTTGGATCCGGCGCCGTGTCGATCAGTTGGCGTGAGGTCGCGGTCTCGTTGATCACCGGTTCGTACAGTCCCAGTTGCGGCGGCCCCGTCAGTACGCCGGCCACGGTCCCCTGGGCGTGTCCCTTGCGGAATGCTTCTGACTGCGTCCAGGCATGAAACGCGGCCTGGTCCTCCCAGACTGAGTAGGAGATATAGTCGCCCGGCTCAGCGCCGCGCAGCAGCATGAACTGCACGAAACCTGGAACCTCCTGGAGATAGGTCTCTCGATTCCTCCAGATTTCTTCCCATTCCACTTCACGGTCGACGTTGACGCTGAAGCGGTTCATGGCCAGGTACATGGTGCGTCTCGCATTCAGGGATAGACAGGGCTGGGCGCACGGCCACCGAGACGGCCGGCGCATAGACTGAGTCTAGATGAGACGTCGCCTTCTGCTGCTCGGCGGGTTGACTTGCGCGGTCGCGATCGCGCTGCTGCTTCGCACTGCCGCGTCCGATTTCGAGTCGGCCATGTCCGTCGATCTGGCCGAACCGGTGGGCTCAGTCGTCGGTGAGATCCCGCTCGAGGACTGCAGCATCGTCCCCGATAGCGAGCCGGGTCTGGCCGCGCGCGAGGCCGCGACGATCTTCCCGATTTCGCCGGCCGACGCCGTAGACATCGCCGTCTCGCGCCATGCCGATGAACGCAGCGTTGCGTTCTCGCCTGAGGCCGACCTCAATCCACCGCAATCACCGTCTGATCTGTATCGCGACACCATTCGCCCTCCTCCTCCTGCGCCTGACGTCTCCTGACGGCCCGCGCCGCCAGGTACCCCCACAACCATGCGCAGTGAGAAGGTGGTGTTGTGAAGATCGTTCTATTCCTGCTCTTCCTCGGAACAATCGCCGCGGGGCTGAGTGCCTGTCAGGTTTCCAACGACAGTGATATCGACAATCTCCAGGTGGAAGTCGCGCGTGCGGAGGAATCGGCGCTGCGTGCACAGGTCATCGCGGCGCTGGAACCGTTGAATCCGCTCCGCTACCACCATCTCGATCGAATCGTCCGCGAAGAACAGCGCATCCCGGCCGAGGCGCAGATCTGGGCCACTCGAGCCCGTGAGATCCTTGACTGGGTCGACTGGCCCCTCGAACTGGAGGATCACGTCGAGCAGTACGGCGAGTGGCTCGATTCGCTGCTGGCGGCGTTCCATAACGACGACGCCCACGCGGCGGCCGAGCCATCGAAGATTACCCATGCCCTGGCGCACACATTTGAGGCAACATTGGAGGCGTGGCTGAACAACGAATCGCTACCGGCTGTGCCTGCACTGGCTGGTCTGGAACCCCCGATGCATGACGAGAGTCACAACGGCCATGGTGAAGACGCTGCAGAAGACAGTCACGGCGAGTAACCGCCGCCTCTTGCTGGCGATCGCCATCGGCATGATTGCTTGTTGGCTGGTCATTCCCCGGGCGGACGGACACGCCGCCTATGAATCCTCGACACCGGCGTTCGCCGAGCAGCTCAGCCAGTCCCCGGACCGGATCACGATTCGCTTCACGCAGGAATTGTTTCGCCGCGAAGGCGCCAACACGATGAAACTCGCGCGAATCACAAGTTCTGACCTGCTTGACGAATACGCAATCGGGGAAGTGGAGATCAGCAACGACGACCGCAGGGTCATGTCGGCGAGCGTCCCGGTCGAACTCCCGCCCGGCGGATACGGGGTCCTCTGGACCAATCTCTCCGCCGAGGATGGAGACGAAGACTCCGGTTGGCTCACCTTCTACGTGCAGTGGGAACCGCGCCCATGGCAGATCGAGCAGGATCGTCACATCGCTCAAGAACTGCTCATCCCGTATCCGGGGGATGAACCGGACCAACAGGAGACCGCCGACGCACCCACGCCAGCGACCCCGGCGGTAGCTCGCGTTGCCGACGATCCCACTCCCGCTCTGGGCGTGGGACCTCTCATCTGGCTGGCGCTGGGCGTCGTGGCCTCACTCACAGTCGTCGGCGCAGTCGGGTACCATCTCGGTCGCCGCGGACGGGACGCATGATGCGACTTGCCGCCGCACTGGTGGCCCTGGTGACCGCCATCCTGCTCGTCGCCTGCGGCGCTGCGGGTGAGCCAACCGCGCGCCGCATCCCCGCGCCGGGCACATTTGTCTTCACCCAGGGGGTTGATCTCTGGCTCCAGGACGAAGGCGGGGCCCGACTCCTGATCGCCGCCGAGCAGGATCAACAACTCCTGCAACCGGCGATCTCCCCCGACGGCACGCAGGTCGCTTACATCGTCTTCCAGCTGACGCATGCCGAAGGAACCACGATCGGCACCGACCTCGCCGTCGCCAGTCTCGATGATCCCAAACAGGTGATCCTGGTCCAGCACGCTCGACAGGCCGAATTCGTCTGGACGCCTCGCTGGACCCCCGACGGCAAGTCGCTGATTTTCACCCACGAACCGGGTGAGCTGGTGATCCGCGTGGCGCGCCTGGATCTGGAACGCCGCGAGGTCGAGATCCTGCGCGAAGACGCCCGCGACGCCGATATCTCGCCCGACGGTACCCGCATCGTGTTCGTCAACGAGCCATACGGCGGCGATCCGCACCTCGTGGTCCGCGAACTGGTAAGCGGCACCGAAGAAATTCTCGATCCTGCACGCACGTGGGAACCGCGACCGTTCCGTATCCCGCGCTTCAGCGCCGGCGGCGACCGCGTGATCTTCTCGGCCGGACAGTTCCTCCCGCAGACCTCCGCTGCCGCGCTGGGTCTGAACGGACCCGAAGACATCTGGAGCTACAACCTGACAACCGGCGCGCTGATCCAGTTGGCCGCGATCGGCGAGGACCAGCCCGACTTCGCCCTCTCTGATGACGGCCGGCACGTCCTCATCCTCGGCGCGTTTGGCGTGTACCTGGTCGCCGATCCGCCCAGCGATCCACCATTTGCCATCGCACCGGGCGAGTTCCACGGCAGCCTGGATTGGATCGGCAGCGTCACCGAGTCCGAGTGGGAAGAAATCCGCAGTTCGATCTACGACATCCCGGATTCGTCCCAATGAGACGGATGTTGGCAGGGTTGTTGGCCCTGACCGCCCTACTGATGGTCCTCTGTTGGCCCGAGGACGCAAACGCCCACGCGCTCCTGGCCCGCGCCGACCCGCCGATCAACGCCTCGCTGCGCGAATCTCCCACCAGGATCACCCTGTTCATGACCGAACAGCTGCAACGCAGCCACAGCTCGGTCCAGGTCCTCAACAGCGCCGGACAACGCCTCGACATCGGTGAGACCGAGTTTTCCGACGCCGTCCCGACCCAGATGAGCGTTCGCGTGCTCAAGCTGGAGCCCGGCGTCTACACGGTCGCCTGGGAGACGCTCTCCGAGGTCGACGGGCACACCTGGACCGGCTCCTATGTGTTCTCCGTCTTGAATCCGGACGGTTCGGCGCCCGCGGGCGGCGCGTTCGAAATCGACCTCGACCGCCCGGGACTGCCGGTTGCCGCTGACGCGGTTGTCAAGGCAATCGGTCTGGCCGCGCTTGTGCTGTTCGTCGGCGCCGTGTTGGTCTCCTGGTTGCTGCGGCCTTCCCCGATCGCTGTACTGACGCCCCTGTTGGCGGCCACTGTGATCGTCGGAATCGTTACCACCGGCTACGAATCTGTCGCCGGCGCGCTGCGGCTTGGCGATATCGGCCTTCTCGGTGATGTCCTCTTTGATTCCCGCAATGGCTTATGGCTGCAGCAACGTTGGTACGCCCTGATCATCGCTGCGGCGCTGGTCAGCGCGCGGCTGCTGAGGCCCGCGATCGTTGCCGACAGACTCGCCCTCTCTGTTCTGGGCCTGCTCGCGGTTGCCTGGCTGGCGTCTGCTTCGGCAATCTCACACGGCGCGGCAATCGGCTCGGGCTGGATCTGGGGCACACTGTTCGACGCCTTGCACCTGTCGGCCGCCGCCGTCTGGATCGGCGGGCTGGTCAGCGTGATCATCGCGATCCGCGGACATCCCGACACGCGAATCGATGCGGTCAGACGCTTCTCTATCGTGGCGGCCCTATCGGTCCCCGTGCTCGCAGCAGCCGGTTTGCTCTCCGCGCTGGTGCAGATCCCCAATGTCAACGGAATCGTCGAGACCGACTGGGGGCTTGCCTTCATCGTCAAGATCGCGATCCTCGTTGCGCTGTTCGCGGCGGCCGCTGCGAACGCCTTCTTCCTTCGGCCACGCGACGCGGCGGCCGAAGGAAGTGACCGCCGGCTTGTCCACCGCTTTGGCCGCATGATGCGCATTGAAGCGCTGCTGGGATTGGCCGTCATTGCGGCGTCTGCGGCGCTGACCCAGCTCCCGTCGCCGGCCAGCGCACAGCCAGAGATCGAGCAGAAGGACAACACGGTCGTCGAGACGGTTGTCCGCGGCGAGATCGTCGCCTCGCTCGAGATCTCTCCGAACCTGGTCGGATTCAACACCTGGACTGCGACGATTCGTGGCGACGACCAGAATCCGGTCGACGTGTTGCTGTTGCGCTTCCGCTATGCCGACTCAAGCGTCGGACCGGTGACTGTGCCGGCCACTCGAATCGCGGACAACCAGTTTCAGCTTGAAGGCGCATACTTTGGTCTGCCCGGCGAATGGACCGTCGAGATGGAACTGCGGCGCGCCTCGGGCGACGATCTGATCATTGCTGTGGCAACAGACGTGGAGTCCGGATATCAGGCCTCCCCCTTTGCCACCGACAGCGGCGGGGCACTCGGATTGCCGCTGACCCAGATGGACTGGAATGGCGTCGGAGCGCTCTGGGCCTTCGTGCTCGGCGGTCTCGCCTGGTTCAATCGACCGCACATTCGACGTGTCTGGGGACCGCGCGGCGGCGACGCCGCGTTCGTCACAGGCCTGCTCGGGCTGATTGTCGCCGTGGTCTTGCTGACCGGGCTGCACGTCGAACCGGGACGAACATTGGCGAACCCGACGGAGCGCACTGCCGAGTCTGTCGAACGGGGCGCCGCACTGTTCGCGGCAAACTGCGCCTCCTGCCACGGCGAGACCGGCGCCGGAGATGGACCGCTGGCTGATTCCCTGCCGGCGCCGCCGGCCAACCTCACCGTCCACGTCCCATTCCATCCGGACGGCGTGTTGTTCGCCTGGATCACCGACGGCATCCGCGGCACCGGTATGCCGGCCTGGTCGCCGCAGTTGTCCGATCAGGAGCGTTGGGACCTGGTCAACTTCCTGCGAGCGAATTTCGATCCCGCCGCTACGCAGTGAGTGGTTGCCGCGCGTCCAGCTTCACTGCGCGAACATCGACGTGTCACACCGCGACAGGCCGACCCCTGCCGGCTGTCCAAATGCTTCTGACATCCGAATCATTGTCCGGTCAACCTCTGTCCCCTGATACGCTGGATCTGATCCCAAGCACGGCAGCATGACAGGAATCACCGATGGTCACCGCGATTGAGAATCCGGGACTCAACCTTGACTGGCTGAACCTGGAAACCGACGACGAGTTCGACATCAAGGTCGGCCGCAAGGGCGTCACCCTGCAGTCAATCAATCAGCGCATGGCGGGCGCCAATGGCGTCGACGAGGCGGATTGGCGCTCGTTCGCGCCGCGCGGTCTCGAAGCCGACCCTCGCTCCAACGCGCACGCGCGACAGTACCGCGACAAGGGCGATGTCTGGTCCGAGTCGGCGATGCTGCTCTATGAAGAGGCCCTGCAGCGCCAGTGGTCTTCGGCCCGCGACATCCCCTGGGACACGATCGGGGACCAGCCCGACGACATCGAGAAGGCGATGTGCACCCTGTGCACGTTCCTGACCCAGGTGGAATTCATCGCCGGCGACGTGCCCGGACGTTTCCTCGAATCGGTTCACCCCGACTTCTTCGAGTCGCAGCTCTTCCTCGGTACCCAGCTGATGGACGAAGCCCGCCACCTCGACGTCTTCCGCAAGCGCGTGCTCGTGAACGGTGGCGGCATGTCCCCGGCCGGACTCGGCGCAGTGGGACTGCTGTCGATTGACGACTTCACCGAAATGACGGCAATCCTCCATCTCTTCGCCGAGGGTCTGGTCCAGTCGCTCTTCCGCATGGGCGAGCTCATCGGTCAAAACGAGGCCGAGAAGCGCATGTTCCGACTCTCCGCTCAGGATGAGTCGCGCCACCTCGCGTTCGGCGTCACCCACACCAAGTACACCGTCGAGACCCAGCCCTGGCGCAAGGAGGAACTGCACCACTACCTCGACATCAACGAGACCGTGCAGAATACCCAGGCCGGACTGACCACCAACCCGATCACCGGTGAGGCGCTGGCCGTCCTGGCCGGTGGCGGCATCGAATACCTCGACGAGGGCTACAACCTCGTCATGCTGATGCGCAAGAAGCAGATCAACGAGTACTACCACCGGCTGCAGGTGGTCGGCCTCGGCGACCGGCTCGACCGTATGTCGCCGGACATGCGCGAACTGATCACGGTCTAATCCAGACGAAGACTGGACCTGTCGAGAGTTGGCTGGATTGATCTGCACAGAAACTGCCGAATTCTGGACAGATCTGGACAAATCTGGACGATTCCGGACATAAACGAGCCGTCGCAACGCCGTTCGACCTGAAAAACACGGGAAATCCTGATGCCGACACTCTCTCCCGCCCAGAAAATGCGCGCGCAGGTCCGCGGTTGGCCCACCGACCTGATTGAACGCGCCGAACAGTCCGCCGCCTCGGGCAGGCAGATCGACAACATTCTCAACGTCTCAATCGAGCCTGACCGAATCGGCAAATGGCTGGACTTCATCGAGGCAAACCCGGATCATCCGTCCGCCAACGCGCAGTTCATCATGTTCGAGGATGGCGGCGAGACCGGGCTGAAGCCGAGTCCCTCGGAGGACGGCATGCGGCTCAGCGACGTCGACATCGGCTCCTACGGTCATGTGCCCGACGTCTGGAACTACCGCAACGATCTGCCTCGCGGAACCCGGCCGGTCCCGGGCATGTACATGCCCGCCGGTTACGCGATCTACGACCGCACCGAGGTCTGGGCCGACGGTGTGGCCGACCTCTACGAGGATGCAATCCGCGATCGTTGGATTCCCGCCACCGACCTCGACTGGGAGAACCGCGAACAGCTCTCGCCTGAGGTCGAGCGCGCGACCGGTCAGCTGTGCGCGGTCTACTCCACATACGGCATCGCCGAGCAGAAGATCATCTCCAAATGGCTAGAGGAGATCTCCTACGGATTCCACGAGGTCAAACTCTTCCTGGCGACGCAGGTGTACGACGCGGGCCGTAAGGTCGAAGCGCTGCGCAAGCGCGCGCTGCACGGTTCCGGCATCATCGGTAAGGCTCCGCTCTCGGACGTTTCCGAGTCGTGGTACTCGGCGCTGACCTTCACCGACATGATCATCGCCCTTGACGTGGTCTACAAGTCCTACGAACTGACCATGTTCGAGTGCGCGACCGATTGGGCGCGTTCGGATTTCGACCGTGACCTCTTCGCCCGCCTCGCCGAGGACAGCCGCCGCCACCTCGAGTATGGCCTCAAGCACCTCGAGTGGTACAACCGTTACGCCGAGCGCGCAGACCTGGAGCTGCCTATCTTCTTCATCAAGGCAGAGGGCGGACTCTCCTCCGAACTGGCCCAGTCGCCGCTCGAGCGCGAAGCCCTGGCCGTGCTCTACGCCGACGGCGTCGAACGGCTCGATGCGGGCGTCGAAGCGTTGCGCAAGTTGCGTGAGAAGCAGTACCACGACTACCTGCATCGACTGCACGAGCACGGCTTCGACCGCATCGGTCAAACCGCCAGCATCCTCGGCATGGTCACTCAGGATCCCCTGCTCAAGGCCCTCAACCCGGAGGCGCTGACGGAAGGTGCGGCAGCGGGGACGACGGCCTCTGACCGCGACTAACCAGTCTCCCGACGCCGCTCCGCACGTATCATTGCGTGGTGACTTCGTCCGCGAACGATCTGAACTACGTCATTGACGGGCCGACCGATGGACGGCCCGTTCTGTTCGTCCACGGGATTCTCACCTGCCGTGCGCACTGGCTGCTCAATCTGCCCGCGTTCCACGAGGCCGGGTTCCGCAGCATCGCGATCGACCTGCTGGGCCACGGCTCTTCGCCGGCGCCCGAAGCCGAAGCGGCGTACCATCCCGACCGCTACGTCGAACGGTTCTGTGCGCTGCGCGAACTGGTCGAAGCCGAGCGTTGGTTCGTCGTTGGTCAGTCGTTGGGGGCGGCGCTGACGCTCAACTACGCCATGTCACGCCCAGACGAAGTGATTGCCCACGTCGTGACCAACTCCCACTCGGCATTCGGCGAACTCGACCGTATCCGCAACCCGGCCTCGGCGCGTGAACGGGCGCAACTGATGATTGACGGCGGTATCGACGCGGTGATGCGCCATCCGCTCAATCCTCGTCGAGCGCGGGCGTTTGACGATGCCCAACGGTCCGAGTTCGACGACGCCATGCTGCTCAGCCAGGCCGATGGCATCGCCCGAACCATGATGTACACCTCGCCCCACACGCCTCTCAGGCATCGCTTGCCAGACAACCCGGTCGATACCCTCCTGGTCGCCGGCGATCGGGAGGAAGCGTTCACTCCGGCCCGAGAGTGGGTCGAGGAGCACGCAGCGAACTTTCGCGTCGAACGGGTTTCCGCGACTCACGCCGTGAACATCAGTGCTGCTGACGATTTCAATAGGATCGCGATAGAGTTTCTCAATCGCTTTCCATAGAACGAAACATGGGAACAGGGAGTAAGCAGTGGAAGAATCACTCGATTTCACTCCCCTGCTCCTGGTCAGCGTGTTGGCGGTGCTGGTGCCGTTCGTCGCCTGGCGACTGACCGGCGGCCTGCTCCCGGCCGTGGTCGGCGAAGTCCTGGTCGGGATCGTCTTCGGCGAACCGCTGCTCGGCATCATCACCCACCACAACGAATGGCTGACATTCCTCGGCCTGTTCGGCTTCGCCTATCTGATGTTCCTCTCCGGCCTCGAGATCAACCTCGGCCTCCTAGGTCAGTCCCCGGGTCGCCGTTGGTACGTACCCGGGGTCGCGCTGCGACATCCGCTGATCTCCGGCGCCGTGTTGCTGATCCTGGTTGTCCTCTTCACGTTCGTCGGACTTCGCCTCATGACTTCGGTCGGCCTCATCACTTCGAGCCAGATTCCGATGTTGCTGTTCATCCTGATCGCGACGGCGGTGGGGGTCATCGTGCCCGTGCTCAAGGACCGGCCCGATCTGGGCAGGATGGGACAGGCCCTGCTGGTCGGCGGATTCCTGCTGGAGTTCGTGGCGATTGTTGGCGTCGGAGTGGTGTCGGGACTGGAACGGGAAGGGATCAGCTGGAAGATCTTCCTCATTCTCGCCATCCCCTCGGCGCTCATCATCCTGGTCTGGCTGTCCCGCGTCGGGAGTGGCCGGTTCCCGATCATTCCGCGGACCATGCATGAGCTCGCCCAGACCTCGTCGCAGTTGAAGATTCGCGCCTCGCTGGCGTTGCTGGTCATCTTCGTCGCCCTGTCGCAGGTCGCCGGCACTGAAATGGTTCTGGGAGCATTCGTCGCCGGACTGGCGGTGACCGTCGTGTCGCCGCGGCACGGATCCTCGCTGCGCGGCAAACTGGACGCGCTCGGCTACGGGTTCTTCGTGCCGATCTTCTTTATCCATGCCGGCGCGACGCTCGATCTTGGCGCCGTCTTCGACTCCGCGGAATCGTTGATTCTCGTACCCGCCTTGCTGTTGGTAGCGTTCGGGGCAAAGCTTGTGCCTTCCCTGCTTGGACTGGTTCCGGCCTGGGGGATTCGCCCCGGTCTGGCCGGTGGTTCGCTGCTGAGCGCGAATCTCTCTCTCGTCCTCGCCGCCGGTGCGATTGCGGCCGACCTGGGTGTGATCGACGACGGCTTGCATGGCGCCCTGTTGCTCATGGCGTTGTTGACTACTGTGCTTGCCCCGCTCATGTTCTCGACCATCGCCGGTCGGGCGCCCGATCAGGAGGATGGCCACACGTTGATCGTCGGTGGTGGTGATCTCGCCAGAACGCTGGTTGAGCGACTGATGGCGGGAGGTCGACGGGTCGTTGTCCTGGACCGCACCCCGGATGCTGCAACGAAATGGGGCGCAGTCGGAGTCGAAGGTGTAGTTGGAGATCCGCTCGACGCACTGACGTTGATCAGTGTGCGGCTGTTGCAAACCGAAGTAGCGGTCGTGGTCGACTTTGACGATCCCGAGCAGGTGGTTGACTACACCAGGTCGATGCGGAGGATTCATCCCACACTGCGGGTTGTGACCTGGACATCGGACGTCGATTCGCAGTTCGAGCACATGGACATCGAGGCTCATTCATTGTCCGACGTCACGGCGTTGGCCCTCGAAGAAGCCGTCCTGCGTCCGGGATTGCACGCCGCCCGCAGCGACCCCGAATCTGGTCTCGTGGAGGTCGAAATGCTCAATCGTGAGTTCGAAAGTCAGACGCTGCAGGAGATTGACTTCGAAGGCGATGTACGTGTCCTGGTCGTGATGCGCGACGGCGAATCGTCGGTAGCGACGGGGGATACGACCATCTATCTGCACGACCGGCTCACATTGGCCGGCGAGCCATCAGCCGTGGCTCTCATGGGCAATCGATTCCAGGAGCGGAAGCGAAGCCGCTGGTTCATCGATGTGCGAACGACGCGGAAATTCGAGTCTGAGTACTAGGAGTACCAAGAGTAGCAGGAGTACTAGGCGGAACGAATCGTCGCCTGCTCGGAACCGATTCCGGCGAGATGGCCCAGGTAGATCGGCACCAGCGGCAGCACACAGGGGCTGATGAAACTGACAAAGCCGCCGGCAAACGCGATTGCCGCTGAGCCGGCGTTGAGGTCGAGCATCTGAGTTGAGGAGCCGTCGGAGCCGGCCAGCACGTCGACGCCGAAGCTGCCCAGCGCCTCGTTGAGCACCACGACGCGATCCAGAGCAATCAACATGCCGACAAAGACGAGCAACACTCCGGAAACAACGCCGATCAGCGGCATCCAACGGTTCAGCTTGCGAAGGAATTGGGTGGAAGCGCCAAAGGTCGCGCCTACGATCAAGAACGGAATGCCCAGTCCGGCGGCGTAGCAGATCAGCAGGATGATGGCCTGGACCAGCGACGCTGAATCGAGCGCGAGCACCAGGATGCCGGCCAGGATCGGTCCCACGCACGGGGTCCAGCCAACCGAGAAGGCGACGCCAACGACGAGCGAGCGTCCATAGTCGGCCACCGCTCGAGCGCGCGATGCTTCGGCTGTCGATGTTCCGCCCGATGCGCCTCCCGGTCCGCCTACCTGAAAGCTGCGATACAGCAACGGGATCGTGATCACCTCTGCGAGATGCAGGCCGAGGATGACCAGCAACACGCCGGCGACCCGTTGGAACCAGATCAGCTCGTCCTGGAACGCCGAGCCTAACGCCCCGAGCAGCGCGCCCAGCGCAACGAAGACCACGCTGAAGCCGAGTACAAACGACGCGGCGTGAAAGAACACGACTCGTCGGGCCGTGTTCTGTCCAGCGTCAACGGTTCCCGTGGCAATCGACATGTCGTCAGTGTACGCCAGGTTACGTCGCCCGGATGCAGGTGGCGCTCAGTTGGAGATGCCGGCGTCCTCCTCGGTCGAGAGCAGCGTGGCCATCGGCGACTTCAGGTCGTGGCCGCGGTTCCTGGCCCGATTGAGCATGTCGCTGGCCGCTGAGGCCATCGGAGAAGGAATGCCTTGTTCTCGCGCGACCTGCACGGCTAGCGAGACGTCCTTGGCCGCCCACTTGAGGAAAAACGATGGATCGTCGAAGTCCCGCTCAAGCAGCGTGGGCATGTTGCCCACGTAACTCTGGGCCGAGGCGACGCTCATCACCTCGTAGGCCCGTTCGGCGTCCAGACCGGCCGCCTCGGCGATCACCGTGGCCTCGACCAGCAACTGAATGGAGCTGATGCTGACCATGTTGTTGATGATTTTGGTCAGGGCGCCCATGCCCAGTTCGCCCATGTGAAACACGTTGTTGCCGATGCACTCGAGCACCGGCTTGTACTTTTCAAAGGACGCTTGTTCGCCGCCGACCATAACGGCAAGCGTCGCATCGATCGCGCCCTGGACGCCGTTGGAAACCGGGGAGTCGTGAAACACCACGCCTCGTTCCGCGGCTCGCTCGGCCAGCATCTTGACCGTTGACGGCAGATTGGTGGACAGGTCGAAGCAAACGAGTCCCGGTTCCGCGCCATCGAGGATGCCGTCGGCGCCACGCAAGACGGCAGTCACTTCGGGCGGACCGGGCAACGATGTCAGGACCACCTCCGACTGCGATGCAACCTGCGCCGGCGACTCTGCCCAAATCGCTCCCAGTTCGATCAGGTTGGCAGCGTGCTCCTCGACCAAATCATGAACCACGACACGATGTCCACCCTTGATCACGTTCGCGCACATCGGATTGCCGATCTTGCCGACGCCGATGAATCCCACGTCCGACATATGCCACTCCTGCTTGGTTGACGACGAATTCCTGCCGTGCAGCCTAACGCTGACTCAGCGGTATCCTGCCTCGGTGACTGAGCCAGAGCCCGACCATACCGCGGGACCGTTGGACGGCTTCCGCGCGATTGAGTATTCCGAGACGCCGGCCGGCGCATATTGTGGTCGGCTGCTTGCCGGTCTCGGTGCCAGGGTGACCATCGTTGAGTCTGCGCCCGGCACGCCGCTGCGTCGCCGAGGGCCGTTTCGCGCCGACACACCAGATCCAGAAGCAGGAGCCACCCATCTGCATTTGAACAGGCGCAAGAATTCGGTTCGACTGGAACTCGCCAGCGCGGCCGGCAGGAGGCTGTTCAACCAACTTCTGTCCGAGGCAGATGTCTTTGTCTGCGATGTCGACCGTCGGCGCGGGGATGAATTGGACATGGATCCTGTTGCCATCCGCAAGCGGCATCCTGAGTTGCAGGTCTGCGCGATTGCGCCGTACGGACTAGAGGGACCGAAGTCAGAGTGGCAGGCTGCGGAGTTGACCCTGTACGCAGGCGGAGGCTATCTGCGGATTGGCGGAGAGCCCGATCGCGAACCGGTCAAGGCCTGGGGTGACCAGGGACATTTGCAGGCTGGTCTTCATGCTGCGTTGGGTATTGTTTCGGCACTGTACGCAGATCGCGGTGGACAACTGATCGACACGGCGATGGTCGAAGCCGTGGCCTTCCTGCTGGGGGGCGGATACCAACACGCCTGGTTCTCGGACCGCGAGCCTGTTCGCAATGGCGCGCGGTTGGTCGGCTTCGGCCCGGGACATCTGTACCCGTCAACGATCAGGCCATGCCAGGACGGCTGGGTCCACGCCCATTGCAACAACCGGTATCCGGAGGCGATGGCCGTGCTGTTTGACGAGCCGCAGCTGGCCGAGCCGGCTCTTCTGGCCAATCTGATGGGACGCGCCGACGAAGTCGACAGCCTGATGTCGCCACTCCTCATGGACACGCCTCGCCGAGAGGTCGTCCGGCGTGCGCAAGAGTTGCGCATCCCCTTCACGGAAGTACTCGCCCCGTCCGAAGTCCTGGCCGACGCCGACGGCCACCACGACTCACGTGACTTCTGGCAGACGATGCCGCATCCTCGTGGAGGTGACTTCCTGGCTCCCGGACCCGCAGTTCGGTTTGGCCGCACGAAATGGATTGAGGGAGACGCTCCGCGACTGGGACAGCACAACGAACGGCTCGGCACGCCGGATCAACGTGTCCGTTGGAGGCGCGCCGGTGTTGCCTGAGGCCCGGCTGACGCCATACCCGCAGCCTGACTGCCGCCCCCTCGACGGCATCCGCCTGCTCGACATGACGACGGCGGTCGCAGGGCCCGTCGCTACCACGCTATTGGGCGCGTTGGGCGCCGAAGTGCTTCGGATCGAGACTCCATGGGCCAAGCCTCGAAATCCCGCGTCTGCGCTGCCGTATCGCGGAACGGGACCGGACGAACCCTGGAATCGCGAACCTCGGCAGAACGAGCTTGGGCACAGCAAACGCTCGATCGCACTCAACCTGACGACTGAATCCGGTCGTGAGGTCTTTCTTGATCTCGTTGAGCGATCGGACGTCGTACTCGAAAACTACTCGCCTCGAGTCATGGGTAACTTCGGTCTGGAATGGGATGCGCTACGTGAACGCAATCCTGAGATCATCCATGTCTCGATGCCCGCGTTCGGCAATTCGGGTCCCTGGCGCGATCGGATCTCGTACGGACCAGGAATCGACGCGATGAGTGGCATGTCCTGGCTGACGGGTTACTCCGACGGATCACCGCTCAAGCCGGGCAATTTCTACTGCGACCAGAACGCAGGACTGAGCGCCGCCCTGTCGACCGTCGCCGCGCTCCTGGCGCGCGGACGCGTCGGCGGACAGACGGTCGAGCTGGCCATGCTGGAAGGCGAGCTACAGCTCGTCGGAGACGCCATGATCGGACAGCAGCTTTCCGGGCGAGAGCCAATGCGAATCGGCAACCAGCACTCGTCGGCGGCCCCGCACGGCGTGTATCCGACCGCGCCATTGCTCGACGATCCGGACGCATGGATCGCGATTGCCTGCCGGTCCGACGATGAGTGGAACGGATTGGTCAAGGTGTGGCGCAATGAAGCAGTTGCCTGGGACCGCCGCTTCGCGACCGGTCTCAGGCGCTGGCGGCATGGCGCAGAACTGGATCTGCTTCTGTCGGAATGGACCCGGCAGTCCGACCCCGTTGCGCTGACGGAACGACTGCAAGATGCGGGCGTTCCCGCGTCGCCGGTGATGGGCGCTCGCGCGCTGTTGCGCGACGAGCAGGTGTTGACTCGGCAGTCAGTCGGCGGTCTGATGCATCCGCAGGTTGGACTGTCACCCGCTCCGCAAGCGGCATTTCGATTGTCCAGGACTCCAGCCCCGCCGAAGAACGCCGCGCCATTGTTCGCCGTCGATACGATTCCTGTGTTGGAAGAGATCCTGGGATACTCGAAAGCGCGCATCAGCGAACTGCTGAATTCAGGCGCGGTGAGCGATCGACTGGTTGAGCGCTGACGTTGTTGAAAGTGATGTGACGATGCCGATCCGCAAGCCCTGGATTCAGCCCTCCGAGGATTCGATTCGCGCGATTCCGGCCGTCGTGGGTGTCTACGAAATCGCCGACGCCGAGGGCAACCTGCTGTACATCGGACAGGCCGGCGGACGCGAGCCGTTTGGCCTGCGGACGCGAATCGCGCTGCACTTTGGCGGCGCCGATCCAAATGCGGTGCTTCGCGAACGGGCGGCCCAGTTTCGCTGGGAGGCCAATCAGCAATACACCACCAAGCGTCTGGAGATGCTCATGCAGTTCCAGCGGGATGAGGGTGTGGAATGGCCGCCGGCGCATTCGGCCGGCGACTGGCGCGACACGCCTCAGCTCGGACGGTTGCGTCGCTCTGAGTCCATCCAGCGCTCGAGCGGCTGAGGGAGGAATCTGATGGAAACGCTGATGTCGGAAGAACAGCGGATGATCACGCAGGCCGTGAAACGCTTTGTCCGCGAAGAAGTGCAGCCGCTTGAACGAGACCTCGATCCGGATGCCGTTGAACTCCCGCCTGGCGAACTGGACCGGCTGAAGGGCATCGTCAAGCAGATGGGGCTGTACCACATTGATGTGCCCGAGGACTACGGCGGTGCCGGTTTGCCGCTGACAACGCGGGGGCTGGTCGCTGAGGAAATGTCGCAGCATCGCGCCGGGCTCTACCTGCCCTGTTACGGCGCGTTTGGTTCCGCCGGGCTGGCCCAGCTCTACTCCGCCTCGGACGATCAGAAGGACCGCTACCTCTATCCGATGTTGCGGGATGAGAAGCGAGCATTTTTCGGGCTGACTGAACCATCCGGCGGCTCTGATCCGGCCCGCGCGATTCAGACCAAGGCAGTCAAGGACGGAGACGACTGGATCCTCAATGGATCGAAACTGTTCAGCTCGGGCGCTGATCGGGCGGACTTCGGATTGGTGTTTGCCCGCACCGATCCCGAGAAAGGGCGCCGCGGCATCTCGGCATTCCTGGTCGACACCGACTCGCCCGGATTTGAGGTACGGCGTGTGGTTCATACCTTGCGCTCGGCCAATTATGGGACGGAGCTGTCGTTCGATGATGTGCGCGTGCCTGCGGCCAACCTCGTGGGAGAGGAAGGCGGCGGATTTGCGCTGGCCAACAACAACCTGACGCGTCAGCGGATTCCCTATTCGGCAACCTGCGTCGGGATCGCGGTTGCGGCACAGGAGATGGCGATCTCCTATTCGCAGCAACGTGAAACGTTTGGCGCCGCGCTCGCTTCGCGACAGGCGATCCAATGGATGATCGTCGACAACGAGATTGACATCCGTACGGGCCGGATGATGTACCTCGCTGCCGCTGAGAAGGCGGAACAGGACGAGCCGTTCCGGTTTGAAGCCGCGATGGCCAAACTGACCTCGACCGAAGGCGCGAGCCGAGTCGTCGACCGGGCAATCCAGATTCACGGCGGCATCGGAGTGACCAAAGATCTGCCGCTGGAACGGTGGTACCGCGAGATGCGCATTCGCCGGATCGGCGAAGGTCCATCTGAGGTGCAGCGGATCATCATGGCCCGAGACCTGCTCGGACGGGGCAGCAGCGGGTAGCGGATCCCTACTCCCCGCTCCCCTCTCCCTCCGGGAGAGGGTTAGGGTGAGGGCCGGGCCAGACGCAGAGGTCCCGTCGCCAAGGTGGGACGATGAGGAGACCAAACATGAGCGAGATCATCGAAGTCACGGTCGATGGCGCAGTGCGGACCGTGACGCTGAACCGCCCGGAGAAGCGCAACGCACTCAACTCCGAGATGCTGACAGAGCTTCATACCGCGTTCGCGGGCGAACCGTCAACAGAGGAGCGCGTCGCTGTGATCCGCGCCAACGGACCCGTGTTCTGCGCCGGGCTTGACCTGCGAGAGCGCGAAGAGGGCCTGCCCGGCGGAGACGTCTCGATTGAGCAGATGCTGGACGCGATCCAGCACTGGCCGTTGCCGGTCGTGGCAATCGTTCAGGGCGACGCCATCGCGGGCGGCAATGAGCTGGCGCTGCATTGCGACTTCGTCGTCGCGAGCATCGATGTGAAGTTCGGGATGTCGCTGGCGCAGATCGGTCTGGCTCCGTCCTGGTTCCTGGCGAAGAAGCTGCTGGAGGTCGCGGGTCCGGTGGCGACGCGGGAGATTTTGTTGCTGGGCGATCGGATTCCTGCCTGGCGAATGCATGAGTGGGGCGTGATCGCGAGGGTGGCCAACGCCGAGGAACTCGAGGAATCCGCCGACGCGGTGATCGACCGATTGAGCAAGAACGCGCCGCTCAGTCTCAGGGCGATGAAGGCGCTGATCGTGCGTGAGATGGATTTCCGCGATCACATCCCGCACGAAGATGTCGACGAACTCGTCGCCGTCGCCAGAAGCTCGAACGACGCGAAAGAAGGAATCCGCGCGCTGTTCGAGCGTCGGCCGCCCGAGTTCGCGGGGGAGTAGTCGAGCTGACGCCTATCTGGCCAGCGGTGGGTCCGCGGGTCGGCGGAAGGCGAATCCACCCGATCCGCCGTCGAAGCCTCCCTCGACGACCTGGGCTGTGGGGATCACGGACTCGTTCACGATTGGCAGGATGAGCCTTGCGGCTCGCTCTCCGCCGATGGTGATGGTCAACGTTGCCTCGTCGCCCTGGGTTGGCACGACGAGGTTGTCGGCGTCGGCGGCGGCGATGGTCAGGCGGATGCGGTCTCCGGCTCGAACGATGCTGGAGATTGGATACATTTCGACCTGGATGTCCATCGGCTCGTCTGGCTTGACCGGCGCGAGATCGGCCTTGCTCCAGCTGTGCCAGACCGGACCCTCGTGACCGCCGGGATCGGCCTGCACCCGGCGGTGCGCGAAGTTGAGGAACCCCTCCGAGAGGTAGGCAGCGGAGCCGTCTTCCCCGATCTGCTCAAGCGTGACCTCGATGGCGCCGCGATCTGATGTTGTTGACAGTTCGAGCTGGACGGCCGGCCAACCCGTGATCTCGATGTCCGACTCAAGCGGTTCGGTCGTGAAGGTCAGACACTGCTCCGCCCTCGCATTGAGGTCGGTGGTGTTGATGTACAGATCGTCGATGTAGTAGCTGTGGCGCGTCATCTGGCCCAGGCTGACGTCATGGTTGACCTCGTAGTCGACTGAGCCGGCTTCCTGCGGTTGCGACTCCGAGACCTGCCCGTCGAGCGTGAGCCAACCATTGCGGTCCTGTGATTCCGGCAGCGGCAAGCGGGGCGCGGACTTCCAGACGGTCGCGCCGGATGGGTCGCTGGCCGCGTAGTGAACGGCCGGCTCGTCCATCACGCCGTTGTCGACGCCCTTGAGCCAGTAGTCGAACCAGCGCAGCAACTCGGGATCACCGCCCTGTCCGTGATTCCAGGGACCAACAATCAGCTTCTTGGGAACGTCGAGTCGGTTGAACGCGTCGATCAGGTAGCCGGGGAAGGTCAGATCCCACCAGCCGGTGACGAGATATGTCGGCACTCCGCTCTCATTGATCAGGTCGCAGGAGTCAAACCATCCGCTTGCGACTTCGCCCAGGCCGAGGTCCGGACGCGGCCGCCTGCGCAGCAGGCCGTCGAACGACGACATGCGGGTGACGTCGCGGGGATCCATCTCGGAGAAGGTCTCGACCCAACGGTAGCGATCGGGCGAGCGCTCCGATTCCGCCTCCTCGCGCAGCCGTTCGCCATCGGGTCCATCGACCGGGGCGGCCGGTTCGTTCTCCGACATCCCTTTGTGCAACCGCTCCCAGACACGGGCGAAGCTGCTGATCGCCAGGCCGCCGTCGACATAACAGTGCGGCAACCCTGGATACTGCGGCGCGATGCACTTCAGTCCTTCAGGCCGGTGCACCGCAGTGAAGAACTGCATCATGCCTTCGTATGAAATGCCAACCATGCCCACTCTGCCCGAGGACCAGGGCTGCTCGCTGATCCAGTCGATCACGGTCGCAATGTCGTGCCCGGCCAGCCAGGAATCGCCGTACTCAGCGCCGAACGAGGCGCCAGTGCCGCGGATGTCCACTGAGACGAAGCGATATCCGTGGTGAATCAGGTCGCGGGCGATCGGCCGTTCCTCGTACTGGGTGACCAGTTCGCCCGGTTCCATGCTCCGCAGTTCCTCGGCATAACGGGCCGCCGTGCCGGCGCTACCCGAGACTTCGAATGAGCGGCGGTACGGCGTCGTGTGGAGCACGGTCGGCGTCCGCCCGTCGATCACATTGCCGTTGCTGGTGGGATGCAACACATCGATCGCGATCCGGCAGCCGTCCGTCATCGTGAGATACAACGACTCGCGCTCGTAGCCGTCCGCAACGACCTCCGTGAAGTTCTCGTAGACGCCCAGCAATGATCGTTTGTCGCTCACGGCACACCTCTAAAGATCTCTGGGGACCAGGTGAGTCCCTGCCTGGATCGATACGCTCAGATGAGGATACCGACGCGGTAGCAGGCGAATGGAGCGGGCGCTCATGACGACGATGACGAGCGGACTCGACCACATTGATCTGGTGACTCCCGAGCTCTACGCGCAGCGGGGCTATCCATGGGAGGACTGGGCGCTGCTGCGCCGCGAGGCGCCGGTTTACTGGTACGAGCGACCGGGCGTGACGCCCTTCTGGGCGATCACCAAGTACGACGACATTCAGCACATCTCGCGCGATCCAGAGACGTTCATCAGCAGTCAGCGATTGGTCATTCGCTCGGCTGGTTCGGGTGACGGAGGCGGGAACGATCCGTCGCTGAACATCCCCAACCTGATCAGCATGGATCCACCGGAACACGGCAAATACCGCAACGCCACCAGCCGCCGATTCTCGCCGCGCGGGATGCGACTGCTGGAAGATCGGATCGACGAGATTGCTGAAGATGTGGTTGATGATGTCGCTGCTCACATCGTTGACCAGCTCACCGACAGGCGAGAGGCCGACTTCGTCCGCGATGTCGCCGCGCGGATGCCGTTGGCAGCGATCTGCGAGCTACTGGCGGTCGATCGTGACTCGTGGGAAGACCTGTTCCGCTGGACGAATGAGTTTCTCGGATCCGAGGATCCCGAGTACCAGCAGGGCCGGTCACGTCGCGAGACCTGGCAGGCCGGGGTGCGAGGTCTGCAGGGCTACTTCATGGCCCACATCGAGCGCAAGCGCCGCGAACCCGACAACAGCGTGATGACCACGCTCGTGCAGGCGGAGATCGACGGCGAGCCGATGCCCGAGCACATGATTCTGTCCTATGCGATTCTGCTAATCCTGGCCGGCAATGAGACCACGCGGAACGCTACGTCGGGCGGAATGCAGGCGCTGATCGAGAACCCGGAGCAATCCGAGCGGCTACGCGATCAACCGGAGCTGCTGGACAGCGCGGTCGAGGAGATGCTGCGTTGGACCTCGCCGGTTGTGCATTTCGCTCGGACCGTCACCCGCGACACCGAGATTCGCGGTGTGCCGATCACGGAAGGCGAGACACTCGCGATGTGGTACCCGTCGGCCAACCGCGACGAGGACGTATTCGAGAATCCCGACGTCTTCGACATCGCACGGTCGCCCAATCTTCACCTCGCGTTCGGAGGTTTCGGAGAGCACTTCTGCCTCGGCGCCAACCTGGCGAGGTTGGAGATGCGCAGCATCTTCCGGCACGTCACCCAGAGGCTCGATCACTTCGAGCTGAATGGCGAGGTTGAGCGGTTGTCGTCGGGCCTGATCGGCGGGATCAAGCGGTTGCCCGTGACGTACACGGTGCGGTAGACGGCCCTAGCGCTATAGCGTTGCGCCGCCGTCGACGGTGATGGTTTGACCGGTGACGAAGACGTTTCGTTCGATCAGGGCGACGATGGCGTCGGCGCAGGTTTCGGGTGTGGCGACGCCTCTGAGCGGGGCGGTTTCGCCGAGGCGTTTGCGGCCGGCTTCGTAGGTGTCTTCTCCCAGGCCGCCTCGAAGCCAGCGTCCTTCGATGAAGCCAGGGGCGATCGTGTTGATCCGGATTTCCGGACCGAGCACCCTGGCGAGCGACTTCGTGATGACGTTGACGCCGGCTTTGCTGGCGGCGTAGGGGATGCAGGAGCCGCCGCCGCCAGCACCGGCGACGCTGCTGACGTTCACAACTGCGCCCTCTCCCGCCGCCCTCATGTGCGGTGCGGCTGCACGAGTGCAGTTGAAGACGCCGCGCAGGTTGGCGCCGATGATGTCGTCCCAGACGTCGTCGGTCACGGCCTCGAGGTCGTCGTGGGCGATGAAGTGAGTCATGCCGGCGTTGTTGACCAGGATTTCCAGGTGCCCGAACTCGTCGATGGCGGACTGGATCAGCTTGCGGCAGTCGGCGTCGTCGCGGGTGTCGGCCTGTACGGCGATGGCCGAGCCACCGGCGGCCTGGATCTCGTCGACGACGCGTTGCCCGGCTTCAGCGCCGCGGAAGTAGTTGACCACAACGGAGGCGCCCATCGAGGCAAGCAGCGCTGCCGTGGCTTCGCCGACCCCCGAGGATGATCCGGTGACGACTGCGACTTTGCCGTTGATATCCATGGTTCTTGCTCCTGCCTGCTACGCGACGAGACCGCTCCGATTGGAGCGGTCTCTTGAGGTTACGAGGGAGCCCCCTCCGTCGCTTCGCGACACCTCCCCCGGAGGGGGAGGTCTCAGAGACGGCTAGCCTCCGCCGCCGGCTGCGGCTGCCGCGGCGAGACCTTCCGGCATCACCTCGGGGATCTCGATGTTGTAGAGCTTCGCCGAGTTCTCCCAGAGGATCTTGCGGCGGACCTCTTCGGACTGGCCTTCGAGGCCGTCCTCGATTGTCTCCTGCACGTTGCCGTAGAGGCAGGTCGGGTGCGGGAAGTCGGTCTCGAAGAGGATGTTGTCGGCGCCGATGTCGTCGATCAGCTTGCGCGGAGCGACCTTCTCGAACCAGTAGCAGGCGTAGACCTGGCGGCGGAAGTAGTCCGAAGGCATCATCTCGAACTCGGGGCGCGCCTTGCGGATATCGGCGGCCATGAAGTGGTAGTCGCAGCTTTCGAGGCAGAACGGCACCCAGCCGATCCCGGACTCCACAGAAATGAACTTGAGGTCGGGGAAGCGCGGCAGCACGCCGGAGAGCAGCAGGTCGGTCATCTGCAGGCCGTTGGCCATGAACAGGACGGTGGAGGTGCGTGCGTAGGTCACCTCAGGGCCGTCGACTGCGAGACGCTCTGGCGTGAAGCCGTCGGTGAAGTCGCCGGAGCCGATGTGGAACGAGATTGGCAGACCGGCGTCTGTGGCGATGTTCCAGAGCGGATCCCAGTGATGGTCGCCAAGGAACGGCTCACCGTGCGATTGCGGGTCTCCGGTGAAGAGGATGCCCCGCATCCCCTTCGGTGCGACGCGTTCGATTTCTTTGACCGAGGCCTCGACGTCCCAGAACGGGATCGAGATGTTGGCCACGAAGCGCTCGGGCGCGACCGAGATCCAGTCGAGCTGGAAATCGTTCCAGGCGCGGACGCACTCGAGCATGAGCTCGGGGTCCTTGAGCGAGAGGAAGCGCTGCGAGGCGAAGCCGGCAACGTTGGGGTAGAGGACCTGCGCGTACACGCCGGTCTCGTCCATCAGCTTGAGTCGCTCGTGGACGTCGAACGATGCGGGGTGGGCTTCCTCGTAGGTCGGCGGCGAGCTGGGGAACTTGCCCTTCCAACCGGCGAAGACGCCTGAGGGCGCTGCCGCCACCTTTTCATCGGCGACGAACCAGGAGTTGATTCCCTTGTCGTCCTGCTTGACGTGCAGGACCTTGTCGCCCCACTTGGAGGAGACGCGGGAGGTCCAGAGGTCGGCGGGTTCGGTGATGTGGGTGTCGGCGTCAATAAACGTCTCAAACGCCATGCGTGCTCCTTTTGCTCAGGGCGCGGAAGTGGATCGCCATCAGTGTAACGGCGGCGACAGTGGGACACACTGCTATGGAATCACCGGCTCACCCGATACCGCCTTGATGATGTCGAAATAGCTGATCACCACGATGAAGACCAGCAGGGCGGCGAAACCGGCCATGTGGACGAGTCCTTCGCGCTCGGGGCTGATTTTCTTGCCGCGGCGGGCGATCTCGATCAGGACGAACATGATCCGGCCGCCGTCAAGCATGGGTAGCGGCAGGATGTTGATGATGGCGAGATTGAGCGAAATCAGGGCGGCGAGCTCGATCAGTCGTGTCCACCCTGCTCGATCGACGACTTCGCCCGTCACTCGGGCGATTCCGACCGGTCCGGATAGCTCGATCGCTTCGCCACCGGCGATCCATGAGCGAATCCGATTGCGGACGAGGATGAAGGTGTCACGGGTCTGCGTCCAGCCGGCGGCGATCGACTCGCCGATTGAAGGACTGTCGCGAGCCACAAGTCGCGAGGCGTTAGCAATGCTGATCCCGGTCGCGCCCTGGGGTACTTCAATCTGGATGCCAGGCGGCGGATGAACAGGATCGATGTTCAGTGCGGCGTAGACCGAGGCCATCCGGACCTGCTCCTCGATCGCGATGCTGAGCATGGTGTCGTCTGCTTCGGTTACGTAGGTCATGCCGCCGGGCAGTTCCAGCTCCAGGCCCTCCTTGAGCTTCTCGGTCTCGATACCCCAACCGGCGATCACCGAGGCAGGTGAGACTCCAAGCTTCTCGGAGATGTCGTGCACCGAATCTCCAGGTTGGACCACGTGCGTGAGCGGCTGGGGAGCTAAACGCGCGTGTACCAGAACTTCAAATCGTTCCGGTTCACGAGAGGCGCGGCTCGCGGTGAGCGAACCGCTGGGCGGCCGCTCGATCGAGACCAGCAGGGTCTCGCCCAGATTGAGCTGGATTGCGCGCGAGAGCTCGGCCGCGTTTTGAATTGGTTCCCCATCGATCGCGACGATCCGGTCGCCGGCGCGAATGCCGGCCTGGTGCGCCGGAGCCTGTTCGATCGTGCTGGTCACGACGGCCGGACCTGCGGAGACGTTGTCGGGAATCAGCGCGCCAACGGCGAACAGGATGATTGGGAGGATGGCGTTGACGATTGCCCCGGCAGCGAGGATGAGGATCCTGGTCAACCGCGACTTGGCCCCGAGCGAGCGCGGATCAATCCCTACGGTCAGGCCGAGCAGCGTAGCCTCGCCGCGTTCGTTCATGAACTCGGCTCGTTGTTCCCCCGTCGTAATCAGATTGCGAGGCGCGGGAGCGTCCTCGTCCAGGTCACCCTGAGGCGTCAACGTCAGGTTCCAGGTGGTTTTCCTGCCGTCGCTCTCGACGTGGTCGTACGTGAACTCGCGCTTCTCTTCCCCATGTGTACGGAAGACTCGGTCGAGGAACTGATCCGGCGTGACGACGCGTTTGCCGTTGACCTTGAGGATCCGGTCGCCGGCGACGAAATGCTCTTTCATCCGCGAGTCCTGATCGACCGCGGTAATCAGCAGACCCGACGCTTCCTCGCCGGTCAGACGGACGAATCCGCCGATGGGCAGCCAGTTGAATGAATAGAGCGTCTCGCCAAACTGCCAGCCCTTGCCGATCCTCGGGGGCAGTCCGACGCCAAACTCTTCAACCCGGACACCGGCCAGCTTGGCAGCGACGAAGTGTCCCAGTTCGTGCAGAACGACCAGTCCGAGCAAGACCCCGACGAACGGTAGAACTGTATCGATCAGAACCATGAAGTCAGCGTACTAGCGATCTCGCGATGCCCCGCGATCCAACTGTTCGCTACACGGCGGCGGCGATGCGGCCGACGGTGAAACCGCGAGCCCAGGCGTCGGCGGCGTCAATGGCTTCGATGTCGGGGTTGTTGGTGTTGCGATGCGCATCCATCGCCTGATTGACGTAGTCGGCGATCTGGGTGAAGGAGATGCGGCGCTCAAGGAAGGACTCGACCGCGACCTCGTCGGCGGCGGCCATGACGGCCGGATAGGTTCCACCGGCGCGGCCCGCCTGTTGCGCCAGCTTGAGGCAGGGATAGCGTTCGAGGTCGGGTCGGGAGAAGTTGAGCGTGCCGACTGAGGCGAGGTCGAGCGGCTCGACCGTAGGCTCGAGTCGCGCGGGATATCCGAGCGCCAGTTGAATCGGCAACTTCATGTCGGGATAGCCCAACTGCGCCTTGACCGAGCCGTCGCCGAACTCGACCAGCGAATGCACAATCGATTCGGCGTGCTGGACGATCTCGACCCGTTCGTAGGGCACGTCGAAGAGCCACTTGGCCTCGATCGTTTCCATGCCCTTGTTCATCAGCGTGGCGCTGTCGATCGTAATCTTGTCGCCCATGTTCCAGGTGGGATGGTCGAGCGCCTGCTCCGGCGTCACGTCGCCGAGTTCTTCGGCGGGCAGGTGACGCAGCGCGCCGCCCGAGGCTGTGAGCAGGATGCGGCGGATTTCGTGATCCGCCTCGCCCCAGAGACACTGCCAGATGGCGGAATGCTCCGAGTCGACCGGTCGCAGCTGGCCGCCGCCGCGGTCGACGGCGTCGCGGACGAGTTGACCAGCCATGACCACGACTTCCTTGTTCGCCAACGCCACAGCGCCGCCGCGCTGCAGGGAGGTCAATGTCGGTTCCAGACCTGCGCGACCAGCGGTGCCCACGACCAAGACGTCACCATCCGGATCTGCGGCCATCTCGTCCATCGGCGTGACCGATGCATTGCATTCCTGAGCAATCATCGCCACGCGCGCTTCGTCGTCTGAGGCGGCCCAGATGTAGGTCGGCCGAAACTCGCGGGCCTGCGCTTCCAGGGCGTCGAGGTTGCGTCCGGCGGCCAGGCCGAGAATGTTGAATCGCTCAGGCATGGCGCGGACGACATCGAGCGTCTGCCGGCCGATGCTGCCGGTCGAGCCCAGCAGGACCAGGTTGATCGGGGGTTGGTTCAGGTCGTCCATTGCAAGAAGAAATATACGACGGGCAGCCCGAAGAGGAGCGAGTCGAGCCGATCGAGCACACCGCCGTGCCCGGGAATGAGGTTGGAGGAGTCTTTGACGTCCATGGCGCGCTTGAACAGAGACTCCGCGAGATCGCCGAGTTGGGACACGATCGGCAAGACCAATGCAAGCAGCACCAGCGGCCAGATTTCCACGTCGAGATTGAGGATCTGGTCGAGGGCGATAGTTGCGCCGAAGCCGCCCAGCCAGCCAAAGATCGCCCCTTCCATCGTCTTGTTGGGTGAGACAGACGGGGCCAATGGGCGACGGCCCAGCAGTCGGCCGCCGGCGTAGGCGGCGGCATCGGCCGACATGATGGCGAGGACGGCGAGCAGCACCCAGTCCGTGCCCTGATGTGCGCCTCGAACCAGGATGAACGTTGCGCCCGGGATGGCGAGATAGGAAACGGCACCCAGCATGGAAGCGCCGCCAAGCAGGATCGGCTTCAGTTGCGCCGGATCGGGCAGGGAGACGGAACGGACCGCCGTGATGGTCGCGACTCCGGCGATACCCAGGCCACCGGCCAGGATCGGCCAGAGCAACGGCAGGTCAGGCTGCGTGGCCACTGCAACGATCGCGCCAATCGCGGCCAGGGAAACGAGGAATGTGGAGTTGCGCCGGCTGAGTCCGACGATGACGGCAATCTCGCTGAGCGCCGCAGCCAGGCTGAGCGCAATCATGGCGGCAAAGAATGGTCCACCGATCAGGATGGCGGCGATGATGATCGGCATGCCGATTGCGGCGCTGGTCAAGCGTGCGGATAGGCCGCCCCGACTCCAGAGCTTCCTGAGGGGCCACGAGAGCAGCTCGATCAAAAGGAACAGCGGGAACAGGATTGTCGGCCCAGGTGCCGCGATGATCCTGTCGGACTGGGGTGAGTTACTCGCCATTGGCGGGTCGTCCGCCGAAGTTTCTGGTTCTCTGGGCGTATGCAGCGAGCGCGGCGTCGACATCTCGCTCGCAGAAATCGGGCCAGTACGTGTCCGAGAAGACGTACTCGGCATACGCGGCCTGCCAGAGCAGGAAGTTGGAAACGCGCTGGTCGCCGCCGGTGCGGATGATCAGGTCGGGGTCGGGCAGTTCGCGGGTGTAGAGGTAGTCCGAGAGCTTGCGCTCCGTGACATCCTCTGGATGGACTCCGTCTGCGACCATCCGGCGAACGGCATCGACCAGTTCGGCTCTGGAGCCGTAATTGAACGCGACGCAGACGGTCATGCGGTCGTTGTCGCGGGTGAGCTCAATCGCGTTGTCGATCTTGCGCCTGAGGCGGGCGTCGAGTGCGTCAAGCTGTCCGATGTAGCGCAACCTGACCCCGGCCTCGTACAGCGGCTGCACCTCGCGGTCGATGGTTGAGGAGAGGATGCGCATCAGGCCGCGAACTTCTGGCCGCGGACGTTTCCAGTTCTCGGTCGAGAAGGCAAACAGCGTGAGACAACGAACGCCGCGCTCGGCGAATGCTTCGATTGCTGCGCGGATGTTCTCGGTGCCGGCTCGATGACCTTCGGTCGGCCGCAGTCCGCGTTGCGCCGCCCAGCGTCCGTTGCCGTCCATGATCACCGCGACGTGATGTGGAATCTCGGTGGGATCGACGCGGTGGACGCCGTTCGCCTTCACAGGCAACGCTGCGTGGTTTGTCGGAGGGGTGATCGTGGATGCGGATGGGCTTGGCACGTGCTAGACCTCGAGGAGCTCGCGCTCCTTCAGATTGCCCGCAGCATCAACTTTAGCGATGAATTGGCCGGTCAGCGTGTCGAGTTGTGTTTCCGCCCGGCGTTCCTCGTCCTGCGACAGGTCTCCGTCGCGCTGCATGGCTCGAAGATCGTCGTGGATGTGCCGACGCACATTGCGGATGGCGACGCGGGCGGTCTCGGCTTTCTGATGCACGAGCTTGACCAGGTCGCGTCGTCGCTCCTCGGTCAACTCGGGCAGCGCCAGACGGATCAGGATGCCGTCCGATTGTGGATTGATCCCGATATCCGAGGTCTGAATCGCCTTGGTGATCGGGTCGAAGGCATTCTTGTCCCACGGCTGGATCGCAATCAATCGAGCTTCCGGTGTCGAGATCGTCGCCAGCTGGTTCAACGCCATGGTCGTGCCGTAGTAATCGACCCGCAGTTGGTCGACCAACGACGTGTGGGCGCGTCCGGTTCGCACGGCCATGAGATCACGCTCGAGGGCGCTGACGGCGCCGCTCATCCGCGAGTCCGCGTCTTCGAAGGCGAGGTCGAGGAGCTCGTTGTCGGACATGTCGCGCTCCCAGCCGATCTTCGACCGATCATGGTCGGCGGGCTTCAGTCGGCAAGGACCGTTGCCCCGTGATCGACCCGAGTACCGGCCACGTCCAGATTGGGACCGTCGATCACTGTGCTCACGATAGCGTCAGGCGCTTCGATGTTGAACACCACGATTGGCAGCGAATGCTCCTCGCAAAGGGCCAGCGCCGACGCATCCATCAGCACGCCGAGGTTTTGCTGCAACGCCTCGCGATAGTTGAGTCGTGAGTAGCGCCGGGCGTCGGGATGGTGAGCCGGATCGGCCGTGTAGACGCCGTCGGTGCCGTGCTTGCCCATCATGAGTTGATCAGCGTCAAGTTCGATGCCACGCAGCGCAGCGGCCGTGTCGGTTGTGACGTACGGATTGCCGGTCCCGCCGACACAGAGCACGACCCGGCCCTTTTGCAGATGACGGATCGCACGCCGGCGAATGAAGATTTCCGACACCTGGCGAACGTGCAGAGCGGACATCGTTCGGACCTCGCCTCCGGCGGCTTCGATCGCGTCCTGCAGCGCCAGACCGTTGATCACTGTCGCCAACATGCCTGCATAGTGTGCGGTCGCCTGGGTCATGCCCAGTTCGCCGGCCAGGCGGCCGCGAAACAGGTTGCCGCCTCCGACCACCACGCCAATCTCGACGCCGCGACTGCGGCACTCGACGATTTGACGGGCGATGTCGTTGAGAGCGCCCGAGTCGATGCCGGAGTCGCGCTGACCCTGCAGCGACTCACCGGAGACTTTGAGAACGACTCGGGATGTGGTCGACTGGTCGGTCATGACGTGTGCGCCATACCCGCAATCTCGGTCACAACCTGCTACTCGCCCATTTCGTAGCGAGTGAAGCGAGCGACTTCGATGCGCTCACCAATGGAGGCGATGACGTCGTTGATTCGGTCGTTGATGGTCTGCGATCCGTCCTTGATGAACTCCTGGTCAAGCAGCGCGATCGCGTCCGCATCGGCGTCGCCGGGCATGTCGTCGGCGCTGACTGCGGTGGGGTTCATCGAGGCGATCTGCATGGCGATGTCGTGGGCGAGCTCCTTGAAGGGCTCGGTCTTGGCGACGAAGTCGGTCTCGCAGCGCAGGTCAACGAGCACGCCGATCCGACCGCCGTGGATGTAGCTGTGAATGAGGCCCTGTCCCGTGGCTCGGTCAGCCCGTTTACTGGCCGTGGCGATCCCCTTCTCGCGGAGTACCAGGCGCGCTTGCTCAATGTCGCCGTCGGCTTCCGTCAGCGCCTGTCGGCAATCCATCACGCCCGCGCCGGTTTCAGCGCGCAGGGCCTTGATCTGGTCAATCGTTACGGGCACGTTGGTGACTCCTCTGGTCGTTGGCTGCGTGTGATGCCGGGTTGTTTGTCCGACTCGATGGATGGTCTGGTTCAGTCGACCGCGACTGGCTCAGCGGTCTCGGCCGCTTCGTAGGATTCCTCAGCCTCAACGGCGCTCTGCATCATCATGCCGCCCTCTTGAGCCGCGTCCGCAATCTGGGCCGTCAGCAGGCGGACAGCGCGGATAGCGTCGTCGTTGGAGGGGATCGGGAAGTCAACCAGGTTCGGGTCCGAATTGGTGTCGCAGACGGCGATGATTGGGATGTTCAGGCGTTGCGCTTCGGCCACGGCGATGTGCTCGCGCGGAACATCAACCACGAAGAGCGCACCGGGCAGCGAGGTCATGTCCCGCAGGCCTCGCAGATAGCGGTGCAGCCGGGTCAGCTTGTCTCGTAGTTTCAGCGCTTCCTTTTTGGGCAGCAGTTCGAGCTGGCCGGCCTCTTCGCGGCGTTCGAGTTCGATCATGTAATCGACGCGCAGGCGGATCGTCTGGAAATTGGTCAGTGTGCCGCCCAGCCAGCGAGTCACGACATACGGCATGTTGGCTCGGTCGGCTTCGTTGCGAATCACGTCCTGAGCCTGGCGCTTGGTGCCGACGAACAAGATCTGTTGGCCAGAGCCCGAAAGTTCGCGGGCGAATTCGGTGGCATCTTCCAGTCGAGTGACGGTCTGGGCCAGGTCAAGAATGTGTACGCCGTTGCGCGCGCCGTAGATGAAGGGCGCCATTTTGGGGTTCCAGCGTCCGGTCTGATGACCGAAATGGACTCCGGCCTCCAACAGGTCGCGCATTGAGATCGATGTCGTCATCCGGCTCCTCAGATGGTCAGGCTGTCAGTCACGTCAAACCCGTCCCTGAGGCGGGCAACTGGATCGAGTATATGCATGTGCCCGCGGTACGCGCACTCAATCAGGTCTCGTGATAACTTACGCATGTTGTCTGGTTTCCGCGCGGAGGAAGTACGTGCCCCGCTACGTCTACGAGTGTTTCGAGTGCGGCCACACGGTCGAGAAGCTGGAAGGCTGGAGCGCTCCGGCGCAGCAGCCCTGTACGGAGTGCGAGCAAACGCTGCAGCGAATCCCCAGCGCCCCGGCGATCGTCTTCAAGGGTTCCGGCTGGTATTCGACCGATAGCAAGAAGAGCAACTGGAAGTCGCGCCGCGACGAGGACCGCGACGCCGAAGGCGATCCCGAGTCGAACGGTGCTTCTTCTGATGGCCCCTCGTCTGAAGGATCTGACCCAGGCGAGCTGGAGACCTCTGCCGCTACGGCTGATTGATCGGTTCCTGGACTTCTCCTCAGCAAGCATCAACCCATGAAAGTAGTGCTCCAACGCGTCAGCCGCGCGTCGGTATCGGTCGATGGCGCCGTCGTCGGGGCCATTGACCTTGGGTTGCTGATCCTGGTTGGCGTCGCCGATGGAGATTCTCCCTCCCAGGCTGAAGCGCTGGCGCGCAAGGTGGCGGGATTGCGGATTTTCGCCGACTCCGAGGGTCGCTTCAACGAGAGCCTGCTCGACGTCGGCGGCGCAGCGCTGGTGATCAGCCAGTTCACGCTGCACGCCGATGTACGCAAGGGCCGTCGGCCCAGTTTCACCAGCGCCGCGCGTCCCGAGCTGGCCGAGCCGCTGGTCGAGCATTTCGCCGAGTCGCTGAGAGCGCAAGGAGTCCCGGTTCAGACGGGAGAGTTCGGCGCGATGATGTCAGTGGAACTGATCAACGACGGCCCGTTCACGGTCGTGATCGACTCAGCCGACCTGGAACGCCCGCGGCGAGGCTAGAGAGACCCCCCGGCAATACCGGCCTGACAGACACGAGGCTCCGGCTGCGAAACGCTCGTTAGTCCGGCGGGAGGTCGAGCGCGATGTCCAGGGCGATATCGAGCGACGGGGCCGAGTGGGTCAGCGCTCCGAGAGAGATGTAGTCGACCCCCGACCTGGCGATTTCGGGAATCTGCTCCAGCGTGATTCCGCCGCTGGCCTCGGTCCTGGCGTGGTAGACCCGGGCGACTTCAACGGCGGACACCAGGTCGTCGGTTGCGAAGTTGTCAAGCAGGAGCGCGGTGGCCCCGGCCTCGAGCGCCTGCCGGGCCTCATCGAGATTGGTCACTTCCACTTCAACTCCCGTCGCTGGCCCGACATTGGCAAGTGCCGCCGAAACGGCGTCAGCGAGGCTCCCGCCTGCCTGACGTACTGCGGCGATGTGGTTGTCCTTGATCAACACGCCCGACGCTAATGAGTCGCGGTGATTGAGTCCGCCGCCGCAGCGAACCGCGTAGCGTTCGGCCGCGCGCAGTCCCGGTGTTGTCTTGCGCGTGTCGAGGATCTTCGTGCGCGATCCCGCGGCGTCGACCGCCTGGGCCGTGAGCGTGGCCGTCCCGCTCAAACGTTGCAGCCAGTTGAGCGCTGTCCGTTCCGCCCGCAGCAGGGGGTCAAGCTGCCCGCCAACGACCGCGATCTGTTGGCCGGCCGAGACGCGGTCGCCGTCGCTTACCTCAGGCAAGAAGCGGACATCGGGGTCGAGCGCAGCGAACGCCGCAAGGGCGAAATCGAGTCCACAGACGACACCGTCGGCTCGGGCGATGAGATGGGCGTTGCCCTGCCGCCAGTCGATCCACTTGCTCAATGAGCCTGTCGTGACGTCGAGGTCGGCGCGGTCTTCGGCGAGCGCGGCGTCTACGAGTCGCTGCACAATGGCCAGGTCAAGGGCGCTCATTCGCGGACCAGTTGCCAGAGACTGTGGCGTTGCCAGTCGGGGCTGGTCTCGGGAAAGTCAAGTCGCAAATGCGAGCCCCTGGTTTCGGCGCGCTGCAATGCCGCCTCCGTGATGAGTCGCGCGGTCAGCGTGCCAAGCTCCAGCGAGGCATCTCCTCGATCTGACCGCTGTGCCGACCATTGATCGAACCGTTCGATTGCCGCTCGCAGGTCTTCCCCCGTTCGGGAGATGCCGACTAGCTCGCTCATCGTTCGCTTCAGGTTCTGCCAGGACGGAGCGCCGCCATGGGGGTGGATGCGCAAGGTTGTGACGTCATCGTCCGGCATGTCGGCCTCATGCGTGTTGCGCAGAACCGATTCCACGGCTCTGGAAGAGAAGACAGCCGCTTCGAGCAAGGAATTCGAGGCCACCCTGTTCGCGCCGTGCGCGCCAGTCGACGCGCACTCGCCGGCCGCGTACAGGCCTCGAATCGTTGTGCGCCCGTCGATGTCGGTGTAGACGCCGCCCATGTGGTAATGCGCGGCCGGCGCGACGGGAATCGGTCCGGTCGTCATGTCATAGCCGCGCTCCAGCGCACCCTGGTAGACGCCGGGAAACCGCTCGCGCAGGAAGTCGGAGTCGAGGTGTGAAACGTCCAACCTCACGTGGTCGGCGCTGTCACGACGCATGGTCTCGAAGATCGCCTGCGCCACCACCGAGCGAGGCGCCAGCTCCGCATCCGGGTGAATGCTGGACATGAACCGATCTCCGCGGGAGTCCAACAGCACCGCCCCTTCGCCACGCACAGCTTCCGAGATGAGGAATGCGCTCTCCTCGCCGGCGAGCGCTGTCGGATGGAATTGGACGAACTCGGGATCTCGCACCACCGCGCCGGCACGAAATGCCAGTGCCACGCCGTCGCCGGTGGCGTTGGCCGGATTGGTCGTGACCCGGTAGAGCGCGCCGGATCCGCCGCTGGCGAGAATCACAGCGTCGGCGAGGATCGTCTCTCTCGCATCCGTCAACACTCCCACGCAGCGCCCGGCCTCCACAACGAGATCCTCAACGGCGTTCCCTGTCCGCACATCGACATCGGCTTCCGCCAACCGCTCGACAAGCGCGTCTTGAATGTGCCGGCCGGTCTGGTCGCCTCCGGCGTGGAGTACCCGAGGCGTCGAGTGCGCGCCCTCGGTCGCGAGCGCCAAATCTCCATCTCGGCCGCGGTCGAAGTTGACGCCCAGCTGAATCAGTCGCTGAATGGCGCTGACGCCATCAGCTGTGAGGGCGTCAACGGCCGCGGGATCGCAGAGACCGGCGCCGGCGCGGATCGTGTCTTCTGCGTGGAGTGCCGGGTCGTCAAGCCCCGTCATCGCTGCCGCGATGCCGCCCTGGGCCCTCTGCGTATTGGTCTCCTGCAGCTCTGACTTGCTCAGCAGCGTGACCTTGGCGAACTGCGACGCCAGCAACGCCGCATTCGTGCCGGCCAATCCGCTGCCGATGACCAGAACGTGCATGGGGTCGTGCACCAGCAGGTCTAGGTGATCGCCAGCATGCGGTCGAGTGCAACACGCGCCCATTTGCGCGTGTCATCGTCGACCGTGATCGGATTGACCACGCGGCCCTCGATCAGAGCTTCGGTCACCCAGGCCAGATACGCGGGGTGAATCCGGTACATCGTCGCACAGGGGCAGACCACCGGGTCGAGACAGAACGCCGTCTTGCCCTCGTGAGCGACCTCTTCATTGAGCCGGTGGACCAGGTTGATCTCGGTGCCGACGGCGTAGGTGCCGGGCGGACCGTTGCGTACGTAGTTGATGATGAACTCGGTCGAGCCGTCCGCGTCGGCGGCATCGACGACCTGTTGCGTGCATTCCGGGTGAACGACCACGCGAACTCCGGGATGTTCTTCACGAGCGCGCTCGATCTGGTCGACGCGGAAGCGAATGTGGACGGAGCAGTGGCCCTGCCAGAGCAGGATCTTGCTCTGTTCGATCCGTTCTTCGCTCAATCCGCCGTTCAACTTGCGGGGACTCCAAACGGCCGTCTGTGTTTGCGGGTCGATGCCGAGGCGCTTGCCCGTATTGCGTCCGAGATGCTGGTCGGGGAAGAACAGCACCTGGTCGCCCTGTTCGAACGCCCACTCGAGCACCGCGGTTGCATTGGACGAGGTGCACACCGCGCCGCCGTTCTTGCCGACAAAGGCCTTCAGCGAGGCGGCGGAGTTCATGTAGGTGATCGGGATTACCCGGTCGGTGTCAACGACTTCACCGAGGTCATCCCAGGCGTCGTAGACATCCTCTGGCTGGGCCATGTCGGCCATCGAGCAACCAGCAGCGAGGTTGGGGAGGATGACGGTCTGCTGCGGCGTGGTCAGAATGTCGGCGCTTTCGGCCATGAAATGGACGCCGCAGAAGATGATGTAGTCGGCCTCGGAATTCTCGGCCGCCTGCTGGGCCAGCTTGAATGAGTCGCCGCGAAAGTCGGCGAACTCGATGATGTCGTCGCGCTGATAGTGATGCCCGAGGATCAGCAACCGCTCGCCCAGCTCGGCCCGCGCGGCACGGATGCGTTCGCGCAACTCATCACCCGAGAGCCTCAGATACTCCTGCGGAATCTCCGGCTGCCAGTCCGGCAAGTGCGGCTCGGACGCCAGCGGGATGGTGGCGATGTCGGTCTCGCATGCCTCATCCGGCAGGTTGGGCGGCAGGGTCTCGGGTACGTACGTGGTTTCGACAACGACGGCTTCAGACATGACTCTCAAACCCATCACTTAGTGTCAGAGTGACACTATCGATCCGCAATATTGTTGCAAATCTGGAGGCGTGCTGTCAAGAGACGAGTCAGAGAAACGTGGAACAATCGCGTGGCGACATAAGCCGAGAGCTGGAACGCCCGGGCCGAAAGCTCAGGAGCGGCTGGCAAAGCGATACAGACGTGCGGGACGATGTCGACCGTCGGTGCGTTTCTCGGGCGTTGCGACGATGAAATCGGAGGCCAAAAGTCGCCGGCGGAAGTTCCGCTTGTCCAGCGGTCGGCCGAGAATTGCTTCGTACACCTCCTGCAGTTCGCGCATGGTGAACTGAGGGGGCAACAGCGAGTAGGCCGCGTCGGTGTACTGCAGCTTGTTGATCAGCCGAGTCCGCGCGACGTCAATCACCTGCTCGTTGTCGAACGCGAGCGGGGGAAGATCGTCCAGATTCCACCATTCCGGACGCCACGCTGTCCGCTGGGCCAGACGGACCGACGCGCTTTCGACCAGCGCAAACCAGGCGACGCCGACGCTGCCCTCTTCGGGCGACGGATCGAGATCGCCAAACGTGTAGAGCTGCTCGAGGAATACGTCGGTGACGCCGGTTTCCTCAGCGAGTTTGCGCACGGCGGCTTCATCCATTGTCTCGCCGTGTAGTACGGCCCCACCAGGAATCGCCCACCGACCCTCAGCGGGTGCGGCCGAACGCTCAATCAGTAGAACCTGCAAGGCGCCGTCGACCACGGTGAAGATCACAACGAGGACCGCGACGATTGGGCGGCGCGCCGCCGTTCTACTGGCGATGGGCGCTCGGCTGGTCTCGGTCGTCATCGGATTATGCCGGCTCGCCCTGCGAACTCCCCAGGGACGGCTGGCCCTGCAGACTCCACGCGCCGACTCGCGTAATCGAGACGTCCAACATGTCCCCGGGCCGGAATTCGCCAACTGGAGCGTCGAAATGGACCAGCTTCATCGTCCGCGTGCGACCTGTGTGACGCTCCATGCCCTCGGTGTCGGACGGTTTGGTCGACTCAAGCAGAACTTCGACATCGGTGAGCAAGTAGCGGTTGTTGATCCGGAACGAGATGTCGCGTTGCAATTCTTCAATGCGGTGCAATCGCTCCATCTTGAGCTCGTGCGGAACATCGTCGGGCTGATGGCGCTCGGCGAACGTCCCGGTCCGCGGACTGTATGCCGCAACATGGACCTTGTCGAAGCGCATGTCTTCGAGCAGGTCGTAGGTGTCCAGAAAGTCCGATTCCGTCTCGCCGGGGAAACCAACGATCACGTCGGTCGAGATGCTGACATCGGGCCAGAGCGAACGGACTTTGTCCACTCGCTCGCGAAACTGGGCAACGCTGTATCCGCGGCGCATGTTCGTCAGTACGTCGTCTGAGCCGGCCTGCACCGGCAACGAGAACGCTTCGCAGACCTTGGGCAGCTCGGCCATCCCCTCAAGGATGCGGTCGGTCATGTCGGGCGGATAGCTGGTCAACTGGCGGATGCGCTGGAGATTGGGTAACTCGTGAATCTCCCGCATCAGGTCGGACAGGTCGGCGTGGTCGGTGTCGGGATCAACGGGAGGTTGGTCTTTGCCGTAGGCCTCGACGGTCTGGCCGAGCAATGTGACCTCGCGAACACCTCGTTGCGTGTGAGCCTCAATCTCTCGGGCAATCTCGTCGATTGGTCGTGAGCGCTCGCGGCCGCGTCGAAGCGGGACAATGCAGTAGGTGCAGAATTTGTCGCAGCCCTCGATCACCGGCACAAAAGCCGTCGGTTGAGTCTCGTCCGGGAAGATCTCCGGCCAGAATTCGCCGCCGTCATCCTCGGGTTCGGGAATGCCGGGCAGATCGAGGAGATTGACGACCTGGTCGAAGCGCTGCGGCTGCGCCCAGGCGTCGACGAATGAGAATCGCTTCGTGATCGGGTCGTCGCCGCGAGCCGTGTGAGGTCCGACCATGCAGCCCATGACGGCGATCCTGAGGTTGGGATTGGTCCGCTTGAGATGCTTGAGCGAGCCGAGTTTGGCCTGCGCCTTGTCCTCGGCGTGCTGACGAACGGCACACGTGTTGAGCACAATCAGATCGGCGTCGCGCGGCTGATCGGTCGGGTCCATGCCCAGCCGTCGCAGACCCGCAGCCAGCTTGGCCGAATCGGCCGTGTTGACCTGGCAACCGACGGTCCAGATGTGATACTGCGGCATGGCTCAATCGCTCAATCTCATGGCGGAGGGTGAGGGATTCGAACCCTCGACGGAGTCTCCCCCGAACCCGCTTAGCAGGCGGGCGCACTAGGCCACTATGCGAACCCTCCATGAATGAGATTAGCAGCGAGCGGGCCATATGCTGCGCGGAGATTGCATATTGGAGCAGGCACGATCGGCGACGTGACGATGCGCGAACGGCTTCTGAAACTCCTCGACAGCGCCCTGCTCAAACTGGCCCCACCCAGTCCGCATCGACTGCTTCAACTGGCTGACAACCAGTGGATGCCGTTCCTTGGCGCGATCGCCGCGATCGCCCTGGCTCTGGCAATTGTCGTGCCCCTGGCGCTTGCCACCAAGAGCGACCAGAACGATCCGTTTGTGCTGCAGTCGGCCGACGGAGCGCGCTTCGTCGCCGAGCTCAATGGCGACGGCGACACCTGGGTACTGCTCGGCCACATGTTCCCGACCAAGCGGACCAAGCCGACCCACCGTGGAATCTGGGACAAATTCGCGGAGCGGCTCGTTGCCGAGGGCTACCGGGTGCTTCGCTGGGACTTCCGCTGCCACGGAGACACGCCCTGCGTCTATAGCGACCGCCCAATCGAGGACGTGCCCGAGATCTATCTGGAGTGGGAGGCCGCGATCGACTATGCGGTCGAGGAGGGGGCGGAGAAGATCTACGGCATTGGCGTCAGCATGGGCGGCACCAGCCTGATGCAGGTTGCGGCGTACCGCGACGAATTGGTCGCCGTCAGCGCGATTTCCAGTCCGAACATCTTCCCCAACAAGCCGCCCAAAGACTCCGACCGCGCCGACGAGGACGGGTTCGACAAGCTCGATGGCCTGAGCACGGTCGCCGACATTGACGTACCGAAGCTGTACATCGCCGGAGCGCGGAACCAGTGTTCCTACTGGCAGTCCAATCGCTACTTCAAGGCGGCCGGCGAGCCGGTCCGGTTCGTGCTCTATGAGACCGACCTGCACGGCACGGAGATCCTCGACGACGAGGAGTTCGGACCGGACGCGGTGCAGGAAGTCCTCGACTTCCTCGCCGATCCATACGGCATCATCGGCAAGGAGATGCGCAATCTTGCGCCTGGCGCCGACCCGGATCACGAGTGTTTTCCGCCCAAGGATGAGGATGATGAACGGGACGAGGACTAGAAGATCCGGCCTGCTAGCCTCCGCGAGCCTCAGGATCCGGCGCGGCGCTTGAGAATTCGTTGGGTCAACGGGACGAGCACGATCACGGCGACGGCTCCGACGATGATCCCGACGACCACGTCAACAACGAGCGCGAGGATCACCATCAGCAGGATGCCGATCAACGGAGCAATGAAGCCGGCCAGAGTGGCGATCTGACCCTGCTGCTTTGGGCTCAGCGGATCATCACTCATGGGGTTGCCCTCGTTTGAATCGGCTACTCGGCGGACGCGCCGGGCGGTTGGTACTTGCCGGCCTCCTCGAGTACACGGCGCATGGTCGATCCAATCTCGGCCGGACTGCGCGAAATCACCGCCCCAGCCTCTTCGAGCGCCGTGATTTTGGCCTCGGCCGTTCCCGCCTCGCCCTCGATGATCGCGCCGGCGTGTCCCATGCGGCGTCCTGGCGGCGCCGTCGCGCCCGCGATAAAGGCGACGACCGGCTTGTTCATACTGCGCTTGATGTAGGCGGCGGCCGCCTGCTCGGCCAGGCCGCCGATCTCGCCGATCAACACCACCGCGTCGGTGTCCGGATCGCTGTTGAAGCGGCGCAGAATCGCCTGTTGCTGCTCACCGATGATCGGGTCGCCGCCGACTCCGACACAGGTCGACTGGCCGATGCCTGCGCGTGTGAGCTGGTCAACGGCTTCGTACACCAGCGTTCCCGAGCGGGAGACGACACCGACGTTGCCTGCCATGAACACGTCGGGCGGGTGGATTCCGACACGGCAATTGGACGCCGGCTGGATGATCCCCGGGCAGTTCGGTCCAATCAGCCGGCTCTTCGAGTCGGCCAACGCGGTGCGGACGCGAATCATGTCGTGGACCGGTACGCCCTCAGTGATGCAAACAATCAACGGCACCTCGGCGGCGATGTTCTCGAGGATCGCGTCTGCCGCGCCTGGGGCGGGGACGTAGATGATCGTGCAGTTCGCCTGGGTTTGTTCGACCGCTTCAGCAACGGTGGCAAAGACGGGGAAACTGTGATTGCCGTGGCTGAAGCTGTCGCCGCCGCGGAATCCCGGGTGTACCCCGGCCACCACCCTGGTGCCGTAGTCGAGCGAGCGTCGAATCTGGTTCTGGCCCTCGTTGCCGAGGCCCTGAATCAGCAATCGGGTGCGGTTGTTGAGGAGGATGCTCATGCGCGGGATCCTTGTTTGGAGTTGTTCGGTTTCATTTGGTTCTGTTCGGACGTATCCGGTCCCCGGCGCTATCCCTTTGAGCGGGTACGCCGTTTGCCGGATGCTGCCGCGTTGACGGCCAGTTCCGCCGCGTCGCCGAGCTCGTCCGCGGTCTGCACGGCGATCCCGGAGTCATGCAGCACCCGCCGGCCTTCTTCAACATTGGAGCCGTTCAGGCGGACCACCAGTGGCTGCTGGATGTTGAGTTCCTTGACTGCGTCGACGACGCCCTCGGCGACGATGTCGACCCGGGCCAGGCCACCGAAAATGTTGATGAAGATTGTTTTCACGTCAGGGTCGTTGACGATGATTCGCAATGCTTCAATCACGCGGTCCTTGCGGTTGACCGTGCCGATGTCGAGGAAGTTGGCGGGTTCGCCGCCGTGAAGCTTGAGCGTGTCCATGGTTGCCATGGCCAGCCCGGCGCCGTTGACGACGCAACCAATGTCGCCGTCGAGCTTGATGTAGGAGCCGATGTTGGCTTCCTCGGCCTCAATCTCGGTCGGGTTCTCCTGCGAACGGTCGCGCCACTCCTCGTAGCCGCCGTGCCGGAAGGAGGCATTGTCGTCGAGCCCGACCTTGCCGTCGATCGCGACAACGGTTCCATCGCTGGTGAGGACGAACGGATTGACCTCGACCAGCGACGCGTCCATGTCGATGAAGACGCGATACAGATTGGCGAACATCTCACCGGCCGGTCGAACGGCAGAGGACGGCAGCCCGAGTCTGCTCGCCAACGACCGACCGCGGAATGCGGGGAATCCCTCAACGGGGTCGACCGGGACGCGCAACACCGCGCGCGGGTTGGTTCGGTTGACTTCTTCAATCGACTGTCCGCCTTCGGCCGACGCCACTATCAACGGTTGCCCGTTGGCGCCATCGACCTGGATCGAGAAGTAGTACTCCTTGGCAATTGAGGTCTGCTGTTCGATCAGCACGGCGGAGATCGGCACGCCATCGGCACCGGTCTGGATACTGACCAGCCGGGCGTCTTGTTCCATCATGGGACGAAACTCTTTGAGCGCCTCTTCGGTGCCGCCGGCGAGTCGTACGCCGCCGCGCCGGCGACCGGTGATCTGTCCTTCATACCGTTCCGGATCCGCAGTCAGATCGTTGTAGATCCGGGTGGTCCGGTCGCGTTTGACGATCCGGCCTTTGCCGCGCCCACCGGCGTGGACTTGCGCCTTGATCACAACGTCAGGGCCGTGCTCTTTGATCAATTCACGCGCTTCCCGCTCCGTAGTGGCCGCTCCTCCACCGGGGACGGGAACCCCATGAGATTTGAATAGTTGCTTGGCCTGGTACTCGTGGATGTTCATCTTCGCCAACCGGATGATCTCTGCACTTGGATGGTCGGATACCGTCGGTACCGAACATAGCTGTGGCCAGGTGGTGGGGCAATTGCGCGTGACACTGAGCAGGCGACAGTTCGTCAAACGCTCCGGCTGGCTGGCCGGTGGGGCCGTGGCTGCGGCCCTCGTTGGCTGTACCGAGGACAAACGTCCCGACCGGCAGCAGGTGCAGCCGACACAGACCGCCGAGCAACAGGTACCGAATGCTCAATCTGTCCAGCCGCAGACGCAACAGCAGGTCGCAACACAGCGGCAGCGTCCCGATCCTGAGCCAGCGGAACAGGTCGAGCAGGGTGGGGAGACCAATTCGGCACTGCAACAGGCTGGCGTCGAACAGCCCGCCTCGCAGACGCAGCAGCAGAGACGAGCCAGACCGCAGCCGGCCAGGCCTGAATCTCCGGCCGAACGCAGACTGCTCGTCCCGGATGTAGTTCAGGATGGTCACGAACTGCAGGATCCGGCCTTCGAACCGATTTCCGGTGCCCGAGTGGAGTATGGCGACATCGATGGAGCGGGATACCGGATCGAGATGCCGGAGCAGTGGAACGGGGATCTCGTGCTCTGGGCGCATGGGTTTCGTGGGCTGGACGAAGAGGGCACGGGTTTCAGCCGACGCCTGACGTTTGACGACATTCCGGCCCGCGACGTGATCATTGGCCAGGGCTACGGTTGGGCGACCTCGACCTATCGCGTGAATGGGTATGTGCCGGGTGTTGGCGTTGACGACCTGTTGCGGGTCAAGGATCGGGTCGCCGAACTGGCGCGTCCGCCTCTCCGGACGTACATCGCAGGCGGCTCGATGGGCGGCGCGACCGCGCAGCTGATGGCGCAAGAGTTCCCCGGCGAGATCGCCGCCGCGCTCGCTTTCTGTCCGGCAATGGGCAATGTCTGGGTGGTCGACTACATCGCGGCCTGGCAGGCCCTGGCGCACTGGCTGATCGGTGAGCCGCCTTCTCGGCTGGACGTTGACGGAATGCTCGAGTGGGCCGAAGCGCTGGGGACGTCCCATGGCTCTGGCCTGTCGCTCACGCCTCTCGGAGAGCAGTTTGCTGCACTGATCAAGACTTTCACTGGCGGCGAGCGCTGGGGATTCGACGAAGGTCTGCGTCAGCAGTGGGACATCGCATTCAGTCTCGGTGTGACGATCTGGCCCGATGTGGTTGCATCCGGGTCGCCGGCCCCCGGCGAGGTGATTCCGGTATCCCGAGAGTTACCACCAGCAGACACGAGGGAGCACATCTACTCCGCCGATCCGGTGGCGGGGATCGATGTGCAGCGACTGAATGAGGAGGTCATCCGCTTCGGCTCAGATCCTGACCGGCGGCACGATCCCGGGGTCGGGATTCCGACCGGTGAGCTTCGGGCGCCGATGCTGGCTTTGAAGACCACCGGCGACCTGTTTACGCCGATTCACCTGGACCGCGACTACCAGCGGATGTTGCAGGAGTCGGGTTGGGAGCGCAATCTGGTTGTGCAGACCGTTCGACGGGCTGGCCATTGCACGTTTTCGGAGCGTGAAGCGCTGGCCGGCTTCACGGCCATTGTCTCGTGGCTCTCATTCGGATTCGCGCCCGCTGGAGACGACCTTCAGGGCGATCTGTCGCTCGTTGGCACGAGATTCACGGATCCGTTCGACGAGGATGATCCGCTGCGTCCCGAGAGCTAACGCGCTCGGGCAAAGCCTGCGGGGATCATGCCGATCACCATGCCCGACACGCGGCGGTCGTCGCTCTCGCGCATGAGACCGACGATCTTGCGCAGGACGGTGCCCAGCAAGGTCTGATTGAAGAGCCAGTCATTGAGGTCGGCGTCGGTGGGGTAGCTGGCCCCGGGCTGGGCGGTGGCGGATTCGTGATAGAAGGCTCGCAGGTCGTCGGAGGCGAACTTGAGCCGCATGGGCATCGGATGATTCCAGTCGATCTCCCCGTCCGCCGGTTCCTCGCCGGTGGCGAAGTCCGCGAGCAGATTGGCCAGATCTTCGATCTGATCCAATGACGCTCCTGAGATGCCAACCGTTGATCGGCCGCGCCGTTTGCGCGATTCAGCATGCCAGGGCGCGAGCTGCCGGATTTCCTCTACCAGTTGGTCGCGGAGCGCTTCGGACTCGTTGGCCGGTTCCGGAGGCGCCAGCGCGACGGCGCAAGCCCAGGGATCGTCGCCGCTGGTCGGTGCGTCGTGCGGGTAGTCGGCGAGGGCCGTTCCGGTCGCCGTCTCGAGCAGTTGCAGCGCGGTATGCAGGACGTCGCGTTGGAAGTCGGGCTGATCGGGCGAGCCGAGCGGTCGTCCCAATGGGAACGGCACGAAGAGAGAGCGCGGCGGTTTCATCCCCTCCGCGTGTTCGCGGATCAGCGAGACGCCGGTCGTGGCCACGCGGCCTTCACTGCCGCGTTCGATGTAGTGGCTGAGCGCACACACGGAGCGCGTGCAGAACGGTCAAACCGGCGTCAGGAACGCCGCGTTGACGCCGTCCTCGGCCAGCAGCCGGCCGATCTCTTCACCGGTCTTCTCCAGCCGCGTCGGCTCGGGCTGGGCGCCCATGAACGAGTAGTGATAGCGACTGACGCCGCCAACCACGCCTTGGTCGACCAGCTCTCGCAGCCGTTCGAGCGGGAACACGGTGTTGATGTCCTGTTGGAAGCCGGAGCGGTCGAAGTTGACCGAGAGGTGCGACATGCGCAGGTCGGCGAAGTCGATGTCGCCTCGGATCAGTCGGTACTCGACCGAGCCGGGATTGAAGGGCCGGTCGTCGTGGGCGTGCATGCCGGCCGTCGTGACGATCGCCACCGTTGACTCGGAGAGAGGCTTTGGAGCGATCCAGGGCTGGGGCTCAATCTCCGGCAATGGGAGGCTGAGCAGATTCTTGGCCATGTCGGGGTGCATGTCGGATGTGCGGACCATGGGAGGACTCCGGTGAGTTTGGGGCTGACCATCTCGAACGATATCGGATGAGGCCGATGGTTTGAGCTCGCGGGGATCAGATCAGGGCGGGCACGGCGGGGCTGGAGGG
>VXQZ01000032.1 GCA_009838735.1 Chloroflexota bacterium
GAGTGGAGAGGTCTGTGGATGATCAGGGGGTGTTCTGCGTGGGGCGATCTCGGTCTGGGCCCCGCGTCAAGCGCGGGGCATCGGCGGAGGGAAGGGGGGTGGCGATTGAGTGAGTTGAGGCTGGTGCATATACTCCCTCAGAGTCGCCTGCCGTCGTCGGCGGGTTCTGGACCCCCGCATCGAGTGCGGGGCAGGCAGGAGCGGGGTCGTCCAGATGGACAATGTCCTGGAACAGTACGGGCACCTCGGCATCCTGCTGATCTTCGCCGCTCTGTTCCCGTCGCTCCCGTTGATCGCTTCCTGGGCGATGTTCAAGTTCGGTTTGCGGCCGAGGCTGCCGAACGCGGTCAAGTCCGACACTTATGAGTGCGGGGTCGAGACCGAGGGCCCGACCTGGGTCCAGTTCAACTTCCGCTACTACCTGGTGGCGCTGATCTTCGTGCTGTTCGACGTCGAGGTGATCTTCCTCTTCCCGCTGGCGGTGGCGCTGGATTCGGTGGTGGTGACGGGGCTGGTGGCGGCGCTGATCTTCATTGCCGTGCTGTTCCTGGGGCTGGTCTACGAGTGGCGGCGCCAGGCACTGGAGTGGCGCTGACGTGACGGTTCAATACGACGCTTCGGCGGCGATGGAGATCGTCAACGCGAGCGCGCCCGGCGCGGCCTGTGTCGACGGCGGCATCCTGTTCCTTGAGCCGGACCGCCTGGTGGAGGCGATCCAGGCGCTGCGCGACTCCGAGGAGAGCGACCTGATCTTCCTGTCCAATCTCACGGCCGTCGACCAGGAGCTGCATTTCGAAATCGTCTATCACCTGCAATCGCTGGACCTGAACCACATCCTGCAGATCAAGGCGCGGGTGACGGATCGCGAAGATCCGGCGCTTCCCTCATTGACCGGCCTGTTCCACGGCGCCCATCTGCAGGAACGCGAGGTCTACGACCTGTTTGGGATCCGCTTCGAGGGGCACCCCGATCTGCGGCGGATGTTCCTCTGGGACGGCTTCCCCGGCTATCCGCTGCGCAAGGATTTCCTGCAGATGCCGGGCCAGGTGCGGGCGGGACTGCCCGGTTTCCCACACGAGAGCGAAGAGAACGCCTGGCCGGTGCCGGGCAGCGTGCCCCAACGTCCAATGCATCCGAACGACCCGCAGCCTGAAGGCGAACTGGTCGTTGCCGAAGAAGGCGAGGAATCGTCGTGACCACCGCCGACGACACTCAGCTCGCCATGCAGGGCACGATCGAGGCCTTGACGACCGGCGACGGTTCCGAACCGGTCGTCGTCAACCTGGGACCGCAACACCCGTCGACGCACGGCGTGTTCCGGCTCAAGGTGACGCTGGACGGCGAGATCGTGCAGGACGCGGAGATGCGGATCGGCTATCTGCATCGCTCGATGGAAAAGCTGGCCGAAGAACGCACCTACACACAGAACATTCCCTTCACCGACCGGATCGATTACCTGGCCGCGATGTCGAACAACCTCGCCTACTGCCTGGCGGCGGAAGAGCTGTTGGGCGTCGAGGTTCCGCCGCGCGCGAACGCGATCCGGGTGATGTTTGCCGAATTGCAGCGGGTGGCCTCGCACGCGATGGCCAACGGCACGTTCATCAACGATTGCGGCGCGTGGCATACGCCGCTGTTCCACATGTTCCGCGATCGCGAGCGGGTGCTCGACATGTTCGAGATGACCTGCGGCGCGCGGCTGACGACCAACTACATGCGGATCGGCGGGGTCGCCTTCGACCTGCCCGACGAGCTACTGCCGACACTTGAGCAGTTCCTGGCCGACATGCCGGAAAACATCGCCAACTACGAGGCGCTGCTGCTGGAGAATGAGATCCTGCACGCTCGCGCTCGCGGGATCGGCTTGATCTCGCCGGAGATGGCGATCAACTCGTCGCTCTCGGGTCCGGTGTTGCGGGCGACGGGCGTGCCCTGGGATCTGCGCAAGGCGAATCCCTACTGCGGCTACGAGGACTATGAATTCGACGTGCCGGTCGGCGAGCAGGGCGACTGCTTCGACCGCTTCCTGGTGCGCATGGCCGAGGTCAAGGAGAGCCTGAAGATTTTGCGGCAGGTGGTCGACACCCTGCCCGACGGTCCGTGGCTGGCCGATGTGCCGCTGCACGCGCGACCGGATCCCGGAGAGTCGTACGCCCGGGTCGAGTCTCCGCGCGGCGAACTGGGCTTCTACCTGGTCTCCGACGGCGGGCCGGCACCGTACCGATTCCACTGCCGACCTCCCTCGCTGATCAATCTGACGGCGCTGAAGGAAATGTCGATTGGCGGTACCCTTGCCGACGCGATCGTGACGTTGGGTTCGATTGACATCGTGGTGGGGGAGATCGATCGATGACCGATTTCGCCGGTCTCACCAGCGTTCTGGGCTCCACGTTGGGCGCCTGGTACGACTTCCGCGACCTGAACAACCTGCAGCGGTTGATCACCGAGTGGATCGCCGACTGGGGTCCCGACTGGCTGGCGTCGATCATCGCCGGTGTGCTCGGCACGCTGGGCATTCTGGGCGTGATCGGACCGACGCTGTTGATCTTGATCTGGGTCGAGCGCAAGGTGATCGCCCGCTTCCAGCAGCGCTACGGACCCAACCGTGTCGGCCCCAAGGGGCTGCTGCAACCGGTCGCCGACGCGGTCAAGCTGATTCTCAAGGAACAACTCGCCCCGCGCGCAGCTGACAAGCTGATTTTCTTCCTGCCGCCGGTGCTGATCTTCGTGCCCGGCGTGCTGATCTGGGGCGTGTTGCCCTTTGGTCCGCGGATGTCGGTCGCCGATCTGAACGTCGGCGTGCTGTTCCTGCTGGCCGTGTCCGGCACGACGGTGCTGGTGATCTTCATGGCGGGTTGGTCGTCCAACAACAAGTACGCCCTGTTTGGCGCGATGCGCGCCGTGGCGATGTCGATCTCCTACGAGGTGCCGATGGTGCTGGCGTTGCTGACGCTGGTGGTGTTCTCGGGCACGATGTCGATCAACGGGATCGTCGAGTGGCAGCAGCAAGAGGATGTGATCTTCATCCTGCTCTTCCCGCTCTCGGCGATCGCGTTCTTCTTTGCCGCATCGGCCGAGCTGAACCGCACACCGGCCGACATTTCCGAAGCGGAATCCGAGATCGTCGCCGGGTACCACACCGAGTACTCAGGCATGCGCTTCGGCCTGTTCTACGCGGTCGAGCTGGGCAACACGCTGGTGGTGTCGGCGTTCATTGCGACGTTCTTCCTCGGCGGTTGGTGGTTGTGGGGCCTCGATCAATGGGTGCCGAGCTGGATCATCCTGCTGGCCAAGACCGGCGCGGTCTACTTCCTGCTGATCTGGACGCGGGGGACATTGCCGCGGCTGCGCGTCGACCAGCTGATGAGCTTCTGCTGGAAGGCGCTGGTGCCGGCGACGCTGCTGTTCGTCGTGGTGGCGTTCGTGGAGCGGACGTTGCTGATTTCCGAGGGCTGGGATACGACCGTCGCGCTGCCGATCATGGCGGTCTTCAACATCGCCCTGACGCTGGGCGCGATCATGCTGTTCGCCCGCGTTTCGCGACCGGCGGCGCTGCGCCGACCGGCGAGGATCCGCATGGCCGGAACGGAGATCGGTGGTCTGAGGGCCGCTCGCCAGGTTGCCTCCCGGACCGAGGAGCCGCAGTTCCAGGTGGGTGGTGACTAGGTCATGAGCGACTTCGGTTTCCATCTGGCGTTCTGGTCGCTGGCGGCGATGACCCTGGGCGGCGCGTCGATGATCATGATCAGCCGCAACCTGATCCACGCCGTGATCTGGCTGGTGATGTCGATGCTGGGCGTCGCCGGGTTGTATCTGACGCTGTCGGCCGACTTCATCGCCGTGGTCCAGGTGCTGATTTACGTCGGCGCGATCTCGGTGTTGATGCTGTTCGCGATCATGCTGACCCCGCGGGCCGAGCGGGACAACTCGCAGAACATGAAGACCGGCGGCCCGGCCGCGATCGTTGTGTTGCTGGTGATGATCTCGACGCTCTGGGTGGCGATCGATACGGACTGGGGCGCGGTGCGCGAGGCGGCGCTGACCGAACAGGCGCGGCTGATCGGCGAGAGCCTGATCAAGCACTACATCCTGCCCTTCGAAATCGGGGCGGTGCTGCTGACGGCGGCGCTGGTCGGCGCGATTGCGCTGGCGCGCCAGGACGACGAGGACGCGGCGGTGCATGCGTCGTCGTTGCAGGCTGAACTGGAAGGCGACGCATCGGTCGATCCGGTTGACGTGGTCGATCCTCCGATCCCGTCCGACGGTGAGGCCGGCTCATGATCATTGGTCTTGAGCACTACCTCGTCCTTGGGGCGTTGCTGTTCTGCATCGGTTTCTTCATCGCGTTGTCGAAGAAGAATGCGATCGGGGTGCTGATCGGGGTTGAGCTGATGCTCAACGCGGTCAACCTGACGCTGATTGCGTTTTCGCGGTTCGGCTCGGCCGAGGTGGCGTTGTCGACGCAGGTGTTCGTGGTGTTCATCATCGCCGTGGCGGCTGCGGAAGTGGCGGTGGGGCTTGCGCTGGCGTTGGTGGTTTATCGGAACCGGCAAACGATCTCGGTCGATCGCACGACCTTGTTGAAGGGCTGAGGACGGGATGTGGGCTCCGCTGATGACCGCGCCGAACCGCTACGTCGCCGAGACGTTGCGCGAGCTGCTGTTCGCCGAGGGCGTGTCGGTGCGGTTCGTGGTTGAGCCCGATCGCAAGGACGAGGGCGACTTCGCGCCGGTCATTTTGATGGTGCCGGACTCGAAGACGCACGTGGCGCGGGAAATCCTGGGGAAGGTGTAACGGCGTGTCCGAGACCATCTTCTGGGTGATTTTGTTCCTGCCGCTGACCGCGTTCGTGTTGGCCGGGATTTCCGCGGTCAACCAGAACCTGCAACGCCAGATTCCCGAGTGGGATCCCAACTATCCGCGCTCGTGGAAGCCGATCGCCGATCTGTTCTGCGGTCCGCGACTGGCCTCGACGCCGCTGATCATTGCGCTGGCGGTTGCCTTCCTGCTGGCCGTAATCAACCTGATTGACTCGATCGGCCTGCGCGGCCTGCCGCTTGGCATCGGGACGCACGAGCTGTTCACGGCCGGTGAACTGGTGGTCAACGTCGGCGTGCGGATCGACGGACTGACCTCGGTGATGCTGGTCGTTGTGACCGGCGTGTCGCTGTTGGTTCAGGTGTACTCGACCGGATACATGGATGGCGACCACGGCTACCGCCGCTACTTCGCCTTCATGGCGCTGTTCACGACCTCGATGCTGGGACTGGTCCTGGCCGACAACCTGCTGATGCTGTTCGCCTTCTGGGAGCTGGTCGGGCTGACCTCCTACCTGTTGATCGGTTTCTGGTTCCACCGACCGGCGGCCGCCGCCGCGGCGAAGAAAGCGTTCCTGGTCACCCGACTCGGCGACCTGGGCATGCTCGCCGCGATGATCCTGATTTACAGCAAGACCGGGACGCTCGATATCTCAGCAATCAACGCTCTCGCCGACAGCGGCGCCGAGGCGGGCATGTTCGCCTTCAACGGTCTGCTGATCGGTCAGACCGCGATGACGCTGTTCGGTCTCGGCCTGATCGCCGGCGCGGTCGGCAAGTCGGCCCAGTTCCCGCTGCACATCTGGCTGCCGGATGCGATGGAAGGTCCGACGCCGGTCTCGGCGCTGGTCCATTCAGCCACGATGGTCGCCGCCGGCGTCTACCTGTTGGCCCGTTTCTTCCCGGTGATCCACGCGTCATCGACGGCATCCGACCTGATCGCCTGGATCGGAGCCGGCACCGCTCTGGGAGCGGCGATCCTGGCGATGGTCCAGGTCGATATCAAGCGCGTGCTCGCCTACTCGACGATCTCCCAGCTGGCTTACATGATGTTCGCCATCGGCGTCGGCGGGTATGCGGCCGCCGTCTTCCACCTGATGACCCACGCTTTCTTCAAGGCGATGCTGTTCCTCGGCTCGGGTTCGGTCAACCACTCGACCAACACCTTCGACATGCGCAAAATGGGCGGCCTGCGGACGCTGATGCCGATCACATTCGGCACATTCATCATCGGCACGCTGGCCCTGGCTGGCATCGTCCCGTTGTCCGGGTTCTGGTCAAAGGATGAGATCCTGATCGAAGCCTGGGACAACAACAAGGGAGTCTTTGTACTCGGTTTGCTCGCTGCGGGTCTGACCGCCGCCTACATGGTCCGCGCCGTCTACATGACGTTCTTCGGCGATTACAAGGGCGGCGAGGAAGTCGCACCCGGCGAGCACGGCAACGAGGATCCCTCACACCCGCACGAGTCTCCGCGCAGCATGACGACCCCGCTGATCATCCTCGCCGTCATCTCCGTCGTCTCCGGATTCCTGACCTTCGGCGGTGAATTCCAGACCTGGGTCTACGGCGCGCTGCCACATCCGCATGAGGGCAAGTTCCACTGGAGCTGGGGCATCTTCCTCGGCTCAACGGCGCTTGCCGTTGGCGCGGGATTTGTCGCCTACTGGTTCATGCGCAACCGCGACCGCGTACGAAGCTGGGGCGTCGGCGGCATCTGGCCGATCCCCGAGGCCCAGAAATTCGCGACCGAACTGTTCTACCTCGACGCGCTGGCCGAGAATCTGCTGGCGCGGCGCGTCTTCTACGGCTGGATCGCCCGATCTTCGGCCTGGTTCGACGCAACCGTTGTCGACGGCGTGGTCAACCGCGCCTGGCGCGAAGGCCTGACCATTTCCAGCGGCGCCCGGTTCGTGCAGAACGGCTGGGTGCAGGCGGGCACACTCTCGATTGGACTCGGCGGCATGATCATCTGGATCGCCGTCGTGCTGTTCTAGGAGCGATAGATGGATCCGGGCTTCCCCGTACTGTCGCTGCTGATCTTCCTGCCGCTGGCGGGTGTCCTGCTGATCGCGCTGCTGCCCGGTCGGCACACGCGCACTGAGTGGCTGGTCCAGAACGCGCCCGGCAACCAGGTCGACTACCCCAAGTGGATCGCGCTCGGCATTGCCCTGGCCACATTGATCATCGCCCTGGTGATGTTCATCCTCTTCGACCGCTCGGTCTCCGGCTTCCAGTTCGTCGACGAGTTCGACTGGATCTCCGCCGAAGCGGTCGGCTTCAACGTCACCTACGCCTTCGGCGTCGACGGACTGTCGATGCCGCTGGTCTTCCTGACCGCGTTCCTGACCGTCGTCGGCGTGCTCGTCTCCTGGCGCATCGATCTGCGGACCAAGGAGTACTTCGCCTGGCTGCTCGTGCTCGAGACCTCAGTGCTGGGCGTCTTCACCTCGCTCGATCTGATCTTCTTCTTCCTCTTCTGGGAGCTCGAGCTGGTCCCGATGTTCCTGCTCATTTCCATCTGGGGCAGCGGCAACCGCAACTACTCGGCGCTCAAGTTCGTGCTCTACACGGTCTTCGGCTCGGCCTTCATGCTGGCCGGATTCCTGGCCATGGGCGTCGCCGCCGATACCTTCGACATCCGCGAAATCCGCCAGGACGCCCTCGCCGCCGCCTTCCTGCCCGCGCCGGTGATCTTCTCCTTCATCCTGATCGCCTTCGCGATCAAGCTGCCGGTCGTGCCGCTGCATACCTGGCTGCCCGACGCGCACACCGACGCGCCGACCGCCGTCTCCGTGATCCTGGCCGGCGTGCTGCTCAAGATGGGCGGCTACGGCATCCTGCGGCTGCTCTTCACCCTGATGCCGGATGTCGGCGCCGACGCCGACCTGGCGCTCGCGATTATCGGGACCGTGTCAATCGTCTACGGCGCGATCGTGACGATCAGACAGACCGACTTGAAGAGACTGATCGCGTATTCATCCGTGTCCCATATGGGCTTCGTCCTGTTGGGCGTGTCCGCGCTCGGAGTGACCGGCATGAGCGGCGCGGCAATGCAGCTGGTTACGCACGGTTTGATCACCGGCATGCTCTTCGTCATGGTCGGACTCGTCTACGACCGCACCCATACCCGGCAAATCGCCGACATGCGAGGCCTCGCGCACTACATCCCCCTCCTGGGGATCGGCATGGTCTTCGCCGGACTGGCCGGGCTCGGACTGCCGGCGCTGGCCGGATTCGTCGCCGAGATCACGATCTTCCTCGGCGCGTTCGGCTCGCAGACCGCTGCCGTCTCGGTGTCGCTGCTCGGCGTCCTGCTCGCCGCGGCCTACATCCTCTGGGCCCTCCAGCGGACCTTCTTCGGTCCCAAAGACGAGAAGTGGTCTCAACTGCCAGACGCGAACCACTGGAGCGAGTTCACGATCATCGGCGCGCTGATGGCGCTGATCGTCCTGCTCGGCGTCTACCCGTCAATCGTCATGGACCTGCTGGAGATGGGCGTTGAGCCGATCGTCGAGAACATCGAGACCTTCGTCTCGAGTGGGGCGGGAGGCGGCTGATGCTCAGCGATGTCAACCTGCTCGGACCCGAGCTCGTCCTCCTCGTCGTCGGCGGCTTCCTCCTGATCGCCGACCTGTTCGTCAAAGACCGCCGCCTGCTGATGGGCACGACCCTGGCGGCGCTGCTCGGCTCGATCCTCTACTCCGCCGTCCTGCTGACCGAAGGCCACGTCGGATCGCAGGGGTTCGGCGGAGTCCTGGTCGTCGACAAGTTCGCGATCTTCTTCCAGATCCTGCTCGCAGGTGCCGCGATGGCTGCCGTGCTGGTCTCGACCGAGACCATGCAGCGTACGCCCTCACGCCGAGGCGAGTACCTGGCCTTGATCCTCTTCTCAACCGCCGGGCTGCAGCTGCTCGCGGGCTCGCGCGACCTGATCATGATCTTCATCGCGCTGGAGCTCACCTCAATCTCGCAATACATCCTGGTCGGCTTCTACAAGGATCGCTGGGGCTCCGAGGGCGGGCTCAAGTACCTGCTCACCGGCGCCGTCGCATCGGCCGTGCTGCTCTACGGCATGGCGATCCTGCTCGGTCTGACCGGCTCCACCAACCTCTCCGAGATCGCCAGCTACATCGCCTGGCAGGGCGACGGCAATCTGGATGCGCTGATCCTCGCCGCCGTCTTCCTGATCGCCGGATTCGGCTTCAAGGCCGCCGTCGCGCCCTTCCAGATGTGGGCGCCCGACGCCTACACCGGCGCGCCAACGCCAATCGCCGCCTACCTCTCGGTGGCATCGAAGGCAGCCGCGTTCGCCATCCTGATCCGCGTCTTCTTCGAGGCGCTGGGCGACGACCTGCTGGCCGAGCACTGGAAGACGATCTTCGCTGTGCTTGCCACGATTTCGATGTTCGTCGGCAACTTCTTCGCGCTCCGCCAGAACAACATCAAACGCATGCTGGCCTATTCGTCGGTCGCGCAGGCCGGCACGCTGATGATTGGCCTGGCGGCAATCTCGGCCGATCGCGGTGAGTTACTGGGCGCGAGCGGCATCCTCTTCTACCTTGCGGGCTACACCGTAACCAACCTGGCCGCGTTCACGGTGATCATCCTGATCGCCAACCAGAACGGCGGCAGCTACGACATCCGGAAGTACGCCGGACTGGGCAAGAAGTCGCCCTGGCTGTCGATTGTGCTGGCATTCGCCCTGATCTCGCTGATTGGCCTGCCGCCGACCGCCGTGTTCTTCGGCAAGATCTATCTGTTCGAGACGGCGGTGCAGAGCGGCCTCGCCTGGTTGGCCGTGATTGGCACCGTCAACACCCTGATCTCAGCCGCCTACTACCTGCGGCCGGTCAAAGCGATGTTCATCGACCCGGCTGAAGACGAGACGGATGAAGCGCCGATGCCGCGTCCGTCCAACAGCGTGATCGCCACCATGGGACTGGTCACGGCTGGAGTCCTGGTCATCGGCCTGCACCCAGGCCTCCTGATCAACGCCGCAGAGGCCGCCGTCGCCGCAATATTCTCGTGATGTGACGGCTTCGCAACACCAGGTCGACATCCTGGTCGATTCCGCTTTTGTCCACCGCGTGGATGTGGATGCTCTTGAGCGCTGCGTGCAAGCAACGTTGGGCTCGCGCAGACTGCGCATAGCCCGTGTCGTCTCCGTTCGGGTGACGGATTCCCGAACGGTCCGGCGCCTCAACCGACGGTTTCGCGGAGAAGACTCGGCCACCGATGTGCTCTCGTTCAACACGGACTTCGACGGCCTGCGCCGACCGGACGGCGCGGCTGAGCTGGGCGAGATCGTGATCGCGCTGCCTGTCGCCGCACGCGGCGCGCGGGAGCGCGGGCAGACGCTCGCGGAAGAACTCGCCTTGCTTGTGGTGCACGGCACGCTGCATCTGTTGGGCTTCGACCACGAGCAGCCGGACGAAGACGCGCGGATGAAGCAGATGGAACTCGTCGCGCTGGGTCGCACTGGACTGGCAAGCGCTGCTCGGACTTGACGGTAGTAGATACTATGTTCTACTCTCAAGTCATCGCAAGCAGGAACTCCGGAGGCGTGTCGTGAGCGGCACCGTCTTGTATCGCAAGTGGCGCCCGGCCGACTTCGATCAGGTCGTCGGCCAGGAGACCGTCGTCCGCACGCTCAGAAACGCGGTCGCCCAGGACCGGATTGCGCACGCCTATCTGTTCTGCGGGCCTCGCGGAACGGGCAAAACGACGACCGCGCGGATTCTGGCCCGAGCGATCAACGGCCGCACGGCCTCGAACGGGGCAACGGCGCTGGGCGAAGTGGACGATCTGGGCTTCGACCTGGTCGAGATTGACGCCGCTTCGAATCGCGGCATCGACGACATCCGCGAACTGCGCGAACGGGCCAACTACCGGCCCGGATCGGCCCGGTTCAAGGTCTACCTGATCGATGAAGTGCATCAGCTCACAGGCGCAGCCGCCGACGCGCTGCTCAAGACGCTCGAGGAACCGCCGCCGCATGTCGTCTTCATCCTCGCCACGACCGATCCGGAGGCGTTGAAGCCGACGATTCTCAGCCGCTGCCAGCGCTTCGACTTTCGTCGCGTCAGCGTCGACGACATGGTCGCGCGACTGAATGCGATTGCTGAGGCAGAAGGCATCGACATTCCCGACGAAGCGTTGCGCCTGATTTCACGGGAGGCGACCGGCTCGCTGCGCGACGGCGTCAACTTGCTCGACCAGGTCTGGGTCATGTGCGGCTCAACGGTCTCGCTGGAGGCGGCGCAGGAGGCGCTGGGCCTGAGCCCCGATGCGCGGGCGATGGATCTCGCCTCGGCCGCCCTGCGCGGCAAGCTCGCCGAGGGTCTGGCGGTGCTTTCGGCGGTCCAGGAAGACGCCATCGACTTCGGCCGCTTCAAGCGCCAGGTCGTGATCCACCTGCGCCATGCCCTGCTCCAGCTGACCGGAGCAACCGGGACGTTGTCGCTTTCCGCGCCCGAACTGGAGCGCCTGGAGGAGGTCTGTCAGGGCGTCGAGGCTGAAGCGGCGGTGACGGCGCTCAAGGCCTTCTCGGAGGCCGACGTTCGCCGCGATCCGTATCAGCCGTTGCCGCTGGAACTGGCCCTGGCATCGATCGTCTACGGACCACCACCGGCTCCGGCGTCATCGAGCCCCGCGCCCCAACAGCGCCCGCAACAACGTCCCCAGCGCCAACAACGACCGGACGGTCAGCGGCGCCAGGGTCAGCGTCGGGAGCAACAGGCCACTCGGAGCTTGCCGCGAGTGCAAAGCCAGCCGCAGCAAGGAGTTGCGGAACAGCGTCCGGCCTCCCAGCAGTCGACCGCGCCTCGCCATGAGCAGCGCGCCACGCCATCTCGGTCCGGCGACGCGTCAGCCTCCGACGATCTGTTGGAGCAGATCCGCATTGCGTTGCGCCGCCGCAACCAGGGACTGATCGCGACGATGCTGAACGGATCCTGCCAGATCACCGAACAATCGGAAGACTCGCTGACGCTCGGGTTCCTGCCCAACTTCCAGCAGGTTCATATGCAGAAGGTGATTGATGCGTCCGATGCGGTCTCGGAGGCGGCGTCCGAGGTTCTCAAGCGCCGTGTCGCCATCCGCTGCGCCCCGGCGGGCGATTCCTCTCCGGCTGCTGGAGCCGCCCCGAAGGCATCGCAGCCAAGCCCACCGGAGGCGAAACCGGCGGCTCAACCCGAACGAAGCCGTCTCGCGGACGAAGCCAGGTCACGCTTCGGCGCCCGGCCGTTCCACTCCAACTAAGCCAGTCGAATGCGCCCATCCATCCTCGAACGTCGACAATCCGTCTCCGTCCCCAATCGTCCAACATCCGTCCAAAATCGAACAAAATCGAACAAGATCGGCCAACATCGGACAACAACTCTTGGCAGAAAGCTGAAGAAACCAGAACGAAACTGTGCAAAATTGAACCCCCTGATCGCGCGATCACCCAGCATTTTGCTGGATTTCGGGGCATCTCAGTCCCTTAGAAAAAATCGGGCGCTGACTCTCGCGCGGCGCGAGTCTCGATGGTCGAGCGCCTAAACTGGAAGTGAACGGATCCGGCGAAAGGGCTGACGATGGCGAAGCGGAAGGGCGGAATGTTCCGGCCGGCGCGCTCCAACAAGACGCGTGGACAGGGCGTCGCCGGGGCTGGAGGTTTCTCCCCGGATATGTTGCGCCGGGCGCAGGAGTTGCAGACCCAGCTCGCCGAAGCCCAGGACGAGCTCAAGGAAGCGACCGTCGAAGCCTCGGTCGGCGGCGGCGTCGTCTCCGTGAGGTTGGGCGGCGATCACAAGCTGCGCGAGGTCACCATCGACCCCGATGTCGTCGACCCAGACGACACGGAAATGCTGCAGGATCTGATCCTGGCGGCGGTGAATGAGGCGCAGGATCGGTTGGAAGAGATGCAGCAGGAGCGGATGTCGGGTCTGACGGACGGGTTGTCGCTGCCGGGCCTGCAGTAGGAGCGGTTGGCATGCAGCGCTCGCCCGCGACCGCGCCAACGATTGCCCGCCTGATCGAGGCGTTCCATCGCCTGCCCGGCATTGGTCCAAAGAGCGCCCAGCGTCTTGCCTATCACGTCCTGCGCGCGCCGCGCGCCGAAGCGGAGGCGTTGGCCGAGGCTCTGCTGGAAGTCAAAGACTCCACCCGGCTCTGCAGTATCTGCCAGAACATCACGGACGCCGATCCGTGCGCGTTGTGCCTCGATCCGCAGCGCTCCGACTCGAGCATCTGCGTCGTCGAGGAACCACTGGACGTAGCGGCGATCGAGCGGGCCGGTGTATACCGCGGCCGTTACCACGTGCTGCACGGCGCGATTTCCCCGATGGACGGGGTCGGCCCCGAAGACCTCAAGATCCGCGAGTTGTTGTCTCGGCTTGGAGATGCCTCTGTCGAAGAGGTGATTCTGGCGATGAATCCGAATCTTGAAGGCGAAGCGACCGCCGGCTATCTCTCGCGAGTGATTGGCGCAATGGGTGTGCGGGTCACCAGGATCGCTCATGGTTTGCCGGTTGGTGCAGATGTCGAGTACGCGGACGAGCGAACGCTGCGAGCGGCGATGACGCACCGCGTTGAGGTCGATCGCCGGGACGGCAACGGCTGATGCCGCGCGTCCGGCCGATTCGCACCGAAGCGATCGTGTTGCGCCAACGCCCGCTGGGCGACGCCGACCGGATCTGCGTGCTGTTCTCTCCGACGCGAGGCAGAGTCGAGGCCGTGGCCAAAGGCGTGCGTAAGCCGCTGAGCAAGATGTCCGGTCATGTGGAGCCGCTCAGCCGGGGTCAGTTCGGGCTGGCGCAGGGCCGCTCGCTGTACGTGATCACCGATGCCCAGACCCTGGACACGTGGTCTCCGCTGCACGACGACGTGGAACGGATGACGGAGGCGCTGGCGATGGCCGAACTGGTCGATCGCTCGACGGACGCCGACGCGTATTCGGGACAGCTCTACCAGTTGCTGCGACAGTCGCTGGAAGCGCTCGCCCTGACCTCATCCCCGGAGGCGGTCCGCCGATGGTTCACCTTGCGATTTCTCGATCAACAGGGATACCGGCCCGAGCTCGATGCCTGCGTGCGATGCCGAGCAGAGGTCGGACCCGAAGGCAACGGCTACGCCCCGGCCGACGGTGGCGTCATCTGCCCGAGCTGTCACGGAGCGGGACACGGACAGCGGCTGTCCTCACCGGTCTTTCGATTGTTACGCTATATGAGACGGTCGTCGGCTGAGTCGACGGCGCAGGTGCGGGTCGACGCGGCAGCGTCGACAGAGCTTGAGCGGCACCTGAGACTGTCATTGGAACAAGCGCTGGACGGACGGCTGCGCTCAAGCAGCTTCGCCGAGGATCTGGCGCGAGCAGAGACGATTGGCCGCAGCGCGGTGAAGTCCGCTGCTGAGAGCGAGCGAGAGGAGCAGCATCGTGCCGCTATATGAGTATCTGTGCGAGGAATGCGCGGGAATCTTCGAGGTCGTCCGGCCGATTCGCGAAGCGCCCGAGCCGCAGCCCTGCCCGGACTGTGACGAAGAGTGCGAGCGCGTGATGCCGTCATCGTTCTCGGCGTTCATCATGCGTCAGGGCTATCCGCGCCGCATCCCCGACAAGGGCACGTACTGGCATCTGGGTCAGGAAGTCACGTATCTGCCCAAAAAGGCGCGCCCGTACGAGCACCCGCAGGTCACCAAGCACCGCGAGCAGGAACCGCTCGCGACCCAGGACTACACGGATTTGGTCGACAAGAAAATCCACGAGCGGCGTCTTGCGCGTGAGGACCGGCGCAAAGAGCGTGAGCTGAAAAAGGACCGGATGGCCGCGAGGGCGCCGGAGCGGAAGCCTCAGCCGCAGCCGATGAAGCGGGACTAGCCCGCAAGAATCAGAAGTCCCGCTGGGTGACGAACTCGGCGATTGCTGTGAGTTGCTCCCGTGGACCGTTGGTCGGCGCCGCGTGCAGCGCGTCGAGTCCGCGATTGCGCCACTCCTCGACCGTTTCCATACAGCGCTCGACGATCGACGGCTGACGCGCCGCCTCAAGCGCCTCGTCGAGGAACTCGCCGCGACCGTTCTCTTCTCTGGCGCTCAGAAACCGATTGATCGGATTGTCGTCGGGATTGTCCTCCATCAGCACAATGGCGGGCAGGGTGAGCGTGCCAGCTGACAGGTCGCCACCGACCGGCTTGCCCAGTTGCTCCTCGGTGCCGCAAAAGTCGAGGATGTCGTCGACGATCTGGAAGGCCATGCCAATCGAGCGACCGTATTCGCGCAGCGAATCGATCGTCTGGGCGTCGCAAGCCGACATCATCGCGCCGCCCGCGCCAGCGGTCGCGAAGAGCGACGCCGTCTTGCCATGGATCCGCCGGTAGTAATCCCGCATCGTGCCCGAGTCGGCGTCGAATGCGGAGACGTCCTGGGCCAGCTCACCCTTGGCCATGACCATCAGCGTGTCCGCGAACAGCCGAATCACACCGATGTGCCCCGTGCGAGCCACCAGCTCCGCAGCGTGAGCGAACATGTAGTCGCCCAGCATCACAGAGGCCGGATTGCCGAACGTCGCGTTGGCGGTGACATGCCCGCGGCGCGTGTCCGCCGAGTCGATCACGTCGTCGTGGACCAGCGTCGCCGTGTGCAGCAGCTCGATCGAAGCGGCCAACGGAATCTGGGTGTCAGCGTCATACTCGCCGAAGCCGCCGCAGAGCAAGGAAATCGCCGGCCGGAGCCGCTTCCCGCCCCGCGAAAGAACCTGGTTCAGCATCGCTTCGAGGGGGAGGAAGTCGGATTGCGCGACCAGCGAAAGCGTGTCCTCGACGATGGCCAGATCATCGGCAATGGGCGCATAGAGTCGGTCGAGGGAGGTCATCAGGCCTAGCGTACTCTGCGCTGGTGTCTCACTGAGAGCTGGGCGGAGCGGAGCGAGGGAATGTCGGAGGGTTCAGGTACAGGACACGCTCGGTCGAGTCCGATGTTTGCCACCTGGCGAGAGGGCTTCTCAATGGTGCCCTTGGTGGTGGTGCTGATCGCGGTCGTAGCTACCTTTGCGACCAACCTCGCCGGTCCGGGAATCGATGACCTACTTCATCCCTGGAGCCTGGGCTGGCAATTCTGGCCGGTGGACTATTGGTTCATTGCGCAGGAAGGCCGTCCTCTGCTGATTGGTGTTGAGTTGACTGCGGTTCCGGCGACGGCGATCGCAGCCGCCAAGTGGCGTCTGGGCGCAGATCAACTCGCATCGCTGCATCATGGGAAGATCCGCCTGTTTCTCCCCTTGCTGATGGCGGCGTCGCTGGTCGGGGTGGCTGCATATCTCGTGTGGTCGTTGAACCTCCCACAGGCCGTGTTCGGTCCGAACGAGTTTGGAGTATCCCGTTGGCTGGGAGTTGCGCTTCTGGCCGCATTCACGTGGTTCTGGATGCCGGTGTTCCCTCGCGTCACGGCCAAGCTGGCGGGAATGATCGGAGGTCCCGCATTGTTTGCGGGAGTTGGTTACCTGCTGTTTGCGGGCGCCCTAAAGAATGAGCCCGGCTATAACGAGATCGCCACATTTTACGCGGCGTGCGCAGTCATGCTGGCCTTGGGAGCGGAGCTGCTGCTGCTGACAAGCGGGCGTCTCTGGTTGAGTCCGCGTGCGCATGCCGTCTGGACAGGTGCCCTAATGGTGGGACTGTCCTACGTGGGCACCTTGGTGGACGCGTGATGTGGCTGAAGGGAAAAAGGGTGACTGTTGCATCACTCAGGCACAGAAGAGATTCGTTGCGTTGGCGGTGGTCTGCCGCGCAATCGCCAAGGCTGAATCACCGCGAACTTCGGCGATGTGCTGCGCCGTGTACCTGACGTTGGCGGGTTCGTTGCGTTTGCCTCGTTGGGGTTGGGGGCTGAGGTAGGGGGCGTCGGTTTCGATGACGATGGCGTCCAACGGCAACGATGCTGCGGCTTCCCTCAACGCGTCGTTCTTGGGGTAGGTGACGGGGCCGGCGAAGGAGACGAGGAAGCCGAGGTCGTGGTAGCGGTGGGCGAGGTTGGCGTCTCCGGAGAAGCAATGGATGACTCCGATGGGCGCAGGACGATTGCTCTGCCCCGCCCAGTCCTCGAGGATGCGGTACGTCTCTTCGTGGGCGTCTCGGGAGTGTATGACGACGGGGAGATTGAGCTGGTCGGCGAGGGTGAGTTGGGCTTCGAAGGCTCGGTATTGGTCGGCGTGGGGGGAGAAGTTTCGGTAGAAGTCGAGGCCGATTTCTCCTATGGCGACGACTTGTTCGCTTTCGGCCATGTGCCGAAATTCATCGGCAGTCGCCTCGCTCCAGTCCTTGGCGTCGTGCGGGTGGACGCCGAGGGTGGCCCGGACGTTGTCGTATTGCTCGGCGATGGTGAGGGCGTTTCGGCTGTCTTCGAGTGAGCAGCCGATGGTGACGATTTGTTCGACTCCGGCTTGCTTCGCGCGATCCATGACCTCAGGGAGGTCGTCGCCGATCCAGGGGTCGTGGAGGTGGGCGTGGGTGTCGAAGAGCTCCATCAGGTGCCGAGCCGGGCTTCCTCTTCCTCGACGATTGAGGGGTCGAGTTTCTTGAAGAGTGGTTTGGGCTTTTGCAGCTGGTCGCCGGGGCGCAGGGCGTGCATTTGCCAGCCGAGGTCGTCGATGCTGCCCTGGGTGTTGAGCATCTCGTGTAGGCGCTGGCAGCTGAAGGGGAGGTATGGAGCGAGCGCCGTGCGCAGCGCGGCGATCACGTTGAGCGCGGTGTAGAGGCTGCGGGCGGCAGCCTGCTTGTCGGTCTTGACTGCTTGCCAGGGGGCGGTCTGGTCGAGGTAGCGGTTGGCCTCCTGGGCGAGGGCGAAGGCCTGCTGGATGCCCTGTCGCAGGTGGACGGCCTCGATTGATTGTCCGACCTGTTCCAGTCCCGACTGGGCTCGGTCGAGCATGCGGGTGGCGTCGCGGTCGAGCGGGCCGGGGTCGGGTACCTGGGCGTCGAAGTGGCGGTTGATTAAGGAGAGCACCCGGTTGACGAGATTGCCCCAGGTGGCCACGAGTTCGTCGTTGTTGCGGCGCAGGAACTCGGACCAGGAGAAATCGGAGTCGGCGGTTTCGGGCATCTGCGCGGCGAGGGCGTAGCGCAGCGGGTCGGGGTCGTAACGGGTCAGGTAGTCGTTGACCCAGACGGCCCAGCGCTGCGAGGTGCTGGCCTTGGAGCCGCTCATCGTGATGTACTGGTTGGCGGGCACGTCGTAGGGCAGGTTGTATCCGCCGGCGCCGAGCAGGATCGCGGGCCAGATGATGGTGTGGAAGGGGACGTTGTCCTTGCCGATGAAGTTGTAGATGCGGGCGTCGTCGGACTGCCAGAAGTCGCGCCAGGCTTCGGGGTCACCGTTAGTGCTGGCCCACTCGACCGTGGCCGAGAGATAGCCGATCACGGCCTCGAACCAGACGTAGATGCGCTTGTCCTCCCAGCCATCCAACGGGACCGGCACGCCCCACTCGATGTCGCGGGTGATGGCGCGGTCTTGCAGGCCCTCGCGCAGCATGCCCCTGGAGAAGTTGAGGACGTGCGCGCGCCAGAAGTCCTTGTCGTCGTCGAGCCATTCCTGCAGGCGCTCTTCGAAGGCGGTCAGACGGAGAAAGTAGTGCTCCGAGCTGCGCAGCTCTGGCGTTGCGCCAGTATTGCGGGAGCGGGGGTTAAGCAGGTCGATGGCGTCGAGTTGACGGCCGCAGGTGTCGCACTGGTCGCCGCGAGCACTCTTGTCGTCACAGTGCGGGCACTCCCCCTCGATGTAGCGGTCGGGGAGGAAGCGCTTCGCTTCGGGGTCGTAGAAGAGATCCTGGGTCTGCCGGTACAGGAAGTCCTGCTCCAGCAGCGAATTGAACAGGCCATGGACGACTTCCTTGTGGTTGTCGGTCATGGTCGTGGTGAAGGTGTCGAACGAGATGCCCATCCCGTCCCAGGTGTCGAGGATGGACTGGTGGTACTCGGCGACGAGTTCTTCGGGTGTGCGGCCTTCGTCGTCGGCGCGGACCGTGATTGGGGTGCCATGGGTGTCGGAGCCGGAGACCATGGCGACGCGGTTGCCGCGGATACGGTGGTAGCGCGCGAAGATATCGGCGGGCAGATAAGCGCCGCCGAGCTGTCCGTGGTGGATGGGGCCGTTGGCGTAGGGCCAGGCCACGCAGACGAGGATGTTGTCGCTCATGGTCGTTCGCGGGGGTCGATTTCAAGCTGAGGAGGGTTGGAAGGCACGTCCTCCTCTAGGTTACGCGGTCGGTTGAGTTTGAACGTCATCGGTCGGACTCGAACGGCCACAGCGAGTAAACCTCTCGTCGCGGACGGCCGGACTGTTGGGCGACGAATCGGGCGGCCTGTGAGCGGGAGGCGCCCTGTGAGGCGGCCTCGGCGAGGGCCTGGGCGATGTCGTCGTCGGTCCACGGTTGCGAGCCGTCGGGCGGCGGAGTGAGGATGATGGTGAACTCGCCACGGGGATCAGTGAACTCGCGGAGCGCATCGGCCGGGACGCCTCGCCAGATCTGTTCGTGCAGCTTGGTCAGTTCCCGGCCCACGACCAGGTCTGCATCGGGCACGATGTCGGCGATGTCCTGGAGGGTGTCGCGAAGGCGCCGGGGCGACTCGAACACGATTGACGGGCGTCCGAGAGCGGCGAGATCGTGGATTGCCTGGCGACGTTCGTTGGTCTTGCGGGGCAGGAATCCGTGGAGCATCACCTGGGGCGCATCCGCACCGCTCACGGACCAGAGCGCGACGGATGCGGCGGCGCCGGGAATCGGGACGACATCGATATCTGCGTCAACCGCGGCGGCGACGAGGTTGCGGCCGGGGTCAGAGACTCCGGGCGTGCCGGCGTCGGAGATCAGCGCGACGGATTGTCCCTGCTCGATTCGGGTGACGATTCGACGAGCGTCGGGGCCGCGATCGTGGTAGGGGAGAACCGGCGTGTCGATATCGTAGTGGCGAGTGAGCGTCCGGGCCACGGGGACGTGTTCGGCGGCGATCAGGTCAACCTCGGCCAGGATACGGAGCGCGCGGAGGGTGATGTCCTCGAGGTTGCCGATCGGAGTGGCGACGACGTAGAGGGCGCCGGGCTTGTTGGGCATGGTTTTCACTGTAGGGGCGAGATCAGTATCTGCCGATGTCGGGGAGGGGTACGACATGGGGGCGGTTGGGTCGTTGGGGTGCGGTGATTCTGGGCCAGTTCTGGGGTTGGCGCGGTCTGGAGGGAGGAATTGGCTGGATTTGGGGTGGATTGGGGGGGTCTGGCGCGGATTCGTTGTCCAGGGCTGGGTTTTGGTCGATTTCTTTTCCGGATTTGTCCAGATTTGTCTGGATGGGTGCGGATTCGTCCGGTTTTGGTGAGGATTGGTCCGGCTCAGGCTTGGTGATTCCGGGTTCGTCCTGGTCGGCGTCGAGGCGCTGGGGGCGTTGGTGGGCGTCGGCGAGTTCGTGCGGCGATCTGAGAGGCGGCAGGGGGTCCTCGCCTTCGTACAGATCCGGGTGGCACATCGGGCACTTGGGCAGGCATTGGCCGTAGCGGTCGCCGGCAACGTAGCGGACGTGTCCGTCCTTGCCGGCCAAGAAATGACGGCTTCGAGCGAGGGCGATGGCGTCGGCCTGGCGGGCGTTGACGAGTTGTTCGCGCTGTTGGCGCTCCTGTTCCTGGAGGTTGGGCAGGGCGGTGAGCAGGAGGCGCAGTTCTCGGGTGGCGGCGACAGTCTGGCGGTGTTGGTCGGGGTCGGTGTCGGGGGTGGTGAGGATGTGGATCTGGTCGGCAAGGCGGTCGGCGGCGACGGTGCGGAGGATGTGGGCTCGGTGGAGCTGGAAGTCTCGGAAGTAGGCGTAGACGGTGGAGCGGGCGCAGTGGAGCTGACTGGCGATGTCTTTTTTTTATTGTTACTGGGAGTAGAGTGTGTTTGATTTGTGTATGCGTCGGCAGCGTCGGGGGG
>VXQZ01000028.1 GCA_009838735.1 Chloroflexota bacterium
CCGCCACCCGCTCCTGCCCCACCGCCAGCCGAGGCCGCTCAACCCGCCGCCGCGCCGCCAGCGCCGCCTCCTGCTGCCCCACCGCCAGCGGCCGATCACCCAGCACCGCCGCCCGCTCCAGCGGCCGTACCTCCGCCAGAGATGGAACCGGCTCCGACGATTCCGGCGGAGCGCAGCGCTGCCTCGCACCTCGACGAAGGCAACGCTTACTTCGGGGCGGGCAACTACGACGCCGCCGTCAACCAGTACGCGCGGGCGATCGAACTTGATGCCAACTCCGCTGCCGCGTACTACAACCGCGCGAATGCGCTGGTCCGACTCGACCGCACCGAGGAGGCCGCCAACGACTACGAACGCGCGATTGAACTCGCGCCAGACGACCCCGACATCTACGTCAACCGCGGGCTGCTGCGTCTGTTCGGCCGCGATTTCGACACGGCAGAGGGCGACTTCCGTCACGCACTGCGCCTGCGGCCCGACGACGGAGCGGCGCATACCAACCTCGGCCTGACCCTGCTCTACGAGGATCGCGCCCAGGAAGCGCTGCAATCGTTCCAGGAGGCCGTGCGACTGGAGCCGGAACAGCCTGGCGCGCATTACGGCCTCGCCTCCGCGGCGGCCAAGATGGGCCAGGCAGACGACGCGATCGCCGCGCTGCGCCAGGCCACGGCGCTCAATCCTCGCTATGCCGAAGCGGCGCGAACCGACGACCACTTCGACAGCCTGCGCGGGAACCAAGGCTTCGAGTCGCTCGTCAACCCGGGCGGCTGAATCGCCCACGGCAGAGCGATGGCCGTCGCGGGCTCGTCAACAGAGCGGGGCTGATCGCTGGGCACGGCCTGAGACGTTCTAGTCGAGTCGCACTGGGCCTGAGCGGCCGCCGTCTTTCTCGCGCAGCCTGATCGCGTCGATCCGCATGCCTCGGTCGACGGCCTTGGCCATGTCGTAGACCGTGAGACCGGCGACCGACACTGCCGTCAGGGCCTCCATTTCGACGCCTGTTTTGCCGGAGCAGCGGACCTCGGCTCTGATTGCGACCGACGGTGGATCGTCAACCAGGCTGAGCTCGACCAGCACCTTGTTCAGCATCAACGGGTGGCAGAGCGGGATCAGTTCATGGGTGCGTTTGGCCGCCATGACGCCGGCGATCTCTGCGGTCGTGAGCACGTCGCCCTTCCTCAGGGCTGAGTCGCGGATCAGTTCCAACGTCTCGGGCTGCATCAGGACGCGGCCTTCCGCAACAGCTCGGCGCTCGGTGATCTCTTTATCGCCGACATCGACCATCCGCGCGCGGCCCTGCGCGTCGATATGACTCAGCTCCGGCTGCGTCCCTGGACTCTGCTCAGCCGCCAATGTGCGACATCTCCACCCGATCGAGTACCGGCAGGTCATCGGTCATCGCTGCGCGCAATTCTGAGTAGCGGTCCTCGCGCACGATCCAGATTCCGGCGATTCGCTGGTACAAGTCTTCGTCCGAGGCACCCGAGCGGAGTTGCGCTCGCAAATCGTGACCAACGGAGGCGAACAGGCAGGTGTAGAGCGAGCCCTCGGCCGAGAGCCGTGCGCGGGTGCAGTCGCCGCAGAATGGTTCGGTGACGGAGGTGATCACGCCAACTTCGCCGCTGCCGTCCGTCCAGCGCCAGCGCTTGGCGACCTCGCCCTGATAGGCGGCTTCAACCGGTTCCAACCCTTCGACCTGGGCCAGTCTCTGGATTATTTCCCTCGCCGGGACGACCTCGTCCAGCTTCCAGCCATTGGTGCTGCCGACATCCATGTACTCGATGTAGCGCACAATGTGGCCCGTGCCCCGGAAATGGCGTGCCATGTCGACAAGGCCGTCATCATTGACCCCGCGCTTGACCACGGCATTGATCTTGATCGGTCCCAGCCCGGCTGCCGCGGCAGCCTCGATGCCTTCCAGCACCCGCTCATGCGGGAAATCGACGCCGTTCATCTCGCGGCAGATCTCTGGGTCGATTGAGTCCAGGCTGACGGTAACGCGGTCCAGCCCTGCGTCTTTGAGCTCGGCGGCCAGCGCAACCAGCCGCGAGCCGTTGGTGGTGAGCGCCAGGTCGACATCCGGGAGCGCCTCGCGCAACATCCTCACCAGCGTGGGCAACTCGGCCCGAACGGTGGGTTCGCCGCCGGTCAGGCGCAGCTTGCGCAACCCCATCCGACCGAAGATCGCCGCCAGGCGGACAATCTCCTCGAAACTCAGGATCGCCGAGCGCGGCAGGAACTCGTAGCCGGGGCCGAAGATCTCCTTCGGCATGCAATACGGACAGCGAAAGTTGCACCGGTCGGTGACCGAGATGCGCAGGTCGGCGAAACGCCGACCCAGGCGATCAACGGGCGCGTCGGCTGCCGGATTCATGACGATGTATCCAAGGTCCTGGACATGGCGTCGAGCGCCCAGGCGGCGTCGGCCAGGGCGCGAGCGCGATGGGAGATCCGGTTCTTTTCCGCCACGTCCAGTTCCGCCATGCGACGCCCGTCGGGCAGCGCGAACACGGGATCGTAGCCAAAGCCCAGGTCACCGCGCTCGTCCATCGCGATCAATCCTTCCACCAGACCCTCGCCTAACCGCACATTTGTCGTGTAGGGAAACGCGAGGGCGATCACGCAGCGGAATCGGGCCGCTCGCTGCCCGGTTGGGATGTCCGACAACGCCTGCAGCAGCTTAAAGCGATTGGCGGCGTCATCCGCTGCCTCTCCAGCATATCGAGCGCTGTACAGGCCGGGCGCACCGCCGAGCGCATCGACTTCCAGCCCCGAATCGTCGGCCAGGGCAGGCAGCCCGCAGGCGTTGGAGTAGGAACGCGCCTTGCGTCCTGCATTCTCGGCGTACGTCTCACCGTCCTCGACGACGGTGAAATCCTTGAGTCCCACTTCCGCCGGCGCCACCAGCTCCCACTGCGAATCGACGTGCGCATCGAACAGCTCGCGGAATTCGCGCAGCTTGCCTCGGTTGCCGGTGGCGATCAGCAGTTGATGCGGCAATGGCGTGTTCCCGGACCTCCCACTCCGAGAGTGTTCTCGGCTGTTAGCCCGTGTACTCGCCCTGGCGTGCGGCGGAGGTGAGGCTGGCCCGCTGCTGGAACGCGGCCTGGGCGGCGTCGACGTTCTCGGGCTTACCGGCCCAGACGGAGAGCGGCGTCGCCTGCAACCCGCGACCGTAGGAGAAGCTCAGCTCCCACGGCGCAGAGGACGAGCCGGCCGCCGCCTGGTTGATCGCGTTGAGGTTAACCGTCGCCTCCTCGTCCGACTGACCTCCGGAGAGGAAGACGCAGCCCGGGACGGCAGACGGTACCGAGTTGGCAAACACGCGCAGGGTCTCGGAGGCGACCACTTCGGCCGGAGCGCGATCCGCGGCGCTATTGCCCGAGAGCACCATGTTCGGCTTGAGTAAGGTGCCGGGTAGGTCGACATTCTGCGTCGCCAGCGCGGCATAGGTGGCGAGCAACGCTGCCTCGGTCGCTTCGGCGCAGGCGGCGATGTCGTGATCGCCGTCCATGAGCACCTCGGGCTCCACGATCGGCACCAGCCCTGCCTCTTGCGAGAGCGCCGCGAAGCGAGCCAGCGCGTGCGCGTTGACGTCGAGGCAGTAGGCCGTCGGACGATCCTCGGCGATGTCGATCACGGCGCGCCATTTGGTGAAGCGCGCGCCCTGCTCGCGGTAGAGCTCGAGCCGCTCGCGCATCCCGTCCAGACCCTCGGTCACCTTCTCATTGGGCGAACCGGCGAGATCCTTGGCGCCCTTGTCTACTTTGACGCCCGGAATCACACCGTTTGAGGTCAGCACGTCAACCAGCGGCCGACCGTCGGACGAATCCTGGGCCAGTGTTTCCTCGAACAGGATCACGCCCGAAATCCAGTCGCCGATGCCATCCGAAGTAAACAGCAACTGCCTCCAGTCGCGACGACTGGTCTCGGTCGATTCGAGCCCGATCGTGTCGAAGCGCCGCTTGATCGTCGGCGCCGACTCGTCGGCGGCGAGAATGCCGCGACCCGGCGCGACCAGTGCCCGCGCAGTTTCATGCAATTGGTTGCTCATCGGATTTCGCCTCTCGGGAACTTGGCCTGCATACAGGAGGATATCCGGGTTACTCGGCCAGCCTGGCGACGACGCGTTCGACGACGTCGGCATTGCCTACGATCAGTGGGGTGCGCTGGTGCAGGAGTTCAGGCTGGACGTCAAGAATGCGCTCGGTTCCGGTTGAGCCGGCGCCGCCAGCCTGCTCTGCGACGTAGCAGAGCGGATTCGCCTCGTAGCCCAGCCGGAGCTTGCCGGCAGGCGATTTGACATCGCCCGGGTAGAGAAAAATGCCACCCTTGAGCAAATCGCGGTGGAAGTCGGCGACCAGCGAACCGACATATCTCAACCCGTAATCGTTGCGCAACTCGGCGACAGCCGCTTGCATCTCGGGATGCCAGTTGCCCTGGTTGCCCTCGTTGATCGAGTAGGCGGCGCACTTGCCCGGGATCTGAATCCGATGGTGCGAGTGCAGGAACTCACCCGAGGCAGGGTCGAGCGTGAACCCGTCCACGCGACCCTCGGTTGCGACGACCAACACGGTCGACGAACCGTACACGACGTAGACGGCACCACACTGCTCACGTCCCGGCCGAAGCAACGTCGCGTCGGTGACCGGCGAGCTGTCGCTGCGGTGGTAGATCGCGAAAATCGAGCCGATGGTCACGGCGACATCGATGTTGGACGATCCGTCGACAGGATCGAACAGGACGAGATATGGGTGATCGAGTTCGTCCGAAACGAAGACGGCGTCTTCCAACTCTTCACAGGCGAGTGCGGCGACGGCGCCACAGTCGCTCAGTGACGAGACGAAGGCGTCGGTGCCGGCGGCGTCGAGCACCTGAACGATCTCGCCCTGCACGTTCATCTCTCCTGTATCGCCCAACATGCCGGCCAGCGCCGCTCGGCGGGTCAAGCCGTCAACCCGTTTGGCCCCATCCGCGATGGCGCCGACCACGGTCAGGAATCCGTCGGCCACCAAATCGGCCGGCGCCGTCTCGGCGATCACATCGGCCAAAGTCTTCGGAGCGTTGTTGCTTTCCGACATAGCCGACCCGCCTGCCTGTCGTCTGGAATGCTGCGCGACATAGCGCAAATGCTGTTTGCCGGATCGTCGCAGCATGACTTCGACTGATCAAGTGGGGCCCGATCAAGTGGCGTACGATGAGTGAACCAGGAAGTCGGGCGGACTTCAACATCGGTTGACGGATACTGCCGAAGGGGATCCGCAGCGGCGATGGGGAGACGAGCGGGGAGAAGTCGATGTCTGACGCTGACGCTTCCGGGGAGCCAATTGCCGACTACCGCAGGGCGGTGGACTGGTTGATGTCGTTCGCCGACTTCGAGCGAGGCTCAGGGCCTCGTCGCGACAAGGGCGATTTCGCGCTCGACCGAATCCGTTCGATTCTGCGTCGCCTCGGCGACCCACAGCAGGGCCGGACCACGGTTCACGTCGCCGGTAGCAAGGGCAAGGGTTCGACCGCAGCCATCCTCGAGTCGATTCTGCGCGCCGCCGGATTCCGCACCGGTCTGTTTACCAGTCCCCATCTGCACGAGTTCAGCGAGCGCATTCGGATCCTCGGCGCGCCGCTTCCGGACGAAGAGTTCACTCAAGTCTGTGAACAGGTTCGGCACGTGATTGAAGCCGAACAGGCCGATGAGCCGGGTCACATCAGCACATTCGAAATCCTGACGGCACTGAGCTTCCACGCCTTCCATGCCCACGATGTTGACGTGCAGATCGTCGAGGTCGGCCTCGGTGGTCGCCTCGACTGCACCAACGTGTTTTCTCGCACCGACGCCGCGGTGATCACCTCGCTGTCGCACGAGCACACCGACATCCTGGGCGACAAGATCTCACAAATCGCTTCGGAGAAGGCCGGCATTATCAGCGCCGCCTGCCGCAGCGTCGTGCTGGCCCCGCAGCGCTACGACGAGGCCGCCGACGTTGTGCGTAACGCCGCCGACGATGTCCCCGTACCCCTGGTTGATGTCGGGGCTGACTACAGCGCCGGGCCCGCCGGCGTCGAGCCGTGGGGTCAGTGGTTCCGGGTCGAACGACGCAATCCGCGCCCCGGCGAGCAACCGCGCTCACTTCATCTGCTGCCCCTGCTCGGACGCCACCAGATCGACAACGCGCTAACCGCGCTCGCCACAATCGACGCGCTGGTCGCCGCTGGAACGGTCGCTGTTCCGTCGGATGCGCTGCACAGGGGATTCGCCACCGTGCACTGGCCTGGACGGCTGGAGTCCTTCGACCTGCCCGACTCTTTTGGCTCCAGCGAGCCCGGCGGGCCGCCAACGGTCGTGATCGACGGCGCGCACAATGCCGAATCGGTACAGCGGGCGTTGGATGCCTGCCGCGATTACTTCCCACATGAGGAACTGCACGTGATCTTCGGAGCGCTCGGCGACAAGGCCTTACAGGACATGGCCAACATCATCCAGACGCGAACCGGGCACGTGTATGCGACCACCTCCGATCATCCTCGCGCCCGCCCGCCGCAGCAGGTCGCCGATGCCTTCGCCGATTCGGCCTGGAGCGGCGAACTCCAGGTTCACCTCGACCCGCAGGATGCCTTGAGCGCCGCCGGCCAACGCGCTCATAGCGGCGACCTGATCCTCGTCCTTGGCTCACTCTCCCTCGCCGCCGACACGCGACGATTCCTGAGTGCGCCAACCCAGGCGCAGATGGCCCCTCGAGCTGAGGATCCGACCGTATGACTGCGTCTGAGTTCGCCACCGATCACGCCGATCGGACCCGAGTCGTCGTCACCGGAATGGGGGCAGTCTCGCCCTATGGACCGGGCGTTGATCTGATGTGGGATCAGCTGCTCGCGGGCGAGAGCGCGATCAAGCCGATCGAGAACTTCGATATCTCGGGCTTCAGTTGCACGATCGGCGGAGAGATCCGCGATTTCGATGCGCGAGACTTCATTGACCGCAAATCGGCCCGGCGGATGGCCCGCTTCACGCAATTCGCCGTCGCCGCCGCGCGCGAGGCAATCGAGGACGCGCAACTCGACCTGGACGCGCTCGACCGCAGCCGCATCGGCGTAGTCCTCGGCAACGGCGCGGGCGGCTATCCCGAGATCCAGGCCACTGCCACCACGCTGTTCGAGCGCGGTGGGATGCGGCTCGATCCGCTCTTCTTGCCCAAGGTGCTGCCTAATATGGCCGCCGCCAACATCGCCATGCAATTCGGACTATTGGGCTACAACACGACGGTCGTGACCGCCTGCGCCGCCGGCACCCAGGCGCTCGGCGACGCCGCCAACGTGATCCGCAACGGTCAGGCCGACATCGTCATTTCCGGCGGCACTGAGGCTGGTTTCTGCCAGCTCGGACTCGGCGGCTTCGCGGTCATGCGCGCGCTCTCCACCAGGAATGAGAATCCGACCGCCGCGTCGCGGCCGTTCGATGCCGACCGCGACGGCTTCGTGCCCGGCGAGGGCGCCGGCATCATCGTGCTCGAGTCGGAAGCATCGGCCCGGCGCCGAGGCGTCGACTATCAGGTTGAACTGGCCGGCTTCGGCTCCTCGGCTGACGCCCACCACCTGGTCATGCCCGACGCCGACGGGGCCGGACCGATCCGGGCCATCAACTGGGCCATGGAGGACGCCGGGATCCAGCCGGAGGAGATTGACTACGTCAATGCCCACGGCACGTCGACGCCGCTCAATGACGCATCCGAGACCCGTGCCATCAAGGTCGCCCTGGGCGAGGCGGCCCGCAACGTCCCAATCTCGTCGACCAAGTCAATGATTGGTCACATATTCGGCGGAGCAGGCGGCCTTGAGTCGATTGCGGCGATCAACGCCATCACCGAAGGCAACATCCATCCGACGATCAACTACACCACGCCGGATCCCGAGTGCGACCTCGACTACGTTCCCAACAAAGCCCGTGAAGCCCAGGTCAACGCAGTGCTCAAGAACTCGTTCGGCTTCGGTGGCCAGAACGCCTGCCTCGTCTTTCGACGAGTCGACGGTGTCTAACAACCAACCACCGGAGCCGCGCTCGGCTTGGCCATGACGTGCGCGGGTCGACTACTGTGCGCTGGGAACCGCCGGCCGGTAGCGCTCCGGCAACATCTGGTCGAGCACTCGTTCGAGCGCCATCGTATGCGAGCAGGTCTTCGCGTCCTGGAAGAAGTAACAGTCGCAGTCCCAGCCGTCCGGGCCAAGCTCGGCCGTGTGCGTCGTCGAGTCGCCGCGTACATCGCAACGTAACGACAGCACCTGGAAGCGTTCCAGCTCTTCCGCGTAGATTCGCGCCTTCTCGATCTTCGAGATGAGGCTGCTCTGCATCGCACAACTCCCTCGAAATTGCTCCGCCGGGGCGGGCAATGGTACACCCGAATGTTACAACTCGGCGAACGCCACCCGGCGATAGCGAGGACCATCGCTCAACAGTGTCGACTCGACGAGGGCCACGCGTTCGATCGACGTTGTGCGGTGCAGCGGCGGCGCCGCAGCAACCGCTGCGCGAATCGCCGCCAGTTCCTCTCGCGTCGCCTGACGGCGCACCCGACCCAGTGTCAGGTGAGGCCGAAAGGTACCTGGTTCAGTTTCAACACCGATCTCGGCCAGCGCCCCATCCAGATGGCTGCGCAGTCGCCGCAGCCGATGAAACCCATCGTCCTCAACAAATCCGATCTTGATCACCCGCGGACGACGGCCGCCGAAGGTTCCCGGAGCAGCCAACGTCACCTCGAACCGTCCCCAACCCGCCAGTTCGGCGAGCGCGCCTGTCACGTCCGGCAGGCGCTCTGGCTCTATGTCACCGAGGAAGCGCAGTGTCAGGTGTAGCGATTCGCGTTTGACCCAGCGGACGGACGTGTCGGGAAACTCAGGATCCGCGGCCATTCGCCGACCCACGGACCAGACCTCATCCAGCGTGGACTGTTCAAGTACCGCTTCGACGAACATCCGCATCGGCATCTCCTCCCGGATCCGCGCGTTTGCCGACGTTTCTATCTGCAAACGGGTTACGCCACTAGCATGATTGCGCGACACAACAGCGGCCTGTCGCCGGAAACGTCCAGAGCATTATGACCACAACGCACGCGTCAGCCGTAGACATCGATGCCCTGCTCGAGGTCTGCAAACGGATCAGGCGACACATCGTGGAGATGACCCACTCTGCCCAGTCCGGACACCCGGGCGGATCGCTGTCGGCGACCGAGATTTTCGCTGCGCTCTACTTCGGCGGCGTGGTCCGGCATGACCCGTCGAATCCCCAGTGGGAGCGTCGCGACCGCGTCATCCTGAGCAAGGGCCACGCCACGCCGGTCGTCTATGCCACCCTGGCCGAGGCCGGCTACTTTGACGCCGAGTTGATCCCGTCGTTCCGTTCATTGGGTACCGAACTGCAGGGCCACGTGGTCCGCAACAAGCCGGCCGGCGTCGAGATGTCGGGCGGCGCTCTGGGCATGGGACTCTCGTTTGCGGTCGGCGTGGCCCTGGGCCACGACCTCGACGACCTGCCCGAAGACGAGGGGCAGATCTTCGTCGTGGTCGGCGACGGCGAGTTGAACGAGGGCCAGAACTGGGAGGCGATCATGTCCGCCTCACACTTTGGCCTGCATCGGATTACCGCAATCCTCGACCGCAACCACTTCCAAAACGACGGGCCGGGCGACGAGATCATGCGCATCGACCCGGTCGGCGACAAGTGGGCCGCCTTCGGCTGGGGCGTCCAGTACGTTGACGGACACGACGTGGCCGCCGTCCGTAACGCATTGCTGACGGCTCGCGCCCGCAACGACGCTCCGCAGGTGGTCATCTGTGAAACGGTCAAGGGACGCGGGGTCTCCTTCATGGCCGAGAATCCGGCCGGCTGGCACGGCAAGGGCCCGTCGGACGATCAGCTCGCGCAGGCATTGGACGAAATTGAAGCGGGATTGACATGACCACCACCCCCGCTCCTCCTCCGGCCGCCACGCGAGAGGCCTACGGTCCCGCCCTGGTCAAACTGGCCGAAGCGGGCTACGACATCGTGGCCCTCGACGCCGACCTCTCGGCATCGACCGGCGGCAACAAGCTGGCCGGCTCGTTTCCCGACCGCTGGTTCACCGTCGGCGCGGCCGAAGCCAACATGATCAGCATCGCGGCCGGACTCGCCTCGACCGGCAAGACCGTCTACGCCGCTTCGTTCGCCGTCTTCATGCCGGGCCACTGCTTCGACCAGATTCGCGTCCACATCGCTCAGCAGCGGATGAACGTGAAGCTCATCGCCTCCCACGGCGGCATCTCGGTCGGTGAGGACGGCGCTTCCGCCCAGGCGATCGAGGATTTGGCCCTCATGACCTCGCTACCAGGTATGAATGTGGTCGTGCCATGCGACGCCGTCGAGGCCGACGCCATGATCTGCCGCGCCGCCGAGGACAATGAGCCGTGGTACATCCGTCTGGGACGGCCCAAGCTGCCGGTCATCTACACCGAAGGCGCGCCGTTCCAGCTCGGCAACGCCCACCAACTTCGGGACGGCAGCGACGTGACCCTGATTGCCTGCGGCCTGATGGTTGAGCCGACGCTCCGCGCCGCCGATGTTCTGGCCGCCGAGGGCGTCTCCGCCCGCGTGCTGAACATGGCCACGATCAAGCCGTTGGACGAAGCGGCGGTGATCCGGGCCGCCGCTGACACAGGCGCGGTCGTCTGCGCCGAGGAGCACAACATCATCGGCGGGCTCGGCTCGGCCGTCGCCCGAACGTTGGCCCTGCATCGACCGACACCGATGGAACAGGTCGGCATCAACGACACCTTCGGTCAGTCCGGCCCCTGGCAGGCGCTACTCAGCGAGTATGGGTTAACGGCTGACTCGGTCGTCGATGCGGCGAAGCGGGCCATCGCGCGGAAGTGACTCGACTGTCGGTCGATCTCAGTCTGCCGCTGCAACCGTGTCGGAGTCCACTTCTTCACTGCCGAAGTCCACAGTGGGCTCGGTACCGGCTGAGGGTGCCTCGTCGTCCACAGGTTCCACGAAATCCCACTTCCCTCCCGGCTTGTAGTAGGCAATCTCGGCTTCCACTTCAGCGCGGACCCGCGCATCGAGAGACCTCAGCCACTCCTCATGCCTTGACGAAGCATCCTGACTCATGACTGTCGATTGTACAGTTCTACTTCATCCCCTGTGGCAATCCAGCCAGTCACTACTTCTGACTCACCGTCGGCATCCGGTGCTTCCAGGACAAAGGTGACAATGTCCTCCTCCAGACCGCGCCCAATCATTACCCAGCGTCCTGGACGCGTTCCGAGGCCTTCCTCAATAGGTCGCTCGCGGGATGGTTGCCAGTCCAAGAGAGGACGATGCTCGATTGCGAACTGGGCGTCCTCAAACACAATTCCTCGCTCATTCAGCTTCCAACGCGAGTCGTCGCTAATCCACAAGGATCTAGGCCTGCGCCGCCTGCGCATCGCCTAACCCTGTAGCCATTCGGCCACCCCCTGCAAGTCCTCACACCAGACCACGTCTCCCTTGAGACCGGGAGGACGCGGGCGATCGTCTTCCTCGACGAGCACTGCTTGCATCCCGGCCGCCAGCGCGCCCTCGACATCCGACTGAATGTTGTTGCCGATATGCACGCAGTCGGTGGGATCCACGCCCAGATCGCTCGCAGCATGCTCGAAGATGCCTGGCTCCGGCTTCCAGACGCCGAGCTCGCCCGAGATGTAGACCCCGTCAAACTGTCCCTCAAGGCCTGCGCCGCGAATCTTCTCGCGCTGCATGGGACCGTCGTTGAAGTTGGTGATCAAGCCGATTGGACCATGCTTCCGGGCCGCTGCCAGAGCCTCAGGCCAACCCTGGATCGCCTCCGCCCGATCGCTGCGCTCATCGCGGTAGACCTGGTTCAGCTCGCTGAACTCGTCCTGGCTGACGACGATGTCTTCAACTGCCAGGCTGCGCTTCATCCACTCCTCGGCATGCAGCCAGAGCGGCCACTGCCAGTCGTTGTCCTCCATGATCCCGCCGATCACCATCTCGACTGTGTCGGCAAAGGCTGACGCCGGTTTGCGAAAGAGCCCGAGTTCAATCAGACGCGTTCCAACAGCCGACCGCGCCTCTCGCACGCCGGTTCGTTCGCTGACCAGAGTTCCATCGAGATCGAAAAAGACGGCGGCAAAGCCCCCGTTCTCCCAGCTCACTCCTCTTCCTCGGCGTCGTCCATCTCCTCCTCGAGCTCATCCTGGTAGATCTCCAGAGGCCAGATTGGCCAGTCGAGGAACTGCTCGGGCGGGTCTTCGGTGGCTCCTTCAGGATGCTCGACATCGGGCTCATGGTCGGGCACATACGTCTGCATCGGGTTGGCTTTGAACTCGATCCCGTCCTCGTGCGTCACGATGTTAGCCAGCGAGTAGCCAATCCAGGCCAGACAGCGGCACTCGAGCCGGAATGACACCGCGAAGCGGCGACGCATCAGCGCTTCCTCGCGGATGAAGTCGTGAAACTCCTCGATCTCCTCGGGCGGCAGCATCACATCGACATGGCCGTCAAACAGCATCTGTAACGCGTCGGCTGCTTCGGCCTCGCCCTGAGGATCAGTGGTCGTCACTTCCTCGCTAGTCATCGGCCCCTCCGTCTTCCTGTGAGTAGACGCCGACCTCCTGGCCGCGCCAGACGGTCACGATCAGGTCGTCGCGCAACGGATCGGCGGTCAGTGCATAGCGATCGTCCACATCGGCGATCACATCCTGGACATCTTCCTCCGCCCACGATTCAGGCACGCAGAGCGTCGCGTACACCAGCGGTGAAGCGTAATGGAGATCGACGCGGGCACGCGAGCCCGATTCGTTCTCGACGACGTAGCACTCGGAGTGCGTGGTCCGGCTCTCTCGTTCGTAGTGGAACATCGGCTCAGCGTCTCCGGCTCTCGGTTAGAGCACGTGATACAGGATGAGATGGTCGCCCAAGACATCGTTGGCGAAGTCGTTCTCAACGTCGCGCCAGACCGAGTGGATGTGATTGGCGCCATTCTGGCGGTTGTCGAACTCAACCAGGAAGTTGCCGCCGTGGATCCGATAGTAGTGCGGCTCCCCACTCTGCACCGGACCGGCCCAGGCGAAATGCATCCCCTCGCGGCCTGCGGCCGCGATGCGCCCGCGACGATCGTCGGCCAGGTCCGTCGGCGCCTGGTCAACGTAGATGTTGATCAGCCGGTCCAGCACCGCTCGTTGATCGTCGTCCATCTCCGACGCCGCCAAACCTTCGTAGGCCGGCATCACCGCTCGCGAAGCGTTGAACGTCAGGATGTCCCAGGGCGCTTCGGGATAAATCACCGCGCGCTCCGACTGCTCCGCGTCGAGTGCGGCCATCAGGTCGAAGGCGAGATCTTCGCGCTGGTCAAGAATCCGTAGTCCGGTCTGCGGACCACTGCGCACCTCGGCCGGATTCGTGCCGAAGAAAAACGGCGTCAGGGCGAGCAGGCCGTTGCCCCAGAGCGAGTAGTTGAGCGAGATGTGGTGTCCCTCGACGCGCCAACCCCAGGGCGCCTCGTCGTCCGCCGGATCGCCGAAGATGGTCCAGTAGTACAGCTCCGGGTCGCGCTTGAACGTCTTGCGCCCGGCGCCGACCTCAATCTCGCCCAGGATGATCTCCAGATCGATGATCCCGACAGCTTGCTCGTATGCTCGCGCGCTCAGTCCGGCCTTCATCAGGTCCATCGCCAGACCGCGTTGCGCGTCGGTCATGTCGCGCAGCGGCAGCCCATGCCGATTGGTCGGCGGGTAGTACCAGAAAATGCGCTCGCCATCCATGTACTCGTAGATCGTCGTCGCGCGCTGCTCGACGTTCAGGCTGTTGGCGAACTCGGTCGCTGCGGCCCGCATCGCAGCGCCGGCGGCTGTGGCGGTTGGACGTTCAGGCATGGTTCGTTCTCTCTCAGTCGCGCTCAGACGGGACGGATGTGCCCGTCGCCGCGGATCACCCACTTGTACGAGGTCAACTCGCGCAGGCCCATCGGCCCGCGAGCGTGCAGTTTGCCGGTCGAGATCCCGACTTCTGCGCCCAGCCCGAACTGCCCGCCATCCGTGAACTGGGTCGACGCGTTCACGTAGACCGCCGCTGCATCCACTTCACGCAGGAAACGTCGTCCCAACGCCTCGTCGGACGTGATCACAGCCTCGGAATGACCGCTCCCGTGCTCGGCGATATGCGCCAAGGCCGCATCAGCGTCATCGACGACGCCTACCGCGGCCGTCAGCGAGAGGAACTCGGTGTCGAAGTCGTCGGGACCGGCCGGATGCACACTGGCCGAGGACTCTGCCAGCAGTGCTCGAGCCCGATCGTCGGCTCGCAACTCGACCGGCGTCGGACCGTCGCCGGCCCAGCGCCGGCCCAGCTCCGAGAGGAACCGCGGTGCGACGGCTTCGTGGACCAGCATCACGTCGAGCGCGTTGCAAATGCTCACCCGTCGCCGCTTGGCGTTGTCGACGACGTTCAGCGCCATCTCCAGGTCGGCTGCGGCGTCGATGTACGTATGGCAAATGCCCACACCGCCCGCGACGACCGCCATCGATGCCTCTCGGCGTACGCGGTTGATCAGCGCCTGCCCGCCGCGCGGGACCATCAGGTCGATCAGATCATTCATCGCCAGCAGCTCACCGACCAGTGCTCGATCCGTGCTGCGCACCAACTGGATCGCATCGGCAGGAAGATCGTTGGCCGCCAGTGCATCGCGCAGCACGTCGGCGAGGATGCGGTTTGACCGAATCGCCTCGCGACCGCCCCGCAGCACCGACGCGTTGCCCGACTTGAGGCAGATCGCGCCGATGTCGATCGTCACGTTGGGCCGCGACTCGTAGACCGACGCAATCACGCCCAGCGGTACCCGCACGCGCTCAATCTCAAGTCCGGATTCAGCGGTCGTGCGGTCGATCGTCTCGCCGACCGGATCCTCCAGCAGGGCCAGATCTTCCAGCGACGCCGCCAACGCTTCCACCCGATCCGGCGTCAGTGTGAGCCGGTCAATCATCGCCTCGCTCAGGTGTCCGCTGGCCTCGGCGACATCCTCCGCGTTGGCGGCGACGATCTGCTCGCTGCGTTCGCGCAACAGCCCCGCCCCGGTGTGCAACACCGCGTTCTTCTGCTCGGTCGTCGCCCAGCCCAATGCCGGCGAGGCCGCCCGGGCCGCCTCCACCTGCCGCCGCAACTCCGCCGACGCATCCACTGCCCGGCCCACCTTTGACTTAGTCGCCATCGTCCTGGTCCGTTCGCTCGCGTGACTCCTGCTGATCGTAGTCTGGGCCGCAGCTCAGCGCCGCTTCCGCCGACGCTCCGGCGGCTTCGGCGGGTCGCCGCTGCCGACGAAGCTGTACTCGTCCGAGGTCACCCCAAGCCGCTCCTCGAAGCCGTCGATAATCTCGATCCGCGCCCCTTCGCCCTCTTCGCCTCGAGGTCGAAGCCGATACGCCCCGCCCAGCGAATGCTCCGGATTGGACAGCGACGAGATCTTCCCGCGCCACGAACGCTCCCGAACCTCGCCCAGTCGGACCGTCTCGATGTCGATGATCGCGAAACACTCCGTCAGCTTCGTCCCCCGAGTCGTCCAGACCTCGGCTTTGAACTGCTGTCGACGCCGCATCGTTGTCATCGGTGCGCTCCAATGGATCGCAGCGTAGTCAACCCGCGCTCATCGCGACCGTTGCGGCGCATACGTCGCCGCCACTTTCGGGTCGGAGCCCGGCAACCGCTTGAGCACGACCGGCCAGAAGATGATCACCAGCAGCATCAGCGCGGCAGCCTCAATCACGACCGAGATCACGCCGCCCTGGATGCCGAACCATTCGAACATGAAGAACACCTGCAGTCCGGTCACCGGCCCCATCCCGATCACCATCGATAGGAACCCCATCACCCGGCCGCGCATCTCAGCCGGCGTGCGCGTGACCAGCAAGGCCGTCTGCATGATCGCGAAGGCGGAGAAGCCGAAGCCCATGCAAAACGAAATCAGCATCGACAACGGGTACCAGGGCGACAACACCATCCCCGTCACGCAGAGAATGAACCAGGCCGTCCCCGCGTAGTAGATCCGGCCCGACTGTCCCCAGCTGCTCCAACCGGCAATCGCCAGCGCACTGAAGAACGATCCCGCCCCGACCAGCGCCTCCAGCACGCCGATCCGGAATTTGTCGACCCCCAACAATTGCTGTCCGATATCGGGCAGCGCCGCGTTGTAGGCCGGAAACAGCAGGTTGAACACCAGCGTCACAACGAGCGTCCCGACCAGCAGCTCGTTGCGCCGGATGTAGCTGAACCCGTCGCGGATATCGCGCCAGGTCTCGCGCGCCACCTCGCCGAAGCCGCTGGCCGACCCGCCGCGCAACGGCGGTCGGTAGTTCAGCGTGGACGCGATCATCGCGGAAATGATGAACGCGCAGGCCGTGAACAGGTACGCCCACTCGGCGCCCAGCTCCTGCAGCAGCCCGGCGCCAATCAACGGTCCGGGAATCCGCACGATCGAGTCGGTCGACCAGTCCAGACCGACCGCACGCCCGACCTGGTGTGGCGCAACCACGTCGGCAATCATCGCCCGGCGTGTCGGAAACTCGACCGACCACACGGTCCCGGCAATGAAGATGAAGGCGAGCAACAGCCAGAAGTCGATCCCGACCAGCATCACGAACGCGGTCAGGCCGAAGTACATCACCGACAGGATCAGCAGCGAACTGATCCAGATCTTCTTGCGGTTGAACCGATCGGCCAGGGCGCCGACAAACATGCCGAACAGCAGTCTCGGCGCCATCCGCACCAGGAACGCCAGGGCTACGAATCCGGCCGCCTCGGCCAGGTCGCGAGCGAACAGCGTGAGCACCAGCATGTCCAGCCAGCGCACCATGCCGGTGACGGCGCCGGCGGCCCAGACCCGGCGAAAGTCAGGATTCGCTACGAGTGCGCCGACGCCTTGTCCGCGTTGACCCCTCGCCTGTCCAACCCTCAGGCTCACCTCACCGCCTGGGCCTCCGGCGCGTCCTGATGAGCCGCCTGGTGCTCACGGTCGCTGCGCTTGCCCCGGTAGACGCTCAGGTCGATCGCCCGCCAGACCTCCGGCGTCACCTTGAACAACATCCGCGGCTCGGTCTGCATGTTGGCGAAGAAGGCATCCACCGCGTCGTCGTTGGCCGGATCGCCCAGCCCCACGTACTTCTCCGCCAGCTTCCGCGACACCGGCCAGATATCGAAATCGGGCAACACAAACGCCTCGGCCGTGCCGTCGATTTCGACATGTTGTGCTGGAGGCCCCGAGGCCTCGATGCAGAACGACATCCTGGGGTCGTGCATGAGTTGCTTGCACCAGACTCGACCCAATGTTCCGGTCAACCACAGGTGTCCCTGCGGAGGATTGCGTGACGGGTGAGCATCGTCGGCAATGTCGCCCTCCCAGAGAAACCAGAGCGGAATCGTGTACGGCCGCCCATCCTGTCGCAGCGAAGCCAGCACACCCATATGCGGCTGCTCCATGAACTCACGCCACGCGTCCGGTCGCATTCGGGCCATGTCACTCTCCTCCGAGGGTCGATCATGCATCGCAGCAAGAATGCAATGAGGGTACGCCACATTCTCGCGATACCCGACCCAATGCTCCGCTCTCCCCCCGCGCATGCGGGGGGAGATGCCGAAGGCAGAGGGGGGCTGTTTGCCAATCCCTCAGCGGCCCCGACCCGCCCCCAACTCCGACAGATCCACAGCCCGCCATCGATGCGGCGTCACCTTGAACAGCATCCGCACCTCCGACTGCATCATCGTCAGGTAGCCCTCGACTGCTTCGTCGTTGGCCGGATCGCCCCGTCCGAAATACTTCTCGACGATCCGCCTCATGATCGGCCAGATGTCCAACTCGTCCGGCATGTGCGGCTCAACCGTTCCGTCGATGCCAACGTGCTGGCTCGGCGGACCGGCCGTGTCGACACAGAACGACATTGAGTTGTTGTTGAGCAGGTGCTTGCACCAGATCCGCGTAGGCGATCCGGTCAGCCAGATGTGTCCCTCCGGAGGATTGTCGGCGGGATGCATATCGTCCGGCACCACTCCCTCCCACAGGTACCAGAGCGGGATCGTGTACGGCGTACTGTCGCGGCGCAGCGTCGCCAGCACGCCCGAATACGGCTGTTCAAAGAACGCCCGCAGCACCTCGGCCCGCATCTCAAACATTGGCCGTTCCTCCCCGGTCCCTCAGATGTCCTGCCCCGCTTCAAACTCCGACAAATCGATCGCCCGCCAACGACTCGGCGTCACCCTGAACAGCATCGGCGACATCGACCGCGTCGATGCCATGTACTGGTCAACCGCTTCGTCATTGGCCGGGTCTCCGCGTCCCACATACTTGTCCACCAGTCGCCGCATGATCGGCCAGGGATCGGCCTCCGCCTCCGTCAGGACCTCAACGGTCCCATCAATCCCCACGTGCATCGCCGGCGGGCCTTCGACATCGATGCAGAGCGACATCCTGGAATCATGCTGCAGGTGACGAACCCAGGTGCTGGTCTCGCCACCCAGAAACCAGGCGTGCCCGGTCGGCGGAGTGTGAATCGGATGGAAGTCGTCCGGCACTTCCCCTTCCCACAGGTACCAGAGCGGGATCGTGTAGGGACTGCCGTCCCGACGAAGTGTCGCCAGGATCGCCGGCAGCGGCTCGTCCAGGAAGTCGCGCAGCGCTTGCGCTCGCATCTCGAACATCTCACACTCCTCTACTGCGGCCCCTTACTGCGGCGTTGAGGGCAGACCGAGCAGTTCACGCGCTTCGGTTGGCGACGCCACCGGACGCCCGACCTCATCGCACAACGACACCAGTTCCTCCAGCAACTCCGAATTCGAGGGGGTTCGCTCGCCGTCCCAGAAGTCCTCCAGCCCCACCCGCACATGGCCGCCCTTCTCCAGGGCCAGCCGCGCGAATCCGCTGCCCACGACGTCTCCGCCCAGGACGGCGACCGACCATTCAAGGCCAGTGCCCTCAAGCATCGAGAGGTAGGCGTCGAGGCACGGCTCGTTGGGCAGCATCCCAAAGCCCAGCGGTCCGCGGCCGGTGCCGGCGAAGTAGAGCTTGACCAGCGACCCGCTCGGCACCAGCCCCTTCGCGGCATAGGCGAGCACCACGCGCAGGAAACCCGGCTCGAAAATCGAGATACTCGCGCCCCGACCGATGCGGTTGGCCAGCGCGAACATCTGGCGGGCGTCGCGGTACGTGTTGATGTAGACCGCATCGACGTCGTTGGGCAGCCCCTCCGCATCGCTGCCGCCCAGCGCCACCGATCCGGCGTCGATCAGGCTCTGACCCAGCACCCCCGCCGCCTCCAGCGCGGCAATGTGGCTCAGCCGCACATGAATGTCGGTGCCCGGGCCGCCGCTCGCCTGCGTGGGATAAAAGATCGTGTCCGGCCGCTGCCTCAACGCCGCGCTCCAGGCGTCGATGTACGGCTGAGGATCATGCCAGCCGGCCCGAGAGCGCGAGCCCTCGCCGATCACCTCGTCATCGTTGTGGTTGTGCACGATCGCCGCACCGGCATCGACAGCGCGCACCGAATCCGCCGCGATCTCCTCAACCGAACGGGGAGAGTTCGGATTCCGAGACTGCGGCGTCCCGCCATTGATCGCAGCTTCTATCACCACCGGCTTGGACATGATGCCCCTCCATCTCGGCACGCAGTGTACGCGTCCACGCCACCCTCCACGGCCTGTGCCCCTTCCGATTCCCCATGCCCCTCTCGATGCCCCGTGCCTGACACGGGGCCCAGACCGCGATCTCCAAACGCAGCCAGACAGTAACCCCCACCTCAGATCGCCACAACCCAGGCTCCTCCTCCCTCCAAACCTCCGTACATTCAGAACATACGTACCCTTCAAGACGAGGAGCAGCCCAATGCCCAACCCATACCACTTCCGAGCCCGCATCGACCGCCTCTGGCGATGCTCCGGGGACCACAACCCCGGCTATATCCGCCTCAAGGCCCTCAACGCCGTCGTCCGCGAACTCTTCGCACCCAACGATCGCGCCCACCAAAACTACCAGCTCTACCTCGCCACCGACCCCTACGACGTCGCCCGCCACCTCCTCCGAGACCTCTACGACGGCCCCGACACCGCGACTTCCTCCGCCTCCCTCCGGCTCCCTCTCCCTCTGGGAGAAGCCTGCCCCGCACTTGATGCGGGGGGCCGGGGTGAGGGTCCCCCTCTCGCCATCGAGGAAGAATTGACCGAGGAGGACGACGACCCGTTGTAACCACCCCCCAACCTACCC
>VXQZ01000016.1:0-9501 GCA_009838735.1 Chloroflexota bacterium
CCCCCCCCAGCCCCCCCCCCCCCCCCCCCCCCCCCCCCCCCCCCCCCCCCCCCCCGCAACGATGGCGGCGAACAGGAAGAACGCCAGCCCGACACGAACATCGCGCCGCGCCGCCGTGGCGGCATCCTCTCTCGCGTCAACATTCGCCGTGGTCAGCAGCCCGAGGGCGACGGCCCGCCGCCGCCGCCACCACCCCCACGCAGCGACTTCGGCGCGCCCAACCGCTAACGCCGCTAGTCGGAGCGGCAGTTGAACAGGTAGGTCATGCCCAGCTCCAGCATCCGGGTCGTGATGAGCGGCGCCGGCAACATGGGCCGGCAAATCATGACGGCGATCGAGGCAGCCGACGACCTTGAGTTGATCGGCGCGCTCGACGGCCTGTCTACTGAAACCTCGGTTGGGATCGCCGGTCGCGAGGTCCCGCTCAGCAACTCACTGGATTCGCTTGCCGACTGGTCGCCTGACGTGGTCGTTGACTTCTCCAACGCCGAGTGGACAGTGAAACTGATCCCGGTGGCAATCGACGCGGGCATTCGCCCCGTGATCGGCACCAGCGGACTCTCGGACGACGCCGTCGCCGAGGCCGAACGACGTATCAACGGAGCGGGTCTCGGCGGCGTGATCGCCGCCAACTTCGCCCTTGGCGCGGTCCTGATGATGCATCTCGCCAACGTCGCCGCGCCGCTCTTTGACTCGGTTGAGATCATCGAACAACATCACGATGGCAAGGTCGACGCACCGTCCGGCACCGCGGTCGCCACAGCGCAATCGATGCGCGCCGCCCGCGAGAGCGACTTCAACCGCAAGCAGGCCGAGCGCCACAACGTCGAGGGCTACGACTCGCGCGGCGCCGCGCTCGGCGGAGCGTCATTGCACTCCGTCCGCTTGCCGGGACTGGTCGCCCACCAGGTGATCGTCTTCGGGGGCAACGACGAAACGCTGACCATTCGCCATGACTCGATGAGCCGCGCATCCTTCATTCCCGAAATCCTCCGCGCCGTCCGCGCTGCGCCCGAGCTCGATCACCTCGTGATCGGTCTCGACCGCCTGCTCGGGCTGCGAACTGACTGAACGCAAATCAACACCCACCACGCAGCACAAGGAGCGAGATCGTGGGACGTGAACTGACCGTTGCCCTCGTCGGAGCCACCGGCGTCGTCGGAGCCGAATTCCTCAGGTGCATGGAAGAGCGCCACTTCCCCGTCAAGGAACTCCGGTTGCTCGCGACGAAGCGCTCCGAAGGACGCGAACTCACATTCCGCGGTGAAACGCACGTCGTTCACGAAACCACCCACGACGCCTTCGACGGCGCAGATGTGGCCTTCATCTCCGCCTCAACAGCGGCCTCGAGGGAACTCTGCCCCGTCGCGGCCGCCAAGGGCGCCGTCGCCTTCGACGACTCCTCCGCCTTCCGCCAGCAGGAGGGCGTGCCGCTGGTCGTGCCCGAGGTAAACCCCGAGGATTTGCGCCACCACAACGGGATCGTCTCGACTCCGAACTGCACCACAGTTCCGCTGGTGCTCTCGCTGCACCCGCTGATCCGGGACCGCTCCGTGACCCGCGTGATCGCCGACACCTACCAGGCCACGTCCGGTTCGGGCGGCGCAGCTGTGGCCGAGCTCCAGCAACAGAACGCCGCCCTCGCCGGCGGTGACTCAGTCGCGGACGAGCAGATCTCGGAGTATCCCAAGCAGATCGCCAACAACGCGTTGCCTCAGGTCGATGTCTTCCTCGAGGACGGCTACACCAAGGAAGAGTGGAAGATGCTGGTCGAATCGCGCAAGATTCTGCACCAGCCCGAGCTGCCGCTGTCCGCAACCTGCGTCCGCATCCCGACCGAGCGAGCGCACGCCATCGCGGTCCACGCCGACTTCGACCGGCCGATTTCCCCGGAGGAGGCGCACGAACGCTGGGCCGCTCAGCCTGGACTCTCGGTGATTGACGGCCGAGCCGCGGGAGAGTGGCCGACACCGCTCGACGCGGATGGAATCGACGACACGCTGGTCGGCCGCGCCCGGGTCGACGTGACCAACCCCAACGGCCTTGCCTGGTGGGTCGTCGCCGACAACCTGCGCAAGGGCGCCGCCCTGAACATCGTGCAGATGGTCGAGTGGATGCTCGACGACGGTTGTCTCTAGCCGCCTCCGATCGCTTAGCATCGCGGCCATGAAGGCCACCGACACCACGCAAATCGGAGGTACTTCCCTCCAGGTCTCGCGGCTCGGGCTGGGCGGTGTCTTTCTCGCCATCGATGCTGGAGTCGACGAGGCAGCCGCGCTGATTGATCGAGCTGCCGCGCTCGGCGTCCGTTACTTCGATACCGCCCCGATGTACGGCAATGGTGAGAGCGAGCGCCGCTATCGTGGGCCGCTTGCGAGCCTTGATCGTTCGGACTTCGTGATCTCGACCAAGGTCGGCCGCCGTTTGCAGGAACATGCCGACGGCTCGGTGACCTGGCACTTCGATTTCAGCCGCGACGGCGCCTTGCGTACCTTCGAATCGAGTCTCGAGCGCCTGGGGGTCGATCACATCGACATACTCCTCGTGCATGATCCCGACGACCACGAGGAACAGGCCCTGACGGAAGCCTTCCCCGCATTGATCGAACTGCGCGAGCAGGGCCTCGTCACTGCGATTGGCGCCGGAATGAACCAGTGGGAGATGGAGTTGAGCTTCGCGCGCGAACTGCCGCTCGACTGCTTCCTCCTGGCGGGGCGCTACACGCTGCTCGAGCAAGGCGCGCTCGCAGAGTTTCTGCCCTATTGCGAGGCGCATGGCATCAGCGTCGTCGCCGGCGGGCCGTACAACAGCGGAATCCTCGCCTCGGATCTGAGCGACAGCGTGAGTTACAACTACCGCGCCGCGCCCGCTGGAATGCTCGATCGCGCCCGAGCGATCAAGGCAGTCTGCGACCGCCACGATGTGCCCTTGAAAGCGGCCGCTCTGCAGTTCATCCTCGCTCATCCTGCGATCGCCGCCGTGATCCCCGGCGCCGCGTCGGTTGCCGAGGTGGAGGAGAACAAGCGGATGGTTGAGACGCCAGTCCCCGGCGCCCTCTGGACCGAGCTGAGGGAAGCCGGCTTGCTCGACCCGGGCGCGCCGACGCCCGCCTGACGCGTTTGAATCTGAGCGAGCGCGACCTAGTAGCCTTGATCTTTGGATCCCGACCGACGGAAAGCCCGAATCATGACTGAAGCAAACGACGCTCCGAACTGGGGACGCCTGTACACCGCGATGGTGACGCCGATGACCGAAGCCGGCGGCATCGACGTCGAGCAGGCGCAGCATCTGGCAACGGCGCTGCTCAAGTCGGGCTCCGACGGCGTCGTGGTAGCCGGTACGACCGGCGAGTCTCCGACCCTGACGCATGAGGAAGAGCGCGTGCTGTTCCGCGAGCTCGCGGACGTGGTTCACGACGCTGGCGGGACGCTGATTGCAGGGACGGGTTCGAACAGCACCACAACTGCCGTCGACGCTTCTGAGCAGGCGGCGAAGCTCGACGTTGACGGCCTGCTGCAGGTGGTGCCGTATTACAACAAACCGTCGCAGGAAGGCCTCTACCAGCACTTCAAAGCGGTCGCCGACGCCGTGCCCGAAACGCCGATCATGCTGTACAACGTGCCCGGACGGACCGGGCTGAACATGTCGGCGCAGACCACCGTTCGACTGGCCGAGGATTGCCCCAACATTGCGGGTGTCAAGGAAGCTTCCGGCGATCTCGAGCTGATCGCGGAAATCATTCGCACGGCGCCGCCCAGATTCCGGATGTGGAGCGGCAACGACGGCGACAACCTGGCCATCCTGGCGATGGGCGGCTACGGCGCGGTTTCGGTGCTTTCGCACCTGGTCGGCGGACAGATTGCGGCGATGTACGACGCCTGGGAGCGCGGCGACACGGCCGAGGCGGGCCGTCTGCAGGTCAAGCTGGCGCCGCTGGTCAAGGCGCTCTTCCTGATCGGCAATCCGGCCCCGGTCAAGTGGGCGCTCAACGACATCGGCTTCAACGCCGGACCGCTGCGCTCGCCGCTGGTCGATCCCGACGACGACATCCAGGCCACGATCCGCTCCGCGCTCGAAGTCGCGGGCGGCCAGGACCTGATTTAGACCGGGATGAAGTCGGACGCTGCCGAAGCCTGGGGCTACGCCCTGCTGCTCACGCGGCGCGTGCTGACGACGGCCCTGGCCGGGGCGAGCGAAGCGCAACTGCACCAGGCGACGCCGATCGGTTCCCTCGGAGATTGCGCCAGCGAAGCCTGCGCTGCCGAGGCCAACCTGATCTGGCCTGAGGACTTGGCGCCTGCTCAGCTCGATCCGCCTCAGACCCCGGTGCAGATTCTCTATGCCCTTGTCCGTCATCGCGCCGTCACCGAAGAGGTCCTAATGCAGGCATCAGACGAGACGATGCAGCAAGCCTGGTGGACCCGGGGCAAACGGCTGGCCCAGGATCCTGAGCAGACGCTGACCGAGTCACTGCAGCAACTCGCGGTCCAGGAGTTCGCGATCGCGACGAAGTCGGCCAACATCCGCGCCCAGATCGATCCCGAGTGGTCGCGCCAGCCGGAGTTGGCCGAACGAGCGCAGCACGCCATCGCCGCGGCGCGCTAAGCGGCGAGCCTCGCGGTTCCGGACTGATCATCGCCATCTTGAGTTCCCGAAGAGGTGCCGGATCACGGGGCTGTCGGTGTCCTGGGGCGTGATGTAGCCGAATGGGTTGCGCCACGAGGCGGGGTACTGGGGTCCGACGGGCCCGGGTGGTGGCCGAGGAGCGTAGGAATGCTCGGACATTTGCTGATGGAAGGGTTCTGGGCGTGAATTTGGCGTGGTCGGGGCCAATTCCGTGGCGGGGGCTGGGATTTCTTCGGTTGGGTGTTTAGATTTGTCCCGATTTGTCCCGATTGGTCCAGAATCCTCGGGAATTTGCGAGTGTTGATCCAGTTCAGTCCGGTCCAATCCAGGTTCGTCTGGATATTGGTTGAGAGCGTCGGCTTCGATCCCCGCGATGCGGGCGTTGCCGAACTGTTGCTGATCGTGTTCACCGATTGCGGGCAGGTTGAGCAGGAGGAGGCGCAGTTCGCGCGCGGCGGCGACGGCCTGTCGGTGTTGGTCGGGTTCAGTCTCGGGATGGGTGAGGATGTGGAGCTGGTCGGCGAGATGGTCGGCGGCGACAGTGCGCAGGACGTGGTCGCGGTGACGTTGGAAGTCCTTGAGGTATGCGTGGACGGTGGAGTGGGCGCGGCCGAGCCGGGCGCCGATCTGCCTGAGAGAGAGTCCCTGGCAGTCGAGGTGGTGGGCTTCGAACATGCGGTGGCAGCGCCTGGGGGTGGGTGGGTTGCTCGCGGCGGCGCTGGACATGACAGGGTCTCCCCGATCTAGTAGGTACGTATGTTCTGATTGTGCGTTGATCGGCGGAGGTGGTCAAGGACGGGGAGCGGAGGGTTGTTCAGAAGCCGACGGAGACGAGGGGGGTTCGGCGCCGCAAGTGAGGTTCGCGGGCTGGGCCCCGCATCAAGTGCGGGGCATCGGGCTGGCGCGCCAGGGCGTCGGGCTGGCGTGCCGGGCGTCGGGCTGGCGCGCCGGGCATGGGGTTGGAGTGCGGGTTATGCGTGGACGCGGACGTCGAGGTGGTCGAGTCCTCGGAGCACGATGTTGCGTCTGTACTCGGGCGCTCGTGTTCCGAAGTGGATCTCGCCGAAGCGCTCCAGCAGCACTTCGAAGGCAACTGTTGCCTCGAGGCGGGCCAATGGGGCTCCCAGGCAGTGGTGAATGCCTCGGCCAAACGAGATATTTCCGGCGTCCTCGCGGGTGATATCGAGGTGGTCCGGATCGCGAAACGCCTGGGGATCGCGATTGGCGGCGCCGATCAGCGGCGTCACCAACGAGCCCTGCTTGCCCTGCCTGTTGCCGATTTCGGTGTCCTCGACCAGGCGTCGGACATCGATCTGGACGGGCGAGTCGTAGCGCAGCAATTCCTCGATCGCCTGAGGGATCAGTTCCGGCTGCTCGCGTAAGAGCTGCAACTGCTCGGGATGCTCGAGCAGCGCTTTGAGGCCGTTGCCGATCAGGTTGGTCGTCGTCTCGTTGCCGGCGACCAGCAACAGGCGCAGGGTGATCTGGGTCTCGTCGTTGCTCAGCGTGTTGCCTTCCTCCTCGGCAAGGACCAGGCGCGAGACGAGGTCGTCCTGCGGCTCGATTCGGCGATCTTCGATGATCGGGGTGAAGTATCCGGCCAGCGCCTCGGCCGAGTCGAGTACGGATGAGAGCTCGGCCTCGCTCAGGTTCGGTTCGAGGCCTCGGATGACCTGATCCGACCAGACTTTGAACTGTGCGCGATCTTCGGCTGGCACACCGATCATCTCGGCGATCACAAGCAACGGCAGCAGGTTTGCGAAGTCGGCCATCAGGTCGAACTCGCTGCGGTCACTGACCTGGTCGAGGAGCGAGTGCGCGGTCGTGCGGATCTGGTCTTCCAGCTTCGCAATCTGAGGCGGCGTGAAGGCGCGGCTGACCAGTCCGCGCAAGCGCGTGTGGTCGGGCGGGTCCTGAAACTGCATCGATGGCGAGAGCTGGCGCCGCGCCTGTTCCTCGGCCAGGGGGAACGGTTCGGTGCCGCGAATCATGCTGCTGAACTGTCGGTGGTCGTGCAGGATGGCGTCGACATCCTCATAGGGCGCGACTGTGATCATGCCAGTCAACGGGCTGTAGTGGTGAGGGTCGCGCTCAAGCAATTGGCGGTAAGTGGGATAGGGGTCGGCGATGAACGATGAGTCGAGCAGATTCCAGACGACCCCGGACTGGATGCGTTCCTGGAGGAATCGGGCGCGGATGTAGATCGGCGCAATCGCTGAGACGAGCAGATCGGAGATTGCCACGGCAGCCGGTCGTCTATGGGTCGTCAGGGCATGCGAAGATGAGCGTTTAGAGTGGGGCGAGCGCGACGGGCCGATCTAGGCCACCGGTCCTTCGCGCTAGGGCGACTTTCGTGCGAACCCTTTGTCAAACGATACTGTCCCGGCGAATCATTCGCTCGGCGTGCGCAGCTCTTTGAGGATCTTGCGGGCCAGTTGCTCGTCGATTTCGCGATGCCGGGGTACTGCCTGGTACGCGCCGGTTATCAGATTCCGGTACCAATCGTGACTGGATCCGTGTCGAACCAAGACAGCGCCCGACTTGCGGATGCGTTTCTCCAGTTCCCTGCGCTTCACACCACAGACAGCTCGGTGGCCCGCCGAACGCCGGGTAACTCACCGCTGGTCAGATCCTTGTACAGACCGCGCAAGTGCTCTTGCAAGTCCTCGAATGTCTCTCCCTGCGTCCAATAGTCAGGGAATTCCTCCAGGTAGCCCAGCCACCATTCCTCGTTGCGCCAGTAGATCATCTTGGTAGTCGCCACGTCTGATCTCCTTGTTGCGGCTGCGGCTTAACCTGCAGGAAGCGTAACAAGAATGGACTGAATATGACGTGGGAATCTGAGATCGCCGAGATTGTGAAGCGCAAGGAATTGGCCAAGGCTCGCGGTGGGCCGGAGGGGGTGGCTCGTCAGCGGCGGCGGGGGAAGCTGCTGGTCAACGAGCGGATTGATGGGCTGCTGGATCCGGGCACGTTGACGGAGTTCATGTCGCTGGTCGGCCGGCCGGAGTACGACGACGCGGGCGAGCTGGTGGCGTTCACGCCCAAGGGCGCAATCGAGGGGTTCGGCAAGGTGAACGGGCGCAAGGTCGTGGTCTCGGCCGGAGACTTCACGGTGCGTGGCGGATCGGGCGGCGGCGACGGCTCGGACGGGCTGGGCTCGGAGAAGCGGTCGAACCAGCGGGCGCTCGAGTGGCGCGTGCCCTACGTGCGGATGCTCGACGCGGCAGGCGGATCGGTGCGCGGGTTCGAGACGCTGGGCCGGACCTATTTGCCCGACGGCAACATGTGGTCGACCTTCGACACCGACCTGCTGCGCAATGTGCCCGTCGTCTCGGCGGTGATGGGCTCGGTCGCCGGCCTGCCCGCTGTCAACGCCTGCATGGCCCACTTCACGATCATGGTCAAGGGCATCTCGCAGCTCTTCCCGGGCGGGCCGCCGGTGGTCAAGGCGGCGTTGGGCTACGACGTGACCAAGGAGGACCTCGGCGACGAGCGGATCCACGTCTACCAGTCGGGTTCGGTCGACAACCTGGCCGAGGACGAGGAGGACGCCTTCCGCCAGATTCGGCAGTTCCTCAGCTACCTGCCGCAGAGCGTCTATGAGATGCCCGAACGCGCGGAGCCAACCGACGATCCGAACCGTCGCGAGGAGCGGTTGCGGCGGCTGGTGCCTCGGGACCGGCGGCGGGCGTACGACGGGCACCGGGCGATCAACTGGTGCGTGGATGAGGGATCGTTCTTCGAGATCGCGCCGTTCTACGGTCGCTCGCGGATCACCGGTCTGGCACGGATCAACGGTTACCCGGTCGGCGTGATGGCCAACAATCCAATGCACGAGGGCGGCTCGACCGACGTCAAGGGCGGGAGCAAGGTGATTCGCCTGATCCAACTCTGCGACATGTTCCACCTGCCAATGATCTCGTTCGCGGACGAACCCGGTTTCATGGTCGGGATCGAGTCGGAGAAGCTGGGCATCGAACGAGCCGGCGCTCGGCTGGTGATGGCCACCTGCCAGTCGCAGATGCCCTGGGCGACCGTCGTGATGGGCCGCATCTTCGGCGTCGCCGGCCAGTGTCAGCATCGCCCGACCGGCATGTTCCAGCGCTGGGCCTGGCCCTCGGGCCGCTGGGGCTCGATGCACATCGAGGGCGGGGCGATGGCCGCCTATCGGCGGGAGATCGACACGGCGGACGATCCGGAGGCCAAGCAGGCGGAGATCGAGCAGCGTCTGCAGGATCTCGCGTCGCCCTTCCGGACGGCGGAGGCGACAGGGCAGGACATCATCGACCCGGCGGACACGCGCCCGCTGCTCTGCGAGTTCGTCGAGGACGCTCAGGCGATCCTGCGGACGCAACTGGGGCCGTGTCCGTATCCGTACATGCCGTAGTGATGGGGTAGGCGAGAGACTTTTGGGCGAAACGGTACGGACCGAAACGCTTAGTCTGAGCGCAGCTCAGACAGAGAAGAGGCGCGATATGTCGGACCAGATCATGATTCACGTGGGCACCATTGGACAGGGGGTTTGGCGCTCGCCTGATGGCGGCGGGGTCTGGCAGAAGGGGCGCGGCGTCGGCGAGCAGTCGGTTCGCTCGCTGGTCGTGTTTCCCGATGACCACAACCGTTTGATGGCCGGCGCCGACGATGCGCTGCTGTTGTCGGACGACAACGGCTCGAGCTGGAGCGTGGTCGACAGCTACGAGCCCGACCGGCAGACCTGGTCGCTGGCCGTTGACCCGAGCGATACCGGCACCATCTTCGCCGGCGGGCGCCCCGGCGGGGGGGGGGCGGGCGCCCCCCCCCCCGCCCCCCGCGGGCCGCCCGCGGCGGGGAGGTGTGTGGGTAGGGGGGGGATGTCGCCCCCCCCCCGCGGGG
>VXQZ01000016.1:9511-19128 GCA_009838735.1 Chloroflexota bacterium
GGGCCGTAGTGTGTCGCTGCCACCCTGCCACGACCCCCACGGGCTCACGTGGTCGGTGCCGGTGCCCCCCACCCATACCGCCCGTCACCGCGCCGGTGGCGGTCGCTGCGGCCGCCGCTCGCGCGACGGCGGACACTCATGGGACGACCTGCCGGTGCAGATCGTGGAGGAGTGTCCGGTTGGCATCCCGCGCACGACGGTGGTCGTGATTGACCCGCTCAACTCGCAACGGATTTACGCCGGCGTCGAAGTCGACGGCGTGCACAAGTCGATCGACGGGGGCGACACCTGGGTGCGCGGCAATCCGCTGGGACCAGAGCAGTTCCAGGCCGACATCCACTGCATGGGGCGCTCGACCGCGCCCGAAGGCGCGGCCACCTTTGCCACCAGCCCATACGGCATCGCCCGATCGGACGATGAGGGCGAGTCCTGGCTGCAGCACGAGTTTCCGCCGCTGACCGAGCGGACCCCGCGTTCCTACTGCCGCGCCATGATTGTCAAGCACGACGATCCGAACACCATGTTCGTCGCCAGCGGGGACGGCATTCCCGGCACGACCGGCGCGATTCAGCGGACGACCGACGGCGGCCAGACCTGGTCGCGCTGTGAGCTGCCCGTCGAACCGAAGTCGGTCGTCTACTGGCTGGCCAGCCATCCGTCCGCGCCCGACACGATTGCGGCGGCCTCGCTCTACGGCTACGTCTATCTGAGCGAGGACGGCGGCGACAGCTGGCGCAAGCTGGACCGCGAGTTCGGCGAGATACGCGCCCTGGCCCTGTCGGCCGCGTAATCGCGGCCGCCCTGTTCACCGCCTTGTCCGCGGCCCTGGGGGCCGCATGCGCGATACAGTAAATCCACGTCGATTTTCGGTGGGGAGGTGGCTGTATGCGTGCGCTGTTTCTGATGTTCCTGGCCCTGATTGTCGCGCTGGGAGCGCTGTTGGCCGCTTGCAGCGATGACGGCCAACAACAGCAAGAGCAACAGCTACAGCAACAGCAGTCGCCGGCCGGACAACAGGATGCGCCAACGCAACAGCGGTCGGCTCCGCAGCAGGCCTCCGAGGCTGCGCAGGAGAGCCGGACAGAGGAGGCGGAGGAGGCGGACGAGCCCACGCAGGCACAGTCGGAGCCGGCTGCTGAGGCGGAAGATGTCGATCCGTTGTTCGCTGCGGCGAGGAGCGCATTCGAGGCCTGGGCTGCCGACCTCGACTCGTGGGAGATGGCCATTGACGTGGACCTCAATCTGGGCGGATTCTCGGCGCAGGTTGTGACGACGGTCGCCGTCCAGTTGGAGCCCTACATGGCGCTCGCAACGATCGACGCCAGCTCGCTGTTCGAGGTGGCGGGCGAACTCGCCGGCGACGCGGAAGCGGAACTGGATGAGCCTCTGCTGATGCGCGTGTTGATCGAGGAGAACGCCGCCTATCTCTCCATGCCCGAGATGGACGGCTGGATTGACCTGAGCGATCAGTTCGACGAAGCGCTCGACAGCCTCTCGGCGTTGCTGGGCGCCAATCCCACGGAGCTGGCCGACCGGGACCAGTTAGGGCAGACATTCGGCTGCGTTGATGTGGTGGGCGGATCGACCACGGAAGGACAGCACGCCGGTGAGCCGGTCTGGTTGGTCGAATGCACGGTCGATGTCGAGACACTCGATGAGTCGGCCGCGCAGCAACTGCAGGAGTGGGGCATCGATGCGAGGGCGAGCGAGATTGACTCGATGCAGCTGCGCCTGACGATCAGCCAGGCGTCGGGCGCGCCATTGCTGGTTGAGACGGAGGCCAGGTTGCAGGACGCGTTCGGCCTGTCCGGTGACGATTCGGACGACGCGAACGAGGAACCAGCCTTTTACGTGTCGACGGTGGCCAACCTGTTGTCCTGGAACGAGCCGATCGAGTTTCCGGCGCCGGAACCGCTCATCGATGGTGCGTTCCTCGAGCCGCTGGGCGACTTCGACGATGATTCAGGCTCGGAAGACTATTCCAGCGGCGACGAACCGCCTGAACTCCTGTCGCCGGACCAGCTGCTGGATCTGGCCGCCAGCTGGGTGGACAGCGCCGACGACCTGCATGTCCAGTTTGTGGCCCAGGCGGGGATTGACGGCGAAGCGCGCCTGGCATCTACGATCGTGCGCAGTTCGCGCGTCGTCGGCGCCTTCGAAACGACGGTCAACATCGACGGCGCGAGCACCTTCCGCCTGCTCTGGAACCGCGATGGCATCTGGACAAGCGACGTCGAAGAGGATGGCCAACCGATCTGGACGCCCTCGAGCCCATCCCTGCTGGGGTTCAGCGAAGCGACCGTTGACGAGTTTCTTTACCGTCCGGACCGCTTCAATCTCGAGCCGCTGAAGCTCCTGCTGGACATTTCCTGGGCAACCCGGACGACCGGTGGCGGAGGGCCGACAGTCTATGAGCTGGTCATCGAAAGCGGCCCGCTGACTGCCGACGACGATCTGTTCGCGCAGGTCGCCGGAATCCTCAAGGCCGACATGGCCGAGTTGCTCGCGGAGAGCGTCACGATCACATCGATTGAGTATTACTCCACGGTGCTCACGCTGGTCGGGAGCGACGGCGAACTGACGAACCAGCAAACGACGGCCGAGTTTCAGACCAGCGCGGGACCGGTCGAACTGGCGGCCTCCCTTCATGTGATCGGTGACGGTTCGCTGCAGTTTTCGCTGCCCACCAGATAGTCGCCGAACGAGTCGCGGCCGGACCAGGGTCCTGCTTCAGGGTCGAGTGGTCGTGATAGCCTGCAGCGAGCATGTGGGCGCGTTCAGAGCGATGGTCGGCCGGGCCGATTCCCGGCCGTCCGGCGCGCCGACGGAAAGGAACAGGTCCATGAGTACCCGCAATTACTGGCAGCGCATGCGGCGCAACAAGATGTCGAGGCGCTCGCTCTTACGTGCGTCGGCTCGGGCCGGCGTGGGCGCAGCCGGTCTGGCGCTGGTTGGCTGCGGCGACGATGACGACGATGCGCAGCCGGCGGCCGCCCAGGTTCAACAGGAGCAGGAACAGCAGCAGGCCGCGGCCGAGCAGCAAGCTCAACAACAGGAGCAACAGGCAGCTCCGGCCGATCAGCAAGAGCAACAGCAGCAGCAGGCTGCGGTGGCGCAGGCCGACGCAGGTCCCGGGATCGCGCAGCAGTGGAACGCGGGCGTTCATCTGAACACCACTTCACTTGACCCGCACACCGGGACGTCTGGAACCGACGCCTACTTCTTCCAGCCGTTCCATGACTACCTGGTCATGCACGACACGGAGAACAACCAGCGCGGCGATATCTCGTTGGCCGAGTCCTGGGAGTTCCCGGACAACACGACGATCATCTTCTCGCTGCGCGACGGGGTGAGCTACCACAACGGGGAGCCATTCAGCTCCGAGGACGTGCGGCTCAACCTCGAGCGAGTGACCTCACACCCGGCCTCGACGCCGAAGGCCAACTTCGAGGTGGTGCACACGGTCGAGACGCCCGATGCCACAACCGCCACGTATCTGCTGTCCGAGCCCTCCGCCGCCGTCATGCACCTCTTGGGTGACCGGGCCGGCGCGATGATCCACGTGCCGACGGCGGACGAGCTGGGCGACGAGTATGGTCTCAATCCGGTCGGCACGGGGCCGTACAGCTTCGTCGAGTGGGTTGACCAATCGCACGTGCTGGGCAAGCGCAATCCGAATCACTGGATGCGGGGTCCCGAGCCAGGCTCGGCGACCGGCAGCCAGGTGCCGTACTTCGAGGAGATGCGGTACGACATCATCACCGAGAACTCGACCCTGATCGCGACCGGTCTGTCGGGCGATCTGGACACGATGTTCATTCCCGAGCCGCAATTCAACCCGCAGGTGGAAGAGCATCCCGACTGGCGCATCGTGGAGATGCAGGGAGCGTTCGTCTCGGAGATTCTGGTCTTCAACTCGAAGAAGTCGCCGCTGGAGGACATGAACCTGCGGCTGGCGATCATGCATGCGGTGCACCCCGAGGCCGTCAACCAGGCCGTGCACAACAACCTGATGATTCAGGCGCTGGGCGGCCAGTGGCCGAACGGCACGCTGGCCTACAGCGAGGTGCCGGGTAACCCGCAGGTCGCTTACCCGGACATCGCCGCACGGCGCGAGCGGGCCAAGGAACTGCTCGCCATGTCCGGTGTCGATGTCGAGGCGCTGAACGCCGAGGGTGGACTCTCGCTGACAACCTACGTCAACCAGGTCAAGATCGACGCCTGCCAGACCTACGTCCAGCAGATCAAGGAAGTGCTCGGCATTGACGTGGTCTTCGAACCGCTGGAGCTGGTCCAGTTCATTCCCGCCTTCTTCGAGAACGGCGAGTACCACATGACCTTGACCGGCTGGAGCCGCTACCCGGAGCCCGACTGGATCGCGTCGCTGGCCTACACCGAGTCGGGCGTCTACAACCCGACCGCCGCCCAGGACACGGCCAGTCCGATTCACCCGGAACTCGATCAGCTTGTGGCAGACGCACGGGCGACCTTCGATGTCGAAGAGCGGCGAGCGTACTACGCGCGAATCAACGACATCATCGTTGGCGAAGGCCACTTCTACACGATGCTCTACGGCGTCAACTTCACCGGTGTGCGCAACGCTATTCAGAACGCCGAAGAGACGTTGTTCAACGGCGAAGGCAAGTGGCAGAGCCGCTGGCTGTGGAGCGACGAGGTCTAACGACAGCAGCGCTCCCCCTCCTGGGGGAGCTGCCGCGGAACGACTGAGGGGGCCTGTCCGAGACGACGCCAGTGTCTGTACTCGGCCGGAGCCCCCTCCGTCACTCCGTGATGCCTCCTCCAGAGGAGGAGGTCTAAGACACTGCGATGTGGACATACATCTCGGTCCGTGTGCTCCAGTCGATCGCCGTGATCATCCTGGTCGCGATCGCTTCATTCGCGATCTTCCGCATCCTGCCGGGCGATCCGGTGGCCGCGTTGTCCGGAGAAGGCGAAGCGATTTCCGAAGAACGCCGCCTGCAGATCGAGGAACGGTTGGGACTGAATAAGTCCGTTCCCGAGCAAATGATCGACTGGATCGGGAACATCCTCTCTTCGGGTGACTTCGGCCAGTCAACACTGACCAATCGCGACATCGGTCCAGAACTGCTGCAGCGGTTGCAGAACACGCTGCATGTCGGCGTGGCGACGATCGTGGTCGGGATGCTGATCGGCATTCCTGCGGGCGTGCTCTCGGCGATCAGGCCGAACTCGATCGCAGACCGGCTGGTGACGATGCTGTCGGTCGGCGGAGTTGCGATCCCCGACTATCTGACTGGCCTGATCCTGATCTTGCTGCTGGTCGTCACCTGGGATGTGCTGCCGGCGGCCGGGTTTGAACGGGTCTGGGTCGATCCGGTGGCGTCGATCAAGTCATTGATCATGCCCACGATTGTGGTCGGTTGGGTGCTGTCGGCGATCGTGGCGCGGCAGACGCGATCGTCGATGTTGGAGGTGATGCGGCAAGACTATGTGCGCACGGCGCGAGCCAAGGGCTTGCGCGAGCGCCGAGTGATTGCGCTGCATGCGCTGCGCAATGGCCTGCTGCCGGTGGTCACGATCGTCGGTCTGCTGCTCGCCCGCGTCTTCGCCGGCGCGGTCATCGTCGAGCAGATCTTCAACATTCCCGGCATGGGCCGCTGGCTCGTGCAGGCAGCGCTGCAACGAGATCTTTTGATCGTGCAGGCGATGATCCTTGTCATTGCGATCGCCATCGTCATCGCCAACTTGCTGACCGATATCTCCTACGGCGTGCTCGATCCGAGGATCCGCTATGGCTGAGCAGGCGACAGCCGAGACGACGTCGGGCGGCTACCCGATTCCCGAGGATGCCAGTCGGTTTGAGCCGCTGCGCATCTTCATGCGACGCTTCCTGCGGGTGCGTCTCGTCAGGCCCGCGGTTGTCATTTTGGTTGCGTTCGTGTTGATCGCAATCTTCGTCGACCTGTTCCCAATTCCCGGATTCGAGGAACAGGCGACCGACGAGAACGGACTGTACATCTCCTGGCAATCGCCGAATGCCGATCATCCCTTCGGTACCGACAAGATTGGCCGCGACACCTTCTCGCGCGTACTCAACGCGACCCGCGCCGCGTTGGCGGTCGGGTTCGGGGCGTCGCTGTTCGGTGCGATCTTCGGCCTGCCGATCGGCATCGCCGCCGGTTATGCGCGCGGCATTGTCGACGAGGCGCTGATGCGTCTGATGGACGCGGTGCTCGCGTTCCCCGGTTTGATCCTCGCACTCGCGTTGGTCTCGGTCCTGGGCAGAGACATCATCAACATCATCGTCGCGGTTGGGATCGCCAACATTCCCTGGGTGGCCCGGATTGCGAGGTCGATGGCGCTGTCGGTGCGCGAGCAGGACTACGTGCTCGCCGGGCAGACCATCGGTGCGAGCAACCTGCGGATCATGATGCGCTACGTGTTGCCCAACAGCTTCCAGCCGGTGATTGTCCAGGTCTCGCTGGGCGCCGGCTTCGCCATCATCGCCGAGGCTGGTCTTTCCTTCCTCGGTCTGGGCATCCGCCCGCCCGATCCGACCTGGGGCGGGCTGGTCTCCGAGGGGCGCCAGGTGATCATCACCGGTAACGGCTGGTGGCTCTGGGTCTTCCCCGGGGCCTGTATCGCGCTGTTGGTCTGGAGCCTCAACATCATCGGCGACGGGCTGAGAGATGTGCTCGACCCTCGTTTGCGAGGCGCGCTCGAGGGCGACTGACCGTTCTCAGACCCCGGAGATGGCAAGCATGCGCCAGACGCCGTCGCGCAGGCCGACGAGCGCCAGCGCCTCCTGGGATTCTCCTTCTCGCTCGACACGGAACGTGACATTCGCGCCGCTCTCGCCGCAGTTCGCGATCCGGACCGAGCCGGGTGCCACGTCGAGCCGGTCGTCGCCGACGTTGCGCATGGCGGTTGCCATCTCTGGGGCGGATGCGATCTGGATGACAACGCCCGGTGGTCCGACGAGTGTGAAGGGGTAGTCCAGCGCCTCGGCGTAGGCGTCGATCTTGCGGGCGCCGAGTAGTTCGAGCGTGGACTCGACGGCCGATACGACTTCGGCCTCTGTTGCCGAGTAGTCCCGGCCGTCCACGAAGCTGTCGGTCTTGAGCTGCGCCTGGAGGCCCCAGCCCTCGTCGGTCCGCGTTGCGACGTAGACGACTCGATTGGACGCCATTGGCTTGCCGTCTGCGTCGTATCGAGTCCAGCCGCCGGCGATATGCGCCTTGAGGTCTGAGGACTGGACGATTTGCCGCGGGGCGGACTCGGAGCGGGCCCAGCCGCTGGCCTCGAGCTCGTCCCAGAGCGGGGCGGCGAGGTACTGGTCGGCGTTGGTGAAGATGCGAGTTGGCGGGCGCCAGTGGGCGGGGCTGTCGGGGGCGGCGGCTGAGATCCTGGCGTGGGGCCAGTGGTTGACTCCGGCCCAGCCTGCGGCGTCGCGGGCGTTGAAGGTTTCGAGGAAGGCGAGGTAGGCGGCTTCTGGGGACTCGTATCCGGCCATATTCACGTGGCTCAGGTGATGGCCGAGACGGCGAGGATTTTCCAGTGGCCGTCGCGCTGGGCGACGAGGAAGGACTGGTGGAAGGAGTCGTCGCCGCGGGTGATCGATTGCGACAACGTGACGCCGTTCTCACCGGCGGCGATGACGTCGGCCGTGTAGTTGATTGGCAGGGCCTGGCCGGCCCAGTCGCCGAAGGCGGCGCGCATGGCGTCGGCGTCGTCCATGGTGTCTACCGCGCCGGGCGCGCCGATCAGCGTGAGGGGATAGTGGAAGCAGTTGAGCCAGGGCTCGACGTCGCCGGCCTCGAGGGTGGTCATGAGGCGTCCGAGCGCCGCCAGTGCGGCGTCGGACTCCGCCTGATGCGCGTCGTTGTGGGACCAGCCGTCGACGCCGAAGCGCGCCTGGATGCCCCAGCCCTCGTCCATTCGGCTGAGGACGTAGAGCACGCGGTTGGTGATGATCTCGGAGTCGTCGGCGCGGTGCCGGGTCCAGCCGCCGGCCAGATGCGCCTTGGTCTCGGACGCGGCCACGACGCGCGGCGTGACGCCCTGAGTGCGCACCCAGCCAGTGGCCTCGAAGCGCTCCCAGCCGGCGTTGGCGGCCATCGAGGCGTAGTCGTCGGGGGTTGGGTAGACGCCTGAGGCTGTGCGAGGACTGGGCCCGTCGCCGCGTTTCGGTGGTCGAGTGGCCGAGACCCGGACGTGCGGATAGGACATGGCGCCGGCCCACCCGGCGGGATCTTTGGCGTTGAAGTTCTCGAAGAAGGCCCAGTATGCGGCGGTGGGAGTGGGGTGTGCGCCCATGGTGAACTCTCTGATGGCGATGCGAGGGGAAGCGCGTTCAGGTTAGGGCAGGGTTTGACATCTGGCCCGAGATGGGAGCTCATGCCAGGCGCTGCGAGATTGCCGCGGCGAGCGCGGCAATGACGGAGGTCTTAGGGAGGGGGTTCGGGCTACTGAGCCCACTGGCCGTAGTTTTCGTGGCCCAGGGCGTCGTTGTTGGGGTCGATGAGCGGATCGACGGCGGGCAGGGTCTGGAGCCAAGACCAGATGTCGGCGATGTCTTCGACCGAGACGTCTTCGGCCGCAAACTCCTGCATGATGCCGCGCGGTTGGCGGTACTGGGAGATGACGCCCTGGATGTCGAGGCCGGTCTGGGCGATGGTGGGGCCGACGATGCCTTCGCCGACTTCGCCATGGCAGACCTGGCAGCCGTTGGCGACGTAGAGTTCGGCCCCGCGCAAGGGGTCGGCGGCGGCGCGGACGGCGTCTTCTCCGCCGTACTCATCATCGTTGAGGTTTTCGATCGGCAGCGGCGCGGCCTCGGCGCAGGTCTCGGGTGGGCGTTCGACGAGCGAGAGCGAAGGGTGGTCTTCCTTGCCCTCTTCAATGCAGAACAGTTGGGTCTCCCAGCCCTCGGCGGCGGCGACCTCAGAGAGGGCCTTGGCCTCGACGATGCTGCGGTCGGCGCCCTTGTGAATGGCGAAGCCGACGAGGGCGAAGATTCCCGCGGTAAGCAGGGCGAAGACCATGATGATGCCGAAGGACTGGGGTATCCCGGTGCGACTGGGCATAGATCTCTACTTCATCTCGCTGCAGAAATGCTCCGGATGGCGCGGGCCACGCGGGCGCACACGACTCCGACGTATCCTACCGCAGCATCTGGTTAAGCGGAATTGTCGGGGAGGCGAGTGCGAGGCATTGAGATGGTTAGACGCGAGGGCATTGGTAATGGTTGAGCGCGGGCATGAACCGGGCGCTGCGTGTTGAGATCGCGGGCTGGGCCCCGCATCCCCTGTTCAAGCCAGGGGCAGGCAAGTGCGGGGCATCGGAAGGGAAGCAGGAGTTAGGCGGCGGTTTTGGTGGGGATGGTGGGTTGTTGTCCGTTGGGATTGGTGACCTGGTCGAGGAAGTGGAGGATTTGTTCGGCGGATTGGCCTTTGAGGTGGGGGAAGTGCTGGACGGCTTCGGCGATCAAGGCGTCCTGGGTGGGTTCTGCGGGAATTTTTTCTTCCGGGGCCTGATCGGGGACGATCTCCTGCTGTGGACTGGAGATCGTGGAATTGGAGGGTGCAATTTTGGTCAATTCGGTCATGGTTTCTGATGATTCTTGCGGCTGTTCG
>VXQZ01000041.1 GCA_009838735.1 Chloroflexota bacterium
CCGCGCGCGAGCGGCTGCCGCCACGGCGGCGCGGCGCGTTGTTCGTGTCGGGCTGGCGTTCTTCCTGTTCGCCGCCATCGTGGCGCGGCGAGCGCTCGCCGCGCTGTCCCGAGGACTGTTGGCTCGATCCATCGCTCGATTGCTGGTTCTGGTCGCCGCCCTGCTGTTGCGCGGCGCCTCGGCGGCGACGTCTCCGCCGGCGGCGAGGCTGGCCTTCCCGAGGCGGCGCTACGGCGGCTGAGCCCTCGTCGCCCGCTGCGGTGGAAACTGGCGTTGGAGCAACAGATTCGGCGGCTTCTGGTTCGGAGGCGGCGACAGCCTCGGCGGGTTGCTCCGCGACGGCCGTCTCCACTGGCTCTGCCTCTGCCTCCACCTCGGCTGGTTCGGGCTCTCGAGCGACCCGAGGGCGGCGCTGGCGAGGCTCGCGCGGCTCTCTGGGCTCACGCGGCTCACGCTCCCGTCGCGGCGGGCGTTCGTCGCGGCCCCTACGCTCACGCGGTTCGCGCGGTTCGCGCGGTTCTCGGGGACCAGAGTCGGTGTCGCCGTTGAGCAGGGCCTTGCGCGAGGCGTTGACCCGGCCGAGGTTGTCCACCTCAATCACGATGATTTGCATCTCGTCGCCGACGCTGACAACGTCCTCGACCTTGTCGACGCGGTAGTCGGCCAACTCGGAGATGTGGACCAGCGCGTCCTTGCCCGGCACCATCTCGACGAAGGCGCCGAAGGGCAGGATGCGGACCACTTTGCCGGTGTAGATCTGGCCGGGTTCGATGTCGCGCGTCATGGCCGAGATGCGCTCGAAGGCGGCCTCTCCCGAGGCCTGATCGACGGCGGTGATGAACACCGCGCCGTCGTCTTCGACCGAAATCTCGGCGCCCGTGTCGTCCTGCAGCGCGCGTATGTTGCGGCCGCCCGGACCGATCAACTGGCCAATCTTGTCCTGCGGCACATCGATCCGCAAGATGCGCGGGGCGTGCGGCGACATCTGCTCGCGCGGGGCCTCGATGCACTGGGTCATCACGTCCATGATTTCCAGTCGGGCGTCCCGGGCCTGATCGAGCGCGCGGGTCAGGATCTCGAGGTCAATGCCTTTGACCTTCATGTCCATCTGCAGCGCCGTGACGCCGTCGCGAGACCCGGCGACCTTGAAGTCCATGTCACCGAGGTGGTCTTCCATCCCGACGATGTCGGTCAGGATGGCGACGTCATCCTCTTCCTTGATCAAACCCATCGCGATGCCCGCGATCGGCGTCTTGATCGGCACGCCGGCGTCCATCATCGAGAGCACGGAGGCGCAAACGGAGGCCATTGAGGTGGAACCGTTGGACGCGAGCACCTCGGAGACGATCCGGATCGTGTATGGAAACTCCTCGAAGGGCGGCAGGATTGCGGCCATCGCACGCTCACCGAGCATGCCGTGGCCGATGCTGCGCCTCGACGGGTTGCCCACGCGGCCGGTCTCGCCGGTCGAGAACGGCGGGAAGTTGTAGTGGTGCATGAAGCGCTTCGAGTCCTCGGGCGTGAGGTCATCGAGGCGCTGGGCCATGCCCGACCCGGCCAGCGTCGTGAAGCTGAGTACCTGGGTTTCGCCGCGCTGGAAGAGTCCCGAGCCGTGTGTGCGCGGGACGAGGTCCACCTCGGCAGATAGTGGTCGGAGGTCGGCGTGCCCGCGACCGTCGGCGCGGACGCCGTCGTCGAGGATGCTGCGCCGCACGATTCGCTTCTCCAAGGCGTCGAACGCCTCCCGGTGCGCGTCAGCGTCGGCGTCTTCATCGAGGTTGTCGAGCAGCGACGCCTTGACGGCGGCGCGTCGGGCATCGCGGTCGGCCTTGTCTTCCGCGTCGCGGAGGGCGGAGACCAGATCTGCTTCGACCCGCTCCTCGACTGCGGCGAGCACCTCGGTGTCAACCGACTGCGGGGTGAACTCGCGCTTGGCCGGCGCGACCTCGGAGGCGAGCGCCTCCTGCATCTCGCAGATCGTGGTGATCGCCTCCTGGCCGATAGCCAGGGCCTCGACGAGGAGCGATTCCGGTACTTCGCCGGCTTCCGCCTCGACCATGGTGATGGCGTCCTTGGTGCCGGCGACGACGAGGTTGAGGTCGGAGGCCTCGAGTTCGGCAAACGTTGGCTGCAGCACCAGTTCGCCGTCGACATGGCCAATGCGCACCGAGGCGACCGGGCCATCAAAGGGGATGTCGGAGACGCAGAGTGCGGCCGAGGCAGCGATCGTGCCCAGCGTGTCGGGCGGGTTCTCCATGTCGACCGAGAAGATCGTGAGAATCAACTGCGTGTCGTCGTTGTAGCCCTTGGGGAACAGCGGACGGATGGGCCGGTCGGTCAGCCGCGCCGAGAGCACGGCGGTGGTGGTTGGTCGTCCTTCGCGGCGGAAGAACGATCCGGGAATTCGACCGGCGGCGTAGAGCCGCTCTTCGAACTCAACCGAGAGCGGGAAGAAGTCGATCCCGGGGCGCGGCTTGGAGGCCGTGGCGGTGCCGAGCATCATCGTGTCGCCGTAGCGAATCGTGACCGCGCCGCCGGCCTGATGCGCGAGCTTGCCGGTCTCGATCGTGAGGGTCCGTCCGGCGATTTCCTGCTGGACGGTGCGAGTGGTGATTTCCATGGGGTGTAGCGTTCCTGTGCTTCCTTCTGCCTATCGAGTCTGCCGCCGTTTCCTCGACGACAGCCCTTCATTGATCTGCAACGGCCGGCCCGTTTCGGGCGCGCGTCGGGCGCGTCGCTGAACTTCGTCCGAGACGGTCCACATCGCTGGCTCGGATCTGTTCGCCTCGCGTTAGCGGCGCAGACCCAGTTCGTTGATCAGCGCGGTGTATCGGTTGACATCCTCACGGTTGAGGTAGCGAAGCTGCCGCCGCCGCTGTCCAACGAGCTTCGTCAGCGCACGGCGAGTGTGATAGTCGTGCCGATGTTCGCGCAGGTGATCGGTCAACCGTGAGATTCGCTGGGTCAGCTGGGCGATCTGAACCTCTGGCGATCCGGTGTCGGAGTCGTGTTGACCGAACTGCGCCGCAATGGCGGCCTTCTCATCCTTACTCAGCATGTATGCACCTGTCCACCTGTCCACGTGGGGCCATCAGGCGAGTCTGCGCGAGGGGGCTGCCCTGTTCCCGGTGAGTACCAGGTTTCTTCGAGTCTGCCGGCGACTCTCCAAGCCGCCAGCTCCCCACCGCTTCGCTGCGTGGTCGTCTCGTTGCCTAGACGTTACCAGACTGTTCCGTGCTTCAGACGCCAGATCGGTCGCGTATGCGACACTGGGCGTCATGGCCGTGCTGATGACCCATCCGATCATGATCGTGCGGGCGCGTCTCGATCCGACGGTGCTGCAGGAGTTCGAGGACTGGCATCGCCAGACGCACTTGCCGCACGTGCTCGAGATCCCGGGCATCGTCTCGGCATTTCGGGTGCGCGGTTCCGACCCGATCGCTGGGGCCCATTTGATGGGCTACACCTTCGAGGACGAGTCCGTCGTCCAGGGCGCGCTCTCCTCCGAAGAGGCGCAGGTCGCCCGCCGGGACTGGGACCACTGGGCCGACCAGGTCTACGAGCTCTCGGTCGAGATCTACGCGCCGCTCGCGCCGTTGCCAATCTTCCAGCACCACAACTGAAGCACCGCCCCGCTCGGCCGATCCAGCTATCCGCGTTCAATCTCGCGCGCCGTCGTCATTCCCGCCTGCGCGGGAATGACGGTTGAAATTATGCCTTACAGATCCAGCGCGACCTCGTCCTTGATCGCCGTCTTGCCCTCGGGCAGGGTGAAGAAGTTGCAGAAGCAGGTGCCTTCGAAGTCCACCAGGCCGTTGAGGACCGGTTCGCAGACGCAGATCGTGTCGTCGTTATTGGCCGGCTGACAGGGGCAGTAGAACTTGCCAAAGCGCATCCGCATGTTGACGAAGTCTTCGATCGTCTGGTCGGCGTTCATCAGGATGTAGCCGCGCTCCTCGCAGAACTTGTCCGCGAGCTCGGTCATCTCGGCGCGGTACTGGTCGCGCAGGGCCCGTTCTTCCTCTTCCGGCAGGTCAGTCAGGCGTTCGAACTCGGCCATGACGCGTCCTTTTCCCCATTGCTCAGCTCTCTCCAGTTTAGGCGGACGCCTCGGCCCGGGCGGCGGCGAAGCGCACCAGGGAGCGGACAGGCACGCCCGATGCGCCCTTGACCTGCGTGCCGCGGGTCTTTGACGCGTCGTCGGTGCCGGCCATGTCGAGGTGCGCCCAGGGCGTGTCACCGGCAAAGCGGGCCAGGAACTTGGCGGCCGTGATCGCACCGGCCAGGCGGCCTCCGGTGTTTTTGACATCGGCCACCTGGCTGCGGATCTGATCGTCGTACTCGGGGAACATCGGCAGTTGCCAGAACTTCTCACCGGCTCGTTTGCCGGCCTCGATGACTTCGGCCGCAAGGTCGTCGTCATTGGCCATGACGCCCGTGGCGACGTCGCCCAGCGCGACCGCCACGGCCCCGGTCAGGGTGGCCACGTCGATCAGCGGGGAGAGTCCGAGGTGGTTGGCATAGGAGAGCGCGTCGGCCAAGACGAGGCGGCCTTCGGCGTCGGTGTTGATCACCTCGATGGTCGCGCCGTTCATTGCGGTGAGCAGGTCGCCGGGCTTGATTGCGTTGCCGCCGGGCATGTTCTCGGTGCAGGGCGCGAGCGCGGTCACGTTGATCGGCAGCTTGAGGTCGGCGATGGCGCCCATGGACGCGACGACCGCCGCGGCCCCTGACATGTCCTGCTTCATCGCCTCCATGTTGGCGGCGGGCTTGATCGAGATGCCGCCGGTGTCGAACGTGATGCCCTTGCCGCAGTAGCCGAGGCCGGGCTCATCGGCTCCGCCGCGGTGGCGCAAGATCAGGAACTTGGCCGGCTGGTGCGAGCCTTTGGCGACGCCAAGGAACGATCCCATGCCCAGTTCGGCGGCGGTCGCTTCGTCCATCACCTCGATCTCGACATCGTGATCGGCCGCCCAGGCTTCGGCCCGATTGGCCAGTTCCGTCGGAGTCAGCAGATTGGACGGTTCGTTGGCCAGATCGCGGGCAAAGTTGGCCGCGCCGGCCAGCGAGCGACCGTGCGGAATCCCCGCCTCGACGCCGGCGACATTCTGAGAATGCAGCGATACGCGTTCGAGCACGTTCGGCACCTTCTTCGGCGACTGATGCCGGTCGAAGCGGTACAGCCCGAGGTCGAGACCTTCGCAGATGGCTCCGGCGATCTCCTCGGTGGTGAATCCGCACTCTTCGCCGTCCACGGCGACAGCAAGCGCGCCGGATGAGAGCGAGCGCGCCTTGCGCGCGCCGTTGGCGGCGGCGTGACGGATCTCGTCGAGTCCCATCTTCTCGGCCGGTCCGAGTCCGGCGATCACGACGCGGGAGGTCTCGGTCTTGCCAAACGTATGCACGACGACGGTTTCGTTGACTGAGCCTGACAACTCGCCGGATTTGACGAGCGGCGCCAGGCCGCCGTCAAGCGCCTCGTTGAGCTGGCGCAGCGCGCCGCCATCGAGGATGTCGTCGTCCTTTGTCGCGAAGATCAGCAGGTGGTCGGCGGCGGCGTCAAGCGCGGGCGTGCCGCTAGCGGTGATATCCATGGGGTCTCTCAGCAGGTCTCTAGAGGAACTGGGCCTGAATGGAACGGAACAATGCAGATCATCCTAGCGACCGCCCAGATGCATCAGGGTGTGTGGCGGGGAATAACGTGGCGAAATGCGAGATTTCCTGCGCGAACTGGTGGCCGTCGCGGTGGCAGCGCTGGTCTATTACCTGGTTCGCGGCGCCGTCTCCGATCGTGCCGAAGAGGCATTCCAGCGCGGACGGGACATCCTCGACCTGGAGCAGCGCCTCCGGCTCGACTGGGAGACAGCGATCCAAGAGGCGATCCTCGGATCGAACGCCCTGATCGATTTCGCCAACGGCACGTACTTCTGGGGGCACATGCCGCTGCTGATCGTGCTCGCGGTCTGGCTCTGGCGGTCGCACCGGACGATCTGGCGCACGTTCCGCAACGCGTTGCTGGTCTCGGCCGCCGTGGGGATGGTCTGCTACTTCCTCTTCCCCACCGCGCCGCCGCGCCTGATGCCTGAACTGGGCTATATCGACACGCTGGCACTCCGCGCGGCGCCCGCCTACCAGGCGCAGGAGGTCGGCCTGTTTGTCAACCCCTACGCGGCATTGCCCTCGCTGCACGTCGGCTGGGCGCTGCTGGCCGGTCTGGCGGTCTGGCAGACCTCGAGGCATCCGCTCATGCGAGCGTTCGCGGTCGCTATTCCGCTGTCGCAGAGCTGGGCCGTCGTGGCGACGGCCAACCATTGGACCCTGGACGCCTTCGCCGGCATTGCCGTCTGCGCGATCGCCTGGTTGATCGTCGCGCTCAGCCATAGGCTGAGCTTCAGAACGCCGATCCAGTTCGACAGAGGTTGACCATGCAGATTGTGACGACGGAATCCGTACCGAACCAGGAGATTGCCGAAGTGTTGGGTCTGGTCAGCGCCAACAGCGTGCGCTCTCGGAATGTTGGGCGGGACATCCTGGCCGGGATCAAGAGTCTGTTCGGCGGAGAGATTCACGCCTACACCAAGCTGATGAGCGACACGCGAGTGCAGGTCCTGGAGAAGCTGGAAGACTCGGCTAGCGCCATGGGCGCCGACGCCATCGTGTGCACCCGGATGATGTCCTCCGATGTCGGACAGAACATGGCCGAGGTCTACATGTACGGCACAGCGGTCAAGTTGAAGTAGCGGACTCCAGGCAGTGGGCCCTAGTCAGCCCGAACCGGCCACTCGGGATGCGACTTCAGCCGTTCCAGGATGGCCACGCCGACGTCGTATTTGTGTAACAGCGGCAGACGCTCCGGCTCTCCCGACGCATCGATCAGCACGACGCGATTCGTGTCGACCTGGAAGCCGGCGTCGGACTGAGTGACGTCGTTGGCGGCAATGAAGGCGAGGCCTTTCTTCTCGATCTTGGCCCTAGCGTTTTCGATCAGGTCGTCGGTCTCGGCGGCGAACCCAACCTTGAGTAGGTGTGGCGCGTCAATCGAGGCGATCACGTCGGGATTCTCAACCATCTCCAGCGTCATCCCTTCCTCATCCGCGTCCTGTTTCTTGAGTTTCGACTCGGCCGCTTCCACCGGCCGGTAGTCGGCCACCGCGGCCGCCATGACCAGGGCGTTCGCTCCGCGGGCGGCGTTCTTGATCTCTTGCTGCATCTCGACCGCCGTGCCCACGCTGCGCACGACGATGCCATAGCGGCCGTCGGGCGGCGCCTGCGTCGTGATCAATGTGACCGCTGCGCCCTGGTCTCGGGCAGCCTCAGCAACGGCGACGCCCATTTTGCCGCTGGAGTGATTGCCGACGAAGCGGACCGGATCGATCGGCTCTCGCGTACCGCCGGCCGTGACGATGACGTGTCGACCACGCAGGTCACCCACGGTTCGCCCGATGGCCGAGCGCACGGCGGCGGCCAACTCGATCGGTTCGATCAGACGCCCCAGGCCGCGCCCGCCCGAGGCGAGCCGCCCAATCGCCGGACCGGCAATGAACGTGCCGCGCGCCTTGAGCAGTTCGAGGTTGGCCTGCACCGAGGGCTGGGCGTACATCACCGAGTCCATCGCCGGTGCGACGACCAGGGGCGCGCTGGTCGCCAGGGCTGTGAGCGTGACCGGGTTGTCGCCGATGCCCTGGGCCAGCTTGGCGATCGTCGTCGCCGATGCCGGGGCGACCAGCATGGCATCCGCGCGGCGGCCCATCGCCACGTGCTGCTCGGCGGGCGCCGACGGATCCCACAGATCGGCCGCCACTTCTCCCTTGACCAGCGAGCGGAACGTCAACGGCGGAATGAAGCGCGCTGCCGACGGAGTCAGCGCGACATCGACGACGGCTCCGGCGTCTTCCAGCCGGCGCGCCGCCTCGACGCTCTTGTACGCGGAGATGGAGCCGGTGACGCCCAGTGTGACCCGCCGGCCGCCGAGCGGCTGCGGCGCCGGAACATCGCCGCCGCTGCTCATGGAGTGCCTTCAGCGTTGAAGTAGTACAGCTCGCGCAGGCCCCAGAGAATCAGGTCCTCGTCGACGATGTCCAGGATGTCCGTCTCCTCGGCGATGCGCGGCGCCCAGCCGCCGGTCGCGACGACGCGGGCGTCGCCAAGTTCCTGACGGAAGCGGGCGATGATCCCCTCCACGAGTCCGACATATCCGAACAGGATCCCGCTCTGCAGTGCCGTTTCGGTGCGCGTCCCGATCGCCGCGGGCGGGCGATCCAGGTCAATCCGCGCCAGCCGGCTGGCGCGGTCGAACAGCGCCTCGGTGGAAATGCCGATCCCGGGCGAAATCGCGCCGCCGATGTAAACGCCGTGCTCGTTGATCGCGTCAAACACGGTGGCCGTGCCAAAGTCGACGACGATCAGCGGCGGCGGTCCGTATCTGGACAGCGCCGCCACCGCGTCGACGATGCGGTCAGCGCCGAGCTCCTCGGTGTGTTCGATCCCGATCCGAACTGGCTTGCGCATGTGCGGGGACACCAGCAAGGGCTCGGTGCGCAGGAACTTGCGGCAGACATCCTGGAACACCGGGGCGAGAGCGGGCACGACCGATGAAATGATGGCGCCGTCGATCTGGGCGATCTGGATTCCCTCGTAACGCAGCAACGAGGCGACGAAGATGCCATATTCATCGGACAGCCGGTCGTGCTGCGTCGCCAGACGCCAAGTATGGACAATTTTACGGTCGTTAAACACACCGATCTGAAGGGTCGTGTTGCCGATGTCGATGGCGATCAACAAGGCGATTCGTCCTTCCCGACGCGCCAGCGGATCGCGAACCTTGCTGGCGCAGAGCAGCGCGATCGTCTCGCGACGTCACTATCTCGCGCATTCTACGCAAGATCGGCTTCTGCCATTCCGGCGGGGCATTTGTCCGGACGCAGGCGGAGCAGAATCGACAGAACGAGCGTTGTCAAGACGCCGCCCTGTGCTCGTGGATGAGTCGGGGAAAATGTGGAAAGATATCTGGTCAGGCTCGGTCCGGGGCCAGTTCTTCCACTTGCTGTTGTGCGCGCAGATGCTGGTTAGTATGTTCCCTCAAGCAGCCCATCTCTTGAGCGGCGAATCCGGTCAGCCCGACAGGGCATCCACTTCGCTTGCAGCGGTCTTTTCCATAAGGAGGCGACAGCGGCATGGTCACTCGATCCGCCCGCTCATTTGGCGATCCGCATTCGGACCATCGCGCCATCTGGCAGCGCACCCTGCAACTCCTGAGAGACTCGCTCGATCGGGAGACCTTCGAAACCTGGTTTGCCGACACTCACGCGATTGAGATTCGCGGCGGGGTGCTTCACGTCGGCGTGCCGACCGTGATCAAGCTCGAGACCCTGCGCGGCAGTTACTATCCGCAGCTCGCCTCGGCGGTGCGCCAGGCATCGGGCCGCTCCATGGAGATTGAGCTACGCGTCCAGGCGCCGCCCGAGCCGGTCACGCAAGCGCTCGACTTGTCGTCGGGCGATAACCCCACGCTCTCCGCCGAGCGCAGCCTGCCGATTCAACCGGCGCGCAGCCGTCCCTCCGTGCTCAACCAGGCGACCTTCGAGCGCTTCGTCGAGGGCACGTCCAACCAGATCGCCGTGACCGCGTCCCGCCGGGTGGCGTTCCACCCCGGGGAAGACACCAATCCGCTGTTTATCTACTCCAGTTCCGGTCTGGGTAAGACTCACCTGCTGCACGCCATCGCACACATCACGATGCAGTCGCACTACACGGTGCTGGTCGACACAGAGTCCTACGTCCGCCAGTTCATCAAGAGCGTCGAGACCGGTGAACGCGCCGCGTTCCAGGAGAAGTACGAGTCGGCAGAGGTGCTGATCGTTGACGACGTACAAAAGCTCGGCGGCACGGTGCAAACCCAGGACGAGTTTTTCAACGTCTTCAATGCACTGCACCAACAGGATCGACAGATCGTGATTGCCTCGGACACGCCGCCGCGGCGGCTCGCCGGGCTCAGCGAGCGCCTCGTCACCCGCTTTGAGGGCGGACTGGTTGTGGAGATCAACCCGCCCGACCTTGAGTTGCGGATGGCCATTTTGCAGCGCAAGATTCGCGACTGGGACATCGCGGTCGACGAGCCGACGATCCAGATGATTGCCGAGCGTGGGGGCACCAACGTCCGGACCCTGCTCGGCGGGCTGAACCGGGTGCGCGTGTTCGCCGAGAGCGAGCGCTCGCCGGTGACCCCCGGGGTCGTCATGCGGGCCCTGGCCGGCCATGTCCAGGAAGAGTCGCGCAGAGCCAAACCGACAGTGGCAGAGTTGATTGCCGCCGCGTCCGACATCACCGGCGTCGCGCCCGACCTGTTCACGGCGCCGCGCAAGGATCGACGCACCGCGCGCGCGCGCCAACTCGTCATGTTCCTTGCCTGCAAGCACACCGATCTCTCACTCAACTCGATCGGCGAAGCGCTGGGGGGCCGGGACCACTCGACAGTCCTGCACGGCCGCGACAAGGTGGAGCAGCTGATCGCCAACTCCAGCGATCCCGACGCCCAATGGTGGATCCAGCAGATTTCCGAGATCCGCTCCCGCTTACACCTCTAAAGCGGGAACGCCCCTTCAGCCCGCGGCACCTCAGCTTCTACCGCCTGCCAGCGCTGCAACTGCACCCAGGAGCGCAGCGGGCTGTGGAACGTGCGGGCCCCAGTCAGAGCGTGTCCACTCCAGCCGCCCCGGCTGTCCACAGCAGAATTCAGTTTCTCGTCGACGAATCGCAGTGCTTCGTGTGCTCGTCCACAGTGCCCACCCAGCCACCTACAACAACAGATCAATTAACTAGTTAAGGAGTATAAGAATTCTCTGTTGTAGGGCCTGTGGATTGCCTGCGCAGGGTGGATAAACTCGACCCATGATTGACTCCATCGAGGTTGAGGTTGAGGGAGGGGCCGGCGGTCGCGGCGCGGTCTCGTTCCGGCGCGAGAAGTTCGTACCGCGCGGCGGTCCCGATGGCGGACGCGGCGGACGCGGAGGAGACGTGATCGTGTTGGCCAACGGCCAGCTCAACACGCTGCGACGGTATCGACGTCAGCGCCGCTTTCGCGCCGAGTCGGGCACCAACGGCGGCACCAACCAGAAGCGCGGGCGTGCCGGCGCGACGATGGTGCTCGAACTGCCGGTGGGGACGATCGTCTCTCGTGTCCGCGGGCAGGAGTCCGAGCAGCTGGTCGACCTTGAGGCGGACGCGCAGTCGCTAGTGGTTGCCTGGGGTGGTCGCGGGGGGCAGGGCAACATGTACTTCCGCAGCGCGACCAATCAGACCCCGCGCGTGGCCCAGAAAGGCGAACCGGGCGAGCGCTGCCGGCTCAAGTTTGAGCTGCGCATCCTGGCCGACGTTGGCATCGTGGGGCTGCCGAACGCGGGCAAGTCGTCGCTGCTTCGCCACTTGAGCGCCGCCCGCCCGCGCGTGGCCGATTACCCCTTTACGACACTGGAGCCGCATCTCGGCGTCGTGTCGGTCGGCTGGGACGAGTTCGTCATGGCCGACCTGCCGGGACTGATCGAAGGCGCCGCCGACGGGGCGGGCCTGGGTCACGACTTTCTCCGCCACACGTCGCGAACCAGGCTGCTGGTCCACCTGATTGACGGGTCGCAAGATGACCCGTGCGGTGCGAAGGCGCTGGTCGACAGCGAACTCGCCGGCTACTCGGCCGAGCTGGCCGCCCGACCCCAGATTGTCGTGATCAACAAGGTTGACCTGGAGGAAGTGGACGTCTTCCGGGAAGAGATCGCGGCACAGTTCGGCAACATGGATCCGGCGCCGCTGTTCTGCTCCGCTGTGACAGGCGAAGGAACCGACGACGTGGTCGCAGCCTGCGCATCGGCGCTGCAAGAGTTGCGCCAGCAGGAACCACCCAGAACCGCGGAGGTCCCTGTCGTCCGGCCCAGGCAAGACGGCCGCCGATTCGAAGTTGATGAGCTGGCCTCAGGGCTGTTCCAGGTGCGCGGCGCATCGGTGGAGCGATTTGTCTCGATGATGGAGCTGGATCAGGATGAGGCGCTGGCCGAAACCTACCGCTGGCTCGATCGTCGCGGTGTGGCGTCGGCGCTACAGCGGGCCGGCTGCCAGCCGGGTGATGTCGTCAGGATCGGTCAGGCGCGCATCAAGTGGGAATGGGAGCGCTGACGGTCGTGGGCGAGGTCGCCGATATCCAGTTCGAGCCACACGAGCGCGTCGGCGCCCTGGGCGGCACGTTCGATCCGCTGCATCGAGCTCACCTGCACCTGGCCGATGCGGCCGCCCAGGCACTGGAGCTCGACCGGCTGGTCCTGATTCCCGCCGGCGACCCTTGGCGCAAACGTGACCGTCAAGTCAGCTCAGCCGAGCACCGCCTGGCCATGACCCTGGCAGCGGCCGAGGATCGCGGGGGCGGGCTCGAGGTGTCCGACCTGGAAGTCCGCCGCGGCGGCCCGACCTACACGCTCGATACCGTCCGCGAACTGCGGGATCGCGGCGCACAGCAACTCTGGTGGATCATGGGCGCCGATGCGGTGCTGGACCTGCCGCACTGGCACAAACCCAACGAGATCCTGACCTGCGCTCGGATCGCCGCGGCCGTGAGGCCGGGCGCGGAGCTGGATCGCCGCCAACTCGACAAGATCGTCTATGGCCTCGGCCGCTGGCTCGACTGGGTGCCGATGGAGCCAATCGACCTCTCGGCATCAGAACTCAGAGAACGCATCACCAGGGGTGAAGACGTGTCGGAGGACGTGCCGTCGGCCGTCTGGCAGTACGCGAGGGACCACCAGCTCTACGCCTGACCTGGAGTCTTGGCGCGCCGGCGGGCCGCTGGGGGCTAGCCACGGCCAATGTTCTCCGACGTGTAGTGCTCCTTGCGCACCAGGATCGTCAGGCGTGGGCCGGGCGGGAAGAGAAAGGGCCGCAGCGGCAGCGTCTGCACCCAGGCGAAGCCGGCGTCGTAGGCGAGCTGTCCCAACTGACCGAATGTGCGCAGATGAGGCGGGGGACCACTCAGGCCCAGCAGGGACGACCAAACGGCGTTGACTGCGGCCGATCGTGAGCGTGCCACCTCCCACAGCACGGCGACGCCGTTGTGGTCGAGCACCCGCCAGAGTTCCTCGAGCACGCGCAGCGCCCGCTCGTCGTCCCAATGGCGCAGTTGGTGGGGGACGACGGCGAAGTCGAAGGAGCCGTCCTGATAGGGCAAGCGATGCGGCTCCGCGCGGACGACGAGCATGTCCTTGGTCTCGGCATGCGCACGCGCATCGCAAAGCACCGCGTGCGGAGTCGGTTCAAGTCCTGCGGTATCGGCGATCAGGGCGGCGAGCGGCGGCGAGTCTGGTCCGAGCACGAGCAACCGCTCAACTGGAGCCATCGCGGTCAACGCGATCAACTGAGGCGCCGGGGAATCTTCAAGCGCGAGACGTGGCTGCCCCCGCCACCAACGCCACAGCGCCGGGGGAATCGCCAGCAGCGGAGCGGCGCTGGACTGGAGCACGGAGTCAGACGTCGATCTTGGCCATGTCGGCGTGCTGTTCGATGAAGTGGCGGCGCTTGGCCGGGTCATCGCCCATCAGCTTGACGAACAGGTCGTCGGCGGCGTGTTCGTCGGCGATGTCAACGGACCAGAGCAGCCTTGCCTGGGGGTCCATGGTGGTCTCCCAGAGCTGGTCGGCATTCATCTCTCCCAGACCCTTGAAGCGCTGGACCGAGACCTTCTTCTGGCCCTCATTCTGCTTGTCCATGAACGATTCGAGATCTGCGTCCGTATAGAGCCATTCGGCCTGCTTGCCCAGCTTGACCCGATACAGCGGCGGCTGCGCGATGTAGAGCTTGCCGTCCTCGATCAGCTCACGCATGTGGCGGAAGAAGAACGTCAGCAAGAGCGTGCGGATGTGCGCGCCGTCCGAGTCGGCGTCCGTCATGATCACGACCTTGTGGTAGCGCAGCTTGGACAGGTCGAAGTCCTCGCCGATGCCGGTGCCGAGCGCGGTGATCAAGGTGCGGAACGCCTCGTGGCCGAGCAGCTTGTCAAGTCGAGCGCGCTCAACGTTGAGCACCTTGCCACGCAGCGGCAGGATTGCCTGTGTGCGGCGGTCGCGCCCCTCCTTGGCCGATCCGCCCGCCGACGGACCTTCGACAATGAAGATCTCCGACAGCGCCGGATCGCGCTCCGAACAGTCTGCCAATTTGCCGGGCAGCGACGCGCCCTCCAGGGCTCCTTTGCGTTGGACGATGGCACGCGCCTTGCGAGCCGCCTCGCGGGCGCGGGCGGTGGTCAGGCATTTCTCAACGATCCGCCGGCCCTCGCGCGGCTGGCCGTCCAGGTATTCGGCCAGCGCCTCCGCCGTCGCCGACTCGACGATTCCCTTGATCTCCGGGTTGCCCAGCTTGGTCTTCGTCTGACCCTCGAACTGCGGTTCGCCCAGCTTCACCGAGATCACCGCCGTCAGGCCTTCGCGCGTGTCTTCGCCCGTGATGTTGGGGTCCTTGTCGCCGAGCTGCTTGTTGCGGCGAGCGAAATCGTTGATCGCCCGGGTTAGCGCCGAGCGGAACCCGGTCAGGTGCGAGCCGCCCTCATGTGTGTTGATCGTGTTGGCAAAGGCGTACACCGAGTCCTGGAAGTCGGCGTTGTACTGGATCGCCACTTCGACCATCACCGCCGTGCCGTTGACGCCGACCTCGCGGTCGAGGTGGAACGGCAGCGGTTGCAACACTTCACGGTCTCGGTTGAGGAAGCGCACGTAGGATTGGATCCCGCCCTCGAAGTAGAAGTTCTTCTCGTCGCGCGGTTCCCGTGAGCGGCGCTCGTCCTCGCTCAGGCCGGGGGGGAAATCGCGCTCGTCGCGGAAGCAGATCCAGAGGCCTTTGTTCAGATAGGCAATCTCGCGGAAGCGCTGCGACAGGATGTGAAAGTCGTACTCGAGATGATCGATCACTTCGTCGTCGGCAACCCAGCGGACCATGGTGCCCGTCTGCGGCGTCGCCTCGCGCGCCTGTTTGCGGCGCTTGATTTCCCCGGTCGGCACGCCGCGCACGTAGCTCTGCGTGTGCGACTTGCCGTCGCGCCGTACTTCCACCTCGAGCCGCGCCGAAAGCGCGTTGACTACCGACGCGCCAACGCCGTGCAGGCCGCCCGAGACCTTGTACCCGCCGCCGCCGAACTTGCCACCGGCGTGCAGCACGGTCAACACCGTCTCCAGCGCCGACTTGCCGGTTTTGGCGTGCTGATCGGTGGGAATGCCGCGGCCGTCGTCGCGGACCTCGACCCAGCCCTCGGGCTGCAACGTGATGTCGATCCGGCTCGCGTGGCCGGCCATCGCCTCGTCGACCGAGTTGTCGACGATCTCGTAGACGAGATGGTGCAGCCCGGCCTGGCCGGTCGAGCCGATGTACATGCCCGGCCGCCGCCGGACCGCCTCGATCCCCTCCAGCACATCAATGTCGGAGGCGTCGTAGCTGCCCACGCCGTTGCTGGAAGGGGGTTCGACTGCTGGTTCACGCGCCGAATTGGCGCCGTCGAGCGGCAACTCAGACTGCCCAGGTTCTTGCTGGGTCAACGTGCAAATCCTGACACAGGCGAAACCGCGCCGCGCGGCGAATACCGGGACCAGTGGCCCACACCGGTACTCTGGGTACGTTCAGTTTACCACTGGCATAACGCCTGGAACACACAATTCCGCACCGGAATGAGGCCTGAATGACGAGCTGGCGGGAGCGATTGCGTCTCACCGATCCCGGCGTCGCTCGAGACGCCGTCTTGCAGGCGCTGCCCGACCGAATCGACGACCTCTCGCCCGTCGCCGTCGTGCGCAACGCGATCAACGACACCTCCGGGCGCGTCTGGGCCCAGGTTCGTTCCGAGCTGGTCTTCCGGCCCGAATTCGAGCCCGCCCTCGATGGACTGTCCGGCTTCTCTCACCTCTTCGTTATCGGCTGGATGGGTGACGTAACGGAGGAAGGCCGGGCCCTGCTCAAGCTTCATCCGTCCGGCGGAGAGGACACACCGGAGGTTGGCGTCTTCGCTACTCGAACGGCGCACCGGCCCAACCCGATCTCGATCTCGATCTGTCCGCTTGAATCGGTCGACGGCAACATCGCCAAGGTGATCGGCCTCGACCTCGTCAACGGCACCCCGGTGCTTGACGTGAAGCCCTACGTCACCTTCTACGACTCATTCGACTCAACGATCCCCAGGTGGGCGGAGTAGCGATCGGTGCCGCGGCTGCGTAGCAACATCGTCGCCGTCTACGTCGTCCGCCCGGCGGAAGACGGGGTCGAACTGCTCATGCTCCAGCGTCCGGATGGCCACCGCTTCGCCGGCGCCTGGCAGACCGTGGGCGGCCACATCGAGGAGAAGCAAGGCGAAACCGCCTGGCAAGCCGCGCTGAGAGAGCTGCAAGAGGAAACCGGCCTCGATGTCGAGCGCTGGTTCCGCATCGACCGTCCCGAGACGTTCTACAACCCCGAAAACGACACCATCTACCTCGTCCCCGCCTTCGCTGCCCTCGTGGCGGCCGGAGCAGAGCCAACGATCTCCGACGAGCATCAAGCCTGGCGCTGGCAAACCGCCGAAGACGCCGCCCGCTCGGTCGACTGGGCGGCGATGCGTGACTCGATCCTGACGGTCGGCGAAGCGCTCGCCGATCCGGATTCGCCCGGCCTGGGTGTCACCGAGATGTATCCCGATGAACTTGGCGCCGACTGAGTTCAGGTTCCACGCTTGCCGAGGGAGTCGGCAATGGGCACTGAGAGACTGACCATCTCCCTCGACCGTGCAACGATGACCCCATGACCTCGATCGGACTGATCGGCTTTGAGCGCTCGGGCAAAACGACGCTATTCAACGCCCTGACCGGAGCGGGGCGGCCCACAGGATTCTCCACCCACATGGAGCCGCATGAAGGCGTCGTCCCGGCCGCCGACGCGCGTCTGGACCGGCTATCTGACCTGTATCAGCCGAAGAAGACCACGCCGGCGGTGCTCGACGTGGTCGATTTCCCCGGCGCCGGGTTCGCCGGCGCTCTGGGCGGAGCCAACCACCCGCCGTCGAGCAAATTGCTCGACCAACTCTCGCAACTCGACGCCCTCGTCCACGTCGTGCGCGCCTTCGACAACGACGCCGTCCCCCATCCGGCCGAGCGCATCGATCCCGAGGGCGACATTGAAGCCATGCAGCTGGAACTCACCTTCGCCGACCTGGCGCTGATCGAAAAGCGCCTCCAGCGGATCGCCGACGAAACCAAGTCGATGAAGGCGGCGGAACGGGTCGCCATCGACAGAGAGACGGACCTGCTGCGCCGCCTGCAAATCCACCTCGGCGACGGCGGCACATTGCTCGACGCTCCCCTGTCGGAGCTTGAGCGTGCCGACATCCGCCACTACCGCTTTCTCACCGAACGACCGATGCTGACCATCTTCAACATTGACGAAGAGACTGCCTCCGAAGGAACGATCGAAGGCATCGCACTCTCGGCGCGCCTGGAGGAAGAACTGCGCGACTTCGCCGACGACGAAGCGGCCGCATATCGCGAGGAGCTCGGCGTCGGAGCCGGCGCGGTCGAGACGGCGCTCCAGGAGACATTCCGCCTCCTCGGCCTGCGCACATTCTTCACCGTCGGCCCTGACGATTGCCGCGCCTGGAACGTCCGGGCCGGAGACACCGCGCCTCAGGCGGCAGGCAAAATCCACACCGACTTCGAGCGAGGCTTTATCCGCGCAGAAGTCGTGCGTTGGGATGATCTGCTAGATTGCGGCGCCGCAGTTGGAGCGTCGGGAGCAGAGGCCGAGGCGAAGAAGCGCGCTCAACTGCGCACCGAAGGCAAAGACTACGAAGTCCAGGACGGTGACGTCCTGCACATCCTCTTCAACGTCTGATTGGTGGATTCCGGGTCGTATCCTGACGCCATGGCCAACCCCGCCGAAATCGCCCGCGCCCTGCTGGTAGCTGCCCGCGAGGGTCCGGCCGTCGCCTCATGCACCGTCATGGGCGCGACCGACGGAGTCGAAGTTGCGCTCGGCGCCAAGATGCTGGTCTACGAGGACCGGAACCTGGGCGAGATCGGCGGCGGCCCACTCGAAGCGGCCGTGACGGACTTCGGACGCAGAGCGATCCCCAAGCACCTCGTCCAGACCTGCGCCTTCACGCCGGACGGCGAGCTCGTCGAGGGCCGCCGCGCGATCGAAGCTGCCGACGCGATCGTTGAAATCCTCGTCGAAGTGGTTGAGCCGGCTGCGACCCTACTGGTGGTCGGCGGCGGACACGTCGGCCTCGCCGTCGGTCAGCTCGGCGCGATGCTGGGCATGGAAGTCGCGATCATCGACGACCGCGAGGACTACGCCAACGAAGACCGCTTCCCCTACGAGGCCAATGTGATCTGCGGCGACTTCGGCGAGGAGCTCGAGCGCTTCCCAATCACTGCCAACACCTACATCGTGCTCGTCTCACGCGGACACAAGGTCGACGAACTCGCGCTGCGTTCTGTCGCCGAACGCGGCGCCGGCTACGTCGGCATGATCGGTTCCAAGCGCCGCACCCGCACCGTGCTCCAGCACCTGGCCGAAGAAGGAATCGAGCCGCAGGTGCTGGACAAGGTCTTCACGCCGATCGGCCTCGATATCGGCGCGGAGACCCCAGAAGAGATCGCCGTGTCGGTGCTGGGCGAGATCATCCTCGTCCGTCGCGGGGGCGGCGCGCAGCCAATGTCGGAGCACGGCCGCATGCTGGCCTCAATCCGGCGCTAAACTGCTGTTGATCCCCTCTCCCTCTGGGAGAGGGTTAGGGTGAGGGCAACTCCCCGATCCGGAAGAGGTACGCGAAGCATGCCACAGGACGAGGTCTACGAAGCAATGTCCAGCGCCTTCGACCAGGGTGCGCCGGTTGCGTTGGCGACCGTGGCCCAGACGCTCGGTTCGACGCCGCGCAAGACCGGCGCCAAGATGCTGGTCCGCGAGGACGGCACGTTCGTCGGCACGATCGGCGGCGGTTGCGGCGAGGCTGAGGTCTGGCAGGAAGCGATGGACGCCCTTGAAGACGGCGACGCCCGCATGGTCACCGTCGACCTGACCGAGCCGGTCGACGGCGAGGACAAGATCTGCGGCGGGATCATGCGCATCTTCGTCGAGAAGCTCGAGGCCTGATCCGAGGCGCGCGGGGATTCCGATGCCAGATATCGCCGTCAATCCGACCAGCGAGGTCGAACTCAAACTGCCCGACGATCCGCGGGTCACGCCGCTCGTCCGCCGTCTGGCGATCGAAAACTGGGAGATCTACCGCGACGGCGCCCTGCGCAGCGGCATGCCGATCGTCGCCGCCTGGATGGACATCTACGTCGATCGCGAAGACAGAACACTGTTCTTCGTGGCGATCCACTGTGACGCGACGCGCCAGGAGACGCGGGACTTTAGGGATTCGCTCAGCCATCTCACACAAGCGTGGTTTGACGGACTACCCGAGGACGAGTATGAGGTTGCCTCGTTGATACCGTTCACGTTCGCCGGCGTGAAGCGCGACGAGCAAGCCGTCAATGGCGCTTGATCCCATCGAATTAATTGAGCTGGCTGAGCGCCTGCTTGCCAATTCGCGGCGCGACGAATCTTCCTGTCGGACCGCCATCAATCGCTTCTACTACGCATGTCACTTGACCGCGCGAGACCAACGCTACGGTCTCGATGCCAAAAACCACCAGGGCCGCCGACCATCCCATCAAGCCATCCTCCGTGTTGTGAGGGAGCAGGCCGGTTCCGATCTCGCAAGAGACCTTGAAGATCTGAAGCGCATGCGCGAGGTCGCCGATTACGTCCTCAACTCGGATCATCCCGAGATTCGCGCCGTCTTCACTCGGGCAACGGCAGCCAACTGGTCTGAGCTGGCCGGCGAAGCCGCGGCTCTCGCTCGCGACCTGCTCCCGTCCTTGCAGGCCATCTCTGCCGCACAACCGCAGGATGCATAAGCAGTCGACCGCCCGCCGGCTCAAAGGCTGATAAGCTAGCTTTCAGCCGCCCGTACCGGGCCTCGCCGGTGTCCGTTGGCCGGTGAGGTAGACCGAGGCGACACGCCGCACCCAGCGAGCGGCATGCGCTGAGCGCCGGCGGCACAGCAGGAGTTCGGTATGGCACTGATCGGGTTTGGTCCTGTCGAAGCGATTGTCGTCGTCATCGTCGTGTTGGTCGTCTTCGGCGCGGGTCGTCTGGCCGGCGTCGGCAAGGCGCTTGGTACCGGCCTGCGTGAGTTCCGCGAGGAAGCGCGAACGTCCGATTCGGAGGAAGAGGGCGACGAAGACGCATCGGATGAGGTCGCGGTCTCGTCGAGCGAGTCTGAAGACGAAGACAAGCGGTCCTCGTCCGGATCCTCCGGCTAACGTTTTGACGCCAGTTCACCACTGTTGACCCGGCTGCGTGCGGTTGCCCTTGACCTGTGGGGCACATTGATCGTGGACGCCCCCGGCGGTGGCCGACGCCGCATGCGCCGCCGCGAAGCCCGCCTGACCAGTGCCTACGAGCGGGCCGGGGCCGGCCCCGGCGCCGCCGACGCAGTGCCCAGGGCGATTCGACACGCAATCGATGAGCTCGTCGTCGCCCACCAGTCCAACATCGACCTCTCCGGCGATGACCGCGTCAATGCCGTGCGTCGCTCGATGCTGGAGCAATGTCCCGCCACCGTCGAAAATGACGCGCTGCTCCAAGAGCTGACTGGCGCCATCTGCGATAGCGCCAGTTGGGAACCGCCCGACGTCATCGACGGCGTCGAGGAGGAACTCGACGCGCTGAAGCGGAGCCACCTCAACCTGGCGGTCGTTTCCAACACCGGACTCGCCCCCGGCCGCTACGTCGAACGAGCCCTCGTTGCCCGCGGATTCGGCCGCTGGATCGATCATTGGATCTGGTCCGACGACGTGCTCAGCTGGAAGCCGGGCCAGGCCATCTTCACCGCCGCACTCGAGGCGCTGGGAACAACCGCCGACGAGACCGCATTCGTCGGCGACACGCCCGAGGCCGACGTCCTCGGCTCCCGCCACGCCGGCTTCGCCGTCTCCATCCTGGTCGGCGACAAGGGCGAAGAGGCCATCACCCCCGACATCCAACTCCCGTCGATCAAGGGACTAACCGCCTCATTGGTCGAGGCCGGCCTGATCTCACCCTGAAGAGACCTCTCGGGAAATCTCGTCCAGACCCGCTCTGCCCAAGAGAGAGGGACCACCAATTCCGACCGCAACGCCCCGAGCCTCTGAAGTGCCTCCATACGAAAGATGACGCTCGGAAGTCGCCCTCAACGCAGTCGCTAGCGCTCAACACTCCAGGCCGACCATCAGAAACATATGCTGAGGACATGAGATTTGGCATGTTCGGCGGCAACGGCTTCAAGGTCGGTCGGATCCTGGGAATTCCGATCCGGCTTGACCTGTCCTTCTTTCTGGTGTTCGCGCTGCTCGTCTTCCTGATTGCGACGCAGATCCTGCCCGATTCACTGGACGGGTTGGGCGGCGCAGAACGCTGGTTGTACGGCGTCGCCGCCGGCGCCGTCTACTTTCTTTCGCTCCTGATTCACGAGCTGGCGCATTCGCTCATGGCGCGGCGCTACGGCATGGAAGTCTCGTCGATCACCCTGTTTTTTTTCGGCGGCCTGTCCCTGATTCGTGAGGACTCCCAACGGCCCGGCCAGGAATTCTGGATCGCCGTCGTCGGACCGCTCGCGTCGCTCGTCATTGGCCTCGGCTTCATCCTCCTCTCGCTGTTCGCTCTGCCCGATGACACCGCGGTCGGCCATCTGGCCTTCGTGCTGGGGCTGCTCAACTGCTTCCTGGCCGGATTCAATATGTTGCCCGGTTTCCCCCTGGACGGCGGCCGCGTCGCCCGCTCCCTGATCTGGCGACTGACCGGCTCGCGCCATCGCGCGACCCGCGCCTCCGCCCGGCTGGGGCAACTCCTCGGCGCGATCATGATCGTCTACGGCGTCGGCGGACTACTCACCGACGCCGCCATTTTCAACAGTGGATTCAACTCGCTCTGGATCGCGTTGATCGGATTCCTGCTCATGACGCAGGCGTCGCAGGGCGTCAAGACCGCCGACCTGGAGCGCGACCTGGCCAGGCTGCGTGTTGGCGAACTGATGCTCGAGCCGCCGGTCGCCCGGACCGCTGAAGCCGACCTGCCAATCCACGTCCTTGCGCCATCACGCGCGCAACTCGACCAACAGGACGTGTTCATCGTCGCCGAGGGCGGGACCGCGGTGGGCATCGCCTCAGCCGTACAGATCCTGTTGCTCGATGACGAGCGCTACCAGAGCGACCGCTTGCGCGACATCATGATCGCCGCCGACCAGGTGCAGCCACTCGAGCCAAGTGCCGGCGCGGACGAGGCGCTGCAGCGATTGCAGAAGGAACGCACCTTCGTCCTGCCTGTCGTCGAGCGCGGACGCCTGCTCGGCGTCGTCGGCCTCGACCAGATCCTCAAGGCATTGGGCCAGGGCCCACCGCCCAGACTCGACCCTTCCGCCGGCGCCTAGTGGCCACACCTCGACGTCTAGTGGCCACACTTCGACGCCAGTTGAGACATTCCCGCTCATTTCCGGACAAACCCTGTTCAAAATGTGCCCAAACTGAGCCAAATCTGGACAGATCTGGACGAATCTGGACAAATCCGGACACCCAACCGCACGATCCCCAGCGCAGAACGGCACTTCCGGCCCAACCCGCAGAATTCTCCCTGCCGACACCGTTTCCACCCATCTCGCACGCTGAACCGGTGCGTATGCGGCCCATGCGCCGGCCGATACAGTCGATGGTGTGACCCAACGCCGCTCGACGACGAAGCCGTCTCCCCGCCTTGCCGCCGCCGTCTTGGCCGGCAAGACAGTCCGACACGGTATGCGAGCGCTGGGCTCGGGCGGAACCGCCCTACCCGGCCTGGTCGTCGAACGGCTGCACCCCGACGCCCTCAGCCAGCTGGCGAACGATCTCTCAGCGACGGCCCTGATTACGGGAACCAACGGCAAAACCACTAGCGCGGCAATGTTGGCCCGCATCCTCCGCGCCGACGGGCGGGCCGTTGTGCACAATCGCGCCGGCTCGAATCTGCTGCGCGGAGTGACCGCTGCCATGGTCGACGCGGCCTCCCTGCTTGGTCGTCTGCCCGCTGACGCCAACGCCGTGCTCGAATCCGACGAGGCCGCGCTGCCGGCCATCGCGGCCGCCGCGCCCCCCAGCGTCGCCGTCTTCACCAATCTGATGCGGGACCAACTGGACCGCTACGGCGAAATCGAGTCGATCGCGCGGCGCTGGGCCGACGCCCTGTCGGCGTTTCCGCCGGAGACGGTGATCGCCCTCAACGTTGACGATCCGCTGATCGCGTCCCTCGCGCATCACTGGGACGGTTCCTGCCTCAGCTTCGGTATCGAGGATCCCGACATTCCCTCCGCACCGCAGGGCGAGATCATGGACGCCGTCTGGGATCCGAAGACCGACGACGACTTCCGCTACTCGCGCCGCTACTTTGCTCAGCTCGGCCGCTGGCACACTGACTCGGGCGCGCAACGGCCAACCCCGGACATCGCCGCCGACAACATCACGTTCGCGGCTGGACTGACCTCTTTCACGTTGCAGCTTCCACGGTCGTCAGTCGACATCGCACTTCCCGCCGACGGTCTGTACAGCGTCTACAACGCCCTCGCCGCATCGACAGCGGCCATCGCACTGGGTGTCGCTGCAGAAACGATCCGCGACGGTCTTGAGTCCCACGAGGCGGCCTTCGGCCGCCAGGAAGAAATGGTCGTCGAGGGCCGCCGTGTACGACTCTTGCTGGGCAAGAACCCATCGGGTATGAATCAGGCGCTGCGCACGCTCCAACGCCCGGGCGAACGCCATCACCTGCTGGTCCTGCTCAACGATGGCATTGCCGACGGCACCGACGTCTCCTGGATCTGGGACGTCGACTGGGAGTCGCAGGCTCAGCACTGCGAGTCGCTCACGGTTGGCGGCCACCGCGCCGCCGACATGGCACTGAGGCTGAAGTACGCCGGCTTTCCCGAGCCCTGTAACCCGATTGAGAACGACATCGGAGATGTCTTGCGAGCAGCGCTGGATGCCGTTCCGGAATCAGGCCGGCTGACAATTCTGCCAACATATACAGCGATGCTCGACGTCCGCCAACGGCTCGGACAGATGGGCGCTGCGCGCCTCTGGGATGTGGCCCGATGACCAGCCCCGGCCGACCGTCGCTCAACATCGCGGTGCTCTATCCCGACCTGCTGAATCTCTACGGCGACCGCGGCAACGCCCGCGCGGTCGAGGAGCGCTGCGCAGCGCGCGGCATCGACACGACCGTGTTGGGCGTTGGCATCGGCGACGACTGGTCCTCCAGGCAGGCGGACATTGTCCTCGTTGGCGGTGGGCAGGACCGCGAGCAACGACGTGTCCAGGCCGACCTCCAGCGCCGGGGCGAAGATCTTCGCGAGTATGTCGACAACGATGGCGTGGTGCTCGCCGTCTGCGGCGGGTTTCAGCTCTTCGGCCATCACTACCGAGGCTGGGATGGTGAGATCATGGAAGGTATTGGCATCTTCGACGCCGTCGCGGCGCACCCCGGGCCCAAGATCGCGCGTTGTGTCGGCAACGTGGTCGCTCTCTGGGAAGGCGAAACCGTCGTCGGTTTCGAAAACCACGGCGGCAGAACCTATCTCAACGACGGGCAGCAGGCCCTCGCCGACGTGGTCAGTGGGTTTGGCAACAATGGCGGAGACGGGCTCGAGGGGGCCAAAGTCAAGAACGCCTACGGCACCTACCTGCACGGCGCCGTGCTGCCCAAGAATCCGCGCCTGGCCGATCGTCTGATTTCATTGGCGCTTGACCGCCGCTTTGGTGCTGAGGCAGCCGAACTGCCGCCGCTCGATGACAGCGTGGCTCTCAGGGCTCATGCTGAAGCGTTGCACGCAGCATTGTCCGCCAGGGAATCGGCACTGGGCCGCCGCTTCGCATAACGTGCATGACGTAAAGTCAAATTGTCAGCATTCGAACGAGGATTTGCCATGGCCGCGACATCAACCCTGACCCGCACTGCGCCGGACATTTCCTGCGAACACTGCGCCAACGCAATCACTGGGGCACTCACCGCCATCGATGGAGTTGCTGCCGTATCGGTTGACGTCGACGAGAAGCGCGTTGACGTGGAGTACGACGCCGCTGCCACGACGGACGAGCAGATCGACGCCGTCCTGGAGGAGGAAGGCTATCCGCCGCTCCGATAGTCCCTGGGGCCAGCAGCCGTCCGGTCGAGGCCTCTCGGCTTCCCGGGGAGGCGGGCGCCGAGGAGGTCCTGACCGGAGCGACGGTTGGCTCATCGGCCCGACCTGGCTGTACGTTCTTGCCGCGATCGCCATATTCGCCGCCGCCGCGGCCGTAGCCGTCGTGCAGGCGACCGGTTCGGACGAATCCGCAGAACCGCAAGCCGCGCAGACGACCGGCGCTGAACCGTCTGCACCAACCCAAGCCCAGCAATCGGCTGTTGCGACAGAACCGGACAACGCGGCGGAAGACGCCCAGACAACCGAACCAACCCAACAGCCACTGGCGCAGCAGCAGAGCGATGAACAAAAGGCATCGCCCTCCCACAGCGATGGGCAGACCGAACAGGCTGAAGCCGAAACGCAGGCCGAACAGGAACAGGCCGACACAGAGGCCGACGCTCCCGTACAGGGTCAGGGCCATCCACTGCGCGGGTTCATCCGGCCGATTGCCGGCGCCTGCGTCACCGAGTTTCCCGGTCACCTGCCTGGTTCGCCGCGCACGTACCGCAACCACGGCGTTCATGAGGGACTGGACTTCTATGAATGGGCCTCCTGCACCTCAGTGTCCTACACGACCGAAATCCTGGCCGCCAAGGCTGGCGTCATCATCCGCGCCGACCTCGACTACGTCGAGATCACACCAGACGACTGGCAACGATTCATCGACGCCAACTGGGAGGGCGAAGCGATTCTTGACGAGTTGCGAGGTCGCCAGGTCTGGATCGATCACGGTCGCGGAATCGTCACCCGCTACGCGCACCTGTCGGAGATCGCCGTCGGCATCGCGGTCGGTGCTGAAGTCCAACAGGGACAGCTGATTGGCCATCCAGGCGAGTCGGGCCAGCAGGAGGTGTACGCCAATCCCGGCACCGACATTCACCTGCACTTCGAGATTCGCATCGGCGACGGCTGGCTCGGCCAGGGCGAGACGCCCGAGGACGCCCGAACGCTCTATCTCGAGGCCTTCGGGCTGGCCGAGTAGCGTGTCGCGACGGCAATCACCGCCGCGGATCAACGGGGACTGATCGGACCGGGTTGCGGTTCAGACGGATCGCGACTCGCGGTCAAACCGGCGACGACACCTTGCTCCATCAACTCATCGATCGCTTCATCTGTGAGACAGAGCGTCTCCGCGAGGATCTCAACCGTGTGCTCGCCCATTCGCGGCGCCGGCGTGGAGCATGAAGCGGGGCGCCTGCTCAGCCGCCAGGGAAATCCCTGGTACTGCCGCGTGCCGGTGTCCGGATGCGTCAGCTGCAGCCACCAGTCGCGCGCGGCCAGGTGCGGGTCTCGCAGATGGGTCAAAGTCGAGTGCACCGCGGCGGCCGGAACGCCGACCGCCTGCAGCCGGTATTGCAGCGTGAGCGCGTTCCAACCACGCGTCCACTCGCTGAGGGCCGCTTCCAGCTCAACCTCATCGGCCTTCCGGCCCTTCGTGGTGCGCCACACCTGACGATCGATCCCGGCAAACTCTGCCAGTCGTAGCCAGGTCTCGTCGTCTCGTACCGAAATCGCGATCCATTCGTCGCTGCCGTCGACGCCATCGGCGCAGCGGAAGCACTCGTGCGGCGCGGCGCCGGGTATTCGGTTCCCGTTGCGCGACGGCATCTCTTGCCCCGCCGAAGCGGCCAGCAGGTACTCGTCGATGTATGCGACCGCCGACCCAAACATCGAGCCTTCGACGTGTACCGCCGCACGTTCCGTCTGAGCTCGCAGCGCCGCCGCCAGCGCCGAGGCTGCCATCTGCGCCCCGACGATTGGGTCAGCCTGCATCGTGCCGAGCATGACCGGCTTGTCGCCGCGATAGCCCAGCAGCAAATCCCAACCCGCATTGCCCTCGGTCGTGCCGCCGTTGGCGCGGAAGTTGTCGTAGGGACCGCCGGTGCCAAATCCCGAGAACGAGACCAGCGCCACATGGGGATTGACCTCGCGCATGTGCTCGTGGGTCAGGCGCAGGTTCTGCAGGACGCGCGGACGAAAGTTCTCCAGCACCACGTCGGCCCGCGCGATGAGACCAAGCGCCAGATTGCGCCCCTCCTTGCTGTCAAGCGCGATCGAGATCGTTCGTTTGCCACGATTGGCCATGTTGAAGTTGGCCCGGACGTTCAGAGAATGCGCGTCGGGCGAGGCGACTCGCATCGGGCCACCCGCGTCGTACCGCCACAGGTCCGGGCGCTTCGGCCCTTCAACTTTGATCACCTCTGCGCCCAGATCGTTCAGCAAGCCCGACGCGTACGGTCCCAACCAGGCGTGGGTGAAGTCGACAACCCGCAAACCGTCGAGCGGCCCCGACGAGCGTTCAGGCGGCCGCCGCTGTGCGAACCGGTCGGCGCGCTCCTCCTGGTTCTCGACCTCCGTGACCCGCATCGCGCGGCCGGCCCCGGTCAGACCGTTGTCGCCGCGAAAGAAATCCATCGCCTTGAGCTGCGGATCCTCGAGCAGCTGCCGCGCCGAGCGGTGCATCGCCATGACCGAGCCCAGCTCCGACAGCTTCGTCCAGAGCGTCGTCGCATCCAGTGACTCGACGATCGGCCGCACATACTCCAGCGACGGCGCCTGCTCGGCGAAACGTCCTTCACCCTCCAGTAGCTCATCGGGCGGCGGGTCGCAGCCAAACGCGATCGGCGCGTTGCGCAACGTTTCCCTGGACCAGGGCGAGATCGTGACATAGCCGTCGGCCGTCTCCATCACCTCGGCCCAGCCCGGCGTTCCGCCGACTCGGGGCAGCGCCTCACCTGAGAACTCCGAACGCAGCGACATAATCAGGGTCGAACAGGCCTCGTGCGAGGACAGCTCGATCCATTCGCCTTGGCCTGAGTGCAAACGTTCGAGCAGCGCCGCGAATGCAGCGACAGCGCCCAGAATGCCAATCGCCCGAGGAACAATCGCCGCCGGAGCTGCCAGCGGCTCCTGAGGCGCGACGCCGTTCGTTCCGGCAAAGCCTGACAACGCCTGGATGATCAGGTCGTCGGACAGATAGTCGGAGTACGGACCGTCGGTCCCAAATGGCGAGGAATGGACCACAACCAACTCTGGGAACTCGTCAGCGATGCCGTTCAGCTCCGGAAGCGGCGCGTCCGTCACGAACACATCTGCGGCGGAGAGCTCGCCGCGCCAGTCGCCCGCACCAGGCGACTTGCCGACCATCAGGGACTCCCGCAGCAGCGAAACGGTCTCGCCGTCTCGTTCGATCGTCGGCGGAGCGCCGTTCAGACGAGAGTCGTCTGCTTCAAAGACCGAGACCTGCGCGCCCCAGCGCGCGAACTCGCGCGCGCATGCAGCGGCAGGCACGTCGCGGCTGTACTCGACGACGCGGATGCCGCTCAGCAGATTGCCATCCGTCACAGGACGAATCCCTCTAGGAGCTGCCCGGCTTCTGCAGTTTCGCCAGGGCCTGAGCCACGGGCGAGAGCTGGCGTTTGCCCTGCACCATGCGTGGATCGGGCTGACCAAACTGCGCGCCAGTGGCATAGGTCATGAAGCTGGCGTTGATATGCGTGGTGAATCCCTGAGCGTCCTGCATGTTGTTGATCGAGTGCTTGATCTGGCGAAGCGACAGCGGCGTCCGCTGGGCGACTTCGCCCGCGTAGGCAAGCGTCTTTCGTTCCAACGCCTCGGCTGGATAGACCTGGTTGACGAATCCCAGTTCCAGCGCCTCGCGAGCCGGGATGAACCGGTTCTGGAACAGGATCTCCTTGGCCTTGCGCACGCCTAGGTCCCACGGCGCCGAGAAGTACTGCGTGTGCGACGGCAAAAACAGCGCGTCGTCGGAGGCGAAGATCAGATCCATCGAGGCTGCCACCATCCAGCCACCGAAGATGCATTTGCCATGCACCATCGCGATCGTCGGCTTGGGGTTGTTGCGCCAACGCATGGTGTTCGTGATCCGCGTGTCCCGCTGACGGTCGAACACGCCAACGAAATCCTCTGCCCAGCCGCGAATCTCCCGGTCGGCGATTTCGGATGGCGAGCCAAGATCATGCCCGGCGGAGAAGTCGGGACCATTGCCCGAGAGCACGATTACCAGCACCTCCGGGTCATCGGCCGCCTCCTGGAAGGCGCGGTCGATCTCCTCAAGCAGGACGCGGGACTGCGCGTTGCGATACTCGGGCCGGTTCATGATCACCCGTGCGACTGGCCCCGGCTCGTAGATCACTTCGTGGTAGGTCATGGCATGCTCCGCTCAGGTGGTGTGGACAACAGTGCGAGGCTATCAGCGGCCGATCAAGCGTCAGACGAACGCTTCCAGCAGCAGCACTTCGACGACTTGATTGAATTCGTCCGGCAGTTCCCAATAGACGCTGTGCCCGGCCTCGGGGACCTGGATGTACTGCGCGCCCGGCACCATCTGGGCGGCGCGCTCGATCAGTTCGGCCGGGATAATCGCGTCCTCCGCGCCGGCCAGGAAGATCGTCGGCATGGTCAGGGCTGACAGTTCGTCCTTCGACACCGCGCCGTCTGCCTGACTGAATGCCAGCGGCTGATTCGGATCGAGCGGCGGATTCAACCCCCGGATCTGGTTGTAGAGAAACACCCCGTTCGGCTCGCGCTCGAGGTAGGCCGGCCCAACCATTCGCGTCAAGCCGCCCTGGTCCTGGTTGACCTGTGCCGACTCGACCGCCTTGCGCATCTCCGCAACCAACTCGGGCGCGTCGATGCCAAGGAAGGTGTCGGCCATCAACAGTCCCTTGACCCGCTGCGGATTGCGCACCGCAAACGGCAGGATCGTGAAGCCACCCATTGACTGACCAACCAGCACCGCCTCGGGAATCTCGAGCGCATCCATCAGTTCGCCGAGGTCGCGCGAGAACGCACGGCGACCTTCGCCAGAGTCGTCGCGGCTGCGTCCCCACCCGCGCACCTCGTAGGTCACGCAGCGATACCGGTCGCGGAACACGGGAATCTGCTGCCACCAGCTCAGATGATTCCCCCCAGCGCCATGCACGAAGACGATCGTCTCCGGCCCCTCTCCGAACTCGTCATAGATCAACTCACCGCCGGTCACTTCCAGAGTTTGGGCCATTTCGCTCACTCCTCGGTTGCGCTGCCTTGCTCATCAGGTAGGTGTCGGGCTAAACGCTACTCTCTTGTCAGGTTGAGAGGTGCCGAGATGGCCTTTGAATACGCCGCCGTCGATTTGCCCATCCGAGAGCAGACGATCTCCTCCCAGCGAATGAGCTGGGAGATGATTGCCAATCCCGGCCGTTGGTGGACCGGCGCCGAGCGAGTTGAGATCGCGAGGATCGGACGCGCCGCACGCGATTTCGAAGCCGTCGGCAGCGAGATCCTGCCCGATGCCGCGGTCTACGCGATCCAGAAACTGGTTGTGGACAACGCCAACCTCAACCGCGAGTGGTACGAGGACATCATCGCGATGACCGGGATGACCGAGGATCGCTACGTCGAGCTGGTCGCGGTGGTCGTCCACTCGCTCTCGATCGACGAGTTCCATCGCGCTCTCGGCCTCGATCTCGAACCGCTGCCCGACCCTGTGGGTGGCGAACCCACGCGACAGCGACCCAATCTGGCAGAACAGCGGTACTCCTGGCCGCCAATCGTGCCCAAGACAGGACTCAACCCGGGCGACGAGATGCTCTACGGCCCGTTGGAATGGGGCGCCAACGTCATTTCTGCGCTCTCTCTGGTTCCCGAGAACGTGCGCTGGCTGCACGACCTCTCCGAGGGTCACTACCTCTCCTTCGCCGAGATGCGCCAGCCTGATCCGCTGCGCGCAATCTCGCGCTCGCAAATCGAGCTGATCGCCGCGCGCGTGTCGGCGCTCAACGAGTGCTTCTATTGAACCGCCTCGCACGTGCGCATGCTCCGTGAGAGCAGCCAACGCAGCGGAACCCTCGACAGCCTGAACCTTCAGAGCACAGTCAATCCCGACGCCGACAGCGGTGTCCCGCAAGGCAGCCTGCTGACCGCCTTCGCCGAGGCCGCCGTCCGTCAGACCGACGCCCTGCCCGGCCTACGCGAGCAGATCAAGTCGGAGCTCGGCGTCCAGGAACTGGTTGACGCCGCCGGCGTTGTGGCCAACTTCCAGCGCATGGTCCGTATCGCCGACGGCTGCGGCATCCCGCTCGACGAATTCACCAAAGACGCCACCGACGACGTTCGCGGTGAACTCGGCATCCATGAGTATGCCTCGGCCGCCAACACCGCCTGATCCCCGGAGTCCACGATGACAACCACCGCAGCGACCTTCTCGTACGCCGACACCTCGTGGCCCGTGCTTGAGCGGACGGCCGCGGCGCATCGTCGCAGTTGGCAGATGCTGGCCGCACCAGGTGAGTGGTGGACCGGCGCCGAGCGGATCAGCATCGCCGCCGAGTGCCGCCGCGCATCCGCAATGGTTGACGGCCTCCCCGATCCCGGGGCCGGGCCAGCCACACTCCCCGAGGCCGCCGTTTACGCGATCCACAAGCTGATTGGCGATCTGCCCAACGTCACCCGTGAGTGGTACGACGAGACGATCAGCGCCGAAGGCATGTCCGACGCGCACTACATCGAGCTGCTCGGCGTCGTCGTGCATGTCTGGTCGGTCGACGAGTTCCACCGAGCGTTGGAGATCGAACTGGAACCGCTCCCTGATCCCCTCCCGGGCGAACCGACGCAGATTCGTCCGACCGGGGCGAAGGCGCACGGCAGTTGGCCGCCGACGGTCTGGCCGGACGACCTGGATGAACGGGACGCGGACATCTACGGCGGCGCCGATCGCGCTGCCAACGTCCGCGCCGCGATGAGTCTGCATCCCGACAGCGTGCGCTGGCTCAGCGATCTGTTCGACGCGCACTATCTGAGCTGGATCGAGATCCAGGATGTGCAGGAGCCGTTCCGCGTGCTCACGCGGCCGCAACGCGAGCTGGTCGCCGCCCGCGTCTCGGCGCTCAACGAGTGCTTCTATTGAACGATCTCCCATGTGATGCTGCTCGGTCGGAGCAGTGATGGCAACGACGCGCTCAACCTCAACGGAACGGTGCGCAACGACATCGACAGCGGAGTCGAGCACGGAGACGTGCTGCTGCGCTACTCCGACGCCGCGGTCGGTCGCACCGATGATCTCGTCGCGGCGCGCGAAGCGCTGGACGCCGAAATGGGGCCCGACGCCGTTGTCGATTGCGCCGCAACAATCGCCAACTTCCAGAGGATGGTCCGAATCGCTGACGGTTGCGGCATTCCCCTGGATTCGTTCTCCAGAACAGAATCCGCGAAGTGGAGAGACGGCCTCGGGATCGACAACTTCCGCAGCCGGGAGAACACGTTCAGTCGGTCCTGAGGACGACGACTCCGTCGCACCTCGCTGCTACGCAGGACATCGGAAGTGGACGTTCGCGGGAGATGCGAAGCCTGTCGCTTCCTACCTGATCGTCGCCAGCAACCGGGCGATCTCGATCGCCGCCTGGGCCGCCTCTTCTCCCTTGTTGCCGGCCGAGCCGCCGGCCCTCGCCATCGCCAGGGCCACCGTCTGCGTCGCCAACACCTCGAAAATCACCGGCACGCCCGTGTCCAGCCCGACCCTCGCGATGCCCTGCGTCGCGCCGTCCACGACGAGTCGGTAGTGGTCCGTCTCGCCCAGAATCACAGCGCCCAGGCAGATCACGGCGTCGAATCGCCCGGTCTGGGCGCACTTCTGAGCGGCGATCGGGATTTCAAATGCGCCCGGGACCCAATAGATGTCAATCTCGTCGGTGTCGGCCCCGTTCTCCTCGAGGTGGTCGATGCAGCCGTCGAGCAACTTGCTCGTCACGAAATCGTTGAACTTGCTCACCACCACGGCAAAGCGCAGACCGCTGGCGGGCCCGTGTTCGGGGTCAGGATTCGCCGCGCCGTCGTGGACTCGTGGCATATGGGTCTGCTCGCGGCCTAACCGATTGCCGCTCGGCGGGTGGGCGGGTGCCCGTCGTCGCCCGAATCGGCCGCCTCGATGTCGTCGCTGTCGAGCAGATGACCCATCTTCTCCTGTTTGACCGACAGGTAGCGAACGTTGTGCGGATTCGCCTGAGCGATCACCGGCACCCGCTCAACGATCTCCAGTCCGTAACCGGACAGACCGTGGCGCTTGGCGGGATTGTTGGTCATCAGTCGGATGCGATGCACACCCAGGTCGCGCAGGATCTGCATGCCAATCCCATAGTCGCGCCGATCGGCTGCGAAGCCCAGCGCGAGGTTGGCCTCGACCGTGTCCATTCCCTGATCCTGCAAGGCATAGGCGGCGATCTTGTTGTGCAGCCCGATCCCGCGACCCTCCTGGGCCATGTACACGATCACCCCCCGACGCTCCTCGGCAACATGTCGCATCGCGATCTCAAGTTGTTCGCCGCAATCGCAGCGCTGCGACGAGAACACATCACCGGTCAGACATTGCGAGTGGACTCGAACCAGCGTGGGTTCACCACCACCGACGTTGCCCATGACCAGAGCAACGTGCTCCTCGGAGTGGTCGCGAGTGCGATAGCCGATCAGCTGCCAGGTGCCCATTGGCGTCGGCAGCTTCGCTTCCGAGACCCGGTCCACCAGCTGCTCGGTGCGCAGCCGGTACTGAATGATTTGCTCGACCGAAACGATCTTGATCTTGTGTCGACGCGAGAACCGCACCAACTCCGGCAGACGCGCCATGTCGCCATTGCGCTTCATGATCTCGCAGATCACGGCCCCCGGCTGGAGGCCAGCCAGGCGGCAGAGGTCAACGGACGCCTCGGTCTGACCGGCCCGGACCAGGACGCCGCCTTCGCGGGCCCTGAGGGGGAACATGTGGCCCGGGCGCACCAGATCTTCCGGCGTGGAGTTCGGATCCATCAGCACTTGCACCGTGCGCGCGCGATCGGGCGCCGAGATGCCGGTCGTCACTCCCGAGCGAGCCTCGACCGAGACGGTGAAGGCTGTTCCCAGCGGCGCAGTGTTTGAGCCCTGCTCAACCATCAGCCGCAAGTCGAGTCGGTCGAGCATCCCGCCGTCCATGGCCACGCAGATCAGGCCACGACCGTGCATCGCCATGAAGTTGATCGTGTCCGAGGTCACGAACTGCGCGGGTAGCGCCAGGTCCCCTTCGTTCTCCCGATCCTCATCGTCCGTGATAATCAGCGGCTCGCCCTGGGCGAATGCCTCGATCGCTTCTTCGACACTGCAAAACGGAGACTTGCGCCGCCGGCCGCCGGTCCGCCGGGCCGGACGCGGTTTTTTCACCTCAGTCCGGGTGGAGTTCGACGCGCCGCGAGCCTCGGAATCCGTCATTGCGCTCCGCCTCTGCTGATCTCTCGCGCCGCGAGCCGTTCGTCAAGGAGTTGATCGATCCTGGACTCCAGCAACTCGTCGACGTATCGCGCAAGGATGTCGGTCTCGAGGTTCACGGCATCACCAGGTCGTCGGTCGAGCAGATTGGTGTGCTGCTGAGTGTACTGAACGAGTGACACCGCAAAGCCGGACTCATCCTTGTCAATGATCGTCAGCGACACGCCATCGATGCACACCGGACCCTTGACGATCATGTGCTGCAGCAGGTCGGCCGGCGCATCGTAGGTCACGACGATCGCATCGGATTCGGGTCGCGTGTCCCTGAGCGAGCCCCGACCCTCCACCACGCCTCGCACCAGATGGCCGGACAAACGGTCCACCGGCCGCACGGAGCGCTCCAGGTTGACCCGATCGCCGACCTGTAGCTCGCCCAGGTTCGAACGCCGATAGGTCTCCGGCATCAGGTTGGCCAGGAACTGACTCGACTCGATGTGCGTGACCGTCAAGTCAACCCCGTTGATCGCGATGCTGTCGCCCAGCTGCGCGTCCTCGAGGATCATCGGCGCGGAGATTCGCAGCAGGCCCTCGGCCGCTTCCGTGATCTCGCCGACCTCTTCGATGATGCCCGTGAACATCGCTCGCCCCCGAAATCTGGTCCGTCGGCGTCAATGCTAGCCCGGGACCGGGCTACATCGCGCATAACGCACGGCCAGAACGATCTCACGGCGATGACGAATGTTGACCGTTCGCGGCGAACAACCTGCGGTGGACTATGCGTGCAGCCGCTTAATCAACACATCAGAGCCGTCGGCGTCGCGGCGGTAATAGCGATAGCCCGACGACCTGTACTGTTCCTCGCTCAGTCCGATCGTGGTCGAGGTCGTCAATGTCAGCCACTGCGCGTCGCGCCCGCTGGCTGACGCCTCGCAGGAGTCCCGTAGTCGTTCAGCCACGCTTGCCGGAGCATCTGGCCGGACAGCCAGGCAGGGTATTGAGGCCCGGTCGGTTGCGAACTTCACTGCGGCGACCCCAAGCACATCCTCGAACGGTTGCGCCTTGCCCTGCGCATCAGTCCGTGAGCCATGGCTGGTCGCGAGCCAGATCACAACGTCGCCGGCACGGGCCTCGGTCAGGAGTTCCTCGCATTTCGGCGGGCGCTCGATGATCTGCGAGGCCAGGAGCTGGTCCACGGCATCGATATCCGCTTGACCAGCTGGTCGTATGCGGACATCCAGTTCACGCTCGGGATTGCCGGGATTGCCGGGATAGCCGGTCACGAGCAGGTCTGCGCCCAGACGTTCAACCGACATGTGGGTCAGACGCAACACATCGCGCATCCGCTCCGCCCCGCGTCCGCGCACGGCCGTCTGCGCGTCGCCGCCAATGATCATCGGCGCTACGACCGCCGTCACCTTGTTGATCAACCGCTGGTCAAAGAACGAGCCCAGCACCTCGCCTCCGCCTTCGACAAGCAGGCTGACCACACCGTGTTCTCGGCCCAGCAGATCGAGCAATGCAGCCAACGACACGCGGCCGTTCTCGTCTGCGGGCAGCCTGGCCACATCGACCCTTCGTGACGCCAGGGCCTCGCTCCACTCCGCTGACGCTGCCGATGTCGTGGCGATCAGCGTGGGGGAGGACGAAGTGTCTTCGAGCACCCGGCTCTCGAGCGGCGTCCGGCCTCGACTGTCGAGGATCACTCGCAGCGGCTGTGGTACCGGCCCACTCCAGCCCTCGGGACGGGCAGTCAGCTGCGGATTGTCGACGATGATCGTCTCCACGCCCACCAGCATGGCGTCGAACAGCGGCCGGTTCTGGTGCGCCCAGCGCAGGGTCTGCGGTCCAGAGATCCACCGCGAGTCTCCGCTGGTCGACGCGATCCGGCCGTCCAGCGACGCCGCGAACTTGGCCGTCACAAAGGGCCGACCAGTCCTCCGGTGGTGGACATAGGCCTCGTAGTGAGCGGCCCCCTCAGCTGCTCCATCGCCGAGACTTACCTCGATCCCCGCCTCACGAAGTTGCTCCAGCCCCCGACCTGAGACCCTCAGATCCGGGTCGCCCACCGCCACCACCACGCGGGTGATTCCCGACTCGATGATCGCCTCCGTGCAAGGCGGCGTGCGGCCGTAGTGATCGCACGGTTCAAGCGTGACGTACAACGTGGCGCCGTGGGCAAGATCTCCGGCCTGGCGCAGCGCCATGGCCTCCGCGTGCGCACCGCCTGGAGGCTGAGTCGCGCCCTCGCCCACGATTTGGGAACCTCGAGCAACGACCGCGCCGACCGCGGGATTGGGGCTCGTCGTACCGCGCACGGCTCGGGCCAGCTCGAATGCCCGCGACATCAGGCGTGAGCTGCCGGCCGAGCGCGCGCTCATGCTCGGCGGCGGCGGTCGGCAATCGTGAGCACCAGCCAGAACACCGCAGAACTGATCGCCACGGCGGCGAGCACAATCTGGACGGGCAACTCCCAAGATGGATCCCGGGCCAGCCGAACGGTCGACGAGCGAGGCCGTTGCTCAAGCGGCCAATCCGACTCTCCCTGTGCCACGGAGGTCGCCACCGAGCGAGTCTCCGTCCGGGCGCTGGCCGAGTGCTCATCCTCGGAGGAAGCTTCGGCCGGCGAGGCAGCAGCGCTCTGCTGCGCCTCGGGGCGTTGTTCATCCGTCGGATCCGCAGCCTGCTCTGCAGTAGCGTCCGCCGAGACCTCATCCGCCGATTGCGCCTGCTCAGCCGCTTCGGCCTCTTCTTGTTCGGCGACCACATCCTCGACGTTGACACTCTTGGCCTGGCCATCCCCGCTGCTTCGGCCCGCGGTCAGCGCACGGCGCGAGGGATCGACGGCCGAATCATCGGCCGACTCCTGCGCCTCCTGTTGTGCCTGTTCTTCCTGATACGCCTCGGCCTGCTGTTCGGCCTCCTCTTGCTCGACCGCCGCTTGCGCCGCTTCTTGCTGCTCCGCCTGCTCCGAGGCCACCGCTGCGACCGCTGCTTGCTCCTCCACCTGCGCCTCCTGCGCGGGGGCGGAGACAGCCTCCCGCTCGCTCGCCGTCGGCGAGGCTGCTTCGTCGCTTGTCCCCCCGGCCTGAGCCTGCACTTCGACTTCGTCGGTCACGACCGCCGCTGTCGGGACACGCGTCGGCTCAGCGTCAGCCGACGTCGTCGTGAAGTTGACAGTGGGTGAATCAACTGCGTCGAACACCATGAACGCGGCGAACGTGGCGACGCCGATCGCCGCCGTGGACATCGACAGTCGCAATGCCCGCGCCGTTCCCGCTGGTCGTACCGACATCCGCGCCGGGTCGTCAAGCATCTCCGGAGTGAGCTGGAACGGTGTTGCGCTCTGCGCTGGTTCGAAGCGGCGCAAGACCGTTCGCATCTCCTCAAGATCGATGAGGTAGTCCTGCATCTCCGCCGACTCGGCCAACCGCGCTTCGACGCGTGCGCGATCGCGCGGTGACAACTCATCGTCCAGGTAGGCCGAAACGTCGTCGCGCCAGTCGGCGCGTCGGAACGGCATCCATCGAGTCAGTCCCCACGTCATCTCACTACAACCCCGTGTTCAGCCTCCGCGCCAGCGACGCGGAGCGTCGCTTTGATGTGTTCATCTATGAATTTAGACGCTCGTTGGACGGCAATAGTTCCGTGCGTTGTGCGGGTGCGACAGCCGGACTCGGCCTCGCGCCGCACATAACCGGAGGTAGTCGACACCTCGTCGCTGAGACTCACGGTCCGCCGGTGGGCAGGAATGCTGGTTCGGTCAGCGATTGGCACCGCTAGGCTCCTTCGCCTCGCGCGTCGTTCGCGTGTCGCGCGTTGAGAAAGTCTCTCATCGCCGACCGCCCGCGGCTGATCCGTGATTTCACTGTACCCATCGACCAGCCGGTCGCATCGACGATCTCGCGATACTCCATGTCGGCGACGTCCCGGTAGAAGACCGCGCGCCGCTGTTCCTCCGGCAGCGACTCCAGCGCTTCCCGCAACACGCCGCTCAGTTCGATGTTGAGCAAATGCTCGTCGAGCGAGCGGTCCCCGGATTCGGGCGTGAACTGATCCCCGAGATCGTCCGTCAGCCGGTCCAGCGAGGTCGTTGGCCGTCGCTGGCGCTGACGCAGATGGTCGAAGCACGTGCGCCGCGCGATCACTCCTAGCCAGGCCGGAAACTTGCCCCGTTGCTTGTACGTGCTCAGCCGATCCCAGGCCTTGATGAACGACTCCTGCATCAGGTCGTCGGCGTCGGCCATACCGACGATCCCGCGGCAGGTCGAGCGGACACGCGTTTGATGACGCAGCACCAGCACATTGAATGCGTCGAGCCGACCGTCCAGCGACACGGCCACCAGTTGGTCGTCTTCCAGTGTGCCGAGGTCAAGAGGTCCGCCCGGACGGTTCACCAATGGGCTCCCCTACAGTCGCGCCTGCCTGAGATTCCCGCCGGCGCCCGAGCGGGGCGCCGCCTGTGGGACACTGCGTCCATGCCCCTCGTCGATCCAGGCCCAATCATCGCACAAGCGCACGAACGTGGTCTGGCGGTGATCGGCGCCAACGTGTCGACCATTCAAATGGTCCGCGGCGTCGTACGCGCCGCAGAGGATGCGCAACGACCGGTCTTGATCCAGTTCAATCGCTCGGGCCTCTCACTGATCGGCGGGGTCGATGTGGCAGCCGTTGTGGTCAAATCAGTGGCCGAGCACTCTGAGGCCGAGATCGCACTGCATCTCGATCACGCCGACACCCTGGATGAACTGTCAGCCGCGATCAACGCCGGGTTTGGCTCGGTCATGATCGACGGCTCCACACTGTCGTTCGACCAGCACCTGACCCTGGCCCAGTCGGCCAAAGGCCTGGTCACCTGGTCCCGGTTGCCGCTGGAGGCGGAACTGGGTCACGTCGCGGGAGATGAAGCCGGAGTCACGATCGGCGACGCATCCTGGACCGACCCCGACGAGGCAGCCCGCTTCGTCGAAGCGACCGGCGTTGACTGGCTCGCTGTCGCCGTCGGCAACACCCACGGTGGCCCCGCCGTCGGCGGCCTGCAAGCCGAACGACTGCGGGCAATCCGGGACGCGGTCTCAATCCCATTGGTCCTGCACGGAGCAAGCGGATTGACTGAGGACGAAATCCAGGCAGCCGTGAACCTGGGCGTCGCCAAGATCAATGTCGGCACCGCCCTCCACCAGGCCGCTGCGAGCGCCATGGGCGAATGGTTGGCTGGCCATCCGAGCGACTTGCGGGGCGCGCTGTCCCTGGCCGAGAAACGGGTCAACGAATCGGTCCTGGCGCTGCTGAACGCGCCGTGGGCGAAGTAAACGCAGCAGTCGCTTCAGCTTCGCTACGATCCGCCACACGGAGGGCCAGACAGGGTCCATGCAGAGGATTTCGCCATGCTCAGCGACTACCGAATTCTCGACCTGACCGACGACCGCGGACTGATCGGCGGCATGATCCTCGCCGACCTTGGCGCTGATGTGATTGCCATCGAACCGCCTGGCGGCAATCGCGCCCGTCGCAGAGGTCCGTTTGCGGATGGCTCCAACGAAGGCGACATCGAGGACTCCCTGGTCTGGCAGTCTTACGCCAGAGGCAAGCGCTCGCTGGTCCTCGACCTGGAGACAGACGAGGGTCGCGCACGACTCATCGATCTCGCGCGCTCGGCCGACGCACTGATCGAATCGGCCGATGTCGGCGCCATGGACGCGCTTGGCCTCGGCTACGAAGCGTTGTCGGCAGTTAACCCGGGCATGATTTACGTCGCGATCACGCCGTTCGGCTCATCTGGGCCCAAAGCCGGCTGGGCCGCGACCGACATCACTGTCGCCGCCTCCGCCGGTCCGATGATCCAGAGCGGAGACCGTGACCGCCCGCCGCTTCGCGTTGGTTTGCCGCAGACCGCACTACATGCTGGCGCGGAAGCCGCGCTGGGCGTGCTGATGGGACTGCACGAGCGCAAGCGTTCCGGCCTCGGGCAATACGTCGACGTCTCCGCTCAGGCCGCATACGCCCAGGCGACACAGTCGGGGATCATCGCCGCTGCCAACAACTCCGGCCAGTTCCAGCGCTCGGCCGTCGGCGCAGCGCTGGGCCCGCTCGAGATCCGCCTCTTCTGGCCCTGCAAGGACGGGCATGTCGCGATCACCTACCTGTTCGGCGCGGCGATCGGCCCCTTCACCGACCGACTCATGCAGTTCGCGCTCGAAGAGGGCTACTGCGACCAGGAGACCCGCGACAAGGACTGGCTCAACTACACCAACCTGATCCTCACCGGCCAGGAGCCGATCAGCGAATACTTGCGCTGCTGCGACGTGGTCGGAGCGCTCTGCGCCGACAAGACCAAGGCCGAGTTGTTCCAGGTCGCGCAGGAACGGCGCCTGCTGGTCGTGCCGGTCTCGACCATGGACGACCTCGACGAGAACGAACATCTCGCGGCGCGCTCCTACTGGCGCGATGTCGAGCGCAACGGTCAGAGCGTCAAGTTCCCGGGACCGTTCGCCCGCCTCTCCGAGACGCCGATCGAGTACGCCCGCCCCGCGCCGGCGCTCGGCGAACACACCGACGAAGTGCTCGCCGAGGCCCGCCAGCCGGCAGTTCTCAATAGAGCAAACGCCGCCACGCCGAACCTGCCACCGCTCTCCGGCCTCAAAATGCTCGACCTGATGTGGGTCATGGCCGGGCCGGCCGGAACGCGGGCGCTCTGCGACTTCGGTGTCAACACGGTGCGGATCGAGTCGAGCACGCGGATCGACACTGCGCGAACGCTCCAACCCTTTATCGACGACGAGGCAACCCAGCCGGAAGGCTCGTCCATGTTCCACAACATGAACGCCGGCAAACAGATGATGACCGTCGACCCGGCCAATCCCGAGGGCCGCGAACTGATCCTCGACCTCGTCCGCTGGGCCGACGTCATCACCGAGTCCTTTACGCCCCGCGCCATGCGCGGCTGGAACCTGACCTGGGAGACGATCCACGAGGTCAATCCGCGCGCGATCATGATGTCGTCCTGCCTGATGGGACAGAACGGCCCGCTGGCGGAGTTCGCCGGCTTCGGCAACCTTGCCGCCGCCTTCGCGGGCTTCACCCCGCTCTGCGGCTGGCCCGACCGCTCGCCCGCTGGACCGTTTGGCGCATACACCGATTACGTCGCTCCGCGCTTTGCCTCCGCCGCCCTGCTGGCCGCCCTCCACGAACGCGACCGCACCGGACAGGGACAGTACATCGACGTCTCGCAGATGGAAGCCGCCATTCACTTTCTCACCCCGGCCTTTCTCCAGTACCGGCTGACCGGCGAGAAGTGGCTCGCAGACGGCAACAACGACCCGGACATGTCCCCGCACGGCGTCTTCCCGTCCGAGGGCGAAGACCAGTGGGTCGCCATCGCCTGCCGCCATGACGCCGACCGCGCCTCCCTAGATTCGGTGCTCAACGGCCAAGCCCTCGAAGATTGGACCGCATCCCGCCCCGCCGTGGACGCGATGAACACGCTCCAGGCAGTCGGCGTGCCGGCCCACGCAGTCCAGGACTCCGCTGCCTGCTTCGCCGACCCGCAGCTCCAACACCGCAATCACTTCGTCGAACTCGCCCACCCCACCCAGGGCAAATCGGTCGTCGAGGGCGCACGGATCGTGTTCGACCGAACTCCGGCGGGTCGGCCGCAGGTCGCCCCGACGATGGGCGCCGACAACGATGCAGTCCTGCGCGACCTGCTCGGCTACTCGGACGAGCAAATCGTCGAGCTGGTAGCGTCGGGCGCACTGCAATAGCAACGGGAACGGGTTGGAGGACGACCATGGCGACCCATAACGGCGAGCGCATGATCGAAGGCAACGGCATCGACATCTGCACCGATTCCTTCGGAGACTCCAGTGATCCATGCATCCTGCTGGTCATGGGCGCCAGCGCGTCGATGCTGCTCTGGGAAGTCGACTTCTGCCAGCGCCTGGCCGACGGCGGACGCTTCGTCATCCGCTACGACAACCGCGACACCGGCAAGACCACCTCCTGCCCGCCGGGCGAACCCAACTACACGATCGACGACATGGCCGCCGACGGCGTCGCCGTCCTGGACGCTTACGGAATCGACCAGGCGCACATCGCGGGCGCCTCGATGGGCGGCATGATCACCCAGCTGATCGGGCTCAACCACCCCGACCGCGTCCTCACCCTGACGCCAATCATGTCGACGCCCAACGCCAACGCCGTGCTCGACGCCATGGAGGGCGCAGACGGCGGCGCCACACTCTCACCGCCAACGCCCGAAGTCCTGGCCGCCATCTCCTCCAGCGCCGAACTCGACTGGTCCGACCGCGACGCCGTGCTCGCGAACCGGGTCGAGATGTTCAACGTGCTGGCCGGCTCGGGCTATCCCGGCGGCGGCATCCCCGCCGACGTCTTCGCCGAGGAGATCGACCGCGCCATCAGCTTCCCCAGCACGCTCAACCACGGCCCGGCCATCGCCCAGTCCGAGCGCTGGCACGACCGCCTCGACCAGCTCGACTTCCCCACCCTCGTCATCCACGGCGACGAAGACCCCATCCTCCCCTACGACCACGGCCAGGCCCTCCACGCCGCCATCAACGGCTCAACCCTCCTCACCATGGAAGGCGTCGGCCACGAACTCCCCCGCCCCGTTTGGGACACCGTCATTCCCGCCATCCTCGATCACACCAGCTGACCCGACGCCCCCACATCAACCCTCCGACGCCCCGACATCAACCTTCCGATGCCCCGCACTTGATGCGGGGCCCAGACCGCGATCGTCGAGCGGACCTCTTCCGCCCTACTCAGTTCGACCGTCGAGCGGAGCAACGACAGCGGCTACGACGACCTCCGGTAGATAGCCATCACCACACCATTCCGCGTCGACCCAGTCCGCACGAGCTCAAGATTCCCCGGCGCAACCCCGTCCGCAAACAACCGCTTGCCCCCACCAACCACGACCGGGAACACCCACAGCCGGAACTCATCAATCAGATCGTGCGCCAGCAGCGTCTGAATCAGATCCGCGCTCCCATGCACCTGAATCAACGGCCCCTCCCCGGCCTTGAGCCTCTTGATCTCCGCAACAACATCCCGGGTCAGTCGGGTGGACTCTGCCCACGGCAACGGATGCTCCACCGACCGCGTCGCCACGTACTTGTGACCACCATTCAGCCGCGCCGCGACCGGATCGTCCCCGCCAACCTGCGGCCAGTGCGAGGCAAACACGTCATACGTCCTCCGACCAAACAGCAGGTCATACGGCGCCGACATTGCCTCCGCATACACCTGAGGCATCACCTCCTCCCAGTACGGAGCCCCCCAGCCCCCGCCTGAAAATCCCCCCGACGGATCCTCCTCCGGACTCGTTGGACTCTGCATCACTCCGTCGAGCGTCACAAAACTCAAAATCACCAGTCCCCGCATCAGAGCTCACCCAACTCCACCACCCGACCCGTCTGCGCCGACTCGTAGATCCCGAACACGATCTTCATCGTCTCCAGGTTGTCCCGACCCCCGCTGACCGGCTCCGCGCCGTCCTCACAGCACGCGGCGAAATGAGCGATCTCATTGACGTACGGATTCATCGTCGGCAGCGACACGTCGCTCGTGTCGACCGGCCGGAAGCTCGTCGTCGGATCGAAACTCTCGTCGCCTTCCTGCTGCGCGCTGGTCATCACAGCTGGGATCCGGTGCCACATCAGCGGCGTGTTCTCCTCCGGCGGCGGCGTCCAGGCCGCTCCCTGATCGCCCAGGATCACCGTCTGGAACAGCCACGGCGCCCGACTCGTCAGGCTCGCCGTCAGCGTGCCGATCGCCCCGTTGGCGAACTCCAGCGTCGCCACCGCGCGGTCCTCTGCATCGTTGGTGAAGCTCGGATGCCCGCGCCAGGCCCGCGCCTCGACCCGCACCACCTCGCCGACGAAGAAGCGCATCAGATCCAGGTGATGCACCGAGAGCAGCGTCACCACCCCTCCGCCGCCGCGCTTGCCGTCGAATCCCCACCAGCCCGAAGGCAGCGCGATCGGCTGGTTCGGATCCTCCAGCGCCGCCGTCAGGAACGTGTCTGTCCGCGCCGACCAGATCCGGCCCAGCTCGCCCGCCTGGATCCGACGCCGCAGCGCCACATAGCTCGGCACATGACGCAGATGCTGCGCCACCATGAACGTCACCCCCGCCTCCTCCGTCGCCTCCACGATCGCCCGGCACTCGTCCACCGAGATCGCCATCGGCTTCTCCAGCAGCACATGCTTGCCCGCCCGCGCCGCCGCAATCGCCAGCTCCGCGTGCGTGTCGTGGATCGTGCAGATGTCGACCGCATCGATATCCGCCAGCTCGCACATCTCCCGCGCGTCGGTGAAGATCGCCGACGCGTCGATGTCCGCCTCGCCGGCGAACTCCTGCGCCGCCTCCTCACGGATATCGCAGACCGCCGCCAGCCGCACCCGCTCCGGGTCCAACTGGTACCCCGGCAAATGCTGCCGAGAAATCCCGCCCGCGCCAATCAATCCAACCCGCAGAGGCTCCGCCATGGCCATCTCCCCCGAATCCATCCGCTCGTCAAGTGAGCCCAAGGCTACCGATCCGCCGCCCCGCCCGCCCAATCCCCGCCTAAACTGGCTGTGGGTCCTTAGCTCAGTTGGCCAGAGCAGCGGACTTTTAATCCGAAGGTCCTGGGTTCGAGTCCCAGAGGACCCACCAAGCTAGCCGTCTCCCGACAACCGCTTGGCGAATCGACCTACCGGGAGCCGTACCACTGCCATCGCATTCAATCTGCTCCGATTGGACTCACTCGCGCCCACATTGCTCTTTGACTGCCCGCTTGCCGAAACGGCCCCCTCCGAGGACTGCAACCTTCCTCACCACCACCTACCAGAACAGCCGGCAAAGACCATGATAGCGTTGGGCGGCCATCCCAGCTGAAGAAAGGAAACTGCAGTGATTGAATCAGTAGATGAAGCCGAAACAAATCTCATCCGCGCCAAGCTCCAGGACTTCTTCACACGGAACCCAGAAGCAGATCTACGCCGAGAGCCAAGAGGCACATCAGTCATCAACCCGTGGGGAGAAAGGGACCTTGAGATACCTGTTGCAAGCGACAATGCGGGCCTACTAGAAGCTCTAAATGCGCTCCGGCTCGCCCCGCGCTTCACAGCCATCTGGCACGAAGACAAATCCGACCTCGAGATCATCTACACCGTCTTGAGCAAAGACGACCCTCTCCTGCGGCGGAAGTTTGAGTTTCGGTACTCCGGGGATCCATATGAGTGTAGCTTTGAGCTCTCCAGTCGCAGGCTAAGACTTCTCGCCTCCGAAGCCAGGGACACAAGCACCAAGGGGCCACCGAGTTTTAGAAATCTCCTGCCGTTCCATCACTTCGAACATACGCTACGAGCCGATCCGGATAGCACATTTACCCTGAACGGAACGCCAACTTCCTTCTGGATCAGAGGACTTGAGAGTTTCAACGAAGATTTCGTCGCCGAAATGGTGCGCAATCTGAACTTCCACATGTCTCACTTTGATCGGAACACGCCTCGCGTCATTGTTCACGAGGAGAAGATGGATGTTGATTCGCCCGATCAGCATAGTCCACCGCAGGTCGAGTACTTTCCCGAGATACTGACCGGACGGGAGATCGATCAACACCTTCTTATCCTGTGGGAGAGCGCTCACTCCGGCGATCCGTTTCTAAGATTTATTCAGTACTATCAGATTCTTGAGTATGCCGGGTTTTACTACTTGCAAGCTGAGGTGCGGCGAGCGGTGGAGCGGGCGATCTCTGTACCGGATGCCGCATCGAGACCCGAGCGAGTGACACAGCGAGTGCTGGATGCAATGTCTGCACAAACACTTCAGGGCAATCAACAGATCAATGCCATGATAGCTGAATGCGTCGACCCCGCTGAAATGTTGGAGATGTTAGAAGCTTCGATTGATGCGTTTTCGCACGACTTGACATTCGACGGAGGTTTCACCCTTAAGGCTATTTTACCCGAGTCTGTTACATATGAGGACTTCAAACGAGTCTGGAACGGAGAGTTTCCGCGCGCGCTTCACAACTTGAGAAACGCCCTTGTCCATGCGCGGGAGTCCCGGCAAACAACGATGATTGCCCCGACACGAGCAAACCAAGTGAAGTTGAATCCCTGGCTCTTGCCGCTGGCAGAGACCGCGGGCAGAGTGATGCTTTACAGCGGCAAATGAAGTGTGAGTGCGACGGCAAGACATGATGAGATGGGAGCTGGTTTCAGCTGGAAACAGAACTTCAAAGCGACCGACGCAGGCAGTCAATCCTTGTGGAGCCCTTACCTGATACGGCGCTTGTTCATATAGAGGCGGCAAAGACTGTCGGGTGCCATGCGGAACTTCGTCCCATGATTGCGCAGCCCGGCACTGCCAGGAGAGCTCTCGCGGCAGTCGAAATCTATCGCGATCTCGCCACGCTCAATCTCGTAGATGAAGTCAGTCAGGCTGAACGTGTCGAAGGCATCGGCTCGAACGAACCGTACTTCGCGGCCCTTTCGCTCCCCGTTGACCAACAGCAGCCGGCGCAGCTTCGCGCCGGCAGCCGCGAGGATCGAATCTTCAAGCCAATAGGGCACGGGCCCATTCTTACCTCGTGGCCGCACAACCAGCTGTCCGCTCTCGTAGTAGACGCGGAATCGGTCTGATCTGCCGCGCACTGTGTGACGAAACGAGAGGCGGCCTTGAGAGTCCTTCTTGCCGTACTTGCGCACCATGTAGCGCATAATGCGGCTCGGACCGTCCGCCTCCTTGTGGAACAGCGTCACGAGCGACGTGCGCGGCGAACACCACTTGAGCTCCCAGCCAACTGAATCGGGCAAGTCGGCGCTGTTCGTGGTCAGACCAAGCTGGTGTTCGAGATAGATCCCGGGTCCGCCCGTGCCGCGATAAGGCGAATGGTCGGGTATCTCGTGAATGCCCGACTGGATCAGAGCTTGGACACGTTCGAACAGTTCCGCCTGCGATTGAGGCGGTGCAACAGGTTCCACGTATTAGCTGCCTTCTATCTGCCGCCTGGTCGCCGCGATGCGCTCGCGGGCCATTCTGCAGTAGTCCTCTGAGATGTCAATACCGATCCATTCTCGCTCCGCGGCCTCTGCCGCTATGGCGGTCGTACCGGAACCGATGAACGGATCCAGAATGATCTTCGCATTCGTTGATTCGATACAGCGCTGCGCCAACTCGACGGGGAATGGCGCAGGATGCGAATTATCCGATTCCTGCTTGATCGTCCAAACGTCGCCGATCCCACCGCGCTTTTCGGCCAGCTTGAAGTTTGGCTTGGCGATCATGTAGACGACCTCGTATGTGGGGAGGAAGTATCCAGGATTGTGGTTGAATCCGCCTTTCCGTTGCCAGATGATGATTTGGCGCACGGGAAATCCTGAGGTGATCTCGTCGGCAAGACGCTGCCATAGGCCCTGCTGAACACGCCACTTGTGGTTGTAGAAGATCGCCCCGTCCTCGCGCAGGACGCGCATCATCGCCTTGAGGCAACGCTGCTGCCAGGCGATGTACAGGTCATGGGGCATGTTGTCGTCATAGCCGTCGTATCCGTCCAGGAGGGCAGCGTTCGACCACTTGCCGCCGGCGCCGTTTTTGAGGCCATTGCCCGTGCTGTTCTTGATGTTGTACGGCGGCGACGTCACGACCAGATCGACTGACCCGACCGGCATTTCGTTCATCAGCTCCACGCAGTCGCCGGCGTGGACAGCACCGATCCACTGCTCGACGGAGCACGTTGCACTCGGAGCGACTGCGGGCTTGACCGGGTCCTCAATCATCAGCCGCCTAATCGTCCTTGAGTCCAGTCTAGTGCCCGGTTCGTGCTCGAGCTTGGAACCGTAGCTCGGTCCAACTGGCAATTCGACCTGCAACCCAAATGGCGAGTTCTGCTGCACGTTCCGCTCACAGTTCCTGCGTTCCTCGAACTGGCCGCACGCCAAATCCAAGCTCGGCATTCGTCCCTATCGGCTCATATGTTCTCATACTTCCCACCATCTGACAAGCCTCGGCTCCGCTCGCCGCCTCTGCCAACCAAGCCACGCCTCACGCCCATCCTAGAACCCATGTCCGCATATAATGGTCCGACCGACTCCAGCCCCAGCGAAGGTACGTCCCAGATGACCTCATGTGTGCTTTTTCCGGAAGGTCTGGACCATACAGTTTCTAACATACGACCCGCAGCAGACCGCCAAAACCATCACGAACTTGTCCAAAACTGATCACCCGAATCCCACGATCTCCAGCAAAACACTGGACTTCCGCTTTTTCTGCCCGCCAGAAAAGTTTTTCCCGCCGATCGTTCCGCTCACCGCTCCGACTCGCGCGTCACGCACCCGAACAGAACCGAACAAGCCCGAACACCATTCCTCCCCAGAATCACCGAGAATCACCCGCCCTCACCCAGAACCACACCGACAAAACCCACACATAACGAGCCAAATCTGGACAAATCTGGACTCCCCCGGACACAAAACGCGACAATTCCCAGCCCACAGCGCCAGATCCGCCCGATCAGCCCGAATTTCGCCCGGAACGCAACCGTGAAGAAGTTCATCCTCTTCGACAACGATGGAGTCCTCGTCGAAACAGAGCCTTGGTACTACCTCGCCACCAGGCGAGCGCTGGCGTCTCTCGCCCTGGAACTCCCTCGAGACGAGTATCTGGCCAACATGGCCAACGGAGTCTCAGCCTGGCAAGCGGCCCGAGACTCAGCGATGCCGCAAGCGGAAATCACGCGCGGCCGAGCACAACGAGACCGCTACTACCGCGATTACCTGATGACGGAAGACATTGAGATCGAAGGCGTAACCGAAACGTTGGCCGAACTGTCAGAGACGTATCGAATGGCGATCGTCACAACATCCAAGCGACCGGACTTCGACCTGATCCACGAACACCGGTCCATCCTCGACTACATGGAGTTCCACCTGACCGAGGAGGATTACCAGCGAGCCAAGCCGCACCCCGAGCCCTATCTGAGAGGACTCCAACGCTTCGGCGCCACCGCCGCCGAGACGGTAGTCGTCGAAGATTCAGCCAGAGGCCTCAAGTCGGCAATCGCCGCAGGCATCGACTGCATCGTGGTCGCAAATGACTTCACCGCAACCCACGATCTCTCCCAGGCAACCGCCAGGGTCGAGACGTTCAGCGACTTGCCCCGAGCGATCAGCAGCCTGGCGAAAGCGCCCTGAGCCCCAGGATGTCGCACAGGCGATAGTGTCCGCACATCTCCGGCGCTACCTTCTAGGCTTGACTGGACGGGAGGCCGACCAAAGTCTGATAGTGCGTGAAGGCCGCCAGTTTCCCTCCAGGCGGTTCTGATGGCCCTGCGGACGGGCCCCCGAATGCTCCCACAGTCCGCCTAGATCGATCTCTCCAAATGACCCGCACGGGCACAGAAAACATCCACGATGTCGTTGTCGTCGGCGCTGGCGCCGCAGGCGTGGGTGTGGCGGTAACGCTGGGACATGCCGGCATCCAGGACGTGGTCGTCCTCGAACGCAACACGGTCGCATCATCCTTCGACGCGTGGCCGGCCGAGACTCGCTTCATCACACCCTCCTACACCACCAACTCGATCGGCATGCTCGACCTCAACTCGATCGCGATGGGTACCTCTCCCGCGTACAGCCTGGAGGTCGAGCATCCCACCGGTCAGGAATACGCCAAGTATCTGCGCGCCGTCGCGCACTTCTTCGAGGTCCCTGTCCGCGAACACACTGATGTGCGCTCGGTCAAGCGGGCCCACCACGGCTTCCGCGTCGATACCTCAGAGGGGGTCGTGCGCGCCAAGCACCTCATCTGGGCCGCTGGCGAGTTCCAGTATCCGTTCCTCAGCGGGTTCGCCGGCAGCCACCTCTGCCGCCACACTTCGACCATTGCCAGCTATGACGATATCGAGGGCGACGACATCATTATCGTCGGCGGCTACGAAAGCGGCATCGACGCGGCCTACCACCTGGCCTATGTCGACAAGCGAGTGCGCGTCTTCGACGTTGAAAGCCCGTGGGAGAGCGAGAGTTCCGATCCCAGCATCGCGCTGTCGCCCTTCACGGTCGAGCGGATGCGTGAGCGTCCGTTTGTTCAGCAAGTCGAGCTCTACCCAAACACGCCCATTGGATCTGTCACTCGAGTCGGCGACAGATATGAAGTCATGACGGAGGACGGGCAACGCTTCCAAACGTCCGAGCCGCCGCTCCTGGCAGCCGGATTCGAGGGCAGCACCAAGCTCGTCGCGGATCTGTTCGAGCAACGCGAGGACGGCTCCCTGCTGCTCAGCGAAGACGACGAATCGACGATCGTGCCCGGCATCTTCCTCTGCGGACCCGAAGTGCGGCACAACAATCACGTCTTCTGCTTCATCTTCAAATATCGACAACGCTTTGCCGTCGTCGCCAAGGCGATTGCGACGTCCCTGGGCCTGCCCGCGGAAGAGCTCGAAGAGTATCGCAAGTGGGGCATGTACCTCGACGACCTCTCCTGCTGCGGCCAAGAGTGCGCATGCTAAAGACGAACGACAAGGGCGGCGGCGCCCCTGCTGCTCCGACTGCTGCTCCGTCAGTTGCTCCATCTGCTGCCCCGTCTGCAGCCGCGTCTGCTGCATGGCGAGGTCGGCTGGCCAGAGCCCGTAGCCTGACATGGCTCGGGCAAACGGCCGCCAGCCTGTGCTGGATCAGCAGCATGCTGATCACGGGCGTCGATTCGACCGGGGACTGGTTGCAGCTCTGCGCGGCCTGCGCCTGGCTCCTGGCCAACATCGCCACGCTCGTCACCGCCCAGGCTGACTGATAGTCCGCGCTCCTCGGACATCCAACTCCGGTCCCCTCTCCCTGAGGGAGAGGGTTAGAGCCTGCCCCCGCGAAAGCGGGGGGTGAGGGCCCGGCTGACCGCCAAGTCATCCAAAGATCGACCGTGAACAGAGCAGCGCCGCCAGCTCGTCCATCGTCTCGAATGGCCGCGGCCGTCCCCGCTCTCTCCAGTAGCTGATCAACTCATCGCCGCCGAAGTCGTGCAGCAGCGACCATGCGACGGCCCGCTCCGCGAACTGGCTGTCATGGGCCAGGGCAGGGTCGTAGGCGTCGAGGAACGCCCGGGCGAGAACAGGATCCCGCCCGCAAAATCCCGTCCAGACCGGCATCCACTCGTACTCCCGCACACCGATCTTGGCGTCGCCGAAGTCGATCAGCGTCTCAATCCGCCAGCCCTCTTCGGACAACGCGCACAGGACATGGTCCGCGCCGAGGTCTCCATGGACCACAACCCGTGACTCAACGACGTCCGCCGCCATCGCTTCATCGAGCAGTGCTTCGAGCGAACCCACAACTCCAGGATCCAGCACTCCAGCGTCCACGAGCTCACCCGCCGCCGCCCGCCGCCGTTGCGACACGACTTCCGACCAGGCCCCCTCGCTTGCGGCATTGGCAAACCGGCTCACGTCGAGCTCATGCAAGCTCCGCGCCATGCCGCCGAGCTGGGTCGCGATCAACCGGCCCTCGCCGTCGCTGAGCTCGCTCCGCAGCTCCGAGAATGGCCGGCCGCCGCAGTAACGAGTGATCAGGTAGCTCCAGTCCACCCCGTCGCCGTCGGCAATCTGACCGCAGCCGGTGACCTCGGGCACGGGAATCTCATTCTGTGAACCAAGCCCCTCCAGTAGCGAGCGCTCGAAATCGAACTCATCCCAGAACGGGCTGTAGATCTTCAGCGCCCACGCTTGGTCGAGCAGGAACACGGCGTTCGTGTTCGCGCTGGCCGACCGCATCTCCAGATAGCCGATCCCCTCCCGCATGCAAATGGCGTCGACGAGCCCCCGCCAGACCGAGACGTCGTTGTAGACCCGCGTCCAGTCGTCCCAACTCTCAATCCGGATTGAAGTCGGCATCGCTTCGGCTCTCTGGCACGCTCGGCTCGTACGACGGTACCGCGCGCAGTCCGTCTGTCACCTTCGTCACCTACTGGAAACCTCTCGCCCCATCAGCACATCCGTGCGTATACAATCAACGACGCCTGAGTCCCAACGCCCTGCCCGGCCGCCCCAATGAACCACGACCAACCATCAACACAAGCCCGAACCACCCCGCACATCCTCGTCCAGGCCAGCACACAGCCGCACAGGTCCGCACAAATCCGTCCAAAATCGAACAAGTCCAAACAAGCCGGACGCCGGATCCTTCCACGACCTGCCGAAAACCGGTCAAAATTGACCCAAACTGACCCAATTCCCTGTCAATTGGCCTCCGAGCAGCCAGATCCCGGTGCGAACGGTCCTGGAATGCCCGGAGCCCCTTACCAGACCCTGGGCACAATTCGCCAGGGCACCCGCTCCTGGTACTCGGCCCATTTCTCCGGCCCGTACTTTTCGGCGCAGGCTCGGTCGTCCTCATACTGGCGCCAGGTAAACATCGTCACCACGAACAGCATGTAGCTCCAGGCCCAGGGATTGCCGAAGTGGCCGAAACTGAGCGCGATCGCCAGGCCGAACAGGCCCTCGCCGAAGTAGTTGAAGTGGCGCGCGGCGCCCCAAAAACCGTTGCACAGGATCTTGCGGTTGCCGGCCTCAATGATCTCCGGCTCGAACCACAGGAACTTGCGATCAGGCCAGCGTTTGAACCAGTACTTCTGCAGACTCGCGCCCCGCGAGATCGTCCAACCGGTCAGGAACAGCGCCGCCGAGCCGCCCACGATCGCGTACTCCGCAGCGGCCGAGAAGCCCGGATCCGGCTGCGCGGCCATCGCCCACAGCGGCAGGATGAACAGCCAGCCGTAGACCACCAGACCGCCCCAGAACAGCTTGAAGCCCGTGTTCTCGTGGATCAGGTCGTAGGTGTACAGCTGCACCCGCTCCCAGATGAAGTAGTCGGTGATGTAGAAGGTGTAGATCCCGGCGTAGAGGAAGACGCCCAGGTTCGCGTCGGCGAAGTTCTCATGGTGCCAGACCGCCCCGGAGAGCGCGTTCAGCGACAACATTGCCCCGCCGACGACGTAAAACCACATCTTGACGTCGAAGTACTCGTTGAAGAACGAGAACTCCTGCTTGCGTCCGAGGTAGAAGGCGATGATCGGGTTCTTCACCTCGCCCTGCGGCTGGCCGAACACGGCGATCAGGGAAAAGATGACGGTGAAGACCGTGCCTCCGAACACGGCCCAGAGCGACGACCGGTAGAACCAGTCGCGCGGCATTCCCGTCGCCTCGGTCGCCCAGACGATCACCATGATCGCGAAGACCAGGAGCCCGTTCAGCCGGTACGTGCGCGGCTCACCGGTCTCGGCATTGGTCACGTAGCCGGTCACCTTGCGCGCGGTCAACGCCATTTGTGCCACGACGAACGCCGCGAAGATGATCAGCGGCGTGAAGAACGCGAGGATCTTTTCCTCCGCTGTCAGGTCGAACAGGTGCTCAATACCAAGAGATTCAATCATGAGTGAGTACCCCTTCCGCCGGTTGTCAGGCCATTGTCGCGGATTGCAAACGCCCCTGTGGCGGAAGCGAAACCCCCGCGCAAGTGAGACTTCTAGACTGCGCCCACGCCTCGTTGGCGCACGTTGAAATCGAATGTTGGAGCGGCGAGATGTTCATCGGATACTTCACCGAGCGGCCCTATCAGGACCCCAACTCCGGCTACTTCGGCGCCGCCGGTCGCGACATCCAGGACCTCGACCTGAGCAACGGCAGCTATGACCCACGGATCGGCGCCGAGCTGTACAACCGCTACCTGGACGAGAAGGTCTACGCCGAGGAGATGGGCTTCGACGGCCTGATGCTCAACGAGCACCATTCCACCCCGTTCTGCATGGGCGGCGTGATGAACGTCGAAGCCGCGATCCTTGCTCGGATCACCAAGCGGGCCAGGATCGTGTTGCTTGGCAATGTCCTGCCGATCTGGGACGACCCGCTCTGGTTGGCTGAGGAGTTGGCCGAAATCGACATGATCTCACGCGGTCGCCTGGTCAGTGGCTGGGTGCGCGGCACGGGCCGCGAGAGCGTGGCCCACAACACCGCCTCGCCCTTTAACTGGGATCGCTATCAAGAGGCGCACGATTTCATCGTCAAGGCTTGGACCACGCCCGGACCCTTCCGCTGGGAAGGCGAGCACTACCAGTACCGCTACGTCAATCCCTGGGCCCGCCCCTACTCCGATCCTCATCCGCCGATCTGGATTCCCGGCGTGATGAGCCGCAACACGGTCAAATGGGCTGCCGAGCGGCGCTATCCCTACGTCATGCTCGCCACCGATATCGAGCCGACCAAACAGTCCTTCGACTACTACCGCAACTGCGCCCGCGAAGCCGGCTACGAGGCCGGCACCCAGCATACGGCATACCTGTTCAAAGTCCACGTCGACGAGACCGACGAACTGGCCGAGGACACCGCGCGCAAGTATCTCCAGGGACCGAGCAACCCCTTCCTCGAGGGCAACCAGGGCAAGGTCCGGCCGTTCCTCCAGTCCCTGCCGGGACTGACGTCACGCACCGATGTCCTGCCGACTTCCCAGATTCGCGCGATTGCGGCGTCACGTGGACGCACCGAGCGTCGCCAGGCGCTGACGGGGGCGGCGCAGCCGGCCGAACCGCGCGACTATCGCGGCACCCTCCAGGAGCAGGTCGACAAGCTCAGCATCATCCACGGCACGCCGGCGACCGTGCTGCCCAAGATTCGTCACGTGCTGGAAGAGTTGCGCCCCGGCGCGATCATCTTCTGGGATGGCGATGGCTCGATGAGTCACGACGACGCCATGCGCAGCCTGCGGCTGATGGGCGAAGAGGTCCTGCCCGCCGTCCGCGAAATGGGCGCTGAACTCGACCTCAACGGCCCATTCGAGATCGATCCGGCCAACAATGAGCCCATCGCCGGCGCCGGCTGAGTCGAACCCGGCCGGCATTCGCCGCTGGTAGGTCGGGCAGGGCGAACCATGCTCGTCCATTCGCAACAGATGCGGCGACGCCTGGCCCGCAACATTCCCGTCTACTACCTCTTCTACGGCGTCAGCGGCTTCCTCATCTGGATGCCGATTTGGGTCATCTACCTGCAGGATTTCCGCGGCATGAGCCTCACCCAGGTCGCCGCGATCGAGTCGATCTTCTGGATCACGGTGGTGGTCGCCGAAGTGCCGAGCGGCGCGGTCGCCGACCGCTGGGGTCGCCGAGTCTCCCTCGCGTTCGCTGGAGGGATCTTCTGCCTCGGATCGGTCGTCTTCGCGTTCAGCTCTTCCTACGTCATCCTGCTCGCCGCCTACGTCATCGTGGCCCTCTCCATGACCCTCTACTCCGGCGCCGGACCTGCCCTCGTCTACGACCCGCTCAGACAGCTCGGACGGACCAGAGAGTACGAAAAGCACATCGGACGCTCCGAAGCCCTCGCGTTCGGCTCCATGCTGATCGCGACCTTGCTCGCCGGGCCTCTCGTCGCACTGGTCGGCTATTCGGCGACGATCCTGCTCGGCGCGATCGCCATGGGCATTGGTGGTCTTGTCGCCCTGCTCCTGCGCGAGCCGCCGCGTAGTGAGGCGGAGATCGCTGGTCGCCAGCATGGTCAGAACGGTGTTGCCGCGGCTCCGAACAGACCCGGTCTGTTCCGCAACATGCTCGGCGGCATGCTGGTTGTTTGGCGCAGCAAGCTGCTGCTCTGGTACATCCTCCTCGCCACGCTTCTCTCCGGCGTGATCATGATCGTCAGCGACTTCCTTCTGCAACCGTTCGTCGTCCACCACGGCGTCAACCCGGCGAGCGGCGTCGATTCCGGCTTCGCCTACTCGGGCATCCTGATGTCGCCGGTGGCCGGCATGGTCGTCGGCTCGCTGATCGCCGCCTGGGTCGCCAGTCGATTCGGCGAGCGGCGTTCGCTCATCCTCTCCCTCTTCGCCGCCGCCCTCCTCTTCCTCGTGCCAACGCTCTGGGAATCGCTCTGGGTGGTCGGAGCGATCGGTCTGCTCGCCGCCATCCGCGGCATGACGCGTCCGATCGCGACCGGCTACATCAACCGGCGCATCCCCTCAGATCAGCGCGCGACCGTGCTCTCGATGTTTGAACTCTCGGCTGCGTTGATCATCGCCATCATCCTGCCCCAGGCGGGAGCGGTGGCCGATTCAGTCGGCTTCCAGGCTTCATTCGGCCTGCTCTTGCTGATTCTGGTCGGGGCCGGCGGACTGTTCGCCCTGGTCTGGCGCCTGCTTCATGGTCGCGAGCAACGGCGTCTGGCGCTCACAATGCAGGCGCAGGCCAAACCCCAGGCCGGGTCCGTCCACGCCGCAGGCTCGACGACACCTGATCGCTAACTGCAGACGGGTTCAAACGAGAAGTTCTGCGAACGCAGGTGGGCCAGGGCCATGCGCAGACCCTCCACGGTCTGGCTGCGGTCCCCGCCGCCGTCATGGAGGACGACGACAGCCTGATGCGCTGCTCCGCCGATAATCCGGTCGGCAATCACCTGCGCGCCGGGGCGGGTCCAGTCCATCGGTCTGACGTTGCCCATGATCACTCTGAACCCCATCTCATCGGCTCGCGCATAGGTTTCCGAATCGGCGCGATAGTACGGCGGCCGAATGCAGGCGGTTGCATGCTCTCCCAACACCCGTTGCGTCCGCAGGACCGTGTCTTCAAACTCTTCGGTCGAGAGCGTGTCCAGCGCGACGTGATCCCAGGTGTGGTTCGCCAGCGTGTGCCCCTCGCTGATGATTCGAGCGATCAGATCGGGATAGAGCGTGGCGCTCTCACCCGTCACGAAAAACGTCGCGCGTGCTCCGTGCCAGGCGAGAATGTCCAGGATCTGCGGGGTGTATGCGGGGTTGGGTCCGTCGTCGAACGTCAGGTGAATGACGGCCGGCGGAATGGTCAGCTCGCGAGGTTCGGCGATCCGAATCAGGTCGTCGAGGCAGCTGAGGGCCGAAGAACCGCAATCGAGGTCCAGATTGAGCTTAATCTCGACCGGCACCGCGGATTCGGGAGCAACGACCAACTCCCACAGGTCGCTGCGTCCGTCCACGCGGCGCACTTCAGTCAACCTGGCGCCGGAAGTGGACAGGAGGTGCCGCGAGAGCGACTGCGATGTGCTGAGCAGCGGCTCGCTGAGTTGGATCCGCACCGGGAACTGAGACTCACCCTGGTGCGCCTCCGGTCCGTCGATGAACCGCGCGGTGATCGGAGGGCCATAGACCACCGCTTCGGGCTCGTTGGCAAGACGGATCTGGTGGTGGGTGCAAATTGCTCCTGGCATTTCGCAAGCCGGCGCGCTCCTCAGGCCCACGCGCACGCTGCGATTGGAGTCGGGAGTGATATTGACTTGCCAGAGGTCGCGTTGACCGGCCAGTTGCTGCACCGACGTCACCGTGCCTGCGCTGACGTGCAGTGAGCCTGTACGAAGAGAATCTGCGGCGGCCGCGATGGGATGGCTGAAGCGAACCAGCAGGGAAAACTCACTCCCAGAGTGCTGCTTGGGCACGCGTTCGAACGTTGCCGTCAACGGTCGCACTGGCCGGAGCACTCGGCCTGCTACGGCATGCTTGTGTCCGTTGGCGAGGCTGATGCTCATGGCGGAGTGGGCGCCGGCCGCCCAGCTCACCTCGGAGTCCAACCACAGATAGCGGTCGCCGTTCTCGGTCTTGATTCGTACGCTGTTACAGGTCGACAGCTCCCTCGGGTTGCTTCCATTTGCGTCATGGACGGCGAGAGTAAACTGCGGCGCCGAGCCGTTGGTGTGTTGTAATTCGAGAACGAACGCGTCGGTCGCCTGCGAGGCATGAACGATCTGGTACTCGTGACGGTCCAGCATGAATGCTCCCGGCGACAGCATGCCGACGCTGGCTGCCCGGGAGTAACCATAGCCACCCGCCACTTCACCGCTCGTGCCGGTTGTTAAGATTCCCGACCAGATAGCCTCATGTGGCGATTCCGCCAGTAAGGGAGCGGTTGATGCAAGCGAATCACGGTCTTGAGTGGCGGAGCCAGCGTCTGCCTTGCGACCGTAGTCCGACCAATCCGATGCGCGTCCACAACCCAACGCCTTGACGCGGAACGTATTGATCAGCGCTCCTGGTGACTGTTTTCTGACCACTGCCCGGGAGCCGTCGTAATCGACGTCGATACCCATGTCGTTATCAGGGAGATCAATCCAGCCGGATGGATACCAGAGCTGTAGCTGGTAACGATCTGCGCCGGAGATATCGTTCCAGTCAACCTCGACCATGTGCTCGTGCAGCTGATGCGTGATCGGGGGTTGGGGCGTCTCAAGCGTCGCCGGGAACGAATTGACCTGCAGGTGCAGGTTAACCAGCAGCATCACGCCAGCGAGCGCCAGAGCTCCACCAGATATGATCATGGCGTACGGTCCCGGCAACCGTTCCGAGGTCGCATGCAGACCCCCGGGGATATTACTGTTGCTTGTCATAATGAGAGTAGCGCAACCGCGCCACGGTTGTAACCAGCGGAGCAGCAGCTGTTCAACGGATGGAGACCAGGGAGCGGTTTGGGCAGCTAGCCGCGGAACCTGGCGTAGATCAGGCGGTCAATGGTCTGGCCGTCTTTGAAGACCGACCGACGCAGCCGAGCTTCTCGCTCGTAGCCCGCTTTCTCGAGCACTCGACAGGAAGCCGGGTTCCATTCGAACACGCCGGCGTCGATTCTGACCAGGTTGAATTGTTCGAACGCGTAGTCCGTGAGCGCCAGCAGGGCTGCGGTGGCAATGCCCTGGCCCCAGTGCGGCTCGGCCAACCAATAGCCGATCTCGGCGGAGCGCCGGAACACGTCGTCGCGTAGTTTGAGTCCGATGCCGCCGATGACTTCGCTCTCGTCTCCGATTGCGAAGTTCTGTTCCGGCGATTCCTGCTTGGTCAAGTCGATCCAGCTATGGGCGTCTTCGAGGGTGTACGGGTGCGGGAAGTAGTCGTTCAGATTCCGCCAGATGCTGCGGTTGTTCGCCGATCGCGCCAGCGATTCCGCGTCCTCGGTCTGGTAGCTGCGGATCAACCATTCGCCGATGTCGATGCGCATCCTCAGGTCTCCTCGCGTCCAGCATGCCATGAGGGCGGTCGCCGCGCGTCGCCGAGTTGCAGGGCAGGGTTGACGATTGACGTGGGTTTGACAGTCGGAGGGGATGATCAGCCTGGGGGCCGTAGGCGCCTCTGCGCAAATCCCGCTTGCTCTGACCGATGCCGCCCTGTCTATGTAGCGTCGCGGTAAACTCGCCAATCGGGGTTGGGGCGATCTGTGGCTATTCCATGACGTTGATCGGGTGGGCCGTTGCCGCTGCCCTGCTGCTGGCCAGCGGAACGATCCTGGCCCAGCGCGCTGACGCCGACGGGGATGTCGCCCGTCCCGTAACAGGGCCACGTGTAACCGCCGCATCGTCGCTCCCGGCGGTGGAGCTTGAGCGCTGCGACGAGGAAGCGTGGACGGCGGCACCGACGATTTCGGAGCGGCCGTTTCCCTGTTCCCGGATGGTAATTGTCGCTCGATGGGCGGCGATCACTGATCAACGTCGCGACGTGCTGGATCTGACCTACGGCGAGGTACGGCGCATCCTTCGTGGTGAGCTGCTCGACTGGTCGGACCTGGGCGGCAGCCCACAGGCGATATCGGTGTTCCTGCCAGGGTCGCAGGCGCGGGACATCGCCGCTGCGCTTGGCCTTTCGCTGGCGGACCTGCGAGCAGTGTTCGTCACCGAGGCTCGGCTGATCGACTCCGTCGCCTCGACGCCTGGCGCATTCGGGCTGGTGGAACCCGAGCAACTGACGACAGGTGTGCTGGCTCTGACCGTCGACGGTCATGATCCGTATCGCGATCGGGCACGCCAATCGCCGCTGCGTCAGTTGCGCTGGGTGCGGGCGCGGACACAACGGGAGGCCATTGAGCGGCTCTCGGCATCGGGGGTGCCGGTAGCGGGCAGCTTCGATCCGGTCGGTATGGCCGTGACCGGTGAGCTGATCCCGGTTCGCTGCACCAATCATGTGCTCTCCCTCCTCGGCGACTACGACGCGATGTTTGACGGCGTCCGTGACACGCTCGTGAACGCCGACATCGCGGTCGCGCCGCTCGAACATCCCTTGACGGCCAACAGAGAGTTGACCCCCTGCGTCGAAACCGTGACGTTCACCGGCAGCCATCGGGCAGTCGCGGCGATGGCCAATGCCGGCATCGACGTCGTGCTCACCGTCGGTAATCACATGATGGATTGCTGGCAGGGTTGTTCCGGCGTCGCTGCCCTGTACGAGACCCTTGAGCGCCTCAGAAGCGAGGGCATGGTCACCGCCGGCGCCGGTGAGAGTCTGGACGCCGCACGAACGCCAGCGGTCGTTCGCGTACGCACCGAGTTGGGTGAAGTGACCTTCGCCTTCCTGGGCTACGACATCATCGCGCCCTGGTATCACGCGGAGGAGGACCAGCCAGGTACCGCGCCGCTCGAGGCCGAGTACCTGCGTCGTGACATCAGCGCCGCAGGCAAGCTCGCCGACCATGTGCTCGTCGGCGTCAACTGGGGAGTCGAGTACGTTTCCAATCCGGTTGCCTACCAACGCGATCTGGGCGGCGTCGCGATGGAGGCCGGCGCCACGTTCCTGTTCGGCAATCATCCGCACTGGGTCCAGGCGATTGAGGATTTCGGCGACAGTCTGGTGGCGTACTCCTTCGGCAACTTCATCTTCGACCAGAACTGGTCGATCGAGACGACGCAGGGCATGTTGATGGAGCTGGGTTTCACCAGAGATCGTCTATTGGGGTATCGGGTTCGTCCGGTCGTGATCCGTGCGCACTCGAGCCAGCTGCCGTGGCTGTATCGGCCGGAATTCGTGGATCCTGCGGCTGAGGGTGGTCCGATCATGGAACGAATCTGGAACGCCACTGATCGACTGCCTGATCGACCGGCGTTGGCAGCTACCATCGCTGAGAAGCGTGAGCATCACGACTAGATCAGGACAGCGTTCATGCGAATCGAAGACGACAACGGTATCTCGGGCTTGTTGATCGGTGAGGAGACTCGGCTTTGCGGTGGATTCGGCTTCATTGAGGGGCCGATCTGGATCGCGTCCGACAACGCTCTCGTATTCAGCGACATTCCCGGCAACCGACAGCACATCTGGCGGCCAGGAGATTCCGAGGCGGCGGTCTATCGTGACCCGTCGGGGTGGTCGAACGGGCTCACGCTGGATGCGAGCGGCAACCTGCTCGCCTGCGAGCACGGCGGGCGGCGTGTCTCAAGCGCGCCCTACGGCTCTCCCGGCGACGAGGACGCTCTGGCCGACACCTGGGACGGCAAGGGCTTAAACAGCCCCAACGACCTGGTGGTTCACTCGTCCGGCGCGATCGTCTTCACCGACCCGGCCTACGGAACCGACACGGGCCGTACACCGCGCTTCGGTTACGAGGGCCAGCAGGCGGAGCTGGACTTCCGCGGCGTCTACCGAATCGACCCGGATGGCTCGCTGCACTGCGTCGCGCCGACCGGCTTCACGAATCCCAACGGCCTCGCCTTCAATCCTGACGAGTCGCAGCTCTACATCGGCGACTCCCAGGAAGGTCTGATCTGGCGCTATGAGGTGAACGCCGACCTCTCCTTGGGCGACCGCATCCTCTTCGTCGATCAGTCCAACGACAATCGCCTGGGCGCACCCGACGGGATGAAGGTCGACTCGGACGGCCGCCTCTGGACGACCGGAGCCGGCGGTGTCTCTGCCCACGCCGCCGACGGCACGTACCTCGGTGTCTTCGAAATGGACGAGCACGCCGCCAACCTGACATTCGGCGGGGACGACTTCTCGACGCTGTTCATGACGGCGGGGACAAGTCTGTTCAGCATCGAGACGTCGGTGCGCGGAATCGTGCCGGGATCGCGGTAGAGTCACTGGCCTTGAGGGCAGGCGTCACTGACGTGTAAGGGCCATCCGATGAAGTTCACCTTCGTGGGGTTTCAGGGGTCCAGCGACTTAACCACCCTGCCCGACACATGGGCGAAGTTCGGTGCCAGCGCGTTGGCTGAGCTACCGGACCACTCCTGCGTTTACGTCCCCGATGGCGTTGGCGTGACTCATTTCATTGGTGTGTCAACCGCGAATATCCTCGAGCACATTCCAGTGGAGGACTTCGATTCCCTCGAAGTGGAGTATGAGTTCCTGACGACCCGAATCCTGAAGGCGGAAACAGAAGAGGAGTTGGCCCGGAAAATCTACGAGTTTTGGACCAGGGACCACTATGAGGTCGAGCACGCGATCCCGGGCGGAATCGAGATTCACAAAGTCGATCTACAAGGGAGGAGCTACGCCGAGCTCATCCTGACTCTGAGTGAGTAGCGCCCGGCTTCGCCGGAGCGGCCCGGCTGATGGCTCAGGTCAAGGGAATCCTTACCCCTGGCTGGAGGATCCGCGTAGCACCGACTCGAACACTTCGAGTGTCCGCTTTGTGAAGAGCCACATGTTCTCTTCCCGATCCTCGAGGCCGGTTTCGAGCGTCTCGACATACTCACTAGGCCCGGTGATCGCGATGCAAGTGTGGCCCGAGGCGTCGCCGTAGACGTTGCCGCCGGGTCCGGCGGCGCCCGTTTCTCCGATGCCCCAGGTGGCTCCCAGGCGCTCGCGGATGGTCTCGGCGATGATCTTCGCGTAGGGCTCGCTGCTGGAGCGGACTCCCGGATAATCGTCGAGTTCTATCTCGAGGAACGTGGATCGCGCGACGCCGGTGTACGTGACTGCCGCTCCGGCGTAGTAGCGCGATGCACCGGGGATAGAGAGCAACGCGGCCGAGACCAGGCCTCCCGCGGTGGTCTCGCAGATTGCGACTGTCTCACCTCGTTCTCGGAGCAAACGAGCGATGTGCTCGGCCATCGGTTGCAGTGGTTCCATGTCTGGCTTCCGTCCTGAACTCTCTTACTCGGTGTAGCGGCTAGTATCGCGGCAGGCTGCATGAGATAGAGGAGGCCGCCATGAATACCCCGATCCGCGCCCACGTTGTGGTCGGAGGCTTCCCTCCGGGCCAACACGCCGGGCATGACATGGATTACGCGCGGATGCGCATCCTGATGGCGCTGCAGTCGAATGAGAACGTGCACACGACCGTGAGCAGCGACTTCACCGACTGCCACAAGTGGATCCGGGACGCACACCTCTTGATTTGCTACGTCGCCGGACCGTTCGCCGACGACTACCAGACCGGCGTGATCCGCGACTGGCTCGGCGACGGCGGGCGCTGGCTGGCGTTGCACGGCTCGACCGGCGGCAAGGCCGAGCGTCTTGGCCGCGAGGACGGCCGTCGCCGGATGGCCAAGATGGACTACCACGAGGCGCTGGGCGGATTCTTCATGACCCACCCGCCGATCCGGGAGATGGACGTCAAGGTCTCGGATCACAACCACCCGTTGACCTACAACCTGCCCGGCAACTTCCCGGTCCAGGACGAGCCCTACATGGTCGAGGTGATCCATCCCGACACGCAGGTCCTGCTGACGACCGAGGATGTCGAGAAGCCGCCAATCGTTGACGAGCTCTACGGTGGCGACCTCTCGCTGCTGCCCGACGGCAAGTCGCATGCGCTCGGCTTCGCGCGCAAGGTCGGTGAGGGCGAGATCGCCTACATCGCGCCGGGCCACTGTCACACGCCATTGACGAATGGCCAGCAATCGGTCCACGAGAGCATCTCGCCGGATGGCAAGGTCCCGCTCCGCTTCCGAGGTCCGTGGGAGACCGAGCCATACGAGCAGTTGCTGAAGAACGCGATCGATTGGGGCACCGGTGTCAACGGCTAGTCCCGCCGACCTGGAGCATCTCGCTGAACTGCGGCGTCGAAGAGACGAGTTCTTCGCGCCGAATCCTGAAGGTGACGAGCGGGCCCACAGCCGGGGCCTGTTGACCGCCAACGAGCGAATCGAGCTGCTGCTCGATCCGGGCAGCCAGTGGGCGTTCAGTTACGGCCTGGGGCCGACACCGCTGCAGCTGGGCTTTGGCGAAATCCACGGCCGGCCGGTGCTCTACAAGGCGCACGACGCGTCACGAGGCGCGGGCGCATACAATCTGCGCTCGCGGGTCAATATGCGGGCCGTCGGACATATTGTCGACAAAGCCGCGCTGCCAATGTTCTACCTGTTCCAGGGAGCGGGCGGACAGATCGAGGACCACGTCATGTCCTCGGGATTCTCGGCCGTCGGTGGGCACAACGTCGGCGCGCGATCGAGCGTGCCTCGGCGAGGTGGCGTGTTCACCGCGATCCTCGGCAACTCGTTTGCGCCCTGGGCGGCGTCGGTGGCCGACTTCTCGGTGATGACTCCGCGCGCGACAGCGACGTTCGTTAGTCCGTACATCATCGAGTTCGCCACCGGCAAACGCCCTGACCTCTATGAGATGGGCGGCGTTGATGTCCATACCAAGATGACCGGACAGATTTGCCGACGGGCGGAGGACGAAGCGGAAGCGATGGAGACGCTGCGCACTTGTTTCTCGTACCTGCCCGGCCACGCGTTCGAGTCGGCGCCGCGGATCATGAGCGGCGATCCCAGAGATCGCTGCGACGAGGAGTTGCGGTCGCTGGTACCGAAGTATCCGAACCGTCCCTATGAGGTGCGCAAGATCATCGAGCGGGTCGTGGACCGGGACAGTTTCTTCGAGTGGCAGCCCGAGTTCGGCATGAACATGGTGACGGGCTTCGCCCGCCTTGACGGGCATACGGTTGCGATCATGGCCAATCAGCCAATGGTTCGCGGCGGCGCGATCGACATGAACGCGCTGATCAAGGCGCGGCGGATCATCAAGACCGCCCGAACCTTCTCGCTGCCGCTGCTCACGTTCTGCGACACGCCTGGGATCATGACGACGCAGGAGGAAGAGCACAAAGGGCTGCTGACTGAGACCACGGTCTACATCTCGGACAAGATGGCATCCGAGGTACCGACCGTCTGCGTCACGCTGGGCAAGGGCATTGGGATGGGCTACTTCATCATGGGCGGCAGCGACCCGGAGGCGATCACACTCTCCTGGCCCACGACGCAGATCGCATATCTCGGTCCCGAAGGCGGGGCCGCGGTGGTGCATCGCAAGAAACTCGCGGGGATCGAGGATCGCGACGACCACCGACTCCTGCTGGATGAATTGGCCGAGCCGTTCAGGCGCAATATGAATCCCTGGCGCGGCGCGCAGATGGCCACGATTGATAACATCATCGACCCGGTCGAGACGCGGCCGCGGGTCATCCAGGCGTTCGAAGCGCTGGGACGAGGGGGACGCAGATGACAACTCGACGCCAGCGGCACGTCAGTCCGGAAAAGAACCTGACCATCGCGGAGCGCCTCCAGCGCGTTGACGATGAGCGCGCGCACATCGAGGCGTTTGATCGCGAGCGAGAGTTAGAGGCGGGCCAGTTGACCCCGCGCCAGCGGGTCGAGCTGATGGTCGATGAGGGGTCATTCCTCGAGATTGGCGCGTTTGCCAAGAGCCAGCACCATGAAGTCGCCGAAGAGACGCCGGCCGACGGAGTGATTGTCGGCTACGCGGAGATCTCGGGACGGCGGACCGTTGTGATTGCGGAAGATCCGATCGCCCTGGCGAACTCCGACGCGCAGGTGGGCAAGAACAAGCGCAACCGCATGCTCTCCAATGCGATCTATCGGCGCTTGCCGATCGTCTACCTGGCCGATGGCACAACGGATGAGGTTCCCGAGTTCGACCTCCACGCCGGAGTACTGCTGAGCCGCGTGGCTGAGCAGTTGCCGGCCCGCGACATCGCCGAGCGTGAGGCACCGCTGGTGACGGTCGCCTGCGGTCACTGCGCCGGTCAGAACAGTGCGCTGGCGGTGCGCTCGGACTTGCTGGTGGCGACTGATCGCGCCGCCTTCGGGGCGCAGGAAGGCTCAGCCGAGTCGGTAGCCGACCTGGTCTGCGATAGCGATGCCGAGGCGATCGGCGCCGCGCGGCGGTTTCTCGCGACGCTGCCAGCCGAGCTTGGCTCGGCGTTGGCGCCGCTCGGCGGCGCGTCATCCGAGGCTGCGCTCAACCTCACCGATGAAGACATGCACGCTTCGCCGCGGGAGCAGATGGATGCGATCTTCGACGCCGGCAGCATCACCTTGCTTGGTCCGGACGACGAACACTGCGCGGTCGGCGTGGGCCAGGTTGAAGGTGTCCCGGTCGCTTTCGCGTTGACCGGAGGGCCGCCTCGAGCGGCGCTGACGACGGCAGACATGAAGCGAATCGCACGCGCGGCCTCGTGGAGCGCCGACTACCAGATTCCGTTTCTCTCGACCCAGGACACGCTGGGCTACGACCCGGTCGACGCCGCGAGCGGCGAGTTCATGTTTGCCGCCGCACGCGCCGCCGAGTCGCTGCGCGCCTCGCACGCGGCGAAGATTACGATCATCACGGGCTGGGGACACGCGCTCGGCGACTTCGCGCTCGGCGGCATGGGCACCGGATTCGACTTCATCTGGTGCTGGCCGTCGGCCCGGCCGGCGATGACCGAAAGTCCAGGTTATCTGGCCCGCGATCCTGAGTCACCACCCTCCGAGGATCCATGGGAGGCCGCCGACCTGGGGCTCGTCTCGGAGATGATCACCCCGGCCGACACTCGTTCGTGGCTCGTGAGAGCCTTGCGTCTGCTTGGTCCGGGCCGAGCATTGCCTGCGGCGCACTATGACCGCGGTCAGCAGATCCACGACATGACGTGAGCCGACAACGATCACATTGGTACTGAACAGTCAGCCGATTCGTAAGCAAGGAACAGACGATGACATACACCGCCATCGAGTTTGAGACCGACGGTCCGATCGCCACAATCACGATGGACCGACCGGACAAGCGCAACGCGCTCAACCACGCCCTCCTCGACGACCTCCTCGCCGCGCTCGATGCCGTCGCCGATGACGACTCGCTCAAGGTCGCCATCCTTCGCGCCAATGGTCCCGCATTCAGCGCCGGGTACGACATTGACGGCAGCCCCTATATCAATACGCCCGACGGCGACTCCGAGTGGAACATCGTCAACGGGCACAAGCACCAACGGATCATGCGCGGGATCTATGAGGCGATCTGGGACAATCCCAAGGTGATCATCGCCCAGATTCAGGGCCACGCAATCGCCGGCGGGATGTACATCTCGATGCTCTGTGACCTGGTCGTGGCGGCTGACGAAGCCATGATCGGCGAACCGTTCATGCGCATGGGCGGGGCCAGCTCGATCCCGTTCTGGAGCTACCTCGTCGGCCCGCGTCGGGCCAACGACATGCTGTTCACCGGCCGCGTGCTTTCGGGCAAGGAAGCCGAGGAGTGGGGTCTGGTCACGCGCAGTGTGCCGGGAGCGGAACTCGATCAGACCGTCCGCGAGATGGCGGAGAGCGTCGCGGAAGCGCCGCTGGCGAGTCTGCTGACGAAGAAGGAGATGTGGCACACCCAGGCCGACATGCTCGGCTGGGGCGCGCAGTTCCGCTACACGACCAGCCTGAACTCGTGGCTACGGATGGCACCGCCTCCGCCGGACAGCGCCGGCAGCATGCGTGATTTCATGAACCAGCGCAAAGCGCAGCAGGCGCGGGGCGAAGCGACCGACTACTAGAGCTCCGGGTTGCGCATGAAGTCGGTCGCCTGCTCGTAGGAGTAGCCGGCCCGGCATAGGGCCTGCTCGCTGCCCAGCGGGCCGACGAGTTGCAGCGCCATCGGCAGACCTTGTTCGCTCCAGCCGTTGGGAAGGGTCAGGGTCGGCGCCCGGTTCATGTCCCAGGGCGCCGTGTATTGCAGCCGCGACCACTGGAACTCGCCCGGCGTGTCGTCGTACATCATGTCTTCGGTCACCTGGTGCGGCAACGTGCCCTGCGCCGAGCAGGCCAGCATGTCGATATCGGCGAAGACCCGCGCCAGCCGGCCGCGCAGCTCCTCGCGACGGATGCAGGCGTCGGCGTAGTCGGTCGCGCTGACCGAGGATCCGAGTTCTAGCCAGGCCCCGAACCAGTTGCCGTAATCGCCGGCTCGGCTGGGGTAGTTATCCAGGTGGGCGTGCAGCGCCTCGACAGAACAGAGCGTCGGCCAGTCGGCCATGTACGGTTCGAAATCCGGCAACTGAACCGAGACGATCTCCGCGCCCAGCGAAGCCAGCGTCTCGACCGACGCCGCCACCGCTTCCGCGATCGGCGGGATCACTTCCTCGGTCGCATAGCGCTCGTCGTAGCCGATGCGCATACCGGCGACGCCGGCGTTGATTCCGTCGAGCATCGAGGGAGCCGGTTCGGGGAGCGTGGTCGGATCGTTCGGATCGTCGCCGGCGATCACCTCAAGGGTCACGGCGCAGTCCCAGGTCGAACGGCACATCGGTCCGACGTGATCCAGCGACTGAGCCAGGTCGAGCACGCCGTAGCGGCTGACCCGTCCCCAGGTCGGCTTGAGCCCCACGATGCCGCAGGACGCCGACGGACCACGAATCGAGCCGCCGGTGTCGCTGCCCAAGGAGGAGTAGCAAAGACCGGCCGCCGTGGCCACGCCGGAACCACTGGATGAGACTCCGGTCCAGCGCCCACCGTCCCAGGGATTGACCGGCACCTGACGGGCGCGGTTGTATCCGGCCATTGCCCCCTCCGTCAGGTTGAGCTTGCCCAGCATGACGGCTCCCGCGTCTTTGAAACGCGCGACGACGGTGGAGTCGAAGTCGGGAACGAAGTCTTCCAGCACCTTCGTGCCGCCCATGGTGGGCACGCCAGTCGTGTAGCAGAGGTCCTTGACCGCGATCGGAATCCCGTGCAGCGGGCCTCGATAGTTGCCCGCCGCGATTTCATCCGCGGCCTGCTGCGCTTCGGCGAGCGCTGAATCGGCCATCACCGTGGCGTAGCTCTTGAGCCGGCCGTCGTGGGCTGCGATGCGGTCGAGCTGTGCCTGGGCCAGTTCAACCGGCGACAGTTCGCCGGAGGCGATGCGCGGGGCCAGCTCCTCAATCGTCGCGTAGGCGAGTTCGTTGGTCACGGGGCTTCTCCGATTCCTTGTTGCATCTGGAGGTTTGGCGATGGGCTGTCAACAGCTGTTCGGAAGGAAGAAGAAATTGACTGAATTCAGGTTTCTGCGAAATTATTTTTTCTGGGCCTCTTCGGCCACGATCTTCAGCCATGCGCTGGAGATCGTTGACGAAGACGTTCAGGTTTTTTCGGGTTTTTTCAGGTTTCTTCAGGTCGGTAGCGTTCGGATTCGTTCGGATGTGTTCGGCTATGGCTGGGCACGTTCCGGCTGCGCGGCGGCGGTGCAGGATGTTGCGGGCGCTGGCCGAAGGGTGGGCGGAGTGGCTGGACGTCCTGTTGGGCGTGGTTGGTCGTAAGCTCATATGTTCTCAGAGTAGCAGAGCATTGGCTGGAGCGTCGTCGCCCTGTACGACGCGTGAACAAGTTCCGAGCCTATGTGTTTCCCCGCTTGCGTATCTCTGAGCGGTGGCAGTTCTCTTCCCGGCGGATACGGCGGCAGCGGATCGGGCGCCAGCGGGGAGGTGGGAAACGGAGCGGACATCAGGGAATCCCGATCAGCTCCGTGTCGGCCCCGAACCAGATGGTCTCGGATGTGTCGACCAGCGGCCCGAAGGCGTCAGGTGTGATCGTTTCGCCGTAACGGGTCCAGCCGGACGGGTCGCGGAAGTAGAGCTCGGCCATGCCCGCATAGGGCTCGTCGTCGGGTTCGATACTGTGACTGACCACGTAGCGCAGTCCGCCGACTTTGTGCATGGTCTCCTTGACGTTGGGCGCGTGGGCCTCAAGCCAGGTGGCGAAGAACTCGTCCCACTCGACGCCGTCCTTCGCTTTGACCAGGAAACTGACCTTGAACAGGTTGCTGCGGGTCGTGGGGAAGGGCTCGTTCAGCGTCAGGGGCACGACGGGCAGGTCGTCGGCGCCGTCGATCACGACATGCTCGGTGGTCGCCCAGGGGACGAACGGTTCGACTTTCTGATCGAAGGTGTCTCGCGGCTCGGTGAACATGGGGCCGTCGGGCTTGCGCAGCGGCTTGTCGAACCAGAGCTGGGCCATGCCGTCAAATGTCGGCCGCGCCACCTGCTCGCCTCGTTCCCCGTTGAACAGGGTCACCAGATACTTGCGCGCGGGCCGGCGCCCGGCTGCCTTGGCGGCCTCCTGCGCCTCGAGCACGCCGGGCATGTGGTTCTTGTACCAGTGCGCGATCATCTCGTCTCGGGTGGCGTCGTCGCGCCGGCGGATCATGAACATCATCTTCGCGCCGGGCGTCGTGGTGATGGAATCGCTCATCGTTGGCTCCCTCCAGAACGGCGATCGCCGTTGAGGTTGTCGCCGAGTCTACGCGCCGGAGCTTGCAACTGTGGGGCGCAGCACTGACAATCGGCGCATGAGTACACCAGTCACCCAAGACCTGCTCGAGCGCCGGGAACGGCTGCTGGGCGCAGGCATCGCCACCTTCTACGAAGATCCGGTGCACATCGTGCGCGGCGAGGGCGTCTGGCTCTACGACGCCGATGGACGCCGATACCTCGACCTCTACAACAACGTGCCCTGCGTTGGCCACGCGCATCCGCACGTGGTCGAGGCGACGCAGCGCCAGTCCGAGACGCTCAACGTCCACTCGCGCTACCTGCACGAGGGCATCCTCGACTACGCCGAGCACCTGACCTCGGTGCATGCGGATCACCTGACCACCGCTGTCTTCGCCTGCAGCGGCACCGAAGCGAACGAGATTGCCGTGTTGATGGCCAGGGCGGCGACCGGCGGCCGTGGACTGATCTATACGCAGGCCGCCTATCACGGCAACTCGACCGAGGTGCGCAAGCTCTCGCGTCATCGCGGCGACGACGAGCCGGAGTTCCGTTCGATCCCGGTGCCTCAGCGCTACCGGCCGATCGAGGATGACCTGGCCGATGAGGCGCTCACGCAGGCCTACCTGGGACGGCTCAGGGCCGAGATTGATGGCTTCGCCGCGGACGGCGTTCCGTTTGCCGGCATGATGGTCTGCTCGATCCTGGCCAACGAGGGGCTGCCCGATATCCCGCCCGGCTTCATGTCTCGCGCGGCCGACATGGTTCGCGACGCCGGCGGCCTCTTCATCTGCGACGAGGTCCAGGCCGGATTCGCCCGATCAGGCAACTGGTGGGGGTACGAGACGACCGAAGTGACGCCGGACATCGTCAGCATGGGCAAGCCGATGGGCAACGGTCTGCCGCTCTCCGGCGTGGTGGCCTCGCAGCAACTGGTCGAGACGTTCCGCGACCAGACCCGCTACTTCAACACGTTCGCATCGAGCCCCCTGCAGGCAGCCGTGGGCAAGGCCGTGCTGGAGGTGATTGAAGGCGAGGAACTGGTCGAGAGCGTGGCCGACGTCGGCGGCTACTTGATGGAGAACCTGCGCTCGCTGCAGGAAGGCTGCGAGCCGATGGCGGACGTACGCGGCCACGGCCTGTTCATCGGCATGGAGTGGGTCAAGGATCGCGAGAGCAAGGAACCCGATCAGGCTGGCGCCGCGGTCATCGTCAATCGTCTGCGGCGGGCCGGATTCCTCATGGGCCAGGCCGGCGAGCACGGCAACGTGCTCAAGGTGCGGCCGCCGCTCGTGCTCAAGCGTGAGCAGGCGGACATGTTCCTCGAGGCGTTCGAGGACGCCATTTCCGAGCCTGTCTAACCATTCGATGCCCGAGCCGACGAATCTGAGCGACGCCGATCTGTACAAGATCGCAGAGCAATCACTCGCTGCCTGGGGATTGAAACCCGACGCGATGGAGTTGGTCTCGCGCAGCGAGAACACTGTCTTCAGACTCGACATGCCCGATCGGCGGCGCTACGCGCTGCGGATCCATCGACCCGGTTATCACACGCTGCCCGAGCTCGAGTCGGAACTGCTCTGGACGCAGGCGCTCAACGATGCGGGGATACGCGTGCCGGTCGGGGTGCGAACACTGAACGGGCCCGGTTATGCCACGATCCCGACGCCTGATGGGACGTCAAGCCGGGCTGTCGGACTGGTGAACTGGCTCGACGGCAAGCTCCTGAGTTCGGTGATCCAGGACGAAACAGATGAGAAGAGAATCATCGACCACTTTCATCAGATCGGTCGGGTCCTGGCTGCCATGAACAATCAGGCGAGCGCCTGGGCGCCCCCGTCCGCGTTCACGAGGCATGCCTTCGATGTCCCGGGTTACGTTGGCGAGCAGCCGTTCTGGGGACGATTCTGGGACATTCCCCCACTGACGAGGGGCCAGCGCGACGTGCTCTCCGGGGCCCGCGCGGAGATTCGTGAAGCGCTCAACGATTACGGCAAGCATCGAGGCACATACTCGATGATCCACGCCGATCTCCATACGCACAACATCCTGATCGATCCATCCGGCAATCTCCAGGCATTCGACTTCGACGACGCCGGCTTCGGCTGGCACCAGTACGACCTGGCGGTCGTTCTCTTCGGCCTGGAGGACTTGCCTTACTTCGATGCGATCACCGACGCCCTCGTGGACGGCTATCGCTCGATTCGTCCGTTCAGTGACGAGGCGCTCTCGTTGCTGCCGCTCTTCCTGCTGATTCGCCGGCTGGTGCTGATTAGCTGGCAATGGGAGAGACCGGAACTGGGCCGGCGCAACGGTCTCGAGGCGTACATCGAGGACGCCTGCAACCGGACCAACGCGTTTTCCTTCTAGGCGACCGACGTCAGCGGCTCGCTTGACATTCACTCGCAGGCTGTATATTTTACCATCAGGTTAGATAACCGATAGGTGAAATACAGTGCCAACGGCCGCTCCCGCTCGCGACCCGCTCAGCGCGACCTTTGCGGCGCTGGCCGATCCGACGCGCCGCGCAATTCTGACGACCCTCGCCGACGGCGAGGCGTCGGTGACCGCGCTGGCCGAACCGTTCGAGATGACCCTGCCGGCCGTCTCCAAACATCTCAAGGTGTTGGAGCGGGCGGGTCTCATCGAGCGGAGCAGCCGGGCCCAGTGGCGACCCTGCCGGCTCTCACCCGAGCCGCTCAAGGACGTCTCCGACTGGGTCGAGCGCTACCGCGAGTTCTGGGAACCACGACTCGATCGTCTCGACGATTACGTCAGCGATCTGCAGAGCAACGTCGACGCCGATCGGGAGCGTGACACAACGGACCTAACCGAAACGGAAGAACAGGAGCCCGCGAAATGACCGCGACCGAAAGCACCATCACGACCGACGAACGGGGCGTTCAGCTCGAGCGCATCTTCGATGCACCGCCGGCGCTGGTCTGGCAAGCCTGGACCGAAGCCGAACACTTCGCTCGCTGGTACGGCCCGGATGGCTTCACGGTTCCGACCTGCGAGATCGACTTCCGGGTCGGCGGTGAATACTCGCTGGTCATGCGCTCGCCGGACGGTTGGGAGATGCGGAACTTCGGCCAGTTCAAGGAGATTGAGCCGAACGAGCGATTCGTGGCCACAATGTCGGCCGACATGCACGACGAGACCACGCTGACGGTCTCGCTGGAGGATCTCGGCGACGGGCGCACAAAACTGACCATGCGGCAGGACGGCTGGCCCGATCCGCAGATGGCCGAGGGCGCCGGTGGCGGCTGGGCTCAGGCGCTGGAGAAGCTGGCCGTAGAGTTGGCACTCGAATAACAACGCCGCGCGCTCTCCAATCGGAGAGCGTCACCTCCGCCGTTACCATCTCGATTGACGGAGGTAAGGCATGTCCATTGAGAAGCTGCTGGTCGCCAATCGCGGCGAGATCGCTATTCGGATTATCCGCGCCGCGCGCGAACTTGGCGTCGCCTCGGTTGCGATCCATTCGCAGGATGACGCGAACTCGCTGCATGTGCGGCTGGCCGACGAGGCAGTGTCCTTGGACGGCGCCGGGGCTCGCGCGTACCTCGATGTCGAATCGGTCGTGAGAGCTGCGATTGACGCCGGTTGCGATGCGCTGCACCCCGGCTATGGCTTTCTGGCCGAGAGCGCGGAGCTGTCTCGTCGTTGCGACGAAATGGGCATCAGATTCGTCGGTCCGACCCCAGAGTCACTCGAGCTGTTCGGCGACAAGGCCTGCGCTCGCGCGTTGGCGGTCGAGCTGGACGTTCCCGTGTTGCCAGGTACCGAAACCGCTGTGGATCTCGAAGGGGCGACTGAGTTCTTCCACTCGCTGGGCATCGGCGGCGCGATGATGCTCAAGGCGATAGCGGGCGGCGGCGGCCGGGGCATGAGAGTGGTGACGGCCGAGGATCAGATCGCCGAGGCGTACGAGCGTTGCCAGTCGGAGGCTGTGACTGCGTTTGGCAACGGTGAGCTGCTGGTCGAGCGCTTGATGGCTACCGCGCGTCACGTTGAAGTGCAGATTGTAGGTGACGGCTCCGGCGCGGTTGCCCACCTCGGCGAACGGGAGTGCAGTCTGCAGCGGCGGCATCAGAAAGTCGTCGAGTGGGCGCCGAGCCCGTCGATCTCGGATGAGACCCGCGAGCGTCTGACCTCCGCAGCCGTTCGCCTGGCAGGGTCGGATAACTACCGCAGCCTGGGCACGTTCGAGTTCCTGGTCAATGCCGACGACGAGTCGGACCTGGCCTTCATCGAGGCCAACCCGCGTCTCCAGGTCGAGCACACCGTGACCGAGGAAGTGACCGGTGTCGACCTTGTCCGAGCGCAGTTGCGCATTGCCGGCGGGGAATCGCTGGCGGCGGTCGGACTGGCTCAAGCGGACGTTCCGGCGGCACGTGGCTACGCGATTCAGGCACGGGTCAACATGGAGCGGATGGAGCCGAGCGGCGACGTGCGCCCCTCGGGCGGCATGCTGACAGCATTCGAGCCGCCCTCGGGGCCCGGTGTGCGCGTTGATACCTATGGCTACCCCGGCTACACGACCAATCCCAACTTCGATTCACTATTGGCCAAGGTGATCGCATACTCCGCCTCGCCTGACTTCGGCGATGCGGTCGGACGGACGCGGCGTGCACTGTCCGAGTTTCGGATCGAGGGGGTTGAGGCCAACCTCTCATTCCTGGAGCAGTCGTTGGCGCACCACGACTTTGGGTCAGGCGGGATCTACACCCGCTGGGTTGACGACCACGTGGCCGAACTTGCTGAAGCGCCGGAGATCGATCTGCCTGGACAGAATGGTGCTTCCGATTCGCAAGCAGGACTCGCCGGAGCGCAGCTTGACACGCTCGATCCGCTCGCCGGACTGAACTACTTCCGCGAGGGTTCAGGGACCAGGGCGCAGCAGGGCGTCGCGACGATGACTCCCGGGACACAGCCGGCGCCAAACATCGTCGGACCACCTGGCACGGAAGCGGTTCCGTCTCCACTCCAGGGCACGATCATTCAGATCCTGGTCGAAGAAGGAGACGCCGTCCGCGAGGGCCAGCCGATGTTCGTGATGGACTCGATGAAGATGGAGCACATCATCAACTCGGACATCGGCGGCTACCTGCGGCAGCTGACAGTCGCGATCGGCGACGTGGTGTACGAGGGCCATCCGCTCGCCTTCATCGAGCAGGCAGACGTCGGCGACGCGATTCGTGAGGAAGAGGCGGAGATCGACCTTGACTACATCCGGCCTGACCTGCAGAAGCTGTTCGACAATCTCGACGCAGGGAAGGATGAGAACCGACAAGCCTGGGTCGAACGACGGCACGCCAAGGGCAAGCTGACCCAGCGAGAGAGCCTGGTCGAGCTGGTCGACGAGGGCAGCTGGGTCGAGATGGGCGAGCTGGTCTTGCCAGCTCGCCATCGGATCATGTCGTTCGAGGAGATGCGCGTGCGCGCGCCGGCCGACGGCATGATTACCGGGATCGGCACGGTCAACGGAAACCTGTTCGACGAGAACCGCGCGACCACGCTGGTCGCGATGTACGACGAGACCGTCTGGGCCGGCACCCAGGGCATGATGGGCCACCAGAAGACCGACCGCGTGATCAAGTTCGCCGACGAGCAGGCCACGCCGTTGATCGTCTGGGCCGAGGGCGCCGGCGGCCGCTCGGGCGATACCGACTTCAATGACATCTCGTCGGCCGGCCAGTGGGTGCCGACCTACGACATGATGGCCCGGATCAGCGGCACGGTGCCGATGATCGGGATTACCGCGGGCCGCACATTCGCCGGCAACGCATCGATCCTCGGGATCACCGACTGCATCATCGCCACCCGCGACGCCAACATCGGCATGGGCGGACCGGCCACGATCGAAGGGGGTGGTCTGGGACTGTTCACCCCCGAAGAGATCGGGCCGATGTCCGACCTCGGTCCGGCCGGCAGCGTTGACATCCTGGTTGACGACGAACACGAAGCAATCGCCGCGGCGAAGCAGTACCTGTCCTACTTCCAGGGTTCGATCCCCAGTTGGGATTGCGTCGATCAGCGACACCTGCGGCACGCGATTCCCGAGAATCGCAAGCGACCCTTTAGTGTGCGCAACGTGATCGAGCAGATGGCCGACATCGACTCGGTGCTGGAGCTACGAGGCGAGTTCGGCGTCGGCATCATCACTTCGCTGATTCGCATCGAAGGTCATCCGATCGGTGTGATTGCCAACAACAACGAACATCTCGGCGGCGCTGTCGACAGTGACGGCGCGGACAAGCTCTGCCGCTTTGCGCAGCTCTGCGACTGCTTCAACATTCCCATCCTCGTGCTGGTCGACACGACCGGGATGATGGTCGGCCCCGACATTGAGCGCACCGGATTGGCGCGCAAGTGCAACAACGTCTTCGTCACGTTGGCGAATGCGCAGTCGCCGCGATTCACGATCATCCTGCGTAAGTCGTACGGTCTCGCTGCACAAGCGATGATGACGGGCAGCTCGCGAGCCCCGCTGTTCGCGCTGGCCTGGCCAACGGCCGAGCTGGGCGGAATGAACCTTGAGGCTGCGGTCCGGCTGGGCAACCGTGCCGAGCTGGAGGCGATCGACGACATCGAGGAACGCGCCGCTCGCTACGAGGCGCTGGTCGCCAATGCCTACTGGAGAGGCAACGCGATCAACTCGGCCTCGGTGCACGAGAACGACGGCGTGATCGACCCGGCCGACACGCGGCGCTGGATCGTCCGCGGTTTGATGGCCTGCGAGAATCCGGAGCCGATCCGCCGCGGTCGGCGGCCAAACATCGACACGTGGTAACCGCTGTTCGTCTCTAGACTCGGTGTCGAGACTGACGCGGAATCCGAGTGAGGAAGTGAACGATGACAGATCAGCCGTCGGGCGACGCCCTGATTCGACAACAGATCGGCAACCTGCCGGTCCCTGAGTTCGCCGAGACCGCCTGGACCGTGCCGCCGCCGTTGGCGGAAGCGAGGGTGGCGGTTGTGACCTCGGCAGCGCTGTACCCGTGCGATGGCGAGCCGTTCACAGTGACCGACACCAGCTACCGCGCGCTTGATCATGATCAGCGCCAGTTGGTGATGGGACATTGGAGTCCAAACTTCGACCGATCCGCTTTCGGCATCGACTACAACGTCGTCTACCCGCTGGCCCGCCTGGACGAACTGGCCGAGCAGGGCGTCATCGGCTCGGTCGCCTCGAAGCACTACGCGTTTGCCGGAAATCAGCCCGACGATGTCGCCACGATCCGATACGACTCCGGCCCGGCGTGTGCGGCGGAACTGAAGGCCGACGGCGTTGATGTCGTGTTCCTGACGCCGGTTTGACCGCTCTGCTCGCGTACCGTGTGTACGCTGGCCCACGTGTTTGAAGCGGCCGGCCTGGCGACCGTGACGATTACCTCGATTCGCGCCGTGGGCGAACGCATGCGCCCGCCTCGAGTCCTTCACTGTGAGTTCCCGCTCGGTCGGCCCCTGGGCAAGACCAACGATCCTGAGTTCCAGCACGATGTGTTGCGTCGCGCCTTCTCCTTGCTGGAGCGCGAGTCCGGTCCCGTACTGGAGGAGCACCCGGAAGAAATCGTGGGCGCCGAAGAGCCGTTGAGTTGCACGGTGCCGCCGCGATTCGATCCCGATCTGGCGCCCGCCGTCGATGAGGCGCACGGACTGCGCAAGGCTTATGAACGCGCCCTAGCTCGACGAGGGGTGAGTGAAGTCGGCAACGCCATCGACGCCGACGGTGTGCCCGATGCACTGGACGTATTGCAGAACATCGTCAACGGAACGCCCTGGAAAGAGGCCGGCATCCCCGGCGGGCACACGACCGCGCTGGCGAATGACATTCGCGCCTACTACGAGGAGGCCGCGCTCGAACTGACCGACGCGGCCAATCCGGGTGGCCATCAGACCGAAGACTGGTTCTTCGAACGCACCGAAGCGGGCAAGCTCATTCTGGCCGTGAGGAAAGCGCTCGCCGCGCAGGGCGCGCCGCAGCCGGTCTGGTTCTACATGGCGCCAATGCACCGCAGCTAAGCGTCGGCCACACCGTTCTGTTACCAGAACGGCGCTCGAGCCTCATCGCCGAGCAGCACGCGGGCAGCGGCCGCGTAGTTGGACGCACCCAGGACCACATGTTGGTTCATCGCGTGCATGTCGCGAAGTCGCCGGTCCAGCGTGGAGCGTTCGCTGTACAGCGCCGTGGATCCGGCGACGGCGTAGAGCCGCTCGACGACTCTCTGGCACTCCTGGTGAACGTGTGTGATCGCGAGTCGCAGGTTGACCCGGTTCGCATCGGACATCTGGCCGGTTTCGCAGACCTCTTGCCAGGCCGCGTCGGAGGCGGAGAGCGCATATGCCCGGCAGGCGGCGATTTGCGCTGCCGTTTCACCGAGCGTGGCCTGGGTCAGAGGATCGTCGCGCAGCGAACCGCGCAAGGCGACGCGCTCTCGGGCGAGGTCCATCACCTCGTCGTGCGCAGCCTGAACCAGACCGAGCGCCACGCCCAGGTGCTTGGGCAGCAACCAGGCAGGATGACGCAGCGGATCGCCCGGCACCGAGCGGGTTGAGGGTCTGACCGGCACGCTGCGCTCGTCGGGAATGAAGAGGTCGTTGACCTCTACATCGTGACTGCCGGTGCCGCACATGCCGCCGGTCTTCCAGGTGTCGAGGATTGTCACCTCGCTGCGGTGCGCAACCAGCCTGATGAATGGCGGCCCCTCCGACGGCGCATCGTCTCCGCTCAGTCGGCAGTTCATCTGCACCCAATCGGCGTGTGTGATGCCGCTCATGTAGGGCCAGCGACCGCTCGCTACGAATCCGCCGTCGACGCGTCGAGCCGTCCCCGGAGGAAAGCCCGCGCCGCAGGTGGCGGCGTCGATGTCGGCGTACATCTCGCGGGCGACATCCGGTTCGAGTTCGCGGGTGAGCAAGCCGCCGTCGCAGCCGATCATCACGCACCAGGCGGTCGAGGCGTCGGCTTTGGCCAGTTCGGCAATGAACAGGATCTGAGTCACGGGGTCAGCGTCGTGTCCGCCCAGCCAGCGAGGCTGCAGGAGCCTGAAGGCGCCAATGCCCTTGAGCAGGTCAACGATGTGCCCGGGAAGCCGCCGTGCAGCCTCAATCTCATCGGCCGCTGCTCCGATCTGTGGAGCGATCGAACGAGCAGCGTCCAGCAGAGCGTTGCGCTCTTCGGGGGTGGCGCCGAAGAAGGTACTCATGAGTCTGCGGGCACCACGTCAGAACAGTGCTATGCCTGTTCGAAGCGCGAGACCTACAGCTTCATTGGCTCGCCCTGGGCGACTTGCTGCGGGTCTGTCTTCCAGACGTCCGAGCCGTCGACATAGAGCTCGACTCCGTTGCCGTCGGGGTCGTTCAGGTAGAGCGACTTTGAGACCACATGGTCGATGGTGGCGAAGACCTTGACTCCAGCCGCTTCGAGTTCGTCGCGTGCGTCACGCAACTCGTCCAGCGTGTCGCCGATGCAGAAGGCAAGGTGGTAGAGACCCGGCGCCTTGGGGTCGGCGGTCTCAGGGCCGTCTTCGCCGACCTCAAGCAGGGCGAGGTCGTGGTGGTTGCCAAGCGTGTAAAACGTCATCGGCATCTGCTCATGCCGGGCCGCGAGCTTCATCCCCAGGATGTCCCCATAGAACGCTTCCGAGCGCTCCATGTTCTTGACCTTGATGACCGCGTGACCGAGTTCCTTGACCTTCATCGGTCTCTCCTTGGTATCGATTGCCGCCGCAGTGCGGGCTCTCTGTCCCGCTCATTCTATGCTCGCCAGCGCGGTGGCTGCGATTTCTTATCTTGGCAGTCAATATCGACGAGGGACGGCCCACACCGGTAGGAGCTTGAGATGGACGAGATTGGCTACTCAGTCGACGGACACATCGCCTCGGTTCAACTGCTGCGGCCGGAGAAGCTAAACGCGATGACCGACGAGATGTATCACGCGATCGGCGACGCATTCAAGCAAGCGGACGCCGATCCACAGGTGCGCTGCGTTGTGATCGGCGGATCCGGGCGAGCCTTTACCTCGGGGCACGACCTGCTCGAGTTCGGCGAACGCCAGGCCTGGAAGCCGTGGTCGGCGGAGCGCTTCGACAATGGCCTGGAGACGGCCAAGCCGGTGATCGCAGCGATCAATGGCTACTGCCTCGCCGGAGGCCTTGAGCTGGCGCTGTACTGCGACATCCGCATCTGCGACACGACCGCCCAGTTCGGTTGCCCCGAGCCGCGCTGGGGAATCCTCCACGGCTACGGTGCGCTACGTACGCCTGGTCTGGTCGGCACGTCCGACGCGATGCGTCTGCTGCTGACCGGCGAGTTCATCGACGCCGAGGAAGCGCTGCGCATTGGCCTCGTGAGCCAGGTAGTCGAACCGGCGGACCTGATCTCGACCGCCAACGAGATGGCGGCCAAGATCGCCGTCAACAGTCCCCTCGCGATCCGGCTGACCAAGGAACTGGCCCGCCGCGGCCGCGATATGTCGTTGGCCGACGGGCTACGCCTGTATCAGGAGTACTCGCGCCTCGCGTTCAGCTCGGACGACGCGCGGGAGGGCACGCGAGCGTTCGCCGAGCGGCGCGACCCCCAGTATCAAGGCTGACCCGACGACGTCGCCTCCGAGCCGAGTAGAAATCTCTAGCCTGTCGGCATTCCGCATCAAATGAACGAAAGGAGCGCATCATGCCGCTCACCGGAGACGACCGTTCAGAGATCATCGTGCTGGCCGGACGCTATAGCCAATCGCTGGATCTTCGCGACCCTGACGGATGGCGGTCCTGCTTCACCGACGACGCCGTGATGGAAATGGAACTCCAGGAACTCTGGATCACCGGCGACGCGCTCTGGGGCCTGGCGTCCGGAGTCACCGACAACGATGACGACCGAGTGTCGCGCCACCAACCATCCAACTTCGTCATCGACGGCGACGGTGATGAGGCGACTATGAGGTCCTACTGCACGGTTGTCAGTGGGGGCAGCCGCGATAATCCCTTTGTCGAACCGGCCCGGATCACCTTCCAGGGACGTTACGAGGACCGGCTGCGACGGGTCGACGGCGCCTGGAAGATCGCGCACCGAAAGATCATCACCGACTGGATCGACTCCGACATCAATGCCGAGGTCACTTCTGCTCAATCCGGCAGCAGCGTCAGCGAAGCCGCGTCCTAGATCTTCGCGGCGACGCCGCCGTCGATATTGATGATCTCTCCGGTGATGAACCTTGAGTCTTCGCAGGAGAGGAAGAGCACCAGGTTGGCCACGTCGATTGAGTAGCCGGGGCCCTGCACAATCTGGGCGAAGTCGAACATCTTCTCGAAGACGTGATGTCCGCCATCGGGGTCGTTGTAGGTGCCGCGAGTTGCGCCCGGGGTGATGATCTGTCCCGGCCGCACGCAGTTGACGCGGATGTTGTCGCGTCCGCCCGCGCCGGCCATGTAGCGGGTTAAGGCGTCGACGCCGGCCTTGGCCGCATAGTACGAGGCGGAGGTCGTGCCAAACTCGTCCTGCATGCGCGAGGAGAAGCCTCGTTGCGCGGCCAGTGAGGACATGTTCACGACTGCGCCGCCGCCCGCGGCGACGATGTGCGGCCAGACCGCCTGGCTGACGTAGAACGTGCCGGTCAGGTTGACGTTGATCACCCGCAGCCACATCTCGTTGGGCTCGTTGGGGAAATACTCGCCTGCGCCGCCGCCGGCGTTGTTGAAGAGCAGATCAATCTGACCGTAGGCGTTGGCGGCCTGGTCGACCGCTGCGACGACGGAGTCGTTGTCGCCCACGTCGCAAGCGACAAAGGTGGCCTCGCCGCCCGACTCCTTGATCTCGGCGACGATCGCTTCGCCTTCGGGTACGCGCCGAGCCATCAGGATGACCTTTGCGCCTTCGGCTGCGAAGAGCCGTCCGGTCTCGGCTCCGATTCCGCTGTTTCCGCCGGTGATGATTGCTACTTTGCCGTCGAGCTTGCCCACGGGAATCTCCAGATGCTGCACGCGCCCGGCTGCTCGTGCGCCGGTACGCAGTAGTCATCCTAGGCGAGCGCCCGATTTAGTCAGCGGGTTGCGGGTCGAAGTTGATCATCCAGGCGATGCCGAAGCGGTCGGTGCATGTGCCGAAGTAGGCGCCCCAGAACATCTCGGACATGGGCATCGAGGCTTCGCCGCCGTCGGAGAGCGCCGCAAACTTCTCGTCGGCGTCCTGACGGCTGTCCGGGACATACGAAATCGAGAAGTTGGTGACCATCACGGGGCCGGGGCCGAAGGCCGGGTTTGAATCGCTGCCCATCAGAATGCTGTCGCCGATTGGCAAGGACACATGCATGACGAGTTGTTTGGCCTCATCCGGAATTCCCATGTCCGGCGGACCGTCGCCGAAAGTCTGCCATTCCGAGAAATCGCCGCCGAATACGGAGCGGTAGAACTCGAATGCCTCCCGACAGTTGTTCTCAAACGTGAGGTAGGTGTTGAGGGTCATGTGTTTCTCCGGGTCATCCAATCGCTGCTGAGAGTCGTATTGTACCGGTGACATCGGAAGTGTGGCGAGGCTTCCTTCCGTTTCCCGTAGAATCTGTTGACTTGCACTGACTTGGACACTCGCATGACCGAATCCCGGATCCGCTTCGGCTGGTATATCCCCACGCATGGCGATCTGACCAACTTCGCCGATCCCGATCAGTTCATTCCCGCTTCCATGGAGATGTTCAATCGAGTGGCGCTGGCAGCAGAGTCGGCCGGTTTCGAGTACGCGCTGGTGCCGGTCACGCCGACCTGTTGGGAGGCCTGGATTTCGACTGCGATGATGTCGGCTCGGACGACGAAGCTGAAGATGCTGGTCGCGGCCCGTCCCGGCTACATCCTGCCCACCCAGATGGCGCGAATGATCGGCGCCTTCGATCAGCTCTCCCAGGGCCGGGTCTACATCAACCTGATCGCCGGTGGCAACCCTCGCGATCTGGCCGGGGACGGCATCACCTACAGCCACGACGAGCGCTACGAAGTGATGGACGAGTCGGTGGAGATCATGAAGGCCCTGTGGACCTCGCATGACCGGATCGACTGGGAGGGCAAGCACTACCAACTGCAGGGCGCACACGTCTTCCCCAAGCCATACCAGGATCCGTGGCCGCGTTTCTACATCGGCGGTGAGTCGGATGCGGCTCGGGATGTCGGCGCCAAGCACGCCGATTGCTACTTCTTCTGGGGCGACACTCCTGAAGCGACAGCGGGCAAGGTGATTGACGTCAATCGTCGAGCCGAAGGTTTCGGTCGGCGCAGCATTGCCTTCGGCATGCGTCTCCAGGTCTGTGTTCGAGAGACAGAGGAGGAAGCCTGGGATGCTGCGCACAGCCTGATTGCCGGTACGACCGACCGCCAACGCCAGACTCGCAAGAAGTGGCGCGGCGACTCCGAGGCCGACAGCCGGATGTGGCAACTCGCCGATCAGTCGCAGGACAACGACTACCGAATCGCGCCCCATCTGTGGAGCGGCCTGAGCACTGTGCGCGGCGGCGCCGGACTTGCGGTGGTCGGCAATCCGCAACAGGTGGCCGACACGCTGCAGGAGTTCGTCGAGATTGGCTGTACCGAGTTCTGCCTCTCGGGATACCCGCACGATGAGGAAGCGAAGCGGTTCGGCGACTGGGTCATGCCAATCGTCCACGAACGCAATAGGGTGAGCTTGACGAGCGACGAGCCGGCCCTGGCCGTCGCCGATTGAGGAAGTTGAGGAGTACCTAGATGTCACGAGTCCAACTGGCACTGAACGTGGCCGAACTCGATTCGGCCATCGACTTCTACACGCAGATGTTCCGCACCGAACCGCACAAAGTGCGTAGCGGCTACGCAAACTTCGAGGTTCAAGATCCACCGCTGAAGCTGGTCTTGATTGAGAATCCGTCGGCGGCTGCGCCGCTAAACCATCTCGGCGTTGAAGTCGAGACGACCACGGAAGTGCATGACGAAACGAGGCGTTTCGGCGATCTCGGACTCGAGATGGAGATCGAGGACGCTGTCGTCTGCTGCCACGCGGAGCAGGACAAGGTCTGGGTCTCCGACCCTTCCGGCACGCGCTGGGAGGTCTACACCATCACCGACGACCTGTTGGAACCCTCCTACGCATCCCGAGCCCAGAACCTGATTTCTCTGACCGATGTCTCGGCAGGGGCGGAAGCAATCGAGGATTGCTGCGCCGACGGCGGACTTTGCGTCGGCTAACTACCTGGACGACGGTTTGGCGCCGCGGATCCGAGGCGCTGCTGGTCCTGGCACTGGCGGCGGTACTGTATCTGGCTACTGCCTGTGCCTCGGATTCCGGATCGGAAACGACCGAGGCCGGCGCCGCGGCTCAAGTCCAACAATCGGCGACTCAGCCAGCGGAACAGACCGCTCGACAGACCCCATCCGCTGCGGGAACCATCGGAGTCGTTCGCTCTCGAGTTTCCATGCAAGCCGGGGAGGCGGCTGAGCAGTCCGGGTCCGACGACTCGGAAGCGCCGCCGCCAGAGGTGGGCGGATTTGTGCTGCAGTTGCTGCATGCCTCCGACATGGACGGAGCGGCTGGTGCGCTCGACAACGTGGAGACGTTCTCGGCCCTGCTCGACGGGTTTCGCTCGCAGATGCCGCGGCAGACGCTCGTGCTCAGTTCCGGCGACAACTTTATCCCTGGTCCACGCTTCTACGCCGCCGACGCGATCAGCGAGCTCGGTGCGCCGGGAGTTGGGCGCGGCGACATCGCGCTGCTCAATGCGATGGGCTTCCAGGCCTCCGCGCTGGGCAATCACGAGTTCGACCTGGGACCGCGCACCCTTGCGGCGATCATCGCACCAGAGCAGGGCGAGGATGGCGACTACGCCGGGGCCTCGTTCCCCTATGTGTCGGTAAATCTGGGACTGGCCGACGACCCGAACCTGCTGTCGTTGGTGGCCGCTGATGCCCTGAGCGCCCCACTGGCCGCCGGAACCCTGGCGAGCAGTGTGATCATTGACGTGGGCGGCGAACCCATTGGGATCGTCGGCGCGACGACGCCACATCTGGCATGGATATCCAGCGTCGGAGACGTCACGGTCGCACCGGCCGACGGGTTCGACCTGGACGCGCTGGCGGCGATCATCCAGAGCGCGGTCGATGATCTGACAGCGCAAGGCGTCAACAAAATCGTCCTGCTGGCGCACATGCAACAGATCGAAATCGAGCTCCAGCTCGCCGGCCGCTTACGTCACGTGGACATCGTCGTGGCGGGCGGCTCGAACACGCTTCTGGCGGACGAGACCGATCGTCTGCGGCCGGGCGATCGTGCCGTGGGCGGCTATCCATTGCGGATCAGTTCGGCAGCCGGCGAGCCGATGTTGCTGGTCAATACCGACGCCGATTACCGATACCTGGGCCGCCTGGTCGTGCGATTCGACAGTCGCGGACTGATCCAGGCAGGCAGCGTCGATCCGGCAGTGAGCGGGGTCTACGCGACGGACGAAGAGGGCCGCGCGCTGGCAACGGCCGCCCCGATTACGGGCGTCAGCCGGATCGCGGAAGCGCTTCGGGCCGTGATTCAGGATCGAGATGGCGAGATCGTGGCACGCACCGGCGTTTACCTCGCTGGTCGCCGTGGCGACGTGCGCACACAGGAAACCAATCTGGGCAACCTGGTCGCGGACGCATTCCTGTGGACCGCGCGGCAGTATGACCCGCGAGTCGCGGTCGCGCTGAAGAACTCCGGCGGAATCCGCGACCACGTTGGGGTGATCCTGCAGCCGCCGGGCACGACTCGCGCCGATCAGATTGAGTATTCGCCGCCTGCGGCCAATCGGGCCAGCGGCAAGCGCGCCGGTGAGATCACTCGCTTCGACATCGAAAGCGTGTTGCGCTTCAACAACGGGTTGGTGATTGTGCCGATCACTGCGCAGGAGCTGGTCAGCCTGATGGAGCACGCCATTGGGTTCGACGGGGTCGGGGCGACGCCAGACGGGCGGTTCCCGCAAGTAGCGGGGATGCGGTTCAGCTTCGACCCCAGGAGACCGGCGGGCGAGCGGCTTGAATCGCTCGCGATTGTCGGCGACAGCGGCGAGATTGTAGATCCGGTTATCGAAGGTGGTGCGCTGGTCGGCAATCCGAATCGGGTGATTCGCATGGTCGTACTCGACTTCACCGCCAACAGAGGCGATGGGTATCCGTTCCCTCAGCCCAGCTTCGGGCGCGTCGACCTGGCCGGCGAGGCCGGGCAATACAACCCTCCCACGCCCGAGTTTCCGGATACCAACGGCAACGGTCTGATTGACGACGCGGTCCCATTGGATCGAGGGCTGTTCGATTTCGCCGCGCCGGGAACGGAACAGGACGCGCTGGCTGAATATCTGGCTCGCTTCTTCAGCGAGACGCCGTTCGACCTGGCGGAGACGCCAGCGCGCGAAGATCGACGGATTCAGAACCTGGCGCTGAGCGGAGTGCGCGACACGGTCTACGCGTCTGCCTCCGCGCCCTGATTGCGCGAACCGCTGCGCGCCAGCTCGGCCGCGCGCCTGAATATTGCCGCAAGCATCTCCTCGCTGAGCAGGCCGGTGAAGGTGTTGCGCTGACTCGGGTGATATGAACAGATCAGGGTCAGGTCTCCGGCCCGGTGCTCGAGACCATGGGCGAACTTCGGTCGCGGTCGCACGCCCAGTTCGCGTGCGCAGTTTTCCCAGGCGAAGGATCCCAGGCAGACAATCACCCGAAGTTGCGAGAACAACTCGAGCTCGCGACGGAAGTAGGGCAAGCAGCGGTCGCGCTCCTCGACCGTGGGCTTGTTCCCGGGAGGTGCGCAGCGAACGATCGAAGTGATCCGCGTATCCCGCAGCTGGAGCCCGTCGTCTGCAGCCGCGGACTCCGGCTGGTTGGCCAGGCCTGCTTGCCAGATGGCGCGATAGAGCCAGTCCCCGGAACGATCGCCGGTGAACATCCGTCCGGTGCGGTTCGCGCCGTGCGCCGCCGGCGCGAGGCCGACGACCAGCACTCTCGCATCCGACGGTCCAAATGAGGGCACCGCTCTGCCCCAGTAGTCCTGATCGCGAAAGGCGGCACGCTTCTCGGCTGCCGCCAGTTCACGCCACTCAACGAGCCTGGGGCAGAGGCGGCATGCGGCGACAGCATCGTTAAGCTCCGAGATGCCGAATTTACTGATTTGCGGATCGTCGATCTGTGCCATTGGGCCATAGTGAAGCCATGGCGAGACGGTGTCCAGACGGGTCACGATGATGCAGATGCGATCCCAGCCGGTAGGGGCATGGACGCGAACGCTGGGTCGCGGGTCGCGGCTACCGGCAACTCGCTATCTGTCCGGGTTGGACGCGCCGTTGGATTGGCGGCGCGCGCTGTCGCTGCACCGGCGGCTGTTGGCGGGCGAACTCGGCGTGATCGGCGAGGTCTCGCGAAATGAGTCCGACACCAAGCCCACACTTGCTGTGCTGCTGCTGGGGATGTTGGTCGCCGGCCTCGGCGCCTGGCTCTGGGTCGTCATCGACACTCGCGGCGCAGAAATCGCCGGTCCCGCATTGAACGTTCTGCTGTTGGGCACAGTCGCTTCGCTGGGCGCCTGGGCGCTCTGGCTAGGGTTGACCTGGCACGCGCTCAGATCGATCTTTCAGGTCGAAGTTGGCTGGCGCGACCTGATGCGCCCGATGTCTCTGGTTGGCGGCTTCGCAGTCTGGCAGTTCTTCATGCTCGCCGGTCCTGCGAGCTTCGCCGTTGGTTTGATCGCCACGATTGCCGGCGTCCTGCTCGCCGTGCTCGCCGTGCGGGCAGCTGCTCCGCTGGCCGACGACCGGGCAGCAATCATCAGCGTGGGCGTGGGCTTCGGAGTCTATGCCCTGGTGCTGTCGCTGGCCGCCGATCTCCTGGGGATTGGTTCCGGCCTCTTCGTCCACGCGATCGGCTAAGTGATCGTCAGCTCGACGTCTGCATCGCACAGCTCACAATCGTCGGGGTCATAACTGGCGACATCGATTGCCAGGCAGGCGAAGGTCTCGAGCTCGCCAAAGCCGGTCGCGCCGTTGGTTCGATCGACCACCAATCCAACGCCCATCGGCTTCCCGCCAGCCTCAATCACGGCGTCCAACGTGTCTCTCACCGAGCCGCCGGTGGTCAGCACATCGTCGACCACCAGGACCGTCTGACCCGGCTCAATGGCGAAACCCCGACCCAGGTAGCGCCCGCCGTCTTCATTCCGCTCGGCGAAGTACGCCTTGACAGTCTCGCCCAGGTGCTTGGCCGTCTCGTGAGCCAGCAAGATGCCGCCGGTCGTCGGACCGACGACCAGTTCGGGCTTCAGGCCACGGAAGTGATCGGCCAGCTGCCGGCACAGCGCCTCGGTGACGTGGGGCTTCTCCAGCAGCCGAAACTTCTCAATGTAGGTATCGCCGTGCCGCCCCGATGCGTACTGGAAATGGCCCGTCAGGACGGCGCCGGCCTCTTGCAACAGTGTCATCGCATCGCGGGGAGGCTCGCTCATGGCACGATGTTCCCCTCGTAGTCGGTCGCATCTCTCGAGATATCACTGCTGATCCGGTCGAAGGGGAACCAGCGGAACATCACCTCGCCGACGATCTGGTCCTCGTGGATCGGGCCGAACGCGTGCGAATCCTGACTGCTGTTGCGATTGTCGCCCAACACGAAGTAATGCTCGGGGGGGATGACGGCTGGGCCCCACTGGTAGCTGGGCGGCTCGAAGATGTAGTCGTGCTCGTCCAGCTCAACGCCGTTGACGAAAACGCGCCCGCGCACAATCTCCACCGTGTCGCCGGGTAATCCGATCACCCGCTTCACGAAGTCATGGGCGCTCTGATAGGGCGGATGGAAGATGATCACCGAGCCTCGGTGCGGGCCTGAGAGCAGAAAATCGCCGTTGCTGCGACCCGGCACCAACGCGTCGAACGGGCCCAGGTCGACTTCCCAGTAGCCAATCTTGTTGACCAGCACGAGTTCGGAACTGGCCAGGGTTGGCTGCATCGAGCGGCCCTCGACCTGGAAGTTCTGGACGGCCTCTCTGGCCAGGAGGAAGACGATCAGGCCGAGAATCGCAGTTTCGATGATCTCGCGAAGCGCACCATACTGCAACCTCATACGGTCGAGCTTATCCGCCCCTACCATGAACGACAGCAGGGCCAGACCGAGGGTTTACGGAGTGTCCGAGATGAGAGCAGTGAGGTTGTCAACTGAAGGGCCAATCATCCGGCCCGACATGGACGGGCGAATGGGCGACAACATCAATGGTCCATCGCTCATCCGCACGCCCGAGTGGCTGCCCAATCGTCTGGGCGAGTTCTACCTCTACTTCGCCGACCACAAGGGGTCCTACATTCGCCTTGGTGTCGCTGACCACCTGCTGGGTCCCTGGCGCACGCACGAACCTGGTGCGTTGCAGTTGAGTCAAACAGCCTTCCCCAAGTCCGACGGTGAGTTCGATCCCGGTCTCGGTCCGGCCCGGAAGAAGGGACACGTCTACCCGCACATCGCGTCGCCCGACGCAGTCGTTGACAATGACGCACAACTGATCCGGCTGTATTTCCATGGACAGCTCTACGATGGACGCCAGGTTTCGCGCGTGGCGACCTCGAGCGACGGGATCAACTTTCAGGCAAGCGAGGAAATCCTCTCGACCAGCTACCTGCGCATGATTCGACTCGACGATGTCGACCAGCCGGGCTGGTATGGCATGTCGATGCCCGGCATTCTCTACCGCTCTGAAGACGGGCTCTGTGGCTTCGAGCAGGGTCCGCAGCTCTTCAACGAAACGATGCGTCACTGCGCCCTCATGCGCCAGAGCGACACACTTTGGGTGTTTTGGACCAATGTCGGCGATGCGCCGGAGCGGATTTACGTCTCGCCGATCGAGTTGTCGGGAGACTGGCGCTCCTGGACGGCCGGTGAACACCGTGAAGTGATCCGCCCCGTCTACGACTGGGAGGGCGCGTCGCTGCCGATCGCGCCCAGTGTGCGCGGGTTCGCTCCCGAGCCCGTGCACGAGTTGCGCGACCCGGCGATCTTCGAGGACAACGGCAGCGCCTACTTGCTCTACAGCGTCCAGGGCGAACGCGGGATCGGCATTGCCCAGCTCGATGCCGGATAGCTAGCTGAGGCCGCAGGCTCAACGTGGCGCGCACGTACTATCCCGTCTTCTTCGATCTGCAGGGCCGCTCGGTGCTGGTGATTGGCGGTGGACGGCTCGCGCTGGAAAAGGTCCAGGGATTGCTCGGCGCTGAGGCCAGCGTCACGGTCGTGGCGCCCGCGCTCAACCAAGAACTGACAGCACTGCGTGACTCGGGACGAATCGAGCACCTGGCACGGGAGTACCGGTCGGGCGACATGCACGGGCGGGCGCTGGTCATGGCCGCGGGCGACCATCGTCTGGCCAATGAAGGGTTGCAAGCCGACGCCCGCGCCGTTGGCGTGCCGCTCAATGCCGCCGACGATCCGGCCAACTGCGACTTCATCCTGCCCGCTGTTGTGCGGCAGCCGCCGCTCACCCTGGCGATCTCCACCGGCGGCGGCAGCCCGGCCGTGGCCCGGCGGATCAGGGAAGAGTTGACGGACTATCTCGACGCCGACACGTCGAGCCTGGCCGAACTGGTCGCCGAGGTCCGGGCGGAACTCAGGGACCGGGGCGAGTTTCACTCGATTCCTGCTGAAGCCTGGCAGACCGCCATGGATAGCCGGTTGCGCATCCTGCTCTCCCAGCGCAGACATGACGAGGCGAAGGCGCTATTGGAGTCTCGACTGATCTCGGCAAAGACGGCATCGGACAGCTGACGATGGCCCGGGTGCTGCGGCTGGGAGGGCGGGCCAGCAAACTGTCGCTGGTGCAGGCCAATCTGGCCTCGGAGGCCCTGTCGGCAATCGGAATCGCGACCGAGTTCGTTCCGATCACCACCCAGGGCGATCGTGACCGGACTTCGAGCTTGCGGGTGATCGGAGGACAGGGCGTGTTTGTCCGCGCGGTTGAGCAGGCGCTGCTCGACCGCGACATTGACATCGCAGTGCACTCGGCCAAGGATGTGCCGCCTGCCATCGCCGAAGGAACCTCGTTGGCCGCTTATCTCCCGCGCGGCGATGTCCGCGACGGACTGGTCAGCCGCGACGGCGTTGGACTACTCGATCTCGCCGAGGATGCACGAGTGGGCACCGGCTCGCGACGGCGCGCGGCACAGCTGCTACGGCTCCGGCCTGACCTCGATGTTGCGGATATTCGCGGCAACGTCGACACACGAATCCGCAAGGTCGAGCAGCGGGAGTATGACGCGGTCGTCGTTGCGGCGGCAGGCTTGCAGCGACTAGGACAGCGGGCTTCTGAGTTGATCCCCATCGACCTGATCATGCCCTCACCTGGACAGGGCGCTCTGGTCGTTCAGTGTCGGGTCGAGGACGCTGCCCAGGTCGCCACAGCCAATCACGCGCCGACCTCTCATGCCGTCAGCGCCGAGCGGGCAATGCTGCGAGCGCTGGGAGCAGGCTGCTCATTGCCGCTCGCCGCCCTTGGCGGCGTGCGAGGCGGCGAAGTGTTGCTCGCCGGACGCCTGCTCAGCCGCGACGGGTCCGAACGGATAGAGATTCAGCGTTCGGGGGACGACCCTGACTCGGTCGGGGCCGAGGTGGCCGAGACGTTGCTGGAGCGTGGCGGCGAACGACTCATGGAAGCGGACGCCCGATCGTGAGCGACACGCAGGTCGAACTCGGCCTGGTGTACCTGGTTGGCGCCGGGCCCGGTGATCCTGGATTGATCACACTCGCCGGCGCTCAGGCGCTTCGCGACGCTGACGTCGTGCTGCATGACCGTCTCGTCGCAGCGGAAGTACTCAATCTGGCCGAGAACGCGGATCTCGTCGATGTCGGCAAGGCCCCCGGCGGAGCCGCAGTCTCGCAGCAGCAAATCAACCGGATGATGATCGACCACTCCCGCCGTGGACGACGTGTGGTTCGGCTCAAGGGCGGCGACCCGTTCGTGTTCGGTCGCGGCGGCGAAGAGGCATCAGCCCTCGGTGCTGCCGGCATTCCCGTGCAACTGGTGCCCGGGGTGTCCAGCGCCCACGCGGCGGCAGCCGCGCTCGGGATCGCAGTGACCGACCGCCGGGCCGCATCGGCGGTCACGGTCGTGACCGGCTCGGAGGGCGACGGAGACGCGCCGCCCATCGATTGGGGCGCGGTCGCGAGGGTCGGCGGCACGATTGTGGTGATGATGGGCTGGCGCGACTTCGACGAGATCGCTCGTCGCTTGATAGCGGCAGGAATGCCGGCTGACGCACCCGCGGCCGCGATAGAGCAGGCATGGACCCCATCGCAACGGTCGGTCTTCGCGCCTCTGAGCCAACTTCGGGCCCGCGCTGCTGATCTCCAACCACCTGTCACCGTAGTCGTCGGTCACGTGACGACGCTGGCCACGCCGGACATCCGGCGGAACAACATCGGACGGCGCGTACTGGTCACCCGAGCGGCCGCCCAGGCGGAACCGTTGACGCAACGATTGCGGGCTCTCAATGCTCACGTTATCCAGCTGCCGACAATCGAGATCAGACCGACGCGTGACGAGTCAGTCGATGCGGCCGTTCAGCGCCTGGTTGACGGCAGCTACAACATCGTGGCTGTGACCAGCGTCAACGGCGTCGGCCTGCTGTGGGATGCGATGAGACAGAAGGGCTACGACGCGAGAGCGCTCAACAACACCCGTGTGGCTGCCATCGGCAGCGAGACGGCGAAGGCGCTTGCCACTCGTGGCGTGGTTGCTGATCTGGTTCCCGAAACCTTCACCTCGGCCGCCCTGGCGGACGCACTGACCGAGTGGGGCGTCGAGAACCGGAGGATTCTGCTCGTCCGGGCCCTTCAAGCAAGCCGTGTGTTGCGCGACCAGCTCCGCGCCGCCGCCGCAGACGTTGATGAGATCGCCCTCTATGACATTGTCACGCCGAACGCAGATGTCGATGCATTGGCCGAGTTCAAGCGCGGCGTTGATGTGGTCACATTGACATCGCCGTCAACGGCCCGAGGCCTATGCGATTTGGCCGGCAAGCTGGTCGACTTAGACTCATTGCATGCGGTGTGCATCGGTCCGGTGACTGCCGAGGCGGCGCGACAGTTGGGCTTCCGAGTCGTCGCGACTGCCGAAACGCACACCATTGATGGATTGGTCCAGGCGGTCGGGCGCTACCTCGCCGGCCTCGGGCCGCCCGGAGAAGGAACACGGAAACCAGAATGACCAGCGCGCAGCAGCCGGCCCTCCTTCATTCCGCAGGCAGCATTCCGACCGAACACCGGATGCGCCGCCTGCGCCGCTCGGACGGCCTGCGCCGCATGGTGCGCGAGACTCGTCTGTCACCGTCGGATTTCATTTATCCGGTCTTTGTCACCGTGGGACGGGACGTGCGAGAGCCGATTCCCTCAATGCCCGGACAATCCCGCTTGTCCGTCGACCAGCTCGCACAGGAAGCAGCCGAACTGCGCTCGCTCGATATCCCGGCAATCCTGCTGTTCGGCCTTCCAGAGTCGAAGGACGCCGAAGGCAGCGGGGCCTGGATTCGCGACGGAATCGTTCAACAGGCGACTCGCGCGCTCAAGGACGCTCAACCCGACCTGATCGTCGTGACCGACGTCTGCCTCTGCGAATACACCGATCACGGCCATTGCGGCGTGCTGGCCGACGACGGTTCGGTGATCAACGACGCATCTGTCGAACTTCTGGCTCAGACGGCTTTGAGTCAGGCCGAGGCCGGTGCCGACGTGATCGCGCCATCGGACATGATGGACGGGCGGATCGGCGTCATCAGGCAGGCGCTCGATCAGGGTGGATTCGACGATCGCACGCTGCTCGCCTACTCGGCCAAGTTCGCCTCGGCCTTTTACGGTCCATTCCGCGACGCCGCCGACTCGGCCCCGCAGTTTGGAGATCGCCGCGCCTACCAGATGGATCCACCCAACGGACGCGAAGCGATGCGCGCGATCGAGCGCGACCTCGCCGAGGGCGCTGACATGGTCATGGTGAAGCCTGCCTTGGCCTATCTCGATCTGGTACGCGAGGCGCGCCAGCGATTCGACGTGCCGCTGGCCGCCTACAACGTCAGCGGCGAGTACGCGATGCTCAAAGCGGCGGCCGGCAACGGCTGGATCGACGAAGAGCGCGTTGTCCTCGAGACCTTGACCGGCATCAAGCGGGCCGGCGCCGATCTGATTCTGACCTATCACGCCAAGGAGGCCTCGCGCTGGCTCGCTCGCCAGGGCAGTTGAGGCGTGGCGCTCCGGGCGGGCACACAGCAACATCGCCCGACGCAGAGTGAAGCCAGCGAACCACAGGGGGTGGCATGACCGAATCGAGCACCGAGACGCCCGCGCAACCGACCAGCGAGCCCGCTCCGCCGGCGGTCGGATCCGAACAGGCCGTCCACACCGTTCGGGCGGTCGCCTTCGACTGTTACGGCACGCTGTTGCAGCTCGAGGAGCGGCAGTTTGCCTCGTTGATCCAGGACATGCTGCATCGACACGGCGTCGATCACGCCACCGGCGAGGACGTCTGGGAGGCATGGCTGGAGGCGTCGCGCGAGATGTCGAAACGCGAAGGCCGCAACCCTGAGCGACCGCTGGAAGGTCCTGAGCCACCCTTCCGGCCCTTCTCGGAGACCTGGCCGTTTTTTTTCGGCGAGGCGTTCAAACATCACTCGGTCGAGACGATTCCGCCGACCACGGCGTTCCAGCACCTGTGGGATGAGCTCTCGGTCGCGCCTGCGTATCCGGAGGTCTCGCACGTGTTCGCCGAGCTCCAGGATCGCGGCTACCGCATCGCGATCGGCAGCAACGCCGACGACGACCACCTTGAGCACGCGCTGGAGAAAGCCGGCATCGAGGTCGAGATGGTGCTCTCTTCAGAAGAAGCGCAGTCTTACAAACCGCGCAAGCCCTTCTTCGATCAGCTCTGCGAGCGGCTCGAACTCGAACCGTGCGAGGTGCTCTACGTCGGCGATAGTCCATGGGCCGACGTCACTGGAGCCAACCACGCCGGTCTGCCCGTGTATTGGGTCTCCCGCTATCCCGATCCTGACCGCGAACAGATGATGCGGTCACATCCCACCTGGAGCGGCCCGGACCTGACCGGGATTCTCAATGCGCTTCCCGATCGTGCGCCGGCTTGACGACGCCTCGGTCGTCGCTACGCCCAGGCGGATATTCCACAGTGTGTCAACCGGCCATCAACAACGTGCCGTTGCTGTCTCTCCATCAGATACAATATGCACATATCGATAACCTAAGTGATCAATACTTGGGGTTACGTTCGGAAGTCGAATCGGGAGCGGCGCGATGCGTATCCAGACATCACAGGCGGCTCTGCAGCATGGGCTGAACGTCGTCTCGCGGGCAGTGGCTGCGCGGCATTCACTCGATCAACTAAGACATGTCCACCTCGAGGCTGACGATGACGGCGTTCGGCTGACCGCGACCGATACCGAGATCGCAATGATTTGCAGCATTGACGCCGTCATCTCCGAGCCGGGCGCCATCACCGTTCCACATCGCTTCATCAATGACCTGGTGGCCGCGTTGTCGTCGGCCGAAATCACGATCGAAGTGGCCGAGAATTCCCTTGTCGCCCAGATTCGAGCCTCCGACGCCAATGAGTCGTCGATTCACGGGATGTCGTCGACGAGCTACCCCAACATTCCGGGAATCGGCGAGGGCGACTGGATCAAGATCGTTGCCCGCGATTTGCGCGAGGCGCTGCGCCATGTCGTCTTCGCGGCGGCGACCGATGACGGCCGGCCGGTCCTGACCGGTGTGCATTTCCGCTTCGAGGGCGACAAGATGACCCTTGCCGCTGCCGACGGCTTCCGGCTTGCCGTCTACGAAATGAACGTTGCCTCGGAACTGGACGATCGGTTGGAAATTACGGTGCCGGCCCGGGCCCTGACCGAGCTAGAACGGCTCCTGACCGATGATGACTCGGCAGTCGAGATGTACATCCATGCCGACCGTACCTACGTCCGCTTCCACGTGCGCTCGGTGCAGATGACCGCGCAGCTGATCCAGGGGAACTATCCGAGTTACGACCAGCTGATTCCCTCCGAGTACCAGACGCGGGCGATCCTGCCCGGCTCGGTTCTCCAGGGAGGCGTCCGCTCGGCTGCCGTCTTCGCCCGCGAGTCGAGCGGCATCATCCGGCTCATCTTCAGCGGCGAAGGCTCCGACCAGAACATCACCTTGACCGCCCGAGCCGAAGAACTGGGCAACCACCGCGGCCGTGTCGATGCGGTGATTGAAGGAGAAAACTCGCGGATCGCCTACAACGTGCGTTATCTCCAGGATGTCCTCCAGATCGCCAGTGGCGCCTCGTCGGCCGAGATTGCGATGGAAACCAGCGGACCGAGCAACCCCGGCGTCTTCCGCGTAGTCGGACGCGACAACTACGTGCACGTGCTCATGCCAATGTTTGTGCAGTGGGAAGACGCGTAGCTCGGCGCACATGCGCCCGGGTGCATCGTGGCTGAATGGGAAATCAAGGCAGTCGGACGCGACCGCGTCGGCAACTCGCTCACATTCTGTGGCGACGAACCGTTCAACTGGAAGGTCTGGATTCTCGACCTGGTCGACGATATTGAAGGCAGTCGCCACAGTTATTTCGTCAGTGGCCGCCGCGGCGAACGAGTCGAGGTGATCGTGGCGGTCGAGGCGCACGGCAAGATCGTGCGCACACATCCGGACGCTGGAGACGACCTGCTGGCGCAGTTGCCTCGCTGTTAGATGAGAGCCGCAACGGCATGTCTCTGACGGTTTCCGCTCATTCCTACGGCCGCGACGCGGAACGCGCCCTCATCGAAGCCATCGACCGGTTGAAGACAGAGTCCGGTCGGCCTGATCCGCTCGCGCCGGTCACCGTAATCGTTCCCACGTCGCTTGCCGGTTATCACATCCGACGCCTTCTCGGTCGTCGTCCTGGCGGCGTTGTCAACGTCCAGGTCAAGCCCTTGCGAGCGTTGCTTGAGTTGATTGGCTCCGCGTCACTGGCCAATTCGGGACGCCGGCCGATGCCGGAAGCCCTTCGGGCCGAAACGATTCGCGAAGTTGCCCGCGCCGGCCCTCCGGCCTTTGGCGACGTACCGATCGATGGGCCGCTGCTGCAACACCTGGTGCAGCGATTCGACGAGTTCGATGAGCTTGATCGGTCGCAGCTCGACGTCATCGCGGCGCAATCCGGGCTGCCGGCTTATCTGGCGGGACTGTACGACGCCTTTCTGGAACGGACTCGGGACTTCTACACGAATCGCGATCTGGCAAACTCGGCGACCCAGGCGCTGGGACGAGAACTCGTCGTGCTACGCGATATCGGTTCGGTCGTTGTCTATCTGCCTGGCCAACTCAACCCCTCTCAACAAGAATTCCTGAAAGAACTGGCGGTTCAAACCAGGGTCGAGATGCTCATCGGCCTGACCGGAGACCGAGAGACGGTCGACGAACACTCCTTGGCAGCCTGGAATCACGATGCCGTCTCCGAACCGGGAGAGGTTCCGTCGGCTCAACGGATCGTGCAGTCTCCAGATGCGGAAGAAGAGGTCCGTTCGGCGATTCGCGAGATCGCAGCATCACTCATTGCCGCAGAGCCGACGCCGTTACATCGGACGGCAATCCTCTACCGCCAGAACGTGCCGTACCACCGAGTCTGTGCCGAACAGCTCGACGCTGCTGGTATCACCTGGAACGGACGCAATGCCCAAACATTGGGGCAGTCGATTGCCGGGCGGACATTGAGCGGGCTGATTGGGCTCATGTCAGAGCCGACGCTGAGTTGGGCAAATGACGTCGCGCCCTGGTTGGCTGCAGCGCCGGTGCGCGATCTCAACGGTGAACTGGCCCCGGTGGCGCGCTGGAATCAACTCGCGCGCCGGGCGAATCTCCATCGCCATCCCCAGGATTGGCAAGTCCGGCTCAGTCGGTATCGCGCCACCTGCGAGGTCGACCTGGAGCGCCTCAGGCGCGTCGGCGACGAGACGAAGCCGGGACGATTGCCCTGGGTCGAAGCAGAGATCCGGGAGCTGGAAGACCTCTCCGACTTCGCCGCACAGCTGGCGCGGTTCGCAGTGGAGACCCCGGAGCGCGCCAGTTGGTCGACATATGCCAGCCGCGTGCAAGGCCAGTTGCGGCTCTTGCTTGGTGATCGCAGCGGGTTTGCCGTCCAGATGTCGGACGAAGATGATGTCGAACTTGCGCGCTGGGACGATGTCCAGCAGCTCTTGACCGAGCTCTCCTGGCTCGACGATCTCGAGGACGCGACGCCGGATCGATTCGCATCAGCCGCTCGACGAGGATTGCAACGGCCGACCGGTCACCATCGTCGATTCGGGGACGGTGTGTATGTCGGGCCGTTGAGTTCTGCCGTCGGATTGCAGTGGGACGTCGTGTACATCCTCGGCGCTGCCGAGAAGTCGCTGCCGCAGCCACGTTCTGACGATCCACTGCTTTCAGAGCGACTCCGCGTCAGCGCGGCGTTGCCTGTCGCCGCCGACCAGTTGCGCCGTGAGCGGGCCGATTACCTCATCGCGCTGCACTCAGCCGATCGGCGAGTGCTCAGCTATCCGCGAGCAGACATGCGGGCGCAACAGGCGAGGTTGCCGGGCAGATGGCTGCTGGAGTCGGCGACGGAGTTGAACGCCGGCGAACGCATCTACGCCTCCAAGATCGATCGGGCGCCTTCCCGTGTAGTGTCCGCTATTCCCTCGTTCGAGGGCGCGCTGCTCGGATCGGAGACGCCGGCCGACCTTCACGAGTTCGACCTGAGGCGCATTCGCCTTGCTCCACAACCGTTGAATCACTACCTCGCCCGCGAAATCCAATCGCTCGGTCGGGGGTTGATCCAGCGCCGTGAACGCTGGCGGCCCCTGCTCACGCGATGGGACGGCCTGATAGCCGAGGGCGCCGCCGCCGCAGTCGGCGTGCCGCATTCTGCCGGAGCGTTGCAGGACTGGGCCACCTGTCCCTATCGCTACTTCCTGGGGCGCGTCCTCCGGATCGAAGAACGCGACGACGCGCGCGACGAGCTGCAGATCTCAGCCCTCGACAAGGGCTCACTAATGCATGACATTCTGGACCAGTTCTTCCGACAGACTGAATCTCACCCGAGTCCAGGGGAACGCTGGCCGCGTAGCGAACGCCAACGACTCGAGACGATCGCAATCGAGATGCTCGACGAAGCCAGGCAACGCGGATTGACCGGCCGCGATCTGCTCTGGCGCCGGGACCGCCAGGAAATCCTCAACGACCTGGAGACGTTGCTCGCTCGCGACGACGAGCATCGGGCCCGTGAACACACGCGTCAGGTCGCCAGTGAGCTCGCTTTTGGCCGCTTGCCCGACAGCCAGGCTGAAGTCCAACTCGTCCTGGTCGAAGGAGGTTTGCTTCAGCTCAGAGGCATGATCGATCGCGTTGACCAGTCGACGACCGATGGTCGATTCATTGTGATCGACTACAAGACCGGCCGAGAGTTTCCCACCGCGGGCGAACTGAGACAGGACCCGCTGGTCGGCGGCCGAGTTCTGCAGTTGCCGGTGTACGCGCTGGCGGCCCGTCAGGTCTACGACCTCGATCCGACCGCGACGGTCAGTTCCGCCTACTGGTTCATCACCGACCGTGCCGGATTCAAGTACAACCGTGTCGACTGGGATGAGGAACACACGCAGCGATTCGAGCAGGCGGTCAATCTCATCGTCGAGAACATTCGCCTGGGTCGGTTCCCGGCCAATCCAGGAGCCGACGATCACCGCGAACGCACATCAAACTGCCGGTTCTGCAGCTTCGACCCGGTCTGTCCGGTCGACCGGTCGGCCCGCTGGAAACAGAACCGGCAGGATCCTCGCCTGGCCGACTACATGGCGTTCAGGGGTGAGGCGTCCGAAGAGACGGATGGCGCATGAGCCTCGCCGATCAGCAGGCCAGGGATCGAATTGAACACAGCCTCGGCGAGACCCTGTTCGTCGAAGCTGGGGCCGGTACGGGCAAGACTCATCAGCTGGTCCAGCGAATCGTGAACCTGATCGCCACTGGGGTGGTCCAGGCGAATGAGATCGCCGCAATCACATTTACCGAGAAGGCGGCAGCGGAACTCTACGATCGCGTGCTGGAAGAGCTGGATCAGCAGCGGCAGTCAACGACCGATCCGGCCCGCTCCGCGCTGTTTGCCGCCGCCGCCGAACAGCTGGACCACGCGGCGATCGAGACGCTGCACGCTTTCGCCGGCCGCATCCTCAGGATGCACCCGGTCGAAGCGGGTCTGCCTCCCGGATTTCGAATCGTCGATGAGTCAGAAGCGCTGCTCTCGTTCAATCGCCGCTGGGACGACGCGCTGGACGCGATCCTTGAGGACGAGTCTCTCGCCGAGCCGCTGTTGGCGGCCTTCGATCAGCAGATGACCCTCGAGCATCTGAGAGAACTGGCCAGAGCCCTGCACTTCGACTGGGACCGAGCCGAATCGCCGTCGGCAGAGATGCAACCGCCGGATCTGCCGCAGAACATCGCCGAGATCTCTGCGCCGCTGCGGGCTGTGACGTCCCAGTGGTTCAGGTGCACCGACGCGGAGGACAAGCTGGCGCAACACCTGCAGCACATGGACCGGTTCCTCGATCAGGTACAGGACCTGGCCAGCCAGGATCCCTCGGGCGCTGAGCTCAGACGCGTTCTCCGCGACGCCAACTTCAAAGTCGGCCCGGGCCAGGGCGGACGCGGCGCGCCGTGGGGCGGCGCCGATCAGGTCAAGGAAATCAAGGACGAACTGAGGGGGCTCGCATATGTTCCCGGCCGTCTATTGGCGGCGGCCTTCGAGCCGGTGCTCGGGCCGATTCACAATGCCCTGCGTTCCTTCGTGATCGACTATGCCGACGAGCGAAGACGCGCGGGTGAGCTGGAGTTTCAGGATCTCCTGATTCGCGCCTGCCGAGTCCTGGAATCGAACACAGCTGTCGCCTCAGCCATCCGCGGCCGATTCCGACGCTTGCTGATTGATGAATTCCAGGACAACGATCCATTGCAGACTCGGATTGTGGACGCGATCACTCAGTCAGAACCAGGCCGAGCGTTCTACGTCGGTGATCCGAAACAGTCGATTTACCGCTTCCGTCGCGCCGATATCCAGCAGTTCAACCAGGTCAAACGCGAACAGAAGAACGGCCTGACGAAGCTGACGCAAAACTTCCGCTCAACCCCGGCGGTCACGGCATTCGTCAACGCGGTCTTTCGGCCTCTGATGGCCGAGGGCGGCGCCGATCAGGCGGGTTGGGAAGACTTGAATCCTGACCGGCCGCAGATGCCTGAGGTTGCGCAGCCGGTCACCGTGGTCGGAGAGGAGTACGAGGGTCCGGTGGACAAGACCCGCGTGTTGGAAGCCGACGCGTTGGCGCGAATGATCGCCGATATCACCGCCTCGCAATGGCAGGTCTATGACAAGGCGCTCGAAGGATGCCGGGACGCGCGTTTCGCCGACACCGCCGTCCTCGTACCCACCAGAACCGGACTCAGACACGTACTGCCCGCTCTGGAAGATCGGAACATTCCCTACCGGCTGGAAAGCCGATCGCTGGTCTACGACACCCGCGAGATCCGCGATCTCCTGAATCTTCTCCGCGCCATCGATGATCCAACCGACCAGATCGCCCTTGTTGCTGCGCTGCGCTCCCCCGCATTTGCCTGCGCGGACGACGACCTTCATCGCTGGCGACAAGCTCGCGGCGACTGGGACTACCGCCGACCGATCCCCAGGGGTGTTGCCGAGGACGATCCAGTGGCCGACTCAATGCGCTGGCTCAACGAACTGGCCTCCCGGCGTTGGCAACTGTCGGTCAGCGAGGTTGTGGGTCTCTGCATCAGAGAACGCCGATTGATGGAGTTGGCCGTGGCGGAACGTCAGCCACGAGAATCCTGGGGCCGTTACCGCTTCCTCCATGACCAGGCGCGAGCCTTCTGCGACGGCGGCGGCTCGACGCTCGGCGAGTTCCTCGCCTGGGCTGTACACCAGGCCGAGGCGGACACTCAGGTGATTGAATCTGTCGTGCCCGAAGAAGATCACGACGCAGTGCGGATCATGACCGTTCACGCGGCCAAAGGCCTCGAATTTCCGATTGTCATATTCAGCGGACTGAATACCCAGCCACGCAGCGATCCGCCCTGGCTACTGTGGGGCGCGGACGGGCGTCCGCAGGTTCGCCTGGGCGCCGACCTCATGACGCCCGGTTTTTCCGAGCTCTGGGAGCGCGAAGACAAACTGCAGCGAGACGAGTACGTACGCCGCAACTACGTCGCCGCCACGCGCGCGCGAGATCATCTGATCGTCAGCCTGTACCGCAAGACCGGCCGGCAGTGCGATGCTCAGCTGTTCGCGGAAGCGCTGCAATCGTCCGCGGCGCCCTGCCGGTTACTGAAACACAACCAGATTCCCGAGCCGCCAGCCATTGGGGCGGCGCCGGAACCCGAGCCTGACCAGGAAACCTGGACAGACCGCCAGGAGTGGATCGCTCAACGTGCTGACGCGCTGCGTCGGCTCTCGGCCCTGCCTCACGAATCAGCGACCGGCGTCGCCAAACTCGCCGCGGGCAAGTCGGCACCGCCTGAGCGACAGCCGAACCACGAGCCGGACCCGGACTTGCCGCCCTGGCGTCGAGGCCGAGCCGGCACGGCAATCGGACGTGCCACGCACGCGGTGTTGCAGGTCGTTGATCTGCGACATTACGACGAATCAGAGATCCGCCAGGCGGCCAATGCCCAGGCGGCGGCGGAATCCCTCAGCGGCCCCGCTGCCGATGCGGTGAGACGTCTCGCGATGCGAGCGACCCACAGTCACGTGGTCAGACAGGCGGTTGACGCCAATCGCTATTGGCGCGAACTCTACGCCGCGGTCGAGGTTGACGGCGTGTTGCTCGACGGGTTCATCGACCTCCTCTACGAGCTGCCCAATGGCAATCTCGTCGTCGTCGACTACAAGACCGACGCACTACAGCCGGGGGAATCAGTGGCCGCAGCAGCCGAGCGTTATCGTCTGCAGGCTGCCGCCTACGCGCTGATCCTTCAGGAATCGCTCCACAGGCCGGTCGAGCGCTGCATCCTGTTGTTCCTGGAACCGAACGACGCTGTGGAGATCGTCAACCTGCCCGAAGCGATCGCCGACGTGCGCAAGACTCTGGCCAATTCGACTCAGCCTGTCGTCTTGAGCCAATAGACCTCTTGAACGGAAATCCTCTCGCTAGGCTCAGGCCATGGCGGTCTATCTCTTCTACGGCGAGGATCGGTTCGCCCGTTTGGAAGCAGTCGCGGCGCTCAGGCGCGAGCATGACGCCGACGGCGCGTTGGTCAACAACTCCGTCAGTTTCGATGGGGCCCGACTCTCGTTAGCCGAACTGGGCGCGGCGGTGGCGGCGGCGCCGTTCCTTGGCGGCGTCCGCTGGGTCCGGGTCGACGGGATTTGCGCGCGCTTCGGCGTGCCGAGACGCGGCGGCCGCCAGCTGGGGGAATGGGACGGACTCCCCGAGGTGCTGGAACAAATCCCTGCGACCACGATCCTCATCTTTGTCGAAGACGAGCTGCGCCGCGGCAATCCGATGCTCCAGCTGATCGAACCCCTCGCCGACACGCGAGAATTTGCCCGGCTCAAGCAGGAAGAAGCCCTGGAGTGGTTGCGTGGCGAGGTGCGTCGTCGCGGCTTACACCTGACCCGGAATGCAGCGCAAACGCTGGTGGAGCGCGCGGGCGGCGACCGTGGATCGCTGACTCAGGCCGTCGACAAGCTGTCCCTGTACGCGGGCGATGCGAACGTCGATGAGACCATCGTCGAAGCGATGGTGCCGGCGACCCGCTCGGTCTCCATCTTCAACCTGGTCGACGCCGTCGCAGAGCGGCGCCTCGCTGACGCCATGCGCGCCCTGGACGGCGTCAGAGCCGAGGGCGAGCCGGAGGCTCGAATCATCCAGATGCTGGCCCGTACCTATCGGCAGATCGTCGTCACCAGAGAAGTCATCGATCGCGGCGGCTCCAACGACGAGATCCAGCAGGCGGCCGGCGCCAACTTCGCCTGGCTTGCCCGTCGCCTGCGGCGTCAGGCCCAGTCCTACACGCAAACCTCGGCCGATGCCGCGCTGACCCGCATCCTCGAGGCTGAAGAGGCAATCATCAGCTACCGACGCGACGAAGGCGGTTTGCCCGAGGACGTGGCGGTCGAGCTTCTCGTCGCCGACCTCGCCGGTGCCCGCCGTTGAGAACGCAACTCAGACCTCGAGCACCGGGTTGTAACAGGCGACTCGCTGTCTGATCCGGCCGCCAACCACCTCTCTCAACTCCGGTTCGCTGTCGGTCCGGCACTGGGTCAGCGCCTTCGGGCACCGATCGAGATAGGCGCAGTGCTCTCCGATTTCCTCGCTGGCCAGGTCGGGCAGTCCGCCCGGGATCTGCCGCAGCCGCGAACCGCGGCGCCGGTCCAGTCGCGGCAGCGTATCCAGTAGCGCCCAGGTGTACGGATGTCGGGGCTGTCGGTACAGCGGAATGACGTCATCGACCTCCATCACTTTGCCGGCATAGATGATCGCGACCCGCTCGGCAATCTGGGCGACAACGCCCATATCGTGAGTGATCAGGAGGATAGCCGTGCCTCGTTCATCCCGCAGGCGTTCCAGTTCGTAGAGAATCTGGGCCTGGACGGTGACGTCGAGCGAAGCGGTCGGTTCGTCGGCAATCAACACCTGCGGATCGAGCGCGGTGGCGATCGCGATCATGATCCGCTGACACATCCCGCCGGACAGCTCGCCCGGAAACGACTTGGCAACCCTGAGTGGATCCGGCAGACGCATTGCGTTGAGCGCCTCGATCGATCGCTCTCGAGCCTCAGTCTTGCTCACTGTGCGGTGTGACGTGATTACTTCTTCGACCTGCTGTCCGACCGTGATGATCGGATTCAGCCCCGCGATCGGATCCTGGAAGATCATCGAGATCTGGTCGCCGCGGATGCGCTGCAACTCGTGGCGATCCATCTCGCCGATATCGCGATGTTCGTAGCGAATCGTCCCACTGGTTTGATCGGCGTTGCGCGGCAGGATGCGCAGTATGCCCAGACCCAACGTGGTCTTGCCGGAGCCGCTCTCGCCGACCAGTGCGACAATCTCGCCGCGCTCCAGCGTCAGCGAGGCCCCACGCACTGCGCGGACCGGGCCCTCGCGCGTGTTGTACTCAATACTGACGTCGTCGATGGTCAGAACTGGCGGCACGAGTTCAGTCTACGCACACGCCGAACGATCACCAGGGAGGAATGTCCTCGGAGCCGCTCAGATCAGTGCGGGCGGCGAATGATCGACACGACACGGCCCTGAATCAGCATGTTCGATTCGTTGGTGAAAATCGGGTCCATGGTCGGGTTTTCGGGTTGCAGTCGAACTTGGCCCCGCTCGTAATACAGCCGCTTGAGAGTGCAGACGTTTTCCTCGCGCAGCCAGACCGCTGCCATCTGCCCATTGGAGATGTTCTGCGCCTCTTCAAGGATCACAGTGTCGTTGTCGGCAATCAGGGCGTCGATCATGGAGTCGCCGCGAACGGTGAGCGCGAACACGCGCTCCGGGTCGCGGCCGGCCAGCATGTCCGACGTGACCGCGATCTTGCTCTCGGCATGCTCAACGTCGACGCCCTCGGGAACCAGCGAGCGAGTACCCGCCGCAATCGAACCGAGCAGCGGTACGGTCAGCGAAGCAACGCTCCGCTCGACTTGTGTCGGCTGAACAGGTTCAACCGGCTGCGTCAGCGAAATCGTGCGCGCCCGCTCCCGGTCGCGGCGAATGTGACCCTCGCGTTCGAGAATCTTCAAGTTGTAGTCGGCCACTGACGTCGAGGACAGCTGACAGCCGTCAACGATGTCGCGAACCGAGGGCGGATAGTGGTAGCGAGCGAAATAGTCGCGGAGGAACGCCAGGATGCGCTCCGGCTTGTCGGAGCGCGGACCGCGCTTGCCGCGACGACGCGCCAACGGCGCATCCGGGCTACTGTTGCTGGGCTGGTCTGACATGTTCAAGATCTCCCGTTCGATAGAGCTGTGCCGAATGTTCGCGCAGTGACGGTGATGCACGGACTCTTGGTGACATAACCGAGTATATCATCTCTCCGAGCACGTGTGCGGAACGTCCGTTCTGTACTGTCCCGTTCATTGTGCGCGTATACGCTGGTCATGTCAACCCCTCGTCCCGTCCTTCCTGCGGAAAGAACATCCCAATGAACATGCCTCCCGAAACCGACAACAAAGTCGGACTGGTGATCGCCGCTCACCCCGACGATCCTGATTTCGGCGCAGGCGGCACCGCAGCGCTCTGGACCACACTCGGCTGGGAGATGCACTACCTCGTCGTGACGAACGGCGCAAAGGGCACCGCCGATCCGGAAATGACCTCCGAACGCCTGGTCCCGATGCGCGAGGTGGAGCAGCGCAACGCAGCCGACGCACTGGGGGTCTTGAGTTGCACCTTCCTGGGCGGCGAGGACGGCGAGCTGGAGTACACCCGCGAATACCTGGGCGGCATCGTCAAGGCCATCCGCAAGATTCAACCGCATGCGGTCTTCACCCATTCGACCGACATCGTCCACCGCCGCGCGCTGGAGGCCGACCCGGCCGACCCGCTCTCGGAGTGGCGCGGGTTCATCAATCACCGCGACCATCGCTGCACCGGTGAAATGACAATTGACGCGGTTTATCCAACGGCGCGCGACCGGCTCAACTTCCCCGAGCACCTTGAAGAAGGACTCGAATGTCACAAGGTCGCTGAACTCTTTATCTGGGGCAGCATGCAGGCCAACTACGACATCGATATCACGGACGTCATCCAGACCAAGATCCGTGCGTTGACTCACCACGTCTCGCAGTTTGGTGACCGCGGCGAAGATTTCATCGCCAACGTCGAAAAGCGCTGGAGCTCGGCCGACGGCCGCTTCTACGAGCATTTCGAACGGGTCTCGCTGCCGGTCTTCTAGCCGCGGTCCGGCGCAGCCCGTTCTGGCGGGACAACATGCCGCCTCCTCCAATGTTCTGCCCGCAATGCGCCGTCAGGCTGGTCAAGACCAGCGGTTGCGATGACTGCGGCTGGGTCAACTACGTCGATCCCAAGGTCGCGGCGGTGGTCCTCGTCTCCGACGAACACAGTCGGCTGCTCTATGTCCGCCGCAACCACGAACCGGCGATGTATCGCTGGAGTTGGCCATCGGGCTTTGTCGACGCCGGCGAACGGGTCGAGGACGCCGCCATCCGCGAAGTGCGCGAAGAAACCGGGATCGAGGTGCAAATCGACGAACTGCTCGGAGTCTGGTCGAAGACCGGTGAACAGGTAATCGTGATCGCCTACCGCGCCCGGCCGATCGGCGGCTCCTTGCGTCCGGGGCCTGAAGCCCTGGCCGCCGCCTGGATACCTAACGATCCGGACCGGCGCCGTCCCGCGCCGGTGTTCCCGCACGACGAGGAGATCCTCAGATCATTCCTCAGCCCATAGCGGCAAACGGGCGCGACAGTGGTCGCACATCGCCACCGCCTCGGTTTGCATCTCTCCGCCCCGCGGAACGGTCATAATCACTTGGCGGATGTGTTCGCCGCAGTAGCGGCAACTGCAGCGGTCGCAACGCAAGGCATGAGCTGCCGCGCACTCCGGTTCGCCGCATTGTCCTTGCTGGTTCAACACTCTCGCGGCAGCCTTGAACAACAGATGCTGTTCGACATCCGCCTGCAGGCGCTGGCAGCGATCTCCAACACAGACTTCCTGACCGTCATCACGCACATGCCCATGCCGGGCGCAGAAGCCGCGGGCGCAATACTGACACTGTCCCAGCAGAGGTTCGCGGCATCGCCGCAAACGGCTTCGGTGGTCGCAGCGGGTGGCCTTGTGATACTCGCGAATTTCCACGCGTCGCGCCCAGCTCCAACCGCGGCGCCACCGCCAAAGCATCGGAGGCGCACGGATGTCAGGCTAACGCGGAGGAGAATTGCCAGGCCCGGGGCTGGCTCAACAGGGAGACCGGTTGGGTCGGAGGTATGGGTTAGAGGCGGAGCTTGCCGTGGGACGGCTGGCGGCGGCGCTGGCGGCCCTCTTCGACGGCCTGCTCACGCTCAAGCTCGAAGACCGAAATGATGCTGCTCTCGTAGACGTACCCGCACGACAGGCAGCTCGAATAGACGCTGTGGGCGTCTGACTCGACAAGCATCATGCCTGAGCAGCGCGGGCACTTCGACGGAGGGGTGACAGGCATTTGGCCTTCTCGCTTTCCGACTCGACCGGCAGTGCAGTCCAACCTTGTGAATGACTGCACAACCGGGAGGTTTGTGAAACGATGCACATTATGCGCCGCCCAAACGTCGCTTGTCAACTTTTTCACGAACTCCCGAACTATTTCTTCGCTTCGCGGTGGGCAACCCGCCAATAACCGCTTCGACGCCAGTAATCAGTGTGAACCACGACACAGTTGGGGTCTCGCTTGGGTCGGCGGATATGCTCAAAGACCAATGCGACGCTCTGCCGACCGACTCTCGGTATTTGGCTTGGCCCTGATCCTTCAGGCCCTGGTGAACTACCTGTTGGGCCCGCCGCCCGACGGCCGACCGACCTGGATGGCCTGGGCGCTGACGCAATGTCGTCAGCTCGCATCCCTGCCGCCCCGGTTGCGAGTCTTCGCGCCGTTCGCGGCGTCGTTGGTGATCATTCGCGCCACCGCATTGATCGAGCGCAGCCGGCCCGCCGGTAGTGGACGCCTGCTTTCGATTCTGATCCAGGCGGCGGTGCTCGCGCTCACCTTCGACCTCTGGCGCGGCGTACGAGCGTCCGATGCCGTCCAACGGCAAATGGCCAACGCGCCGGTCGACGCCGATGGCCGGCCTGTGGCCGCGCTTGACAGCGAACGAATTGAAGCTGAAATCGGCAGGCTCGCCAACGCCCCCAGCGAGAGCGTCGTTGGCCCCTGGGCCGCCTACGCCGCCTTCGATCTGTCCGGCGCCGTGGCCTACGCCGCCGTTGAGTCCCTGGGCGGTCCGATGGCCGGTCCGGGAACAGAAGGACCACTGACGGCCATGCTCGATCCCGCCCGCCGCCTCGTCTCTGTGCGGCGTGGCCGCGACGCCATCGCCGCCGCCGCGACGCTCGCCGCCCGCGGCCGATCCGACCTGCAGCCGCCGGAGCTCGAGGAGTTAGCCCTCGGCTCCGAAACTCCAATCCCGGTCACCGCCATGTCCGTGGCACTCGACCGACGTACATCCTGGAACGGCCGCTCTGTGGGCTGGCAGCGCCCCGCGCCCGACCTCAAGGATTTGGGACGAGCTCGCCGGCTACACCTCAAGGCACTCGGCCTGCTGGCACTCACCGCCGCGGGCGTCGTAGCCATCGGCGATCTGTTCCGTCCCCCTCGCACATCCGACGAAGACGATTGGACGGAGTAGCAATCTCTCGACGCTTCACGAGCGGTTGCTAAGATCAGCGACGTACCAACAAACGACATCCACCGGAGAAAAGCATGCCGCAGTTTCCATCAGTCGAGTGGTTTGAAGAGCTACGCGACACCGTCCAGGACGACCCGCACTGGCGCGATTTCGGAATGATGGACTGCGCCATGGGTGTCAACGTCGGCGAGACCACGATCAAGCTGGTCTTCGACGGCTACGAGATTCCCGAGATCGCCGACATCTCGACCTCAGCCGACGAAGAGGATCTCGATTTCACCCTCGTCATGCCCGAAGACCGCTGGCGCGAAATGATCGAGAACATCAAGACCAACGGCCACGCCGATCTGCATCACACCCTGAACACCATCGACCTCGAGAGCCCCGAAGAGTTGGCCAAGGGCGAGGACTACAACCGCCGCGACCTCTTCTATCGCTTCAACCAGACCCTGCAGGACTTCTTCGACGCCTCTTCTTCGGTCGAGACGACGTTCGCCTGACCGCTCGCCCGACTCCGACGCGGACTTCCAACGATGACCATTGCTGAACCACGCGTCCGTGAAATCCTGCGCGCCGCCGGCTGGCCGCGGGACGAACTGGAGAACGCACTCACGATCGCCTATCACGAAAGTCGCTGGAACCCTCGCGCGGTCAACAAGGACGATCCGTCCGGCGGCAGCTACGGACTCTTCCAGATCAATGCCTGGTGGAAGTACTTCGGCGAAGATGAGATCGGCGAGTGCCTAGATCCGGTACTGGCCATGCGACCGCTCTACAACGCCCGCTACGCCCTACGCATCTGGCGCAAAAGTGGCTGGCAGCCGTGGAGCACGGCTCGATATATCTGAGCGGGCTGATGTCCGCCTCGGATCCCCCTCCGCTATATTCAGTTGACATATTCACCCAAAATCTGGGGTAGCCGGAAAACGAGTAGACGTGGCAATCGCCGTCAAACTGATCGACCACACCAAGGACCCGATTCGCGCCCTCTACATGGCGTATCGCGTCTGCTACTCAGCCTTGACGCCCCAGCAAGTCCTCGATCGCATTGATGACGAGCGCATCTCCCAGGAAAAAATGCTCGAATTCGTCGAAGCACGCCTGATGACCGGCCACATGTCGCCGCTGGAGCAGGTCCACTTCGAGTTCGGCATCTCTGGCGTCTCGCGCGCCTTCTCACACCAGTTCGTGCGCCACCGCATTGGGATCAGCTTCGAGCAACAGAGCCAGCGCTACGTCACCTACAAGGGAGGCGCCTTCCCCTATACGGTGCCCAAGACGGTCGAGCGTGCTGGTCTCGGCGACGATATGACCGCGCTCTTTGCCCAGGCGGGTGCGCTCTACGAGAAAATGGTCGAGGCCGGCGTGCCCGCCGAGGACGCCCGCTTCCTGCTGCCCAACGCGACCAACACCAACTTCAAGATCACCGTCAACTTCGCCTCGCTGCTGCACATCTCCGACCTGCGCCTCTGCACCCGGGCTCAGTGGGAGTTCCGCAAGGTCGTCTCGCTGATGCGGGCTGAAGTGGTTAAAGTCGCGCCCGAATTGGGACGCCAACTGCAACCGAAGTGCGGCGAGCGCCGGCTCGGCTACTGCGACGAAGACTACGAGGCCTGGGAAGAGTGCCCGATCGGCCGCAAGCGGCCGCACAAGTCGGAGCTCTTCAACCTCTACGACGCCTATCGCAAGGGCGAGCTCGACGACCTCAACGCCGACGACATGGCCATCATCGCCGCCGACAACGACGACGCCCCCGCCTTCATCCGCTGAAGTATTCTCCCTCTCCCTCTGGGAGAGGGCCGGGGTGAGGGTCCGGCGAGTACCGGCTATCTGGTGGTCACCAATCCTTGGTCGCAGCAGGGCCCTCACCCTAACCCTCTCCCGCCGGGAGAGGGAACCAGAGACTGGTGTACGCACAAATCCCCAGAAAAAGAGGAAGTCGGGATCGGCGATCTACCCACCTTCCTCAATCATCCGCTTCAGCGCCGCAATCTGACCGCCGTCCGTCCGCCGAATCGCAAACCTGATCAGCGGCCCCAGCAGTAGGTACTGCAATCCGGTGAACTGGCACTCCGCCTCAAGCCTGACCACACAGCTCGACTCCGCTGCCTGTTCAATCGAGTACCGATAGTCAGCCGTCACGCCGCCCTGCTGCGAGCGAAGCGTCACCGACCGTCCAGGCTCGCAGCGCACAACCACCGATTCACGGTCTCGCCCCCGAGTGAAGAAGTGGACCCGCGCGCCCTCGACCGTCTCGCCATCAATCGACATCGACTCGATCCCGTTCATCCAATGGACCGCGTTGGGCCAGTCCGTAAGGACGGCCCATACCTCATCGGCCGGCCGATCAATCGTCTCGCTGGCTGAAATCGTTCCAGCCATGCGATTGCTCCCTGCACTCGTCTGCAACGTGCCCGGTCTGTCGACCGACAGATTGGCGGCCTACCTGAACAGGTCGTCCTCTTCGTCCCAGTCATCGGCAAACTCGGTGAGGTCTTCGTCCGGACCGAACGGTAAGTCCTCCTCAAACAGCTCGACGCCGACGATGCCCAGGCCAACCAACGGAATGATGTCGTCGTCCACGTGCCGCTGCACCGGCCCCTCGCTCCGCCTCTCTGCGTCCTTGTCGCTGCCGGAGAACAGGAAGCGGGCGATCGCAATGACCGCGACAACAGCCACCACGATGATGATCGCTTCCACGTTGCTCTCCTTCCTCCCCGACGTGCCCGCTGTCCAGGGCGCCCGACAGATGCCGGTCCTACAGCAGTTCGAGCAACTGGACAAAGTTGCCGTCCGGATCGAGCAGAGTAGCGACTTCGCCGCCCCACGATTCGCGCTCCGGCCGGCGATGAATCCGGATCTTCGGATCTGCCGAGACGACACGCGAGAACTCGCCTGAGACGTCATCCACGAACAGGTTGATCTGCATCCGCGCCGGCTCCAGCGTCGGGCCCGAGATGTCTGAGTGGTCGAGCAGCCGAATGAACCCGCCGGCCGCCTCGAACACCGGGTCGCGATACTTCGTGACCCGTTCAAGCCCCAGGGTTGCGCCATAAAAGCTGGTCATGGCCTCAATCTGGTTGGTGCCGACCATCAGCGTCAGTTCGCGTACGTGCACCGCCGACCTCAGATCTCCAGGGACAGACCGTCCGAAGCGATCACGATCGTGCCGTCGAACGCCCTCCGCACATCAGCGACCAGATCATCGTCGCGCTCCTCGGGCAACAGATGCGTCAGAACCAGAGTCTGCACTCCCGCCTCGCACGCGATTCGGCCGGCGTTCTGCGCCTCGCAGTGTGACGCCTTCATGCCGGCGTACAGGCCTGCTCTTGCTGATTCCGGCATCGACTCGGCCATCCGCTCCAGGGCCGCCTCGCTGAACCCCTCGTGCACGAGCACGTCGGCGCCGTCAGCCAGCGGGACCAGCGCGTCGGGCGCGTACGTCGTGTCGCCCGAATACACCAGTGTCCGCCCGCCCGCCTCGAACCGGCGCGCCAGGCACTCCAGATACGGCACATGCGGCACCTCGACCGTGCGCACCTGCATCGCACCCAGTTCGCGCTCATCGCCAGGACTGGTCAGCTCGACCGAGACCCCGTCCAGCCACTCGAGCGCCCGATTGCTGATCGTGTTGACCCGAGCGAAGGCCAGCGCCGCCTCGATGTAGGTGTCGGTGTCGCGAGGTCCAAAGACAGTCACCGGATCGCCGCGACGGAAGATCAACCGCGTAAACAGCTCGACGACCCCCATCGCATGGTCGAAATGGAGATGAGAGAGGACCACGCCGGAAACGGCGTCGGGATCAAGGTCCGACTCCGCCATCCGCTCCATAAACCCCGGCCCCGCATCCAACAACATCCGAGCATCCCCATGAGCCAGATGAATCGAAGCAGCCC